>NZ_SLZV01000026.1 GCF_004346095.1 Faecalimonas umbilicata | reverse complement strand
TTTTTCTCATAGCGATCATCCTTTCTTTGATAACACTATTTTACCATACATCATCTCAAAAATATATAGCAGAAATTTAATTTATTCTATACTAGGAGCATCTGTCCGATTCTTTTCATATTCTTTTATGCTTTTTGCCAATGCTTCCCGCAATGTGTCTGGCGCCTGAACTTCTTTTAAAGATTCATTTGAAAGAACTTCCTTTTCTATTTGTTCCGCCTCTTTTTCCATCTGCTTCTTCAAAAACTGCTTGAATTTTTCTTCCATCTGCCACCTCTCTTTCTCTCAAAAGGAATTTTATTTTTTTATCTCATTTATATACGGCAATAGAATTTTTTACATGCACTCCTCTTTTCTCAACCTTCACTATTTTGTTTTTTCTTGACATTTTCTCAAATCTGTTTAATATGATTCTTAGATATAGAAAAGATTCGGAGGAACATCATGAAACGTATTATTCTTACCGGCGGAGGAACTGCCGGACATGTAACACCTAATATTGCCCTTCTTCCCCGTTTAAAGGAACTCGGGTATGATATTCAATACATCGGCTCTTATAATGGTATGGAAAAAGGGCTGATCGAACCGCTTGGCATCCCATATCATGGAATTTCATCAGGAAAGCTCCGCAGATATTTCAGTTTGCAGAACTTTACAGACCCATTCCGTGTATTAAAAGGATTTGGCGAAGCAAAAAAACTGATCAAAGAACTACAGCCAGATGTCATTTTTTCCAAAGGCGGCTTTGTAACCGTTCCGGTTGTAATGGCTGGAAAAAAATGTAAAGTCCCAACGATCATTCATGAATCTGATATGACCCCGGGACTTGCAAATAAAATTTCGATTCCTGCCGCCACAAAAATCTGCTGTAACTTTCCGGAGACATTAGAACACCTGCCAAAAGAAAAAGCGGTCTTCACCGGCTCTCCGATCCGACAGGAACTCCTCACGGGAAATGCTGATGCCGCATTAAAATTCTGTGGCCTTTCCGCAGGGAAACCAGTCATTCTAATCATTGGAGGAAGCCTCGGCTCCGTTGTCGTCAACAATGCAGTCCGCGAGATTTTGCCTGATCTTCTTAAAGATTTTCATGTGATCCACCTCTGTGGAAAAGGCAAGGTAGACGATTCTCTCAAGTCCTTGGAAGGATATGTTCAGTTTGAATATATTAAATCCGAATTGAAAGATTTGTTTGCCCTGGCTGATGTAGTGATTTCTCGTGCGGGCGCCAATGCCATCTGTGAACTGCTCGCTCTGCATAAACCGAATCTCCTGATTCCACTTTCCGCAAATGCAAGTCGCGGAGACCAGATTTTGAACGCTCGCTCTTTTGAACGGCAAGGATTCAGCAAAGTTCTCGAGGAAGAGGAATTAAATAAATCCACCTTACTTGATTCTTTGCAGACATTGTTCCGCGACAGGGAATCTTATATCAAAGCGATGCAGCAATCCAATCAACAAAATTCCATTGACACAATTATTGAACTGATTGAATCTGTTTGCAAATAGTCGGATGCTTTCTAAAACGTCAGGGGCTGTCACAAAATATTTTCGTGACAGTCCCTTTTTAGATCAGCTTTTCAAATTCCTCTCTATAATTCTTTGTAATCCACTTTCTTGCTCGGTAAAGCATCTGATACAGAGCATTTAGCTCTATTCTCATTTTCACTGCAATGTCTTCCTGCGGTACTTCATAAATATACGCCAGCACCACTGCCTGCCACCATCTCGGATTTTTCTGATATAGCTGAGTAAAAATTTCTTTCCGTAACAATGTATGCTTTTCTTCTTTTGTTTTTATAAACACATTCTCTTCTGTACTGCGGGCAGCTTCCCTCATATCACATAATTCTACGATATTCTCGTCTGTAAGCTCCCATTTTACCTTCTTATTATAGTTTAACACATAATTTTTTGCAGTTGTAATCAGCCATGACTTTATATTTCCTCTTTTTATTTGTTCAAACTGGATATATAACTGCATAAATGTATATTGAGAAGCTTCTTCTGCCACATAGTGATCTCCGGAGTAATTCAACGCTGTTTTGAAAACGAGATTTACATACTTGTCATATGCCGTATTAAAATCTATATTCTCACTTAATTTCTGACTCACTCAGGTACCCCGTTCTATCTTACTGTTCATTCAACTTTGATAAAATTTCCAATTTATCTTCCTCTGTAAGTGTTCCGACATTCCATCCCAGCCCGACATTGTCGTTTTTATATCTTGGAATCAGATGCATATGAAAATGAAAAACAGTTTGTCCTGCCAATTCTCCATTATTCTGCACAATATTATATCCCTCACATCCAAGTACTTCTGTCAGCTTTGTGATCATTCTTTTTGCAAGAACGAGCGCCTTGGCCGCGATCTCATCATCAAGATGATACAAATCTTTATAATGCTCCTTTGGCAAAATCAAAGCATGTCCTTTAGATGCCGGTCCAAGGTCTAAAATAACCCTAAAGTCCTCATCTTCATAAAGTGTTGCCGATGGAATCTCTCCATTTGCTATTTTACAAAAAATACATTTTTCATCTCTCATTATTTTTCCTTCTTTCGTTTTTTCTATGTCATTCCTGTCTGACTTTTCCGACCTCTTTCTGTCGAACTTTGTCGTCGGAATATAGTTGAATCCATGTGACTACAATGTTACACTCGTCTCAGAGAGGTGATTTGTATGCTTAATACAACAGATTCACAAAAGCTAAAGGTTCTTGCAAAACAAAATCCTGAAATACAGATCTTGATTGAAAAACTCATGAAAGAATATGAGTTTATCCTTTCCAAAATGTCGCACGAAATCCGTAACCCACTGACACTTGTGTACAGTTCTCTTCAATTAATGGAGGCGCAACAGCCACAACTTACAAAAATCCAGCACTGGTCAGATACACTTGAGGATGTCAAATATATCTGTGGACTCTTGGACGAACTTTCCTCCTATAATCACGGCGAACATTTGAACCTGTCTGTCTTTCCATTTTCGGTATTTCTCAGACACATCGCACTGTCCTTTGCACTTTCTCTTGAACAGACGAACATCCAATTTTGTTCTGAAATCGCAGACAATCTTCCGGATCTGATCGGAGACCAGCGAAAGCTTCAGGAAGTACTTTTAAATCTTCTTCAGAATGCCAAAGATGCCATCACAGAAAATGGTCTTATAAGACTAAAGGCCTTTTGCAATGACCATCACGTGATTGTCGAAATCACGGATGACGGATGCGGTCTTACTTCCGAACAGATTCCAACCATTTTTTCTCCATTTACCTCCTATAAGACAAATGGAACCGGACTTGGACTGGCAATCTGCAAACGGATCATTGACTCCCACCGCGGTACTCTGACCGTCTCCTCAAAGCCGGGATTGGGAGCTACCTTTACAGTTTCGCTTCCTCTTTAAGCTGACTGTCCCTGCCATTTGGATATTTCTTCTTATGATACAATATAGCTGCCAGCAAAATTCCGCTGATAACTCCACCAATATGAGCCGAATTATCCACACCTTTACTTGTAAAGCCTAAGTAGAGACTACATAGAACCATAAATGCAAGTCCTCTGCTGCTGATGTTTCCAATTCGTCCTCTGTTTCGAAGCGCTACATAGAATAATGCCCCAATCACCCCAAAGATTGCCCCTGACGCCCCTGCAGAAATAGCATATTCCCCTGTCTGTATGTCCATCCACGCAGACAGCAGATTCCCCATAAGTCCACTTAACAGATAGACTGCCAGGTATTTCCATTTTCCGATTTCTAATTCTAGATTCCATCCGATCACACCCAATATGAACATATTGTTCATCAAATGCTCAAATCCAAAGTGTAGAAACATACTTGTAAACAGGCGATAATATTCCCCATCCTCAAGCATGCTGGGTACATACATTGCCCCGTGATGAAACATGAAAATTCCATCTTCTGTCATTCCTTGAAAGGAAAGGACAAGAAATATTGTGATATTGATCACGATCATTGCTATTGTACAGACTGCTTTCTTTTCCTGTTTCACGCTTTACCACCATTTCATTTTATAAAGTCACATTAATTATTAGTATTAAGCAAAAATAAGTGTGTGTCAAGAACCTTTCCGGATTCTTTCCTAAGGACCATATATTCCAACAGCTCCATCACAGCACCCCGCATTCAGTTTCTTTTTTATTTTGCGTACAAAAAGAGTGAGCACATCAACCATAAACTGCTCACTCTTGTAACTATTCTTAAAATTATGCCAATGCAACAATTACTTCCACTTCACAGAGAACATTCTTTGGAAGTGTCTTCACTGCAACACAGGAACGAGCCGGTTTGCCTGTGAAATATTTTCCGTAAACTTCATTAAACGCTGCAAAATCAGACATATCAGCAAGAAAACAAGTTGTCTTCATAACATCTGTATAGTTTGCTCCTGCCTCTTCCAGAACAGCACCGATATTTTTCATTACCTGCTCTGCCTGTTCTTGAATTGTTGTTCCTGCAATTTCACCTGTAGCAGGATCAATTGGAATCTGTCCTGAAGAAATCATCAGATTTCCAAATACCATTGCCTGAGAATATGGTCCGATTGCTGCCGGAGCCTTTTCTGTACTGATTACTTTTAACATAGTTAAACCCTCCTTCATTTCATAGAACTTATTTTCTAATTTTCATAATACCACTTAAGGAATGATTTCTCAACAAAAAATATCCATTTTGCAGTAGCATCCGCTTTGAATCTCCCTTCTCTTTGTCCAAATTTCACAAGCATCTCCTTCCTCCTAGACTGTATCGTCATCCCGAAACATCTCTAATTCGTCCCATTCTCCCCATTTTTTCTTTTTTGAAAAAATCTTTTTTGTATGCTTCTTCCATTCCACAAACCATCCATCCTTTTCCCGCAGCACTATATTTTCTCCGGCTTCCCAACCAGTTTCATCCAATATTCCCTCCTCTGTAACATACCCCTTCTGCTGTGATCTCAGCTGTTCCATCTGCTCTTTCCAGTCTGTTTCCATCAGCATTTGAATCTGTTTCATTGAGTAATTTTCCTGCATGGAAATCTTATGCAGCTCATATGCCAGAAATACACATTCTTTCTCTTGATATTCTGCCCGGCTGACAAAATATTCTGCCAGATGCCGGAACTCGTTCGTCGTCTCTTTTGCATAACGCGGCAAAAAACAGAAAAAGAACACTCCCTTTTCATAATAAATAAACTCTGGATCAAGGATCACCTTGTTTTCACTTAAAAAATACTTTTTCATTTCCTTCATAACGGTCAGAAGCTGATATAAAAATGCTTTCAATTCCTCATACCCAATGGGAATCTTTTCATATTTTGTTTTCATTGAAACTTTACAACTGATATCGTAATAGTACTGACTGTTCTCCCCGGCTCCTCTTCCACGTACCTCAAGCAGACCTGGAATTTTATTTTCCCTTAGCATATGCATTTGATAATCCTCTTCATAAATGCCCTCCTCTTCGATAAGTAAGTATGTCTTGTCAAGATTTCTTTTAACCTCCGTCTTCATGTATTCCTGCCTTTCTCATATTTCTGATAAATTTCTCCGGCTCTGTCACAGCCGCACTCTGGCTCACAGAAATTTTCATTCTCCCTTTCCATGCAATCCCTTGTACAGTAATCTTTTGATCGGTCTCCTCAATCGTCAGATTCACTGCTGAAAATAACAGCATCCTTTTCCTTGCCGCAATTTCAAACGACTGCTCTGCCTCCGCAATAGTACAAGCTTCCGGACTTCTTTTTTTCTGGCTATGCACAACTGCCGCCTCATAGGCAGTTCCCATCAGAATATTTTTATCATGATAATAAAACACTCCTCTGATAACTAAAAAAAAGCTAAGAAAAAATACGGAACACGCAACCGCCGCCTCAATGGTCGCACTTGCTTTCATCCTCATAAAAAAACCACCCCCACATATGCTGCTGTAAGAAAAGGAACAAACGGAATCCTCGTATCCCTCCGGAATTTTTTCCAAACCAGACATCCCACTGCGGCAATACTGCTGAAAAAGAACGCAATGCATACCAAGGTGACGGTATCCCAGATTCCGAGGTAAATCCCCAAAAGAGTGATGATCCATACATCTCCATAGCCCACAGCTTCTCTTGTGATCCAGCTTATTATCCCCAGAACTATTCCCGGAACAGCCCCCTGAAATAGCGAAAATAGATTCAGCCTGGTATTCCACAAACTGATCAAAAGAACTCCGAGACTTCCTGCCCACAGCAGCCACATCGGAAGACTCCTCTTTTTCAAATCTATCGCCGCACAGACTACTAAAAATAAAAAAATACTGATTGTTCCTACCGTCCGCATCTTGAACACGCTCCTCTTCCACCGACCTCTGACAGCTTCACTGCCCGGATATTTCTTTTTAGCCCACTGCACCCAAGGGAAGCATGATAACGATCCCCGGATACTGTGTAATAAATCATCCCGGATGCAGACTTTGCCTTACATTTTTCACATGGATAATATTTCCCTTGATATTCGTTCCTGAGATCTGCAACATCGGATACGTTTCCTGCCCGAATTGCTAATTTCAAATGTGTACATTGATAACTTTTATGGTAGACTGTTCCCGTTTCTGTAATATACACATACCCTTGTTTTTCTATATAACTTCCCTGTTGATAACCATTCCACCCCTTGATCCTGACCCGTTCTGTCTGTGAAATCAAAGGAATCCCAAAAATTCTAACTGGTGGCTGAATTTTATATTCCACGATAATTTCAATGATTCCTGATCCCGGCCACACTCTTGACTTGTGACAGTCAATTCCTCCGGATTTGCCGGCAATCATACTTTGGCTTAACCGTCTCTGCCCAATTGCTCCTACAATATCTGACTCTACTTTTGATGGTAGGAGCACTGGAGCAAGATAGATTCGCTCCGCCGCTTTTTTTGCCGCTGTATCGGCTCCCATTTTTACGCTGATCCTAGTCGCCTGCACTTCCAGTAAATAGATCAGCATCACTCCTGCCAAGAAAAACAAAGGGATTGTAAGTGCAGCTTCAATGGTAATCACCGCATGCAGTTTTCGTTCTTTTTTCTTGTACCTATCTCCCTTCTGAACAAAGAAGCTTTTCACCTTTTTGGAGATGAATGAAAATGCCCTTTCCAAGATTTGTAGTCTGTCCCGGTGAGCATGGGATATGAAAGAGTCTTTCTCCTTTCTTAATTTTATACTGTACTTTTGAATAAAAATTCGTTCTGAATTTGTGAGCCTTTTTGACGGAAAGGGCATTTGCATTCACCTCCTAGTATTATATTCTTTTCTTTTGTTACACAATCTGTTGCTTACTCATATCCGAAGTAAGTTGAAAACTGATAATTCACTCCTCTTCGAATCTTGCACTTACTTTTTACCTGTAATTTTGTCACACAATGATCCACCTGAAAGGTCTCTTCGCCCGGCTTCTTTTTCATTTCCATCTCAATCAGATCAAGGGCGCGCATCGTACAGACTTGTTCTGATTTCAGCAAAAATAAAAACATCAGATATTCCTTATAGCGAAGTCCACCTTCGGCATCCATTCCTTCTTTTTGATCTCCTGCTGTCCCAAGCTTCAGAAGCCCTGAAAGCTGCAACTGCCACGTGTCATGAGTCTTGATCAGAGCAACTCGTTTTCCATCTAGAAGCGCTCGGATATCCATCACTGCTTCGCCAAATGCCCATGCAACGAGTATTGCCTGCTTGACAAGTCCGGTTAACACTGGAAGCGCGATCGCAGTAGACAATGATACTGCAAGTGTTTCTGCCTCTGCCTGTTTTCCCGCATCGGTCAGAAGATACAGATAATTAGCCCCACTTCTCATCAACAGCAGCTTCTTCACAACCGCTTCTAAATTTTGCTGGTCACTCTCTTTTCCTTCCAAAATATATTCCATTTCATAAGAAAGTGTATTTTCCTTCTTCTGATCCACTGCATTTCCAAAATGCTCCAGAAGATACTGACAGAAAAAGAGAGAAGAAATCTTACCTTGTGCATCACTTTTTGTCGGGAATCTTCCAATTCCTTTTTGTAAGTTGCGATGAGACGGAAGTCCCCCTAACGATATTTGTTTCTGTGATAACTGTTCCGGATTTGAAATAACGACCTGTAAAAGATTTGATTTTTTGATATTAGAAATGTTTTCCAGCGGATTGTTTTCCGAAGGAAGTTCACTTTCTCCTTCCTGAAGTTTTGAATCCAACTCTTGTGAGATATCACTTCCCTGTTCTTCATAAGATCCACTTTGCTGACTCTGCTCTTCCCATACCGCACAGTTTCCAGTCAGTTCCTCTACAAGATCAACACCCATTCTACTTTTCATATATTTGACTGCCTGCTCCTTGAAAGGTTGTCCATCATCATCTGTCAGAAACTGTAGCTTTTCTGGTTCCTGCGTCATTCCCGCCGCCTCATAAAATTCCAGCCGGTTTACAATATTTTCAAAAGAAAATGTCCCGGTCTCATAGCCGGCCGCTATTCCAAAAATATCATATTCTGCCAGAAGCTCTCTGTGATACTCTGCAAATACTGACTGCAGCGCTCGATCCATATCCGCTCTGCGATAGTTCTTTGCAGTCTGTACCGATGCACTCTCGATCACCGCCCCGATCAATCCAACCAACAACACAAAGACCAGACTGATAAAAGCTGTCATTTCTCCTCTCTTCATCTTCTCTGTCACTCCTTAAATCCCTGAGCTTTCACTCGTGATCTTCTGAAAGATTGAGTTTACCAAACTTGTCAGCTGTGACTTAAAAATAATTACAAGTCCGATCAACACGACAAGGATCAGTATAACTTCCACAACACCAATTCCTTTTTCATCTTTCAAACATGCAAAAAATTGTCGGATCCGCCACATAATTTCACCCCCTTTCCCGCAAAATGTTTCTCGAAATATCTCTGCTCCATCCCGTCCACTCTCCTCTTTTCTTTCTCTTTTTTAAAACTGCATAGACAAAAATGCCGGCACGATTACAATAACCAGAACCACTGTCAACATGAAAAACATCGGTGCCAGAAGCTTTGTCCCCACTTCTTCCCCTGCTTTTTTTGCCGCACGCTTTCGCTCCTCAAATGCATTGACTGCTTCCAGCCTAAGAAGATCGGCTAACCCTTTTGATCCTCTTTTCAGATTTTGGGAAAGCAAAGCTCCAAAGCGCATGTAACACACAGCCTCACACCGTTTTCCAAAATGCTCATAACATTCTTTCTCGGAACCCCCTGCCTGCATTTCTCTAAGCGTATATGCCATTTCCTCATATGCAAACCGCTCCTTTCCCATTATTTTCCCTTTTTCATAATCAGAAGAGATTTTCTGCCATGCAGCTTTTACTGTCATTCCGGCTCCAAGAAACAACACAAATTTGTTTAGAATTTCCGGATAATCTATCATCATCTGCTTTTTCTTCTTTTTCATTTCTTCCTTCTGCGTTTCTTTCTCCAGTAGAATCAGAAGAATACTTCCAACCAATCCAAGTCCTAAAATGACATATCCTCTGTTTTCCTCCGGACGTCGCCAGCTGACCGGTTTTCCCTCTAAAGTCTCTGGTAATTCTACCTGTTTTTGTTCCGGATGTTCCTTTTCTTTCTCTGCAACCTGCCCTGCAAGCTGAGCTGCGATCTTCTCATCGCCTTTTAATTTAGGTGGAAACAGATTGGCGCTTCTCATATAGATCCGCTCCTCTTCTCCATATTTCAGTTTCCCTGTAATCTGAACGATTGTCCCCTCTTCTCTGAGTGCCTCTGTCTGCAACTCTCCGAGAACATTGATCACCTCATAGTTGTCTACTTCCCAGGAAACGGTAATCGGCATATCCAGAATCCTGGATGGGAAATTCAAATCTTTCCGCACCTCATCAAATGTCTTATTTTTGTCCAAAATAATACCATCCAACTCTTTCATCGCTGTTTCAAATGCTTTCTCCAACTCCTTTCCATTGTACTGCCTCTCAGGAAGTTCTATCGTAATCGGAATCTCTCTTCCACCTGTCTTTGCGATCAACTTCTCTGTTCGCACTCCTTCCCCACAGTTATTTCGCTCCAGTCTTGCATGTTCTCCCATAAATTCCGCCTGTTGATCCACATAAAACAGATACGCGGCAAGTGAATTCACACCGAGCAGCATCAGAAAAATATTTCTGCTGTTCTTTCTCATACACCATTCCGGAAGCTTTCTCTTTTGATACAAAATAACGGCGATTGCCAATGCTATAAATATTCCTATCGAAACAATCATCTCACACCTCGATTTCAATCATCTTTTTTCCCATATAAAATGCCCCTGCATAAACAGCCAGACAGACAGTCATCACAAAAATCCCAAGAAAATTTCTATAAAGTACCTCTACAAAATCCGGAAATGCTATCCTCATATAGAAAATAATTCCAAAGGGAACCACCGACATTACTTGAAATTCTAACTTTTTTGCTGACATTGTCATCTCAATCTCACGTTTCACCTCAATTTTCTCACAGATTTGCTTTACCGCATTTCGGATCATCTCAATGCTGTCCCCTCCTGCTCTCTTTGCTGCCACAAAGACAGATACAAAATTCGAGACATCCTCCTGTCCTACCCTGTCTGCAAACTCTTTCCAGATCTGCTCCAAAGGTACATTCATATTGAGCTGATGAATCATATAAGTATATTCTCTCATGATCCGTGTATCTTTTTTATAGATCAATGACAGATCCTTTGCCGTCTCCTTCAGTGCATTTTCTGCCGAATATCCGACATTGAGCGCCGAGGACATCGACTGCAGACTCATTTTAAACTGAACACAAAATTCCTGCTGCTGTTTCTTTATATATTGTTTTTCCCAAATACGAAGATAGATCACCAGAAATGGTGAGAACATCAGACCCCCTAAAAAGAAGTCATAAAATAGATATGCAATCCCTGATAACAACGCTAATCCTTTGAACGCTGCCTTTCCATACTCTGCCTTTTTAATATCCTGCTGCCAGTAGCTTTTCTTTCTTTTGTAATTCATGAACCCATTTTAGCCTCCCTTGCACCTTTCCATCTTTTCTTCCAGTCTCTTCAAATCGATACAGACTCTGTACCTTTATCTCCCCCTCTTCATAAGCAAGCACCTCTGAGATTTCCAACACCTTCCTGCTCTTATCGCGCAGTCTTCCCAGATGGACAACAAGATCAATTGCGGAAGCAATCTGCCTCTGTACTGCGCTCAATGGAAGATCCACACCCATAAGCACCATTGTTTCCAGTCTACTGAACATATCCTTTGTACTGTTGGCATGTCCCGTGCTGAGTGAGCCGTCGTGCCCGGTGTTCATCGCCTGCAGCATGTCAATTGCCTCACTTCCCCGGACCTCCCCGACAACAATCCGGTCAGGTCGCATGCGAAGCGCTGACTTGATCAGATCCCGGATTGAGATTTCACCAGTTCCCTCCACATTTGCATTACGAGCCTCAAGCCTTACAAGATTTTCAATTCCCCGGATCTGAAGTTCGGCATTATCCTCAATTGTGATGACACGCTCCCCAGCAGGTATATGCTGTGCAAGCGCATTTAGCATTGACGTCTTTCCTGATCCGGTCCCTCCACTGATAAAGATGTTATATCTTGCTTTCACTGCCTGCTCCAGAAAATCAGCCGCCTCCTCTGAGATTGCCTCAAACTTCTTCAAACGTTCCATCGTCATTGCCTCTTTCGGAAACTTTCTGATCGTCACAATCGGTCCGTTCAGCGCGATCGGAGCAAGTACGACATTGACACGGGAACCATCTGGAAGCCTTGCATCCACAATCGGATTTGCCTCATTCACAATTCGATTGGATCCTGCAACAATCTGCTGCACAACATCTTCCAACTTTTGTCTCGATGCAAACCGCTTCTCCAGTCTTGTCACAACTCCTGCTTTTTCCATAAAGATATGCTGCGCACCATTGATCATAATCTCCGTGATCTCCTCATCCTCGATCAAATCCTGAAGGATGTCCAGCTTTCGGAATGCATTAAACAACTCCTTCCCAAGCATATTCATCTCCTGAAGTGACATATAGTGTTCTCTTCGTTCTTCCGATAATACGGTATAGATTAACTCCATCAGCGCTTCGTCTTCTATCTCTCTGGACAGATCCAACTCCTCCATGATTTTCTGATATAAATGCTCTGTATCTCTCATAACAATTCCCTCACCTCCACAAAAATTGTTCTCTCAAGCACACAATCCAAACCCATTGCAGTCAGATTGTCCCGATATTGCTCCAGTTTTCTCTGTGCCGTTTCCTCTTGCACAACTGGTGTATAAATGCAGGAACACAATTCTAATATTCCATACGTTCCCCGAATTGCATCCCCGATATCAAGCACTACTGTCTCATAAATACTTTTCTCAGCAATCTCGGTCAAAAGCTGCTTCCACTCTTCTTCTGTGACCGATTTCAGATCCTGATACATTTCTATCGGTACCAGATAGTCAACTGCCTCCTCATGCTTCACCAATGTCTCCAGCCGGATTCCCATATTTTTACAGCCCTGCCTGAGATAATACAAAATTTCTGTAAGCCCTCCTGTCTCCTCTTCTCCCTCCTGTCTGCCGGCATACGCCTCCAAGTTCAGATAAAGTGTATTCCCTTTCTTTGCAAATTCTTTTGCAAGCTGCAGTGCATACTGTGTCTTTCCGATTCGATGTATCGGCGAGTAAACACCGATCACCTCCACATCTGCCTTCTGTATCCTCAGAATTGTCTCACTTCCCTCCTCCTCTGCACAGCAGCTTAGAATTTCTGCAATAATCTTCTCTCCACTTTGATATTTATAGATTGGATGATAGCAATCTGTTTCTTTGTAATTCCGATCATCACACAACATAAATACCTGTTTAACATCCATCGTTTCTGTATCAGCATAAATATCATCCAGAAGCAGTAGGTCTACTCTATGTTCATTTATAAACTGTCTTAGTTTCTCCAGATCTAAAAAGACCATCACTTGAAACAACAGTTCTCTTCTTCCCAAAATGTACTCCGACAGACCTCTTGCATACTCTGGCTCTTGTGTACAGATTGCAAGTATTTTTCCTTTCAATGCATCACTTCCATTTCTGTTTATGTGTTTTGAAGTTTCCTTTTTGAATTTTTGTGTTTTGGATTTTTCCTTTTGAATTTGTAATGGAATCTGGCTGTACTTACTGCCAGCCTCTTTTGATATGTAATGGTCCCTTGACCATAGAATGATATTTCATTTAGAAATGTTCTGTTTGTATGTTGTATTATATCGACATCTTTTCCTTTTGTCTATATGCATTTTTAGATTTGACGCTTTTTGTGAAATACTCACAAGTTTTGGTAGAAAAGAATCCCGTAAAGTAAGCAGACCCCCGGCAATCCAAGGGTTCCCGATGTCAAAAGGGAAAGGCCATTCAGCCCCACCGCCACTGAAATTCCTCTGGATGCGAGGATTTCATTTGTAAAGAAAATAACTCCCAGACCAATGACTGCCCGGACAATAAAATTTACAACGATGCTTGAACGATTTTCATCCATCTTTTCCTTCTCCAGTTGTTCTTATCTCATATATATGGACTTGTCTGGGAGTTTATGCTCTCTTTATTTTTTGGCTCTTGTTTCTATTTTGTTCCGAAAATACGATCTCCCGCATCCCCGAGTCCCGGAACAATATATCCATGATCATTTAACTTCTCATCTAAAGCCCCAATATAGACATCCACGTCCGGATGTGCTTCCTGAAGCTTCTTCACACCTTCCGGTGCCGCAATGATACACATGAAACGAATATTTTTCACACCTTTATCCTTCAGCATCTGAATCGCTGCAACGCAGGATCCTCCTGTCGCAAGCATCGGATCTACGACAAATACTTCTCTCTCCCCGCAGTCTGCCGGAAGCTTGCAGTAATATTCTACCGGTTCCAATGTGTCCGGATCACGATAAAGTCCGATATGACCTACCTTTGCCGCCGGAATCATCGTAAGCATCCCTTCTACCATTCCAAGACCAGCTCTTAAGATTGGCACAACAGCCAGTTTCTTTCCTGCCAGTTCCTTAACAGTTGTCTTACAGATTGGTGTCTCAATCTCGACATCCTGTAATTTCAGATCTCTTGTCGCCTCATAGCACATATACATTGCAATCTCGCTGATGATCTCTCTGAAATCTTTTGATCCGACTTCTTTTCTTCGGATAATTCCTACTTTATGCTGGATCAGCGGATGTTCCATTACCAGTACTTTTCCCATTGTTTTTCTCCTATTCTTCAATTAATGCAATACGTCTCTTATGTCTTTCATCTTCGGAAAACGGTGTGTTTAAAAATGTATCGACAATCTTCACACCAAGTCCCGGTCCTACCACACGTCCTCCTAAAGCGACAATATTCGTATCATTGTGTAATCTTGTCGCCTCTGCTGAAAAGCAGTCTGAACAGAGCGCACAGCGGATCCCTTTCATTTTGTTTGCTGCGATGGAAATCCCAATTCCTGTTCCGCAGATCAGAATCCCCTTCTCACATTCTCCGTCTATAATTGCCTGTCCTACTTTTTTGGCATAAATTGGATAATCCACAGATTCCCCGTCACATCCAAAATCTTTGTACTCCAGACCTTTTTCCTCTAAATATTTGATAATCTCCAGTTTCAATTCATATCCACCGTGATCACATCCGATTGCTATCATGCTTTTGTTACCTCCTCGTTCAGCTTTTGTGCCAGTTTCTCGATAAATTCTTTCATCATCTCGTATACACTACCATACTCCGTCAATGGCTGTCCATATGCAGATGGGATTTTCCTGTCATCATCTATATATTCTCCCAGTGTATATACATTTTTGATATTCTCATAATCTGCCACTGCACTCCATTTATGCCTGTCATCAATGGCAAGCACCAGTGTCTCCTCGTCAAGATCTTCCTCCGTAAACTGCCTTGACTTATAATCTGCGATCGACATGCCCTGACTCTTCATGATCGCTTCTGCCTTCTGATTGACCGGCTCTGGAAGTGGTACGACAAGTCCTCTTGACTCAATATCATACTCCTGCAAAAGTTCCTGATTTCTTAGAAGCTCTGCTGCCATCGGCCCTCTGCTGCTGTCTGTATTGCTCAGGAAAAGGATCCGTCTGTATTTTTGTAGCCTTGTGATCTCTTCTGCCCGAAGCATATGATGCCCCGCAGCTTTTTTGAGACGGTTCATAACCGCCGAGCCAATCCCATCCATCGCAAAAGCTTCACTGTAAATATAATCGACATCTTCCTCGTCAAACTCTCTGAGGACACGATACAAATTCTGAGCGATCGTATATTCATTTTCCCGTGTCCCGATATTTTTTACAATACCTCTTTTATACTTTTCTGCCGTCTCGTCTGTAGCAATGATTCCAACTTTATAACCAAGTCTTTCCTGCTCAAACGCAACCTGCCGGATTGCCTTGACCGCCTCTTTTGTATCTCCTTCAATAATCATCAGCTTTGCCTTCGGCGCATAATGTCGATACTTCATGCCCGGTGCCTTCGGAGCTTCCTTGCTCTTATCACTGACAATTGCCTGATCTTCTGTGACCTCACCGATCACCTCCTCAAGCATCTCCTTTGTGATCGCTCCCGGCCGAAGGATCATCGGAGGTGTCACAGTCATATCAAGGATCGTCGATTCCACTCCGATCTCCACACTTCCTCCATCGATGATCATATCAATCTTGCCATCCAGATCTTCCTTCACATGCATCGCAGTTGTCGGACTCGGGCGCCCGGATGTATTTGCACTCGGAGCAGACACATAACCTCCGCCTGCCAAAATGATCGCACGCGCAACCTCATCCGCCGGCATTCTGACTGCTACAGTATCCAGTCCTCCGGTTGTTCCATATGGTACCAATGCACTTTTCTCAAAAATCATCGTAAGCGGTCCTGGCCAGAAGTGATTCGCCAGCAGTGCAGTCTTATCTGGTATATTCACCGCAATCTCTTCCAATGCCCGGTATTCTGCAATGTGAACGATCAATGGATTATCAGAAGGTCTTCCCTTCGCCGCATATGTTTTTTTTGCCGCCTCTTCCTTCAGCGCATGTGCTCCGAGTCCATATACAGTCTCTGTCGGGAAAGCTACAAGCCCTCCCTCCTTCAGGATGACCCCTGCCATTCCGATCACATCTTCGTCAATATTTGTTCTTTGTATTTCTTTTATTATCGTTTCCATGCCCCCTATTATAGCATTCTTTTGTTAAAAAATAAACCTCTTTACAAGTTTAAATATTCCTTCAATCCTTCCCAGACTGCCTGTGCGATTTTCTCCTGATATGCCTCATCTTGAAGTTTTGCAGCTTCCTCTGGATTTGTCAAAAATCCCGCTTCTACAATCACAGTTGGTATTTCTGTCTTTTTCAATATGTAATAAGTATCATTAGGTTTTGCCTCTCTCCTGTTTGTCTCATCTACCGTTTTTAAATGCTTCTGCAAAATTTCTGCTGCCTTCTTTCCCTCTACGGAATGTGTAAAATAAAATACCTGCGCCCCTTTCACATCACTTGTCTGGTAACTGTTCTGGTGAATACTGACAGCGATAGACGCTTTGCTATGATTGATCAATTCTGTTCTTTTTTTCATATCGCGAATCTTTTTATTCGGAGCTGTTTCCTCACAAAGTGCAGTGTCTTCTTCACGGCTCATCACAACATGCACACCATTCTTTGTCAAAATCTTCTGAAGCTTCTTGGCAACCGCCAGATTCAAATCCTTTTCAGCCAAACCATCTACCCCGACTTTTCCAGGATCAAAACCTCCGTGCCCTGGATCGATCATCACAATCGCCTGTTCTTTTTGTTCTGAAATTTTCCCGGAAACTGCGTTCGTCAGTGTCTTCCCCCCGATCAAGGCTGCCATGATCAGCAGAATTCCCATCATCAGCTCTATCTTTTTCTGCAAAAAAATCCCCCCTCTTCCTATATCATTACAATATATGAGAGGGGGAAATAAAATATCATTTCTCTTTCTCTATGAAATTTTCTGTAATCTGACGCTATTTTATATATTTTTCAATCACAGACCAGATTTCAGGCTTTTCAAATCCCAGCTTCCATGCAGCAACACCACCAAGCTGATACTTCTCCATCAATTTTAATTTTGCCTCAATAGAAGAACTATCTTCCAGCCATATTTTATATGTGGCACCGTCCGACTCCCATTGCGCATAATTCTGCTGTGTCTCTTCATCCCATGTGACGGCTGCTCCAGCCTGTGCCACACACGCCTCGGCTTCCTGCATTCCAAGAGCCTCACTTGTAACATTCATCTTATACTGCGCCTGCTCTGTTCCAGCCTGCGCGGCAAGTTCCTGCTCTGTCTTTGGCACTTCTTCCCACAATCTTGTATAAAATGGGACTGCATTGATTACTTTCTCTGCTGACACATCCTTTGTCGCCTGCCGGATTCCATTTTCCACATAGTCAATAGAAGCCACTGAACCGCTCTCCCACGAGCCGGCATAATGTTCATCATATCCCATAATGATGACATAATCTGCAACCTTCCCCTGTTCCTCCAGTTCATAATGACTATTAAATCCCATCGGCACATAGTTATCTACCGACAGAACTTTTTGATTTCTTCGACATTCTATAGAAAGTTCGCGGATAAACTCAATAAAATGTTCTCCACATTCCTCAGAAACTTTCTCAAAATCCACGTTGATTCCATCAATATTATACTGCTGTACCTGCATCATCAGATTATCGATCAGAGTCTTTCTGGCCAAAGAAGAACTTAACAACTGGTATGTCTCTTCCGGCGAGTCGATGCCACCGTCAAAATCCCTCACAAGTGCCCATACCTCCAGATTCGCTGCATGAGCCGTATCCACATAAGCTGAACTTGCGATAGAATTCAGATTTCCCACTGTATCGGCAACTGTAAACCATGTAGGTGAAATTGTTGTCAATCCCTGTGTCGATGCAATCGTTTCGCTTAACGTTTCATTTGCTATTTCATTCGTAACCTGATGCCAGGCAAGATTAATCTTATAATCTTTTGTCATACTTGTATATTCCGGGGCTTTGGAAGAAGAGGTGATTGTTTCTGTCTTCACAGACTTTAATGCACTGCTCTTTATATATCCGATAATACCATCCTCTGTGCGGACTTTCTTCCAGTCACCTTCCTCTTCTATAAAATATACACGGTCACCCTTCTTAACTTCCGTCAGAATATCACTCTTAACACCTGCAAGCCAGCGCATCTGCGTATCCTTCTTTGCAGTTGTCGTCTTCACCTTGCCCCAATCATCAAAGAGAACTACTCTGTTCGGACTCTTATAAGTCTTTGCAGTGACATTCCCAAACTCCAGAATAAAATCCACTGCGATATAAGTCTGGTCCCCGATATTTTTTACGATTACATAGTCCTTGGATTCCCTCTGACCTGCATTCGTATATTCCTTGCTTTCTGCCGGTACTTCCACAAGATCTAACGGCAACGTATAGCGCAGTGTGCCTTCGGCTGCGTTCCAGTAAAATCCACCGTCAATCTCTTGACGTACCGCCTCATATGGTAAATAAAACTGTCCGTCAGACACAATCCCTTTCTGTTCCAGAATCGTATTGTTCACAATAACTGCAGCTTGCTCTGCGGCATCTACACCATAATATTCATTCAAATCAGCTTTCACCTTCGATGGACCATATTTTTTCCATACAAATATACCTGCCACAGCGACAACTACAATGATAAAAAATAATACGATCAAAAGCTCAATCAGACATGTCCGCTTTCTTCTTCGTCTTCGGTCACGCAGCATTTCCGCCCGGCTTCTATATCTTCGATCATTTTCTCTTCTATCCATAGCCTACCTCCTACCTGACCTATTATACCATATGCATTTTCTTTTTTCGACAGATTACTACATACTTTCCTCGTTTTCAAAAAATAATAAGAATTTCTTAATACTCTACATTGAGGGGATTCGTATTATTTTGCTGCTATTTTTTGAAAATGAAGTTCTTTTAGGCTTCCAGTCTCATCATCCATCACATAGTCCCGCATATATGCATTGCTTTCTTTTGCCATATGTGCATTGACAATCTGTAACGGACTTGCCGGTTCTCCGTCCATAGACATTGGAATCCCGCATTTTTCATATGCTTCCAGCTCTATGAAAAATTGTCTGTATTTTTCTTCTGTACTATTCACTTCGTTCCTTCCCGTCCAAACGGTAATTATGGCTTCCTCCGCTTTTTGCTAAGACCTGGGTGCATGTGATATATTCTTCGCAAAACAGATTTCTGCTGAAAAAAGAAGACAGCAAATGGACATTTTAATTATTATGTGCATTTTATAAAATGATTATTTGTAATTGTAACTGCTTTAGTTTTGAAATTTAGCTGAATCACTTAGAAAATCGAATTAATTTAGAATAAATAGAATTGTTGAAAGATTTTCCTGAGAATGTTTTCACCAACATAAGATATTGCTTCTGTATCCCTCCTTTTCTCTTATACATAATTACCGGGACACTGTCTTCTCATACCCGCATTATAAATAATTTCTCCTGACTTTGCAAGTATTTTCTTTACATATTTTTTTTTTTTGTTTATACTATTATAAAGTAAGTATTCAGGTTTACGAAAAGGAAGTGATTATGTATGAAGATCGAAAAAATAAATGACAACCAGATTCGGTGTACTCTGACACGTGCAGATCTTGCTGCCAGACATTTGAAATTAAGCGAACTTGCCTATGGTACCGAGAAAGCAAAGATGCTGTTTCATGACATGATGCAACAAGCTTCCAGTGAATTTGGATTTGAAGCAGATGATATTCCACTCATGATTGAAGCAATTCCTGCTTCTCCAGATTCTATCGTTCTGATCATTACAAAGGTGGATAATCCGGAAGAGCTCGACACGCGCTTCTCCAAATTTGCACCACTGGAAGATTCCGATACAAAACAGGCTATGCTTGAGAAATTAGAAGGCGCTGACGAGTTTCTCGATTTACTTGATAAAGTAAAATCTGCAGTTGCAGAACCAGCTCCTGAAAAAGAAGCTGCTGAAAAAGAAGATACAAAAAAAGACATCCCTGCAAAACCAGCGATCCGTCTGTTTTCTTTTTCTAATTTAGACAGCGTGATCCATGCAGCCAGATTGCTGCACCCAATGTACCACGGAGCGAATACACTCTACAAAAATGAAACAAACGGTATTTTCATTTTAGCCTTAGCACAATCTGCTCACACCAACAGTGAGTTTAGTAAAATCTGTAATATGTTATCCGAATACGGTTCTTTTGAAAAAGCCTCCGGTGCTGTTCTTGCTTACTTGGAAGAGCACTGTCAGACTATTATTTCTGCAGATGCAGTCAGACATCTTGCAGAGATTTAAGGTGATATCTCATCCCCTTTCATCATAGAGCGACATCATTGATCATCGGCCGCAGATTGGATAAAAAATGAAAAGCGCCTTGAGCCAGACTTTCTCAAATATACTGTCTGCTTGCTCAAGACGCTTTTTCTATTTGCAAAATCTTCGATTAGTTGTTTGCTGCTAAGAAAGCATTGATCTTTTCTTCTAACAGATCTGCATCAAGTCCATGTACCATAGCTGCCTCTGCAAGAGTTTCAGCCTGTGAAGCAGGACATCCAAGACAGTGCATTCCTACTTCCATAAGGATTGGTGCTACTTCTGGATTTGTTCTGATCAGTTCACCGATTGTCATATCTTTTGTCACTTTCGCTGCCATATTTATTTCCTCCTTTATTTCTCTAATCGCGAAACATATTTGAACATTTATCCTTCCTTTTTCAAATATGTCATACTCTCTCTTCGATTATAATACTACTCCTTGAAATTATCAACTCTTACTTAATTGTTTATACATTTTAATACAATTTTAGAATTTTCAAAAGTCAACAAGTTTTTTATTTTTTTTCGACAAATGAAGATTTTTATTATAACTGACCAAAACATTCGTTCTTTTCTTAACAATAATAATCCACACAATTCACATTCATTCATGTGGATAATGTGGATAACTTGGTGTAAAACTTTTATTTTTAACCATTTTAGCCAGTTTCCTGTGTGGAAAACTTGTGGACAGTATTTTGATAGTATTTTTCATAATTCTCTTGTCCTCGACAACTTTGTGCACTTTGCATATGATTATTTTTCCACTATTTTCCTATGTCTATACAATTTAAAGTTTTGCATAGGAAAATAGGGCACAGTATGCTGAATCGCTTCACACATACTGCACCCATTTTTCCTCATTTCATCATCATTTTTCTTATTCCAGCACTCTTCGTATTGTAATAATATCTGTGAAAAATGCCGGACTGATCCCAATCCCGTTCTCCTCATCAATTGCATTAATAATCTGATTCTCTTCTATATAAATACCAACATGTCCCTCATATAAAATTAAATCTCCCGGAAGAATTTCATCATAAGTAACTTCTATTCCCGCATTTTCCATATCCCACGTTGTCCGCGGAAGTTTCACTCCGAATTTTCTATACACGGACTGAACAAACCCCGAACAATCTGCTCCCTCGGTCAGACTTGTGCCTCCCCAGACATATGGATTCCCAAGAAACTGCTTTGCATAGGCGACTACCCTTTTTCCTCTTTCTTCTACTGTCCCTTTCTTTTCTTCTGATTCTACAGTATCATATTTTTCTTTTATCGTAACATAATCATCGGATATATATGCTCTTCCCCCATAATATTCGATTGGAATCCACCCATTTTGAGGCTTCTCTTCTATTTTCTTTTTGGCACCTTGTTCCAACTGTCCGATAATCTGTGTGTCTGTCCCCTGACCTTGCCGCACGTTGAGACAATCTGCTGTAACTTCAGCAATCTGTATGGCAGTTTTCTCTGTTTTTTTTAACTCTTTCTCATAATACTGCTCCTTTAACAATCCAGCCCCCGCACTTGGTAAGTGTTCTGCCGCCATAGATATACAGGGAATACTTTGCGACAAAATCTCTGCTGCAATCAGACCTGCCATTATTTTCTTTCTACTTCTATCCCTCATAGTTTCCTCCTCTTTTCGCTTTTTAGTATTCCCGGTTTCCCTGAAATCATGCTTTTGTTGCCAACTTGTGAAATCTCCCTTTCAAAATTCTAAATATAAAATTTTTATGATTCCTTTCAAACATATTGTGTCAGACATTTTATCGTGTTATACTTCAAGAGTAAGTGAGTTCTATTATTTTTATAATTAAAATTAGATAATATAGCTTTACTTGCCTAAAATTTTTACTTGACAAATCCCCTTTGAATAATTTATATTATAATCATAATAACTATTACTATTATTGAAAGTGGGATTCCCATTGGCAACACTAAAATATAGTAGACAACGAGAATCCATCAAAAATTATCTGTTACACACAGAAGAACATCCCACCGCTGACACCGTCTATATGCATGTGCGGGAAGAATTCCCTAACATCAGTCTTGGGACAGTATATAGAAATCTGAACTTACTTGCAGAGACCGGAGATGCTCTGAAGATTCCCACCCCTTCCGGTGGTGACAGATTTGATGGTAAAACGACTCCACACTATCATTTTATATGTACTTGTTGTGGAAAAGTAATGGATCTGGATATGGAAAGCATTGATCATATCAATGAGATTGCCGGTAAAAACTTTGCCGGGCAGATTGAGTCTCATACGACAATGTTTTATGGAAAATGTGAAGATTGTATTTTAAAGTCTTAGCAAAAGAATTTTTCAAATATCCATTGACAAAAGAAACTAATTATGCTTAAATTAATATCAGTAACTATTACTGATATTGAAAAATAAAAAGTAAAAGAAAAGGAGATCTTAACTATGAAAAAATTTGTATGTACAGTATGCGGATATGTTTATGAAGGAGAAGCTGCACCAGCTGAATGTCCACAGTGCCACGTAGGAGCTGATAAATTCAAAGAAATGACAGGAGAAAGAGAATGGGCTGCTGAGCACGTTGTAGGTGTTGCTCAGGGTGTAAGCGAAGACATTCTTGCAGATTTAAGAGCAAACTTTGAAGGAGAATGTTCAGAAGTTGGTATGTACCTTGCTATGTCAAGAGTAGCTCACAGAGAAGGATACCCAGAGATCGGTTTATACTGGGAAAAAGCTGCATGGGAAGAAGCAGAACACGCTGCTAAATTCGCTGAATTATTAGGTGAAGTTGTTACAGACAGCACAAAGAAAAACCTTGAAATGAGAGTAGAAGCTGAAAACGGAGCTACTGCTGGAAAATTTGATCTTGCAAAACGTGCAAAAGCTGCTAACCTTGATGCTATTCATGATACAGTTCATGAAATGGCAAGAGACGAAGCTCGTCACGGAAAAGCATTCGAAGGATTATTAAAGAGATACTTCGCATAATCATCCCTATCTTATATAATATAGAAAGAGGCCAGAAAGTTTCTGGTCTTTTTCTTTTGTTTTCATCTGGACTGGTCGTTTTTTGCAAAACTGGCTATTTTTACATGACCACTCTTGTGCTAGGATAGATTTACAAAGAAATAAAAACGCCATATCGATATCGAATATGGCAAATACATGAGAGGATGAGACATATGAAAACAAAAAATCAAACTGTTATGAAATTAGCACAAACCGCATTACTGGCGGCTCTCTGCTTCGTATCATTTACTTTTTTACAGATTAAGATTCCAATGCCTGGCGGTGATGCGACATCCCTTCACATCGGAAATGCATTCTGTGTGCTTGGTGCACTGTTACTCGGAGGCTGGTATGGCGGGCTGGCTGGCGCAATTGGTATGACCATCGCCGATTTAATGGATCCAATCTATATCACTGGTGCACCAAAGACCTTTTTCCTGAAATTATGTATTGGGCTTATCGTTGGTCTTGTAGCTCACCATATTGCAAAGATCAACGACAGCACTGACAAGAAATACGTCTTTAAGTGGAGTCTGATCGCCTCGATCGCCGGTCTTAGCTTCAATGTCATCGCCGATCCGATCGTTGGATATTTTTATAAGCAATATATCCTCGGACAGCCTCAGAAAATGGCAGAAGTTCTTGCAAAATGGAGCGCAGCAACTACATTTGTTAATGCTGTTGTCTCTGTCATCCTTGTAGTATTTATCTACAACGCAGTCAGACCGATACTACTTCGCAGCGGGCTTCTTGTATCCCAACCAAAAAACTAAATAAAATATGCTCCCTCCCAGGAAACAAGTATTTATTATTACACTTGTCTTCCTCGAAGGGAGCATATCATTTGCAGATCTTCTGCAAGTTGATACCACTATTTTATAATTCGTTCTTAATCTTTTCTACTAATTCTGTGTATTCTTGTTCTGTGAGATACTTTTCTCCCGGATTCATTGCGAATACACCGCCCCACTCATATCCATCTTTATATTTCGGAACCAGATGGAAGTGCAGATGATGTCCAGTATCTCCATATGCTCCATAGTTCACTTTCTCCGGCTGAAATAATTTGTGAAGCACATTGGCAACTTTAGCCACTTCATCAAAATATAAATGAAGTTCTTCCTGAGATAATTCTACCAGTTCACTTACATGTTTCTTATGAGCAACGATCACACGTCCTAAGTGGCTCTGTTCTTTAAATAAGTAAACTTTTGAGCTTTCCAATTCACAAATCTTAATTCCAAATGCATCTAATAATTCGCCTTCTACGCAGTATGCACAATTCTGATCTTTCATTCTTTTATCCTCCTGAATCTGTTCTATCTTCTTTTATACACTACCACATTTAAAAAATATTTACAATCGTATTCCTTACCTCTTAACAAAGGACTTGAAAGGGTAACCCCCTTCCAAGTCCTCTTTCTTTTATCTTACATATTTTTCCAATGTGTTTCTCACTGCACCGGTTCCTGCAAGCATTTCTTTCAAGTAACCACATACAGTTTCTGCCATGTTCACTTCGTACAAGTTCACACCAAAAATTGCTTTATTTTCTAAGATCGGTCTTACAGAAGCTTCCACATCTGTCTCTTCTCCGAGTTTGAATCCTGCTACGTATGGACAAACTGTCTCAAGAAGCGGATCTGGGCTTAAGTCAAATGTTTTTCCATTGTCATCCACACCCATCAGATAACGGAGCCATCCTGCAAATACAAGTGGAATCAGTTTCAGATCTGCTGTATTTAAGCTCTCATCTGCCTCATATGCTTTGATCGTCTCACCGAAACGGATCGCAAGCTTCTGGGAAGTATCTGTTGCGATTCTCTGTGGAGTATCCGGCATAAACGGATTTGGAATACGCACATTTAAAACCGTATCGATAAATTCTTTCGGGTCAAGGATCCCCGGATTTACTACAACCGGAAGTCCTTCCACATATCCGATTCCCTCTACAAGTTTCTTTAATACTTCATCTTTCATTTCTTTAGAAATCAAGTCATATCCGAGCAGACATCCAAACACTGCCAGTGTTGTGTGAAGCGGATTTAAACAAGTGCAGACTTTCATCTTTTCTACCTTGTCTACAGTCTCGCGTGTTGTAAACATCAGTCCGCCTTTTTCCAGTTCCGGTCTTCCATTCGGGAATCTGTCTTCAATGACAAGGTACTCACACTCTTCCGCATTGACAAACGGCGCCACATAGGAATTCTTGGAAGTGATCACCGGCTCGAGTTCTTCCACCCCATCATTTTTTAAGATTTCTTCCACAGAACTGTCCGGACGAGGAGTAATCTTATCAATCATAGTCCACGGGAAAGAAACTTTGTCAGGATTTTCGATGTAAGCTACAAATCCAGCCTCAGCAACTCCATTTTTTACCCATGTCTCTGCAAATGTGTGGACTGCATCGTATAACTTCGTTCCGTTGTGGGAACAGTTGTCCATACTTACCATTGCCACCGGCTTTTCTCCTGCCTGGTATCTTGCATATAAAAGTGCAGATACTTTTCCGATATAACTTCTTGCCTTCTCAGGTCCTGCCACAAAATCCTCTGCGACATCTGCAAGTGTTTCCCCTTTTCCATTTACAAGGCTGTATCCCTTCTCTGTAATTGTAAAACTTGCCATCTGAAGAGAATCTGTCGTGAAGATTTCTTTAAGTCTTCCAAAATCTGTCTCATTCTCAGAATCCAATGCAAGAGATTCTGCAACACTTCCTACTACAGTTTTCTCTACACTGCCGTCTGCTTTTAATGTCACAAGAATGCTGTAATCATCGTGTGGGCGGTTCATTTTTTCTACGATTTCATAATCATATCCTTCCGCCACAACAATTCCTCTGTCAAGCACTCCTTCATTTAAGAGATTCTGTGCCACATTTGCCTGAAATGCACGGAAAAGATTCCCTGCTCCAAAGTGTACCCAATATGGTGCTTCTTTTGTGGCAGCCACCATTTGCTCACGGTCAAACTGCGGAAGTCGGTATCCTTTTTCCTCCCACTGTTTTCTATCTGCCAATCCAGCTTTGCTTAACTGCATCCTATTTTGCCCCTTTCTCAATTGCTTCCCAAAGTCCGTTTAAGTAAGTTGCTCCAAGTGCTCTGTCATACAGTCCGTATCCAGGCATTGCCACTTCTCCCCAGATCATACGACCGTGATCTGGTCTGATCGGTCCTGTAAATCCGATTTCATAGAGTGCTTTCATAATTTCATACATATCAAATGTTCCGTCAGAAGAAAGGTGTGCAGCCTCCTCAAAATCTGTCGGAGAGTTGAATTTTAAGTTACGCACATGTGCAAAATGGATTCTTCCTTTCAGAGAGCGGATCATATCCGGAAGATCATTTTTTAAGTTTGTTCCATAAGATCCTGAGCAGAATGTCACACCATTGTGCGGGTTGTCTACCATACTCATCAGTCTTAAGATATTTGTCTTATTGATGATAATTCTAGGAAGTCCAAATACGCTCCATGCAGGATCGTCCGGATGAATTGCCATGTTAATGTCGTATTTGTCACATACCGGCATAATTCTCTCCAGGAAATATTTGAGATTTTCAAATAACTTTTCATCATCAATATCTTTATACATCTCAAACAGTTCTTTTACTTTCTCCATACGTTCTGGTTCCCATCCCGGCATCACTGTTCCGTTCATATCCCCGGCAATTGACTCAAACATGTTTTCCGGATTGATTGCATCTACTGCTTCCTGTGTATATGCAAGTACTGTAGATCCATCTGGTCTCATTCTTGCAAGCTCTGTTCTTGTCCAGTCAAATACCGGCATGAAGTTATAACATACAAGATGAATATCTTCCTGTCCGAGATTTTCCAGTGTCTCAATGTAATTATCGATGTATTTATCTCTGTCTGCCGCACCTGTCTTGATTGCATCGTGTACGTTGACACTTTCAATACCTGCTACATGAAGACCTGCTGCTTCTACTTCTGCCTTCATCTCGCGGATTCTCTCTCTGCTCCACACTTCTCCCGGTGTTGTGTCATATAATGTTGTGATAACTCCTGTCACACCCGGAATCTGGCGGATCTGCTGTAATGTTACTGTATCAAATTTTGAACCATACCATCTTAATGTCATTTCCATGATTTTCTTGTTTCCTTTCATTACCTCTTTTATTTGCGTTTCTTCTTTTCATCTTACAAAAAAACAACAAAAAGCACCATTGGCGTATTTGTTGTATACATTGCATTTCTTGTTGTTTTATAGTATTATAGCAAAATAAAACCAAAAAATCTCACCGAAAAGCAGAAAGGACGCCCTATGAAGAAAGAACTCCGCACACAGTTTCTTACACGCCAGCATATGGTATCAAAAGATTTTGAGATTTACTATTACAGTGACACAACTCTCTTAAAAGTAGAAAATCATGCTCACAATTACTATGAATTCTATTTTTTTCTGGAAGGTGATGTCAGTATCCAGATTGGTTCTGATATTTATCCAGTTCAATTTGGTGACATTATGCTGATTCCCCCGCACATTTACCACCACTCGATCATCCATAGTTCTAAAGTTCCTTACCGGAGATTTATCTTCTGGATCAGTCAGGAATATTGTAATTATCTTGCCCAGATTTCGCCGGATTATGTATATCTTATGCACCATGTGCAGGCAACACACACTTATCTGTACCACAACGACCGGGTATCCTTCAATGCGGTGCAGTCCAAAGCACTTCGCCTGATTGAGGAAATGCAATCGGATAAATTCGGAAAAGAAGCACAGATTCCGCTCTCCGTCAACGATTTGATCCTTCATCTGAACCGAATGATCTACGAACGTCTGCATCCTGCAAGACAACATGAAGGACTTGCCCTGTACCAGAACATCTCGCAGTATATCGAAGAGCATCTCAATGAAGACCTGTCGCTGGATCGCCTTGCGAGAGAATTTTATGTGAGTAAGTATCATATCGCCCATATCTTTAAAGACAGTATCGGAATCTCCGTGCACCAGTACATCACCAAAAAACGGTTAGACCAGTGCCGGGAGGCAATTCTTGGAAATATGAGCATTACTGAAATCTACCAGTTGTTCGGATTTCGGGATTACTCTAGCTTTTACCGGGCATTTAAAAAAGAATACGGAATCTCCCCGAAAGATTACCGGGATATGAATTCATTAATTCTGAATCATTAGATTTCCGCATTCTTCTTAATTTTTTCCTATTACTTTTTGTTCTTATTTTTTACTTTTGATTTGCCGGCTCGATTGCAATGGATTTTCCTTTGATCTTCACATTCTGCATTGCGTGAAGAACATCTCTTGCATACTCTCTCGGCACTTCTACAAATGTATATTTATCAAACATATCGATCGTTCCGATCAGTTTTCCAGGCATTCCACTTTCTCCTGCAAGCGCTCCAAGAATGTCTCCCGGTCTTGCTTTCTGCTTCTTCCCAATATTGATGAACAGTCGGACCATTCCCGGCTCTTCCGCTCCGGTATCTCCGAAGTCAAATTCATCTTCCGATTCATTTTCATCTTTCATTCCGGTGTACAATTTCAAAAATGCGGCTGCCATATCCATTGCTGTATAGTCAGAATCATTGACTTTCTCCTCAATTGCATTGATCATCATGGTCAGATCTTCTTTTTCGATCATCTTCTCAATCTCTTCCAATACATTGTCAATCTTTGTATTTGCGACATCGTTCAATGACGGTACTTTCTGCGCGTAGATCTTTGTCTTGCAGTAACGCTGGATTTCTTTCAATTTATATACTTCTTTTCCGGAGACAAAAGAAAAAGAACGTCCAACTCTTCCTGCTCGTCCGGTTCTTCCGATCCGGTGTACATAATACTCTTCATCCTGTGGCAGATCATAGTTAAATACTGCCTCCACTTCATCGACATCAATTCCTCTTGCAGCCACATCTGTCGCTACAAGGATATCTGTCTTTCCACTTCTAAATCCCTGCATTACACGGTCTCTCTGTGCCTGCTTCATATCTCCGTGAAGTCCTGCTGCAAAGTATCCGCGCCCTAAAAGTGCAGTTACAAGCAGATCTACCTGCTTCTTCGTATTACAGAAGATCACAGAAAGTTTCGGTGTATAAATGTCAAGCAGACGTGTCAGCACTTCTTCCTTATTCTTCGGTTTTACCTCATAGTAGAACTGTTCAATATTCGGCACAGTCAGTTCCTTTTTCGTCACTTTGATCACTTCCGCATTCTTCTGGAATTTCTTCGTAATCTCCATAATTGCCTTCGGCATCGTTGCGGAAAATAATACGGTCTGCCGCTCCTCTGGAACTCCTTCCAGAATCGTCTCGATATCCTCTCGGAATCCCATATTCAGCATCTCATCCGCCTCATCTAAGATAACCGTATGCACCTGCTCCATTTTAATTGTCTTTCTTCTCATGTGGTCCATCACACGTCCCGGTGTTCCGATGATCAGCTGTGTTCCACTCTTCAAGGAACGAATCTGTTTTACAATTTCCTGCCCTCCATAAATTGGAAGTACTTTGATTCCATGCATATACTTTGCCAGATTCCGGATTTCCTCCGCCACCTGAATTGCAAGTTCTCTTGTCGGGCAGAGAACGATTCCCTGTAATTTCTTGTTCTTCGGATCAATTTTTTCCAGCATCGGAATTCCAAATGCGGCTGTCTTTCCTGTTCCTGTCTGTGCCTGTCCGATGATATCTTTTCCTGTCATCATAACCGGGATGGCTTTACTCTGAATCGGAGATGCCTCCTCAAATCCCATATGTTTTACTGCTTTTTGAATCTCCGGGCAGATTCCAAGCTCTTCAAATCTTAATGTTTCCATTATTTGTTTCCTTTCCGTTCTTTCTGTATTTATCTATCCTGTCATTCATACTTTATTGGAAAGTAATTTATGACTAATATTTCCTACATGCTATTTCTGTCCATAAAAATGAGGCTGGTGCAAAATGAACTTTGCAGCAACCCCACTCATAAAGTACACGTCTTTCATCATAACAGATGCCCTGAATTTTGTCTATCTTTTTCTTTTCCTCTTGCATTTTTGTAATAGAAGTAGTAATATCAACATATACTTAATGTAGTATTGAAAACTACTTATCGTTTTATTCATCATTGTTCAGGAGGCATTCTTATGAAACAAAAACATTTAAAAGATCCCGGAAGCGCGATTACCCATTTTATCGCAATGCTGATGGCTATCTTTTCCGCAACACCATTGTTGATAAAAGCAGCTCACAAAGGAGATCCCATCTATGTGATTTCCCTCGCAATCTTCATTGGAAGTATGATCTTATTATACACTGCAAGCACCTTATATCACTCCCTTGATATTTCCGAGAAAGTGAATAAGCGTCTGAAAAAATTTGACCATATGATGATCTCTGTGCTGATTGCAGGAAGCTACACACCCATCTGCCTGATCACCTTAAAAGGACCTGTCGGCTATACCATGCTTACAATCGTGTGGGGCATTGCAATTCTCGGAATCCTTGTGAAAGCGTTTTGGGTAAACTGTCCGAAATGGTTCTCCTCGGTTCTTTATATCGGAATGGGATGGACCTGCGTTTTGGCATTCACAAAACTGCTTGACACAATGTCCCCAGGTGGATTTGGATGGCTTTTAGCCGGCGGAATCGTCTATACCATCGGAGGAATTATTTACGCACTGAAACTTCCAATCTTCAACAACAAGCATAAGAACTTCGGAAGTCATGAGATCTTTCATCTATTTGTGATGGGCGGAAGTGTCTGCCACTTTATCGTGATGTATGTGTTCCTATTAAGATAATCCATAAAAAGAAGACCGGAAACTTTCTTCCAAGCTTTCAGTCTTCTTTTCATCTTTTATTCTCCTTTGTTCAGCATATTCTCTACGACTTCTTTTCCCATCTGGTAAACCATCTTAGATCCATCTAGCTGCACATAGTAATATGATCCGCTCTCATCCAACTTACCAATATTCAATGTAAGTGTCTGCTCTTTCTTATCATCGTCTTCATACACTGCCTCAATTTTGATCTTTTCATTTTCCTCTAATCCATACGATGCCAATTTTTCATCTTTCACCGCATATTCCACACAAGTTCCAAATGATGCTGCTCCGAATCCTCCGGCAATCGCTGCCAAATCTTCTTTCTGGCTCTCCTCTTTGGAATCGTATACGGTCTGATTGCCATTTTCTGTGATCGTCACTTGCTTCAAGTTTGCACTTCCAATACTTGGCAGTGTTTCTTTCTGAAGGAAGTCATTCAGTTCATAAGAAATTGTGTCCAAACTCGTCCCGGAGACGGTGTACACTTTTTCTTTATCATTCAGGGTCATATAATAATTTTCCTCCACTGCATTTCCAAAGTAAAGTGTAGTCTCTGTCCCTTCACTATCTTTCAAATGGATTGTGTATTTCGGGTTTTCCAGACCGTAATCGGAAAGCTGATCTGTCTCTTTTAGTTCCCTCACTGCTGTAAGATTTCCAAAGGCTGTTGCCATCGCATCAATATAGCTTTGTGCAACTGGAAACTCCTTGTCTTTTGTGTAATACCACACATCTTCATTCTTTGCAAATGCAAAATCATTTCCCTCATACTGATAAGAAATCTCCTGGAGATCCGAAATATCTGTCACGGTAACGGTATTTTCCTCAGCGGTCTCTGCTTCCTTCTGTTCCTGCTTTCGATTGTAACTTCCAAGTCCCAGATAAACAATGACAAGCACTGCCAGGGCGCCAGTCAAAATCAGTAGTGATCTATGTTTCTTCATATACGCCCTCCTGCTATGCCTTTCTTCGTTTCATCCATCTTGCAAATCCAGAGATCAGAATGATCGCCGGCACTCCAAAGATCATCAGCAGGCTGAATCCTCCGGCATACTGTACGGTATTATAGGTAACTGCAAGACTCTTTGGCTCGATCGCTGTATTTTCTACATCATCAAAATTACTTGTCACTGCATTCATAAACAATTTGAGGTTTTCTACCGTTGTAAAAGCATCTGTCAGCTGGCTATCGATCATCATCGGCGCTGAGATCACCGTCAGTCTTCCCTCATCCTCTGTCGCCACTGCACCAAGAATATATTCTCCCTGCTCCTGTTTATCCTCTGTTACTGCAAATCCATTCTCAGAAGTTGTCATAAATGGCGTAACACTGATCGTATCTCTTGCCGGATCTGTCTCAACCATTCCACGTGCATTCAAAAGCAGCACCATATTGCTTGACATTCCTTCCCCAAGTTCTCCAGAAGCATTGATTTCCGGGAAGAATGAATATGGATTTCCCTGGTACGCACGCTCCGTATCTGCAATATACCCATCTGCCATCTGAAGTCCGTATTCTTCCATAAATGCATCAAGAATTGGTGTCTCCTGATCTTCTGCACCAGAGATCAACATCATTTTTCCACCGTTTTTCAAATACTCAGAAAGTGTATTTTTTTCATCTTCTGTAATATCCGTGGTCGGTGCATACATAAACAAAAGATCACAGTCTTCCGGAATCTCATTGTTCATCAGCAGGTTTAGCTCTTCCATCGATAAATTTGCCTTCTCAAACAGTTCTGACAGGCTGGTAGATACTGTACTTTCTCCATGTCCACTCGTCCGGTAAATTTTCTTTGTCTCTTCACTTGTCACATAATTAACTGCGCTTGTGAGCTGTCCCTCCGCATCAAATTGTGACTCCTGCATCTGACCAGTCATATAGTAAGAAGACTGATCATAGACGATGATGTCTGTAAATGAAATCGTTGTTGTCTTTTCTGTATCCGGACAGGATACCACGATTGTATTTGAAGATGTATCATACTCAGTCAGTGCCGCAGGATGAAGCACCGGATCGATCCACTCAACAGAAATTTTCCCCGACAATGCGGCATATTTACTTAAAAATGTTTTGATTCTTTCATCTGTCGAAGATTTCTCCGCCAATACTTTTATTTCTACTTTTTTATCCAGTTTTTTCAGCATCTTTTTCGATGTATCTGTGATTTCATAGATTTGATTATCACTGATGTCAATATTTCTCACAGACTCCGGGAGTCTTCCTGCAACGAGATTGATCACGATCACCACGGCAACTGCAACCGCTGTCAGCCCCAGACTGTACGCACCTTGTTTCGTATGAATCGTTCCAAATAGTTTTTTCAATTTTTCCACAATACTGCCCTCCTAACTCCAACGCCTTTTCTGAATTGTCTGCACGGTCAGAAAGACACATAGGAAAATCAAAGAAAAATAGAGTATCATTCCGCTGATATCAACAATATGAGTAAATGCAATGTTTGTAAACGGCTCTGTCAGAATAAATTTTCCAAACAGATCTGGAAGCAGGTTATCAAACAGACTGGATTTTGCAAAATATGTTCCAATTGCTGCGGCAGCGCCTAACACTTCCACGCCTGCTGCAATCACCCAGTTTTTCGTCATCTGATAAATACCGATGACCAGAACTGTCAGAATCGCGAGAATCCCCATCAAACCTCCCATCGCCGACGTCGGCAGGAAGTCAACAAGTCCTTCCCACAAATACAGAACGAGAAGTACCCCAAATGTGCTGATTGCAGCAATGATCTGGCTCTCTGTGAGCGCAGATAAAAACATTCCAATTGCAATATAGACACATCCAAGAAGGAAAAATGCCAGAATTGCCATGTAATCAATGCCGATATGTGCTTCTCCCTGGCTTTCGATGATCAGTGGAAATACCGCATAGATTGCACATGGAACCGCAAAAACTGTAACCATTGCAAAATATTTTCCAAGCACGATCTGACTAAGACTTACCGGAGCTGTCAAAAGAAGTTGATCTGTTCTGCTTTTCTTCTCCTCCGCAAAGCATTTCATCGTAAGTACCGGGACTGCCACCAGCATAATAAAAAGTATAGAGTTTAGCGCATAAGAAAAATATGGATATCCCATATTCAGATTATACACCATGAAATAAATTCCGGTGATCGCTACAAGAAATGCTATAAATACATACCCGATCATAGAATCGAAATAGGATTTTAATTCTCTCTTATAAATCGCTTTCATCATCTTCTCCTCCTTCCTCATTCGTAGAAACGCTCGGCTCTTCCGGAATCTCTATATCAGATTCCGTGTCGGGCTCGCTGTCAAACTTCCCGGTATGAAAGCCCGATTTTTTCTGCTCGGGGTCTCCTGTTTCCTCCTGCGTCAGTTTTAAGAAGACATCTTCCAATGTGATTCTTGACAGATTCAACTTCAGTAGTGCACAATGTTCCTCTGCAAATGTGTGAAAGAGTTTCTCCCTAATATCCTTCTGATCTACGGTCTTGATAAAAATATCCGTCGTTCCATCTTGTTGTTCCTTATAGTCTACCGTTTCAATCTCCTCTATTTTGCTAAGAATCTCTCTTACTCTTGTCTCTTCTGCTTTGGCTGTCAGTTCAATCGTTTCAGAACCATTTAAAAGCCGCTCCAGATTCTCAGGAGTGTCACTTGCTACCAGCTTTCCATGCGCAATGATCATGACATAATCACAGACCGCCTGTACTTCCGCCAGAATATGAGAACTCAGAATGATCGTATGATTTTTGGAAAGTTCCTTGATCAGTTCCCGTATCTCGATAATCTGTTTCGGATCCAGTCCGACCGTAGGTTCGTCTAAGATGATCACTTCCGGGAAGCCAAGAACTGCCTGTGCAAGCCCGACTCTCTGCTTGTATCCTTTTGACAGATTTTTAATCAGACGTCCTTCTACCTCCTCCAGCTTAACAAGCTTCAAGACGTGATCCACTTCTGATTTTCTATCTTTTTTCTTTACCTTTTTCAATTCTGCTGCAAAGTCAAGATATTCTTTTACAGTCATATCCAGATACAGCGGCGGAATCTCAGGGAGATACCCAATGCTTTTCTTTGCTGCTTCCGGCTCCTCAAGAATGTTATGCCCGTTGATGAGCACTTCTCCTTCCGTGGCGCCTAGATATCCCGTCATAATATTCATAGTTGTAGATTTTCCTGCACCATTTGGTCCGAGAAATCCATAGATCTGACCACTCTCCACTGTAAAGTTGAGATGGTCTACCGCCAGATGACTGCCATAGCGTTTTACCAGATTTTTAACTTCTATCAACTTTTTACCCTCCCGACAAAATGTGTTTCTCTGGATCATGCTTTCGACTTTCCTGAATGATTTCCGCATCCATTACGGAATACTTTTTACACTGCTGCCAAAAACACGCTCTGATTTTTTTATTCTATAAAAGAAACTCGTTGATTCTGTGACAGTTATGTGTTCATTCTGTGAAAAGCTCCGACATCTTTCAGCATCTTTTGTCTTTTTCCATTGGAAAATAAGAAAGAACCAACCCTCTCATCGGATCAGTTCTTCTTTTTCCTTCCGGCTCAGCTGCTTTATCGCATATTCTCTTTTCATCGCTTCTTCTTTTGTTTCAAATGTCTCATAATAGATGAGTGTGACCGGTCGTCTCGCCTTTGTATACTTCGCACCCCTGCCCTGATTATGTGCCTCCATGCGGCGGGTAAGATCGTTTGTCCAGCCGGTATAAAAGGTTCCGTCACTGCATTTTACAATGTATGTATAATTCATGGATCCTCTGCTCATTTCCTTTATCTTTTCCTATTTCTACATTCTTCTTTAAAAACAGATTATTTTTTTATTTTAATCTGAGCGGAATCATTACAGATACTTTCGTATACTTTATCAGAAGAATTCCAAAATTTTTCAAATTGGAACTGATGTTTTTTTAACTTGTCTGCCAAATTACTTTGTCTGAGTAAATCACGTTTATAATCGCTGTTGGATTTACTTCCCGTCAGTTCTTTTATCTGGCTGATTGCACAACTTCTCAAAAATTCATCTTCTAAATTTTTCACCTGCATAATACACAATACCTGTTTTACATTAGAATCTTTTTGTAAAAAACGAATATTTTTTAACAAAGTATTCTTTTTACCAGTGTCTGTGTCAAATACCAGAACAACGATTGTTCCCGGTTTCAAAGTTCTTGTAATCAAACTTGTCAGTTCTTCTTCAATAACATTAAAAACTTGAACTTTACCGGGCTTGATCCATTGCAAATCTGTTTTGAGTGTATTAACAACTTTTCTGTCATCTTCTCCTTCAACAAAATAATGATATTGTTCCCTCTTCATATGTACTGATTACCCTTTTTAATTCATCTGACAAAGATTAGCAATTTCATATACAAATTCAACATTTGGTGCAGATGAAAACAAATCATTTTCTACTGCATTTCTCAGAGAATCTGTATTTCTTTTCAAATAGTCAGAAGCACTAATACATTTTATTGGCTCCTGCTCGTCATAGATATCTTTCTTCAAAAAGGCAAAGGTATGTTTTGGTAAATGTAAATCTAAAATATCTGTATTGTGTGTTGTAAAAAATAACTGATCGTTGTCTTTCAAACATTCAATCATCACAGATAAAAATGCCTTCTCAATATCACTGTGTATAAATGAAAATTTCTCATCACAATAGTAAAATCCATGATCTCCATTGATAATCGATGCCACTACCATTGCTAATGCAATCCCTGCTTTCGTGCCACTGGATAATATTTCCTGATCAACTACCTTTCCATCCTGCATAATCACATTTCTGTTTTTCATCCGAATCACAAATGCATTGTCAACACTTTGTATTCTTTCCACTTTTTTAATAGATGGATCAAGCGCTTTCAATGTTTTTTCTAAGATGTTCGTATATCTCTCAACGTGATTCTCTGGTATTTGATATCTTGTCAAAGAATCTGAAGGGTACTCAAACAGCCATGATAATCCTCTTATTTTCTCCAACTCTTCGACAAAATTATTCCCTTTTTGTAATTGTATCTCTTTAAATTTTTTACAACAACTCTCGTAACTGTCCTTTTTACTGATTTCTACTTTTTGCACATCCACTGCAATATCTGCCATCTCGTATCTTTCACTTATTCCAGGAGAAATTCTTGTGGCAATCCTATACATTGCATATTCATTTGTAATAAAATCCATTGTAAAAAAAGCATCCTGAGTTGTATCGTCAATGACTTTTGTGATTTTTTCGAACTGTTTTGTATCCATAAAATTAAACACAGCCATCAGGAATCGTCCAAAAGATGTCTTTCCTGTTGCATTTGCTCCCATCAAAATATTTACTTTTTTATAACGAAAATTTGAACGTCCCTGTAAAAACTCTCCTTTAATGGAAGAATCTACAATTTTCTTTGGATACGACATGTTCATCCTAAAATTCCTAAATGCAAAAAAATTATCCATTTCCACATTCATCACAATCATTTTTCTTCCCTCCCATACTATTTCTTCGTAATACACGAATTAATCCTCCTTTATTATACTCTTTTTCCCACCTCGATACAATCATATAGGATGTTTTTCTCTTCTGTTAACAAAAAAAGAAAAGATCCCAAAGCAGTTTTGCAAAACTTTCTCTTCAGGATCTTTTCTTTTTCTGTTTTCTATTCGTATGCGATATGGTCCATCGGGTTGACTGGCTGTCCATCTTTTAACAGCTGGAAATATAAGTTTGGACCTTCTACACTGTAATACTTTGTCGGTTCGCTCACATAGCCGATCACACTGTTTTCTGTCACATACTCTCCTGGCTGTACCGGTACTTCTTTGAGTTGTCCGTAAATGGCTGCATAACCATTCCCCATATCAATACTTACGGTTGTTCCGGTCTGCGCATTTGTATCGACCGCTGAGACTGTTCCTGCGGCTGCCGCTTTTACTTCTGCACCGACTTGCCCACTGATCACTACGGCTGGATTATACTTATACTGATCAAGTGTGGCAAAATAAATGCTCTGATCCATGCTGTAATTCATAATCACATTTCCGTCTACCGGCCACAGAAGGGTGTCTTCCTCACTGAAATAAGCTGCTGTTCCCGCAGCTGCCGTCTGCTCTGCCCCTGCATCCGGCTGTGCCGGAGTTTCCTTCGCATGTTCCGTGGCTTCTCCTTCTTCCTGTTGTTCTTCTCCGTCGGAATTTTGCGCTGCTTCTTCCTGCTCTGGAAGTACGATTCTATCTGTGTTGGCGGCTTCCGACTGTTCTTTTTCTTCTGCCTCTCGCTCTTTTTCTTTCTGTTCTTCTTCGGCCTTGGCAAGCTGCTCTTTCATCTCACGTTTGTAGCTGCTGAATGTATAAGCCCCTACCAGTGCGACAACTGCGATAAAACATATTGCGATTGCTGCTGCCATGCCTTTTCCCTTCATTTGGAATGGCTCTTCATTTTTCTTCATCTTCATCACCTCTGACTTTATTTTTGCCAGAAAGCGATGTGCTTATTCCAATTTTAAAAATATTTCCCCGCCATCTTTTAACTGCGCACCTTCATAAAAATATTGAAGGATTTCTTCGTATCCTTTTCCTTCTTTTGCCATCTGATTTGCTGTATACTGACTCATACCGACTCCGTGCCCGATTCCACCGGAAGTAATTTGCAGTTTTCCTTTCTGCTCCTGAAAAGAAAAATGACTGGAAGGTAATTCCAATGCTTCCCGAAATTCTTCTCCGGTGCAGGTTGCCTGACCAATCCGCACAGTTGTCACATATCCCGCCGCATCCGTTCCCTGTATTTCAAAATCATCAAATGTTGCTTTTTTGTCTTCTTTTGTCTCTTCGGGATTTTCTACTGCGGTTAAAAACTTGCGGCATTTTTCTTTTACTTTATGATATGGCAGCACACACTCCTGCAGCTGTTCTTTCGCCTCCAAATCCTTTGGACAATCCCTTGCCGGAAGATATGGATACGACTCGCTTCCAAATGCTTCCTGCCCGCTTCTCGTCTTTCCTGCACTCAGTTTGTGATATGGCAGCATTACATATTGATCCTGATACTGCAAAATCATTTGATCTGTTTCCTGCACTGCTCTTTTCAAATTCTCCTTGCAGGTTTCTGTCTCTTCCCCCCACTCCTGCTCCAACTCTTCCATGCTATAAAAATCATCGGTGAAAATAGTCTTTCTGTCATGGTCTAATTTCTCATAAAAACCAGATCGAAGAATCACCGCCTGCGCCTTCAGCGCTTCCAGTTCCGAATCGGCTGCCATCTCTTTTGCAAGAACTCCTGCGAGATATTTCTCCCACACGATCTCCTCGACTCTCGTCCCTACCTGCACCTTTACATAGTCTTCTTTTACGCGGCTGCTTGTTTTGATGTGGGCGCCATTCATAAAAAGTGTCACCACATATGGCAACAAAAATATAATGACCAACAGTGAAAATAATTCTCTGGCTTTTCTTCGCATCTCTTCGTCCCTCCTCTACAATGTATGGAGAGATTATGGAAACTATACCGTCATCTTTTATGAAATATGGAAAAAAGGAAGCTGCCGCTTCACGATTTATTAATCGCCAAAGCAGCAGCACCAAAAAATTACTCTATTCTGATTTTCAATCCATTTTTACAGCCTTGGATCCGGCTTCACTGTCACTTTTTTCAATTTCCATATATCTGCAACGTACTCTTCGATCGTTCTGTCAGACGTAAACTTACCGCAGGATGCTGTGTTTAACAATGCCATCTTTGCCCACCTGTCCTGATCGCGGTATGCCGCTTCCACACGCTTCTGGGCTTCTGCATAAGAACGGAAGTCTTTGAGGATAAAGTAGGTATCTGCTCTGTCGCTGCTCTTTGTATTTAGTAATGAATTGTACAGATCACGGTACAGTTCATGATCTCCATTTGCATAAGTTCCGTCCACAAGCTGGTCAACAACTCTTTTTAACTCCCAGTCACTGTTGTAAATATCCATTGGTTGATAACCGCCATTGTTCTCGTAATTAATGACTTCGTCTGAACTGAGACCAAAGATAAATGCATTTTCCATTCCAACTTCATCCACGATCTCTACATTGGCACCGTCCATGGTTCCAAGTGTCGGGGCACCATTTAACATAAATTTCATATTTCCGGTTCCCGATGCTTCTTTCGAAGCGGTAGAAATCTGCTCGCTGACATCCGCAGCTGCAAAGATCAGTTCCGCATTTGAGACACGGTAATCTTCGATAAAGACAACTTTAATCTTTCCATTGATACTTCTGTCATTGTTGATCACATCCGCCACAGAGTTGATCAGTTTGATCGTCTGTTTTGCACGCTTATATCCGGCTGCCGCCTTTGCCCCAAAAATAAAAGTTCTTGGATAGAAAGTAATCTCCGGATGCTCTTTCATCTGATTGTACAGATACATTACATGAAGAATATTCAACAGCTGACGTTTGTACTCATGAAGTCTCTTAACCTGTACATCAAAGATTGATTCCGGATCCACTTCAATCCCATTATGCTCTTTGATATATTTTGCAAGACGGATTTTATTTTGATATTTGATCTCCATAAATTCTTTTCTTGCTTTCGGGTCATCTGCCAGCGGTTTTAATTTTGCCATCTCGGAGAGATCTGTGATCCACTTATCTCCGATATGCTTTGTCACCCAGTCTGCAAGCAGTGGGTTTCCATGAAGTAAGAATCGTCTCTGTGTGATTCCGTTTGTTTTATTATTAAATTTCTCAGGCATCATCTCGTAGAAATCTTTCAGCTCTTCGTGTTTTAAGATCTCTGTATGAAGCTTTGCAACACCATTGACAGAAAATCCTGCAACAATTGCAAGGTGTGCCATTTTTACCTGTCCATCGTAGAGAATTGCCATTTTTCTGACTTTCTCTTCATTTCCCGGATACATCTGGCGCACTTTTTCTACGAAACGGCGGTTGATCTCTTCTACAATCTGATATACTCGCGGAAGCAATCTGGAGAACAGATCGATCGGCCATTTTTCAAGCGCCTCAGACATGATCGTATGGTTTGTGTATGCACAACATTTTGTTGTAACATTCCATGCATCATCCCAGCTTAATCCTTCCTCGTCCATCAGAAGACGCATTAACTCTGCAACCGCTACAGTCGGATGAGTGTCGTTCATCTGGAAGATCACTTTCTCATGCAGACGGCGAATATCATCGTTGGAGCGTTTGTATTTATCAATGGCTTCCTGAAGACTTGCAGAGATGAAGAAATACTGCTGTTTCAAACGTAATTCTTTTCCCGCATAATGATTATCGTTTGGATAAAGCACCTCCACAATTGTTTTTGCAAGATTTTCCTGCTCCACAGCTTTGTGGTATTCCCCACGATCAAAAGAATCTAAACGGAAAGAGGTGATTGCTTTCGCATCCCAGATCCGCAGTGTATTTACTACATTATTTCCATAACCGACGATTGGCATGTCATATGGAATTGCAAGCACGGACTCAAAATTCTCCTGGATAAATTCATCTCTTCCAGTCTCGTAATTGTGCTGCATACGGATCGTACCGCCGAAGCGGACTTCCTTTGCATATTCGTCCCTGCGAACTTCGAATGGGTTCCCGTTTTTCAACCAATTATCTGGTGTCTCTACCTGATACCCATTTTTAATTTTTTGTTTGAACATTCCGTAATGATAACGGATCCCGCATCCATATGCAGGATAGCCAAGAGAAGTAAGAGAGTCTAGAAAGCAAGCTGCAAGACGTCCCAATCCACCATTTCCAAGGGCCGCATCCGGCTCCTGATCTTCCACTGCATTCAAATCAATTCCCATTTCTTCCAGAGCCTCTTTCACATCCTGATAAGCAGTTAAATTGATCAGGTTATTTCCGAGTGCCCTTCCCATCAAAAATTCCATCGACAGATAATACACTGTCTTTGGTGATTCCTTTTCGTATACTTCCTGAGTCGCAAGCCAGTTGTCAATAATATATTCTTTTACAGCATAAGACACCGCCTGAAATGTCTGCTGCGGTGTTGCCTCATCTATCGTTCTTCTATATAAAGTCTTCACATTGTTCTTGACTTCTTTTTTAAACGCTTCTTTATCAAACTTAAAATCCGACACTTTCTCTCTCCTCTCTCTTTTATCCCCGCACCTCTTTCTGACGTGCGGGGATCATGCTCGTGTACCGTCTCTTTAATCTGTGTAACTCTCTCTTAAATTAACGCTGTACACCCATATTTACTTTTTCACCATTGATGTTCCACTCTTTGACATATCCTGCCGGAGTCTCCTGCTTCATCTCTGTCGCAAGCACTTCGCCCATGATCTCTGTCTGATATTTTGCGAACACTTCATTGGCCTTCTCTGTTCCTTCGTAATATACTGTGATCTTGTCTGTCACTTCAAAGTCTGCTTCTTTTCTCATTGTCTGGATCTTACTGATGATCTCTCTGACAAATCCTTCTTCCAAAAGCTCTTCTGTCAGGTTTGTATCCAACACAACTGTCACACCGTTGTCGCTCTCAGAAACATATCCTTCCATCTGTGCCATATCGATCAGCAAGTCCTCTTTAAATAATGTCACTTCCTGTCCATTCACATCCAGTTTCAGGGATCCTGTCTCATTCAGCTCATCCATTGCCTTATTTCCATCCAGATTTTCAAGGGCAGCTTTGATTCCACCTAACATTTTACCATATTTTGGTCCAACAGTCTTCAACTGCGGTTTAAATGTATATGAAGTAAATGCGCGAACATCATCTGTAAATTCCATTTCTTTTACATTTAACTCTTCTTCTACAATCTCCTGGTAAAATTCTGGTAAAGTTACAGAAGACTTCACAAACATTTTTCCGATTGGCTGACGGTTCTTAATGTTTGCAGTATTTCTGCATGCACGTCCCATCACAACTAATTTCAGAACTTCATCCATGTTCTCTTCTAACTCACGGTCGATCAACGCTTCATCTGCAACCGGGAAGTCACATAAGTGGATACTTTCCGGAGCTTCTTTGTCGATGCTTCTGACAAGATTCTGATAGATATCTTCTGTCATAAACGGAATCATTGGCGCAGCTACTTTTGCCACAGTCACAAGTGCTGTGTAAAGTGTCATATACGCATTGATCTTATCCTGCGGCATTCCTTTTGCCCAGAAACGCTCACGGCTTCTTCTGACATACCAGTTACTCATATCATCCACAAATTCCTGAAGTGCTCTTGCACTTTCCGGAATCCGGTAATTTTCCAGATTTGTATCTACAGTCTTGATCAATGTATTCAACTTGGACAACAGCCATTTATCCATAACCGGAAGTTTCTCGTATTCCAGCTGATATTTTGTCGCGTCAAACTGATCGATCTCCGCATATAATACGAAGAATGCGTAAGTGTTCCAAAGTGTTCCCATGAATTTACGCTGTCCTTCTGTCACGATCTTGCCGTGGAAACGGTTTGGAAGCCACGGTGCACTGTTGATATAGAAATACCAGCGGATCGCATCTGCTCCGTACTGCTCTAATGCTTCAAACGGATCGACTGCATTTCCTTTGGATTTACTCATCTTCTGTCCTTTTTCATCCTGCACATGTCCAAGCACGATAACATTCTTATATGGCGCTTTGTTAAATACAAGTGTCGAGATTGCAAGCAGAGAATAGAACCATCCTCTTGTCTGGTCTACCGCCTCGGAAATAAAGTCTGCCGGGAACTGCTGCTCAAATAAATCTTTATTTTCAAATGGATAATGGTGCTGTGCAAACGGCATCGCCCCACTGTCAAACCAGCAGTCGATAACTTCCGGCACACGGTGCATCTCCTTTCCACAGTGCGGACACTTGATCGTCACTGCATCGATAAATGGGCGGTGCAGTTCGATATCATCCGGACAGTTGTCTGACATTGATTTCAGTTCTTCAATGCTTCCGATGGAATGCATATGTCCACATTCACATTCCCAAACATTAAGAGGAGTTCCCCAGTATCTGTTACGGCTGATTCCCCAGTCCTGTACATTCTCAAGCCAGTCTCCGAAACGTCCTTTTCCGATGCTTTCCGGAATCCAGTTGATCGTATTGTTGTTTCTGATCAGATCTTCTTTTACTTCTGTCATCTTGATGAACCATGACTCACGCGCATAATAGATCAATGGAGTATCACATCTCCAGCAGTGTGGATAGCTGTGTTCAAAATTCGGAGCAGCAAAGAGAAGTCCTCTCTTCTCCAGATCTTCTAATACCATCGGATCTGCTTTCTTACAGAATGTTCCTGCCCATGGAGTTTCCTCTGTCATCTCACCCTTTTCATCTACTAACTGAAGGAATGGAAGGTCATATCTGCGTCCAACCTGCGCATCATCCTCACCAAATGCAGGTGCAATATGAACGACACCAGTACCATCTGTAAGTGTAACGTAATCAGCACATGTCACATAGTATGCCCGCTTATTTAACTCTACAAACGGGAATAACGGCTCATACTCTTTATTTTCCAAATCTTTTCCGACATAAGTCTCTACGACTTCCACATCACCTTCCAACACGGTATCCACAAGTGCCTGTGCCATATAGTATGTGTAACCGTCATTTTTTACTTTTACATAAGTTTCATTCGGGTTGACACAAAGTGCAACGTTAGAAGGAAGTGTCCATGGCGTTGTCGTCCATGCAAGGAAGTAAGCATCTTCTCCCTTTACTTTAAATCTTACGATTGCGGAACGCTCTTTGACATCTTTATATCCCTGTGCGACTTCGTGGCTGGAAAGCGGAGTTCCACAACGAGGGCAGTAAGGTACGATCTTATATCCTTTGTATAACAGTCCTTTGTCCCAGATCTGTTTTAATGCCCACCACTCAGACTCAATAAAGTTATTGTCGTAAGTAACATATGGGTTATCCATGTCTGCCCAGAATCCAACTGTCGCAGAGAAATCTTCCCACATTCCTTTATATTTCCATACACTGTCTTTACAATGTTTGATAAATGGCTCTAATCCATATTCCTCAATCTGCTCTTTTCCATCCAGTCCAAGTAATTTTTCCACTTCCAGTTCCACCGGAAGTCCGTGTGTATCCCACCCGGCTTTTCTTGGTACCATATATCCCTTCATGGTACGGTATCTTGGAATCATATCCTTGATGACACGAGTCAGCACATGTCCGATGTGCGGTTTTCCATTGGCAGTCGGAGGTCCATCGTAAAATGTATATGTCTCCCCTTCTTTTCGGTTTTCCATACTTTTCCGGAAGATATCATTCTCTTCCCAGAATTTTTCTGTTTTCTTCTCACGGTCAACAAATTTTAAGTCCGTAGATACTTTCTGATACATACTGATTCTCCTTTACTTTCTATATTTCATAAATGCGGTCCTGCCGGCCCGGTTGCAAAGTAATCTTAAAAATAGAACATAAGATTTTCCTATGTAATAAAAAAACTCCCGCCCTGTAAAAGGACGGAAGCATAATCTTTCGTTTTACCACCTGTTACAACATACCAGCATATGCGCTCCCGATAACGGCGGAATCCCGTCAGTGCTTACTTATTTTTCCAAAAAAATGTTCAGCCCCTGCAACTCAGAAGTGATATTCAAATATACTTTACTCCTACCAGGCTTCCACCATCCCCGGCTCGCTTTGATTTTCCGGTATATTCTACTGTCTTCGTCAACGTCTTTACCTATACAAATTCCATTATAGAAACATTTCACGCCGCCGTCAAGAGTTGTTTGTGATGTTTTTCCCAACTTTTCTTTACCATTTTTTCATACTCTATTTATGGATTGTGTGACGTTTTCATGGTAGAATCAGAATAACTTAAAAACTTGCGGAAGTTAACTCCATTTGGATCTGTGTCAACTACCCACGACCTAAAGGTCATGGGCTTGTAACTGCCCAGTCGTACGAACGACATACGTCTCCGACTTTTAACCCCAAAAGATATTG
>NZ_SLZV01000025.1 GCF_004346095.1 Faecalimonas umbilicata | reverse complement strand
CTGATACTTTTACCTACCGCTTGCTAAAGGCGGTATCCTGTAAGTACCACGTCGCCAATTTATATTGCGCTGGCGACTTCCGGGCGCACACAATTCCCTGTGATGGTTTCCGCAGCATCCTTATAAATGGTTTTTAACTGGCTTTGCGACTGTAAGATAATAGAGGCGGAGATCTCACGGCTTCGGATCGTTGCGATCAGCTTATCAAATTTGGGGATCTGGCCAATATTACTGAACTCATCCAGCAGTAATCGCACATGGTATGGAAGTCTTCCACCATGCTCATCATCTGCTTTATCACAGAGCAGATTAAAAAGCTGTGTGTACATGATCGCCACCACAAAGTTGAAAGTATCATCGGTATCACTGATAATAACAAACATTGCTGTCTTCTGATCTCCGATCATATCCAGCTCCATCTCATCATAGGACATGATTTCCCGAAGCTCCTGGATATCGAATGGTGCAAGTCTGGCGCCACAGGAAATAAGGATTGACTTCGCTGTTTTTCCGGCAGCCAGCTTATATTTTCGATATTGTCTGACTGCAAAGTGTTCCGGATTCTCCGCTTCCAATTCTTCAAACAGTTCATCTACCGCATTCTTAAATTCTTCATCATCTTCTCTCGTTTCACTGGCATTGATGAATTCCAAAAGAGTAGAAAAGTTCTGTTCCTCTTCCGGCGCTTCATACCAGATATAACCGATCAGAGCAGAATACAGAAGACGTTCCGCTTTGATCCAGAAATCTTCCGTAGATTTTTCTCCTTCCCCCTTCGTATTTGCTATGATGGTATTTACCAGTTTTAAGATATCTTTTTCACTGCGGATATAATGGAATGGATTATAGTGCATGGACTTTTTAAAATTGATCGTATTCAGCACCTTGATCCGATAGCCGCCATTTACCAGCATCTTTCCACATTCTACGATGATCGTTCCCTTTGGATCTGTCACCACATAGGATACGCGATCTGTCATCTGCATCAGATTGGGTTTGACGTAAAATCTGGTTTTACCGGATCCTGAGCCCCCGATCACGATCACATTCTTGTTTCTGGCATATTGGGGAGCCTTTGGCCTGCTGTTCATCGTAAGCCGTTCTGTTTCGGTCAGAATGATGTTATTTTCAAATATCGGATCTTCAAATGGCTCGATATCCTTCCGGTTTCCCCATCTGGCCGATCCATACTCTTCTCCATACCGGAACTTCTTCGCATTCTTCGCTTTATAATACAAGATCAACCGAAAGATAAGTGCGGTCACCAATCCTCCTAACAGATCCTGCATATGGAAACTTGGGAGCCAGTTGGTAAATGCCAGTTGGAAATTCATCAGCATCACACCGATTTTTTCAATCATACTGTCACCAATGCAATGGCGGTATAGCCAAAAGCTTTTATCTGCAAGATAGAAGATGATCAGATACGGAATACTTAATATCACCACTCTCTTCATCTGGATATTCTGCATCTTTTCCCGGATCATCGTTCCTGCCCTCTGACTTTCTGCTTCGTCTTGACTCTCTGACGATGTTTTGCTTTCCTCTCCTGTGTCTTCTGTAGTTTCTTTCGGACAGAAGATTTTTTCTTTTTAGACTGATTCAGCTCTACGCCTGCATATTCTTTAAATGCAGCCGTCATCACATCTACATCTTTCGATTTAAAAAACACCAGATACAATGGCGGTTCCACATGGGAATCCTTTTTCAGACTATAATCAATCCCATATTTCCGGGCTACCCGGTCAAAAGACTTGATATTTTGATCCGTGATCTGGATATTCGTTAGCTGTGCTCCCTGTGCAATCAGTTGTTTTATGGTCTGCTTTCCATGAGGCTTTTTCATCTCCTGTCTTTTTCTTTCTTTTTCTCTGCCCTTTTCCTGTGCTTTTCCCGTTTTGACAGCCTGTTTCACCTGTACCCGCTTCTGTTTCTGTCTGCTCATTCCATCCAGAAATTTTCTCATAGATGCCTTTAGCACGCCGGTACTCATCCGGGTTGTCTGGACACACAGAGCTATGATTTTTTCATTCACTTCATCCTGCAATTAACCACTCCCTTTCTTGATCCTTTGGGGGAAGCAAATAATAGCACTGCTTCTCAATGCAGCCCTTTTTTCTCCCTCCCCACCAATAGCAATATTTACAAGACCAGGGTTTTTCTTCACTGTATCTTCTCCCCGGCATTGCTGCATTTGGTTCTACGATCAGATTCTTATCTCTTGTCCTGTCCATCCTCATGTTCCTCCTAAAAAAGCGTTCACGGATTCCCTCAGGTTTCCATGAACGCTTTCCCTTACGTTATTTCTTCTTTATTTTTCTTCCAAGGACTACCACCCCACTTAAGCTCATTCCAAGCACGATCAACCATAACAGCAAGTTGGTGTTATCCCCAGTCTTCGGTGCATCTTTAGAAGGTTTTCCCCCTTCCGGAGTGCTTTCTTTTGGTTTTTCCTCATCAACCATAACAACCTTCTGCACTTTGTCGGTATCTTTTACTTCAAATTCCACATCCTTTGCAACCAGATAACCTTCCGGTGCCGTTTCTTCCCTGAGCGTGTACTTTCCGATCGGAAGCATCTCTATATAATGTGCTTCTTCTGTAGATGTCCAGCTTTCTACCACTTTTCCATCTTCATCTAAGATCGTAAGTTTTGCACCTGGAAGTTCTTTTCCTGCGATATCCTGTTTCGAGATCAACACCTTTGTCACATCATCTTTCATCTCCTGTTTCTGGATTTCTGCAGTATTTTCTACTGTAAAGGTAATGCTTTCAGCAGTTACATATCCATCTGCCGGTTTTGTTTCTGTCATCGTATAGGATTTTCCAACTGTCAGCTCCTTGATCACATGGGCTTTCTCTGTAGATACCCACTCATCGACTACATTTCCGTCTTCATCTGTCACCTTCAGATGAGCTCCCGGAAGTTCTTTTCCTGTGGTAAGGTCTGTTTTCGTAAGTTCTACCGTTGTCGGCTCATTTTCAAAAACAAACTCATAGAAAACCTCGGCTTCTTCCGGTTTTCCATACTCAAAAGTGAATTTCTTTTCTTCATTCGATATCACAAAACCATCCGGCGCATAAATTTCTTTTACGATATAAGTCCCATCCACTGGAAGATCTGCTTTGAAAAGGATCTGTCCATTTTCATCCGTTGTTTTCTGCTCGATCAGCGTTCCGGCTTCCATCAGGACTTTTCCATCTCTGCCTTTGATATCTTCTTTTGTAAATAACCCGAAGATCGCACCTTCCAGCATACGTTCTGTATCCTTTTCTTTTTTAAGGACTGTTACTTTTATCTTCTGGCGATTGTTCTGCCATTCTTCATCAAAAGTAACCACCGGTGTATCCTGATCTCGATAGGTCAGATCCACAAATCTAGGCTCTCCATCCAGTACAAAACCATGTGCCGTTTTCACTTCCTTCACATAATATTTTCCTACTGGAAGGTCTTCCATTTTTGCGATCCCCTTTTCATCGGTTGTGATCGTGCCTACCAGCTCATCTTTCTTATAATGGTCTGCACTTACACCATCCGCAGCCTTGATATCTTCTGCAGCATAGACTTCAAAGGTGACTTCACTTAAGTTTCCTGTGATATATTCAAAGAAATGTTCTACCGTTCCTTTCACATTATCCAGAAGAGTGATCTTCTCTAAAAATTCTCCCTTTTTATTGATGATCAGAAGCCCTTTTGGAACCTCATCCTTCATTTCCACTTTCTGTACTTCAGCAGTATCTTTGACCGTAAATGTCACATCCGTTGCTTTCAGATAACCGTATGGAGCAAATTCTTCATGAAGAATATAAGTTTCCCCTACTGCAAGACGTTTGATCACATGTGGCTTCCCTTTTACGGAAGTCCATTCATCAATTACTGTTCCATCTTTATCAATCACTTTCAGGCTTGCACCCTCCAGCTCTACGCCTGTAGTCAGATCAGACTTTGTGAACTCTGCTGTAGTCGGTTCATTCTTCTTTACGGCCTGTAAGGAAACAATCTTTGTCTCCTGTCCCTGATACTCTGCAATAAATTCCAGAACCTCATCCGAGGAAACAAAACCTTCCGGCGCTTTTACTTCTTTTACATAGTATTCTCCAAATGGAAGATCCAGGGTGCATGTTGCCATACCGTTCTCATCGGATGTCATTTCCTGTAATAAGGTATCTGCTTTCACAAGAACTTTTCCATTTGCCCGGATATCTTTCTTGTTATAGATTCCAAACACAGCCCCGGATAATACCCGTCCATTTTCTGCATCCTGTTTTTCTACGGAAATAGCGACTTTCTGTCTGTCATCTCCTACGATTGCTTCTGCTTCAACGATCGGTGTATCCTGATCCTGATAAGTTAATGCAACCTTTACCGGCTCTGGATTTAATACAAATCCTTCCGGTGCCTTTGTTTCCACTACATAGTATCTTCCAAGCGGCAGATCCTTTGCTACAGCTTTTCCACTCTCTCCCGTCGTGATCGTTGTCACAAGCGTATCCTTTGCATAAAGCACGATACGGTTTCCATCTGCATCTTTCTGATGATCCGGAGTGCAGATATCCTCTGCCGCACGCACTTCAAATTCCGCCCCGGAAAGGTACTGTTCTTTATAGATAAAGTCGTTCTCAAAACCAGAAAGCATCTCACCTTTCTTATACACAATAAGATTTCCCTTTACCGGCTGATCTTCATAGGAAACTTCAATGATCACATCTCCACTTACTCCATCTACTTCATAGGCAGTATCCGAATCCACGGTGATCTCTACATAGTTTTTGTTCACAACATATCCATCCGGTGCTGTAACTTCTTCAATACGATAGTGACCGATCTCTAAGTTTTTCGGTAAGATCAGGTATCCCTGGCTGTCCGTAAAGAAAGATTTATGGACTGTGACCGTAGGATAGGTTGTTACCTGTTCCACATATTTCTTATGATCCAGATCATAAATTTTAAATTCTGTGCCGGCTACTAACACCGGTTTCTTTGTTTCATCATCTTTTTTGATAATCTTTAACTTTGCGGAAAATTCTTTGTCCAACAGTACCTTCCAAACCTGAGGTTTATCCGGATTGTTTTCACGGATGGTAATCTCAAAATCCTCTACTGGTTTATAGTTATGAGGCGTGGTTGTTTCTCGTACAATATACGTTCCATATGGAAGCGGAATACTGCACGCATACCCTTTCTCATCTGTGAACATTTCCGTTTTACCATCTGCTGTAAGGATGACTGGCTCTGCATGGGAAAAATCATAACTTCCATCTTCTTTTTTCTCCAGGCTGCTCTTTAAGTAAGCGCTGAAACCTGCCCCTTTTAACAGATCTGCATCTGTTTGTCCATTGTTCGCAGCTTTTATGATCTGGAACGGCTGTTTCATAACAAGTTCTGTTGATTTCACAATACGTTCTATCGTTGGAACTGTGCCACCTTCATAAGAACATTCCACATCATGCTCTGTCTCGTCTAACAGATATCCTTCCGGCGCCTGGATCTCTTTTACAAAATATTTTCCAAGATACAGGTCTTTTACCACCGCATCTCCCTTCTGATCTACTTTTAAGGTAGATACAAGATCTCCGGCTTTATGGACAATTCCTGTTGTTCCATCTGGATGTACAATGTTTTCTCTCGCATATAGGCCATATACCGCACCTTCTAAAGTCGCATCTCCTTGTGGATTTGCCCCTGTTTCTGCATCTTCTTTGATCAGATGGATCTTTGCATAAGTACGTTCATTCAGAACATTCTTTGTACTTGTTTTACCGATATTGACATCTACCGGATAAACAGTTGGATCTGCCTGATAATTTGCCGGTGGCTGGATCTCTTTTACATACACAACATCCTGTGTTTTTTCTATGGTTACTTTAGAAGCGCCCTTTTTATCTGTCTCAGGCATCTGCGTGATCAGATCTGAGCACTCCTTATCACGGTAAACACCATAGATGGCTCCTGCCAGATGATTTCCGGTGTCTTTATCATTTTTTACAATCGCAATTTCCGCCTGCTTTGTCCATGTAACATTCAGGCTTACTTTATTTGTTGTTTCCACACCTTCTCCAAAAATAAAGGCAAGATCCTGGGTACTGGAATTCGTTGTCAACTTATACGCAGAATAATCTTTTTTCAGGCTGCCTGCCATAGTAGAAGCGAATACTTCTGCGGTATCTTCTGCCTGTGTCAGAGGCGCAGAAAGATAAAACTTCGTACCTCCCTTGACCGTTACCTTTGCTCCCGGTGTACTTGTACTTCCTGTACTCACGTTGTGAAAACGCACTCCGGATGGAAGGCTGATCGTCACACTCTGCTGTCCTGCAGCCTGGAATGTAATTTCCTTTGTACGCTGTGCATTTCCTTCTACATAAGCCTTTACATTGGCATCGGAAAATGACATGGACACATCCGGTATCTCAGGCTTCTTTACACAATAATTGTAAATATCCATTGCCAGTTTCTGTCCTGTTGCATTAGTTCCATAGAACGCATCACTACTGCCATAAGCATAAGCAGCCGCCATATGGACAAGGATAAATCTCTTTCCAGCCGAAAAATCGCTGTGCTTGTTCGCAAAATAACTTTCTGCACCTGCCGCATCGGTACCGTAATAGCAGACCTTTGCAAGAGCCTGATTATCAGCCAGCTTTGTGATGGTATAGGTACCGGAACCCGGACCTGGCTTTGCCGGCTGGATACAATAAGCAGTTGCTCTTACACTTCCATAAGAAATATAATACGGCTCTGTAAGATATGTTCCAAGCCCATAGTCTGCATATCGGTATATTGGACCTTTTTCAATAGTTACCTGCTGAGATCCTACACCTGCATCTCTTGCCGCTGTCACTGAAAAAGTCGCAACTTCTCCGGTTTCCATAGCCTCAAAATCCACTCCCTGATTTGCAGCCTGTTCCATTACATCATGTAATGCTAATCCCGATCCTTCATCAAAGGTATCCTGCTCTGTCATCTGTTCTACCAAAGCATCAAAAGCAGCATTTCCTTCTGATACATCCGGTGTCTCTGTTGGGATTTCTGACAGCTTCTCTGAATCCTCCGCATCTTCTTCCGTCTCTTTTGTTTCGGATTGCTCTGCATCTGCTGAAGGACTTTCACTCTCTTTTTCTATTTCCTTCACGACCACATTTCTGCTGATCTGATAATTCGGATGTTCCTGATTGACCGTTTCTACATGATAAACAGTTTTATAGGTATCTGCGTGGGATGTTGTAAAATCCTCTCCCTGCTCATTCTTTGCTTCCTCAAAAGTAATCTTTACTTTTGCCGCATCCTTGATCTCTAACCCTGTAAAATCTGTTTTTACATCAAAATTTGTTCCCACTTCCACCTGATGATCCTTTGCCAGAACAATCTCATCTTCATCTAACTGGCTTTGTACCTCTTCCAAAAGAGGCAGTTTTCTTTCTTTGGGAAGCTCCGCAGCATAACTGCTGATTGGTGATAACACCGTAGATAAAAGAGTGACCGCTGTCAGCAATCCGGATACAACCCGCTTTGCTTTTTGTTTCACTTTCATGTTCTTAAATCCTTCCTTTCTTCTGAATCTTATTTATCCGTTATACTTGTTCATCGCTTTCCATCATTCTTTCCTGAAAATAATCCCCTCCTTTTCTGGTTTTGTGCTATTTGGGACAGTCAGCACTTTTGCCGAGATAACAGCACAAATATATGGCGGTATCTGCCTTTTCAAACAAACACCGCCATATGATTTCTACTGTCATCCTCATTTTGATTCAGACAATTATTTTTTATTTAAGATTTAAGCGTTTTCCTGTTCTCTTCCCCGGATCCGTTCCTGTTTTAGAGTCCATATCTCCAAAACGTTTTCTCTGTCAGGACACGCACAATGCACATTCAAGGCAGGTATCACTCCGGGCAGGCTATTCTCTTTTCAAGGTACATGAAGTGTTTCTTACAAACGTCTTCATATAACGAAAGGAAAATGGCCTGCTTTACAGGGTGCTTTTTAAATTTTTTTGATTTTTTTTAATTTTCTTCTGCATCTGCATGTTTTTTCATGACAGAAAGCGCTCTTTTTATCATTTCACAAACACTCTGCTGTCTGATCCCAAGATAGTCCGCAATCTTCTCTTGATTCATTTCTTCAAAGTAAAATAACTGGATGATTTCTTTCTGTCTGGCAGTCAGACAACCTAAGAAATCGCGGACCATCTCTTTTTCAATATACTGGTCGAGAAAATCTGAAGCTGGATCTAGCAGTAAGATCCTGTCATCCGCATAATCGCTATACGAAACGAGTCTATGGTTTGATGCCACCTTAGTCTGATTTATTTCCATACGATCCGTTGCTTCCATTAACAAACGAATGTACCAATTTTCGTTGTCAAAAAATTCTTCGTTCATAATGCTTCGATCTTCCTTCACATCCATGTATTGATAATCTTTACAGGAATGGAGTGGAAAGATGGTTTTCTTTCCGTTTTCCCTGTATAACACATACCCATTTGCGTAAACGGTAATATCACATTCCCCACTCAGAATTTCCTTTACTACAATCTCTTCTTTTTCTAACGCCTTTTCAGAAGGGACTCTCTTTGTCATACCTGCCACTTTTACTACTTTCTTTAATTCTTTTAATGTCAACATATGGACCACCTTTCTGCCTTACGGCTACGGGTGATCCATGAACTCTATAAAAAACTCATCACAATTAGCCACGAACTCACCCGTTTTTTTTGAACGGGAGTCCGCAGCTCCTATGTAATTACCTCCTTCGCTATATCATACAAAATTCCGTAGTATCTCTGATTTTTACAACTGAAACTTTGCACTCTATATATAGAAAGGAAAAAGCCCTGTTTTACAGGTTAAAAACTCAACTTTTTTTAAATTTTTGAGAAAACAAAAAAGCCGGCAAAACAAATGCTTCCACAGACACAGAATGAAATATCATCCTGCATTGTATCTGCAAATGTTTTGCCGGGCTCTTCATGATTCCAGTCAGGTTCAGCTCCTTGACAAACTCTTGCTATCAGGTGCAGCCTTGATGGTTCTAGCCAAATCCGCCGCTTATCCTAATAGCTCATTTTATTTAGTTTCCTTTCGGGAATTCATCACTTTTTGAGAATATACCCGCATTCTTTCTTTCAGTTTTTCGTCTTTGATGTGCAAAGGCCGTACTGAAACAATATCATCTTTTACTAAAATCTCCAAAGTACTTCTACATTTCTTGCACTCTACTTCTGAATCGCAATGTGCGCTTTTTTCAATAAATGCTCCGCATACAGAGCAATGTACATGCCATCTGATAGCATCTGATCCCATAGGCTTCCTCCTTTAAGCAATAATAAAAAATTCCATTTTATTACTCAACGGATCAAAGGGAAATCAAATCCGCCTTATGAGCATCATGTTGTCCATTCCGTAAGTGCCAAAGCTGCACGAACAGCATGATCATCAAATCCCAGACCTGCTTTGTTGATCTGGCGCATCCATCCTTATTCTCTCCGGATTCCCACTCACCCAGGATACTAAGAATTTCTGCCGATTGTATTTAACAAGGTAATTCCAATTCTTCAAATATATCTCCGGATAACTCACAAAGATCCGGGATCAAAATAATCGTATCATCAATCCGTAAATGAATGGATGGATCAAAAAATTCAACGGTTCCGCAAATCGTATGATACTGGCCTGCCGGTTTCATTTCCCGGCTTTCTTTAAAATAGGTTGCCTGTATCTTCATTCCAACAGAAACCATCTGTAGCTTCCTATCCAATCCACATTTTTGTTCTTCGGATAACATCTTCCTTTGTTCATAAAGTATTTCCTGTTTCCGTACGATCTCTTCAAATCCACGAAGTGCTGCAAAAGGGGCAAATTGCTTCGCTCTGTGCTGCACATCCATAGGATATCTTTTGGAAACCGGTCTCGGAATATATAAATATTTCTGATAAGCCTTTGCCAGCATACTTTCACCTCCTACGCACGATGTCCCCCAACCTGATTATTTCTTTCCCGATAGGTAGAACATTCCAACAGATTGGATCCCCGCATGATCGCATTTTTTCCATAACGCTTTTTCACCTGTAATACTGCTTCCTGCAGATGTCTTTCCTTTTCTGCTTTTATGGAATCCTGGAAAAGAGTATATTGCTGATAGCCTTCCGGTGTTATCTTATTTGCAATGATCTCTATCCGTCTGATCCCGGTATGTGGATCTGCGATCTTTCGATAAAGCGCTTCTACTGTATCGATCATTTCCTTGGAACGATTGGTACGATCCGGAAACCTTACGGTTCCTTTCGATGGCTCCCTTTCAAAACGATGATCGTAAGTGATCCACAAGGTTACAGAATTCGTTACCAGTCCCTTTTCCACCAGATCCAGAACCAGTACATCTGTCATTTCTCTTACAACAACAGCAGCTTCTTCAAATGTGTAATTTCTCATCAATACCTGTCCATTAGAAAGACTATGCTCTTCTGTATGATAATTTTTGATATCACTCATTTTACAGGACTCACAGCCCCAGGCATGATCGATCAATAGTTCTGCATCGATCCCAAACATTTTATACAGCCAGTCTTCCGACTGGATAGAGGCAAGTGCGATATCTCCCATCGTTTGGATTCCATATCCGGCTAATTTTCTCTCTGTTCTGGAACCAATGCGCCAGAAATCACTCAATGGTTTATGTCCCCATAACTGTTCCCGGTAAGAGATCTCATCCAGCATTCCGATATGATCCTCTATATGTTTTGCCACAATATCCATTGCGATCTTTGCAAGATACAGGTTAGTTCCAATTCCTGCTGTTGCTGTAATTCCGGTTTCTTCCATGACCGCATCCATCAGTTTTTGTGCCATTTCTTTCTCTGTAAGGTGATACAGGGAAAGGTATCTTGTGACATCCATAAAGCACTCATCCACACTGTAAACATGGATATCTTCTTTTGCCACATAGTTTAAATAAATCCCGTATATCCTTGCCGAATACTCCATATAGAGCTGCATCCTCGGTTTTGCCACAATATATTCGATATGATCCGGTATCTCATGGATCCTGCAACGGTTACGGATCCCCAGCTTTTTCATAGCCGGCGTGATAGCAAGGCAAATGGTGGATACCGATCGGTCCGGATCTGCAACAACCAGATTGGTAGTAAACGGATCCAGTCCTCTTTCCACACACTCAACAGAAGCATAAAAAGATTTCAGATCAATACAGAGAAATGTTTCCTTCTGTTTCAAATCAATCACCTCCCATAAGTTGCCTATCTTTCTCTTTCCCATAAGCAATCAGATTTCATCCCAACTCTTTTTCACACGTTAGAAATCGTGCCAAAACAGGCAATTTTCAGTAAATCCATTGACAAGAAAGGAAATATCATTTATATTATAGGCAAGTAGTTGCCTTTCTGTTGTGATTCACATTATAGGCAATCATTCGCCTCTTGTCAAGAGGCAACTTGTTGATTATGGGAAATTTATTTCCTATCCCGTTTCAGCATCATACATAAAGATCCTGAAACGCCAATTAGAAAGTAGGTATTTTTATGACATTCGGTGAAAAAGTGAAAAATTTAAGAAAGAACAAAGGACTCAACCAAACCCAATTAGCCGATGCTGTCGGTGTCTCCCTTCGGACTGTTCGGGGATGGGAAATTGAAGGCCGTTATCCAAAGAAACATGACCTTTATCAGAAACTTGCAGACATTTTAAGCTGCGATATCTCCTATCTCATGACAGAAGAAGAGGCTTTTATCACAGAAGCATCTGAACAATTTGGAAACCGTGGAGCAAAACAGGCTCAGCAGATCTTAGAACAGGCCGCTGCAATGTTCGCCGGCGGGGAACTTTCTGATGAAGACAAAACAGCCTTTATGGATGAGATCCAGTCTTTATATCTGGATTCCAAGAGACGTGCAAAGAAATTTACACCAAAGAAATATTTAGATGCCAAATAGATGGGGTGATTATTGGACAGCCTATAGGATTGTAAATGATACTATAAAATTGTACATTTAATGGAATATAAAAATGTACAATCCAGTTGATTATGTTAACGTATCCATGGAGGTATTTTCACATGGATGCAGCATTAATCACTCAACTTAACATCTTAAAAATGAACGAATCCAAGCCGAATTTTTCTGAGCTTGCTCGAATATATGATGTAGATCGTAGGACTGTCAAAAAGTATTATGACGGATACTCTGGCAAACCGGCTACTCACAATAAAACAAGTAAACTGGATGAACACGAAACTCTTATACGTAATAAGCTTTCCATAAAAGGTATTACCGTAAAAGCTGTTTATGAATTCATACTTACGGAAGTAGATCCTAACATTGGAGGCTATTCCAACTTCAATAAATACATCAAAAGGAAAGGAATCAATATATCCAAGACCGAAAAAGGTCATCCAAGATTTGAAACTGCTCCTGGAATCCAGGCTCAAGTAGACTGGAAAGAAGATGTATCAATTGCCAATCGTTATGGCGAAATCTTCACCTTTCAGGTGTTTGATTATAAACTGGGGCATTCTAGATACTGCCACTTTACTTACAAACTTTATAAAACAAGACAGGATGTTTTTGACTGTCTGATAGCTTCATTTCAAGCAACAGGTGGAGTGCCCAAAGAAATCTTATTCGATAACATGGCGTCCGTTGTAGATTTAAAAGGAAAGCAGCGTCACATTAATGATAAGATGCGTGCTTTCGCCAAAGACTTTAATTTCAAGATTAAGCTCTGTAAACCCAGACATGCTTTTACCAAAGGGAAAGTTGAAGTAATAAATAAGTTTATTTCTTGGGTTCTAGCATATGAGGGAGAGTTTGATACAGAAGAAGAACTGATTGCAATTCTTCAAAAGGTGAATAAAAAAGTAAATACCTATGTATGTCAAGAAACCGGTGTTCCACCACTTCTTTTGTTTCAAAAAGAAAAGGAATACCTGCAGTCACTTCCGAATTCCAAAGTAATAGAGTCTTATCTGAGCCACGATCGCCAAACCACAGTTCGAAAAGATTCTATGATATCGTATATGAACAACAAGTATTCCGTTCCATTAGAGTATATCGGAAAACCCGTAAATTTGCGAGTGAAATTGAATACTCTGGAAATATATTTTAGTACGGAACTTATTGCCAGACACGAATTATCTAACAAAAAATTGAATTATCAAAAAGAGCATTACACAAACCTTCTCTCACACTATGTAAAAGATAAGGATACTGTTGCAGAAATAGCGCAAGCTAATCTGCAGTTAATGGATCAATTCCTGTAGGAAGGAATGTAATGGCTACATATACAAAACTTATCAATGGACTTTCAGATTTGGGAATGCATAAAATGCAGGAGCATCTAGATTTCTATATTGATTTAGTAAACAAAGGCGAAAAATCTTTCAGCCAAGCGTTGGAAGAACTAATTGAAGCAGAGCAACAGAATAATCAATTACGTGCTGAAAATGCATGCGTTAAGACTGCAGCTTTTCCATTTATAAAAACAATGGATGAATTCGACTTCTCGTTTCAGCCTAGTATAAATAAGAAACAGCTACTCGAATTAAATAATCTGGGATTTACAGACAAAAAGGAAAATATCCTTTTTGTCGGTTCCAGCGGAGTTGGTAAGACTCATCTAGCAACTTCAATTGGAATCACTTGTGCAAGGTCAAGGGTCTCTACATATTTTATTCCTTTTGAGTCACTGATTACTCAATTAAAGAAGGCATTACTTGAAAACCGTCTGGAATCAAGATTAAAACACTTTGCCAAATATAAAGTGCTTATTATCGATGAGATAGGCTATATGCCTATTGATTCAGATTCTGCAAATCTTTTCTTTCAGCTAATAGCAAAACGTTACGAAAGAAACTGCACCATCATTACAACGAATACTCCATTTTCACGATGGGGAGAAATCTTTGGATCTCCAACTTTGGCAAATGCAGTATTAGACAGGTTGTTACACCATTCTCAGATAATATCTATAAAAGGACCGTCATATCGTCTTAGGGAAAAGCGAGCCTTTTTGGAAACACAATCCGAGGAAGAATAGTTGGAAAATGTACATTTTTATTTTCCACTTTTTGAGCATTTTTATATTGACATTTACAAGGATATAGTTTTATTGTCAGAAGTAACATTACCCGCTTCTGTTTGATTCATACACGAGGTGATATATTTGGGGAATTCATATATTTACAACAAAGTAGAAAAACTTGTAAAAAAGTTCAAGACCAGGGATCCTTTTGAAATACTGGAAGAAATGAATGTGATCGTTGGAGAAACAGACCGCTACGAAAAATTAAAAGGATACTGTTTCCTGAGCTGCCAGACCATTTATGTTATGGTAAGCAGTTTTCTCTCTGAGGAAGAGAAAAAGATTGTTGCCGCCCACGAACTCGGTCACATTATTCTGCATCGTTCTCAGCTCAAAATGGCGCCGATGAAAGATGATGTCTTATATAACATGAGGGATAATACGGAATACGAAGCGAACCTTTTCGCTGCAGATCTTATCCTGGATGATAAAGAAATCGCAGACCTGTCAAAGAACGAAGATCTGAACTATTTCGGGCTCTGTAGCTGCTTAAACTCCAGTCCGGAACTCATGAGCTTCAAGTTATACAGTCTGATCAAGCGTGGTCAGAACTACAATATGCCACTGGAAATACAGAGCAATTTCCTGGCTAAATAAAATTTGCCCGTTCCATACAACCGAACGGGCTTTTCTTGTATCCATATGTGAAGATTCTTTTATTTCAGTTCTCCATGCTTATTTTCAAATTCTATGATTGCCTGACGTATTAAATATAACACTTCTCCATTGATCGAACGCCCTTCAAATTCTGCCAGGCTTTTCAGTTTTTTATGCGTTTCAGCATCAATCCGTAATCCTAAATGCTTCTCTTTCTCCATGATCATTCTCTCCATCTCTATAAGTACATATTAAGTTCATATTTCAAGTTCATTTTAAGTACAAATAATGGTAGAATGTTTTAAATGGACTTATTTTAAGTACACTATATTTTTTCACGGAGGAATTCAATCATGTATGAAAAAAGAAAAAAATATTATCATATCAGGAAAGATTTATTCTGGTGCACCATCCTATTAGCTGTATCCTTTCTCATCGGTTATGCTATCCATCAACATCACGGTATTTTTCTAACACATTCCCTGAAAGCAGACGCCCCAAAAGAACGGATAGAAATAACCTTTGACGATCTGCAATCAAGCCTGAAAGATATCTCTACATGCTATTTATGTGGAAGTTCTGATTATAGTATGATGGACTATTATCGAAAGTTTGATACGGTTGGACTGATTTCTCTTAATGATTGGCACGTCTTAGATTTCCAACTAAAAGCATATGATGAAAGCGGAAATGAAATATTAAATAAGACCAGTTCAAATATGCTTTTTGGAAACACAGGCGAAATCACCTATTCCTCTCATGGAGATGTTTCCAGAGGAATGGCTGAGATAGATATCACGTTACCGGAAAACTATAAATTGAACAAAAGAAATCTAACGGATCATCTCTGCCAAAGTTGCCTTGATAAAGTTGCTGCTTCCTTAGAATATTGGAAATATAAAAATGAAAAGAAAGAACCAATCCCGCTGTGTTTGGTCGATTTTAAAACTCTTGATATCTATTCCTTACAAGATTATTACCGATCAATTTTCATCCGGGATTATTATGTGGAAATGGAGTTTGAAGACAATTCCGTAGAAACAAAAGCCTTTTATCTACCGGAAAGATAAAAATTATGATATACTGAAAAAAACGACAAATCAGAAGTTGTGAAGGAGGAATATAGTATGAATATAGGATTTTGGCTATGTGGAGTGTTGGTTATTCCATTTATAATTATAGGAGTGTTATTTGCAATATTTAAAGAAAAGGCGGCTAAATTTGTTTCGGGATTTAATTCGTTGCCGAAAGGAGAACAGGAATTGTATGATAAAGCTCATATTTCTCGTGATATAAGAAATCAATGTTTTACATGGGCTGGCATAATGTTAATAGGAGCAACATCATCTTATTTTTTAACACCATATATGTCCATTCCAGCTTTTATTATTTGGCTCGTTTTATTTTTTAAAGAAGTTCACTTTGATAATCACAAAGCGTTTAAAAAATATTTATTGAAATAAATCCCAGTTTGGACTTTTCTTATAGAGCCTTTCCCTGAAGGAGAGGCTCTATAATTTTTATCTGAAATCACTAAGGCTACTTTAACTGTCATCTTTTCTTAACCTAAAATCAATGTACATATTTTTTCTCTAAGTAAGTCGATTACAGTATCTATAAATTCTCCGGCAAATAAGATAAAGATCAGAACACCTCCCATACAAGCCAGAAAAGCTGCCTGTAGCCAGTCTTGATAACAGATTACTGTTCCAATGAACAACGCCATAATTCCAAATCCCAATATTTTTTTTGCGACTGCCACCATATGTACTAATAGCTTCACTCCGGCACCTATGATCGAAATGATAAACCACAATGGAATCAATAACACTTTTCCTGCCACTTTTAAAATACCCATATCTGTCCTCCTATCTTGCTAGCCACGGCATATCATGATTTACTTCTGCTCGGTAATATCCACTTATCGTTGAAGGAGCATTGAACAATGCCGCAAGTAAATATTTCTTGATATTCTTAATTTTACTCGTATTTCCTTCCAGACAATGCAGCACATACTCTACATGCGAATAATCCAGCTTCATGAATTTTCCCCTTACCAAAGCTCCTGAATACCAGTTGCTTGCAATCAATACTTTATCGCTCTTACACATGACAGTCTCTACGATCAGATCCACAATTTCATCAATCTGATTTTTGTCATGAGGATGACTCACTAACAGAGAATCATAATCCAGGTTTTCTTTGATCAGAGATTGATACGCATGTAATGTTTCCATCTCATCCTCTTCGGATCCTATCCCATCTGCAGATACGATATGATTAGATTTATTCTCACTAAGATTAGTATTGTTAATATTAGTATTATTAGAGTTTGAAATGTAAACTTCTTGAAGTTTATTTTCGGGACTTCTTGAAGTTTGTTTTTGGGACTTCTTGAAGTTTGAAATGTAAACTTCTTCTGTCTCTTCTTCCTCTACAGAAGTTTGATTTGTAAACTTCACCATCTTTGATTTTTCTTTTTTCTCTTCCTCACACCCCTCCTGAATAAATGATTTTACATAGATGATCGTAACTTTTCCAAAGCCCTGCCTGCGCTTTTCAATCAAACCGATCCCTTTTTCATCATCCAGCTCCTGAAGAGATTTCACCGCTTTATTTCTGCCACAATTCAATAATTCCATGATATCTTCAATGGAAAAATAGATATATGCCCGATTTTCTTCATCAAACCACTGATTCTTAATGGATAAAGACATTCTGTCCAGCATCAAACCGTATAAAATCTTCGCATCACTGGAAAGATCCTTGAAGCACTCATTGGTAAATAGAGCTTTGGGTATTCTGTAAAAACTAAACTGATCTGCTTCTGTTCCATAAAAATATTTAAAATTCATTTTTTTGTCCATGTATCTTCCTCCCTTCCTTTCTCTCATAGAAGTCCTTTTTTTAAACTTCTGTATCTCTTCTTTCTTTGGGTTATCTTATTTTTACACCCCTTATTCCTGTTCTCTTTTCCATTGTTCCAGCAATGCCTCAATCACCTTTTCCATATCCGCTTCCGAATAATCTTCCGGAAAATATTTTGTGAGCTTCTTTCCTGATAACACCACTTTTCGTTCCGGTGCTTTTACCGCAATGCAGCTATTGAAAATCGAGATCATAAATCCCTGATTCACCGATCCTTCTTCCAACTGTTTTCTCAAAGCTGTAATCTGCTTTGGTTTAATAAATCCTGTATCTCGGATATACTCGTAGATCCATTTCTGTATTTCCTTTTCAATGTAGGAAATATCAACAGCAATGGTAAAGTTCAATTTCTTTACATCTACCATATCTAATAATTCTGGAATCAATTCTGTAAGGCGAATATAGCGCTGAACATTTCTTGTACTCTCTCCAACCTGCTCTGCTAAAATGTCTCTTGAAACAACTCCTTTCGACTTCTGGCCATTTTGACCAGAAGTTATATCTGTCCTATATCCCTGATGTTTCATTGCATCCAACTTCATCCTATAAGCAAATGCTTTTTCACTCGGAAGTAACTCTTCCCGTTGGATATTGGCATCTACCATAGCAATGACCGCATCATCATCTGACAACTCTCTAACAATTGCAGGAATTGTTTCCAACCCAGCTATAACAGCCGCGTGCATTCTTCGATGACCTGAGATCATCTCATATCCATTTTCACCATCAGACCGTAACAAAACTGGTGTCAATACTCCGTAGATCTTTACACTCTCTACTAAATCTGCCATCTTTTCATCATCCAATACTTTGAAAGGATGATCTTTAAATGCATGTATTCTGTTGATTTCTATTTCCATTGCAGACTCTTCATTGACTACTCCTAGCAATTCATCAATGCTTGTCAATTTGATTTTTTCTCCACTTCTACTTTTCATTTTCCAAAACCTCCTGCGTCAGCTTTTCATAAGCCATAGATACTTTTCCATTTGGACAATGACAATAAATACTTTTTCCTTCCGCACTTGCTTCAGCTACCTTAACTGATAGTGGAATGACATTTTCAAAGATAGAAATCTTAGATCCATAAGTTTCTCTCACTCTGGAAGCAATATCTTTGGCGTAATTAGTACGAAAATCCACCATTGTCAAAAGAATTCCCTGTATCGTCAGCTTCCGGTTCAATCTCTTCTTTACCATAGAAATAGTCCTGATCAACTGTTGAAGTCCTTTAACCGGCAGATATGCAGCTTGTACAGGTATCAGAACCGTATCAGAAGCTACTAAAGCATTGATAGTCATCATTCCTAAACTCGGCATACAATCAATCAAAATATAATCGTATCGTGATCGCATCGTATCAATATATTCCTTCATGATCAGTTCTCTGCTCATTACATTACTCATGGTTACTTCCAAAGCAGATAACTCAATATTAGCCGGTAGGAGATCCACTTGTTCCTCATGATGTAAAACGCCTTCTTCCTCAGCAATTTCCTCGTCATTGATAATATTCATCATAATAGTTGCAAGTGTAGTTCCAATATCATCCGGTTCTACATATCCAAGACTTGCAGTTAAACTTCCCTGTGGATCCGCATCAATCAATAACACTTTTTTTTCTTGTCTTGCCAATCCTACCCCAAGATTTAAAGTCGTTGTACTTTTTGCAACTCCGCCTTTCTGGTTTGCTACTGAAATTACTCTACACATACTGTTTTCCTCCATTTATTTCTCCCAATTTTCATTCTGCCAGATTTTCAATAATGCTATAATTTCTCGTTTCATCATGGCGGGTGTGTATCTGCTTGGAAAATATTTGTGAAGCTGCTCATTTGTAAAAGCAACTCTCGTGATCTCACCTTTTTTTATCTCACTCATAATTTCCTGCATCTTTTCTAATGTAAGTTGGTTTTCTTTACTTAACTTTTTAATTCGTTGTGCCTGTGATATAGATGGAACAGCCTGAGCATAATCCATAGCTTCCAACAATTGTTTTTGCTGTTCTTCCTTCAACGCTGAAATTTCAACTGCCGGATTAAAAGATATCAATTCATCATCCAATTTTTGTAAAAACTCCGGTATTAGTTTCGTTAATGAAATATACCGTTGTACCTGTTTCGGACTATCACCACATTCTTCACTGATAATCTCCACTGTTCTCTTCTTTTTCGTTTTGTGGTCTATTTGGCCTTTTTTCCTGCCCGATTTTCTTTTCAGTACATCATTTTTCATTTTGTAAGCAAAAGCCTTTTCACTAAAACTGATTTTTTCTCTGTGCAGATTGGAATCTACCATATTCAAAATAGCTTCATCTTCATTCATTACACGAATTATTACCGGTACTTTTCGATATCCCAGTAACTCAGCAGCATGTCTTCTCCTGTGTCCCGCTATAATCTCGTAAACTCCATCCGGCACAGGTCTGACAATCAACGGAGTGAGAATTCCATACTTCTCAATACTTTCTTTTAATAAATGCATCTCATTATCATCTTTCACTTGAAAAGGATGATTTTTAAATGAACGAAGTCTTTCAATCTCAATTTCAATGATCTTCTCTTTTTCATTCTTCTGGATAAATTCTTTCGTTACTTCAGTCATTATTTCCTCCTTCTTCGGTCAGACTAAAAAATGCTCGTCTGGATCCGATTATTTTTGAAATCAGTTCCAAACGAGCATCTCGTTTCCTATTAGCTACAGCTAATATATTTCTCCATTGTTTCAGCTAATATATGTTTGCAAATTATATTCTGCAAAGGATTTTTCCTTTTATTTACTGTATTTTACATCCCTAAATCACTGGTGACAACAGATACTTCCCCAAATGTTAGCAATATCTCTGATACAGTCTGTTTGCAAAACGCTATTTTTTATTAGCTGCCAGCTAACAATTATTTCATTGTATTAGCTGAAAATCATCCTCAAAGCAATAAAATCATGCATTTTTCTTATCAAAAAAGCGCCCCATTATTTGCATTTCTGCTAATAATCGAACGCTTTTGACTGGCCGTCTCGTATAGGAATCGAACCTATAATTTAGTCTTAGGAGGACCATGTTATATCCATTTAACTAACGAGACAAAATGCCATTTTTCCTTGAAAACACGCGGTTTTCCGGCTTTTTGGTAATGGCAACCTTTATTTAATTATCAGCTTTTTTCAAGCTGTTAATTACTATTATTTTTCATGTTGGTGACATCAAAGCACTCCCCTTTTAGGGCAATACCTTCGTGTCAATTTTTACTCTTCTTAACTAGATTTGAACCCAAAAGTTTTTTCAGGAAGTGATAACCTTGGTTCCTCCTTAGGAGGCACTTGTTATATCCATTTAACTAAGGAAACATGCATCTGCTTTGCCGAAACAAAGCAATATGTTTTTTCACACTGTTATTAGTATACCAAATAATCTCTGATTTTGAAATACCTATTTTGAAACTTTTGAAACTTTTTATCTGCTTTTCTTCTCATTTACTGGAAATTAATTATCCCCTGCAGCCATATATTCGCTTTAAATCTCCGCCCTACTTCCGGCACTCCGAAAATACTATTTTTCGGTACGCAAACGTCAAACTGCAGTTCATTGACATCCATCGTAAATACATAAAGTTCTGTGCCGGTTCTCTCATTTCTACAGGAACGAATCTTTAAAATCTCTCCCAAAATAGAATACTGGTCACATTCTGCACCATATGGCATAAAATATGTATCCACAATTGTATAGACATCATTTGTCATCAACTTTTTGGAAACTTTGGAGTAAGTGTCCATATCCTCTAATGTCAATGTCTCCATCGCTTTCTCGTCACCACTTTTTGCCGCACTCAAAAGCATCATACGGTTTCTTGCCTCTTCCTGTTGGCTCTGAAGCTGATAATCATTTTTCTTAATCGGCAGTAAAATACTTCCTGAAAGCGCCATAGCCGAAAGTGTCAGAGAAGTAGATTTTTTAGAAACTCCTCCCGAGTTTTTCACTTGACGGTACTCCATCCCATTGATCAGATGAAATATCAGACTGATTCCAACCCGCACATCCTCACATACACCCAGGTACATGTCTCTGTCCATTCTCTTTTCCACAATGATATCTTCATAAGAAGTAATACCACTTCCCTTTAAATAAGGGAAGTAGTATTCCATCTCAAATTCTTCGCCATCGTAGTCCCCGCACATAATGATTCCCATAGCTTCAGAATATTCTTTCTTATATTCACAAACTATTTCTCCTTCTATATTTGCAGTTTCTTCGTGACTTGTAAAGTTTTCCTTTGTATCTCTCAGAACTTCTTTCAGATCTTTTTTCGTTTTCAGATGGTCAAATCCGATTGCTTTTAAATATTGATGCACGTTTTTTTCCTCTATTTGATTTCTGTCTTACCACCCATATACGGTTGTAATGCAGCTGGAATCTTGATAGAACCGTCTGCTTGAAGGTTGTTCTCCAGAAAAGCAATCAGCATTCTAGGTGGTGCAACTACTGTGTTATTTAGTGTATGAGCGAAATATTTTCCGTCCTCACCTTTGACTCTGATATTCAATCTTCTCGCCTGAGCGTCTCCCAGATTTGAGCAGCTTCCAACTTCAAAATATTTCTGTTGTCTTGGTGACCATGCCTCTACATCAACAGATTTTACTTTCAGATCAGCAAGATCTCCTGAACAACATTCAAGAGTACGAACCGGAATATCAAGAGAGCGGAACAGATCTACTGTATTTTTCCACATCACATCGTACCATTTCATGCTGTCTTCTGGCTTACATACAACGATCATTTCTTGTTTTTCAAACTGGTGAATACGGTACACTCCTCTTTCCTCGATTCCATGAGCTCCTTTTTCTTTCCGGAAGCATGGAGAATAAGATGTTAACGTTCTTGGCAATGTCTTCTCATCGAGCATGGTATCGATGAATTTTCCGATCATAGAGTGTTCACTTGTACCGATCAGATATAAGTCTTCTCCTTCAATCTTGTACATCATAGAATCCATCTCCGCAAAGCTCATCACTCCTGTCACTACATTACTGCGAATCATGAATGGCGGGATGCAATAAGTAAATCCGCGGTCGATCATAAAATCACGCGCATAAGAAATCACTGCAGAATGTAATCGTGCAATATCTCCCATCAGATAATAAAATCCGTTTCCTGCTACCTTTCCTGCACTTTCCAGATCAATTCCGTCAAATTTTTCCATGATTTCTGTGTGATACGGAATCTCATAATCTGGCACGACCGGCTCTCCATATCTCTCTAATTCCACATTTTCACTGTCATCTTTTCCGATTGGAACAGATGGATCAATGATATTTGGAATTGTCATCATAATCGTCTTAATCTTCTCTTCTACTTCTTTTTCTTCCACAGAAAGTTTTTCAATGGTATCTCCCTGAGCAGACACCTGTCTCTTATACTCTTCTGCCTCTTCTTTTTTCCCCTGAGCCATGCATGCTCCGATCATTTTGGAAATTTTATTTTTCTCTGCACGAAGCGCTTCTACTTCCTGTTTGATCTCTCTGTTTCTTAAATCCAGTGCGATCACTTCATCCACAAGTGGAAGCTTACTGTCCTGAAATTTATTTTTAATATTCTGTTTTACAATATCTGGGTTTGCTCTTAAAAATTTAATATCTAACATTTGTTTTTCTCCTCATACCTTCTATTTTTTTACATCTACAATATCTTTGAGTGCATATGCTTCCTGGAAAATTGCTTTCTCTAATGATTCCGTTTCCTCCGATGACAGTTCTACATAACTTTCACCCTTCACAATCTCCTTAATATAGTTATAGCACCCTTCCCGGCTATGCATTACATTTAACACAAAGCCATTATCATTTGCATCAAGCAATGTCAACACAAAACTGAGATTTCCTCCCATTTCCTGAAATGCGTCATACTTGACAATTCCAATCTTCTGATAATTTCCTTCTAGCCTCCGATAAATTTCTTTTATATTCTGCCGGTTTAACTTTGCCATATGGGATAAATTATCAATTTCATCCAGTCGGTCTGTAATGCTCTTTTCCATTGACCTTCCATCTTTGCCTTTCATAAATGCATTGTAACTGCTTTTTAAGCGATTATATTTCATATGCATACTTATGACAAGCACAAATAAGATTATAATGAAAATCAGGAGTCCAAGCAAAAGGAACACCGGATCAAACCCGAGATGAAATAGTAAACTGTCTTCCATATTTCCTCCTTTTTTTCAAATGGTTCGTGTACAAATTTTACTGATGGATAGACATGATCATTTCAAATATATGTTCCAACTCTTCGTCAGAATAGTATTCGATTTCTATTTTCCCTTTTCCTTTTGATTTCTGATTGACACTGACTTTGGTTCCAATCACCGATCTCATTTTCTCTTCCAGATCCCGATAAATAAAGTCATTGCTAGTATCCTTTTTCGTTTTTTCCTTTTTCGGTTTCTTTAAATCTTTTACAAGTTTTTCTGTCTCACGCACGCTTAGCTTTTCATCAAAAATTTTATTAGCAAGAATATATTGCTGCTCTTTGTCTTCAATTGCAAGAAGCGCTCTTGCATGTCCTGTAGAAATCATATCATCGATGATCATCTGCTGCACTTTTTCATCAAGCTTCAGAAGACGCATGGAGTTGGTAACTGCTGTTCTACTCTTAGAAACCCTCTCTGCCACTTCGTCCTGTTTTAATTGAAACTCTTCCAACAGCCGCTTGAATGCCTGAGCTTCCTCAATCGGATTAAGATTTTCTCTCTGAATATTTTCGATTAAGGCAATCTCTACCATTTCTTGATGAGAATATTCTCTGATGATTACGGGAATTTCTTTCAGACCTGCCATTTTTGCAGCGCGCCATCTTCTTTCTCCGGCAATAATCTCATAATAATCTCCTTTTTTCTGAACAAGAAGTGGTTGAAGTACACCGAATTGCCGGATGGAATCTGCTAATTCGATCAGGGAATCTTCATCAAAATTTTTTCTTGGCTGTGTACGATTTGGCTCTACTTTTGTTATTTTTACTTTTTGTTCTCCCGATGCAGGCATTGTTGTTTTTTCTTTTCCAGAAGCCTGCTCGCTCACCTTATCTTTGCTCGTATTCGCCTTTGTTTTATGATCCGGAATCAGACTGTCCAGCCCTTTTCCAAGACCGCCTCTTTTTACTGCCATTACTCTTCTCCTTTATGAATCACTTCTTCTGCCAGAAGCATATAACTTTCGGCTCCCGATGATTTTGGGTCATAAATATTAATTGGCAATCCATGACTCGGAGCTTCTGCCAGTCTGATATTTCTCGGTATAATTGTCTTATAAATTGTCTGATCCAAATTATCCTTTACATTTTCTACTACCTGAAGCGACAGATTTGTTCTGGCATTATACATTGTGAATACAACACCTTCCATCTCTAAATCTGGATTCAATCTTTCTTTTACCAGATCAATCGTGTGCATAAGTTGGCTCAAACCTTCCAATGCATAATACTCACACTGAATCGGAACTAAAACAGTATCCGCCGTTGTCATTGCATTAATCGTCAACATACTCAGTGACGGAGGACAATCTACAATTACAAAGTCATAGTTTCCTCTGATTTTTGCCACTTCATCGCGGATGATAAACTCTTTGTTTTCTACACCAATTAATTCAATTTCTGCAGCAGACAGATCAATGTTTGTAGGAAGCAAATCAAGATTCTCAAAAACCTCTTTGCACAGGCACTCTTCGACAGTCGCCCGTCCAATGATCAAATCATATACCGTTTTTTCTACATTATCTTTATCAACTCCCAATCCACTGGTCATATTCCCCTGTGGATCCATATCTATCGCTAATACTCTTTTACCCAACGCGCTCAAGCATGAGGATAAGTTAATAGCTGTGGTCGTTTTTCCTACGCCGCCCTTCTGATTGGCAACTGCTATTATTCTTCCCATATTAGTGTCCCCTTTCTCTTGCTTTTTTATTATAACACTAAAAAGAAGTTTAATCTACACAATGTTTCACGTGAAACATTTATTTTATTTCTCTTCTAATGTTTCACGTGAAACATTTTATTTCCATCAATCATCTTACTATGTTATTTACAAATATTGGGTAAACAGTTTATCTACTCATTTATTTTACTTTATTATTCTTTTTGATAGTGAATGTTTCACGTGAAACATTCCATTGGTGAGTTTACTCTTGAATAAAGTTTTATCTTTTCTTGCTTTCCTTTGTGTAGTATAATAATAAGAAAAAGTACAATTACAATGTACTGTCTTATCACTTATTTACCATGATACAAAGTCACTTACGGTGGCATTGCTACGAAAGGAGTTCTTCTATGAGTTGGAAAAAGAAACTTACAACGGGAGCTGTTCTGGCATCATTGACAGCTGGAACAATTTATACAATCAATAAAATTATTTCTTTTACATCTACACTTGATAACTTACTTTGTAAAGAGGACGGTCACTATTTCGATTGGAGATTTGGAAAAATATTTTATAAAAAACAAGGAGAAGGAAAACCTATCCTTCTGATTCATGATTTGACTGTAAATAGCTCTTCCCATGAGTGGAATAAATTAGTAAAGTCTTTAAAAAAACGAAACACGGTTTATACTATCGACTTATTAGGATGTGGACATTCAGAAAAACCTAACCTCACCTACACAAACTTTCTTTATGTCCAACTACTTACGGACTTTATCAAAACTATTATTGGCGAAAAGACCGATGTGATTGCCACCGGAACTTCCTCTTCCTTTGTATTAATGGCATGTGCAAATGACGACAGCCTTTTTGACCGGATTATGATGATTAATCCGACGAATCTGTCTACACTTGCGACAATCCCAACCAAACGGACAAAACTTTTGCGCTACTTACTTTTGACTCCTCTTATTGGAACATTCCTATATAATATTTTGATGAGTAAACGACTGTCAGATCAAAACTTTTTTGAAGAGAACTTTCATAACCCAGAAGCCCTTGATGTAGAAATCAAAAACTCTTACTATGAATCATCTCACTTAGATAGTTCCCATGGAAAATATCTACTGGGAAGTATCCTTGGACGTTATACGAATGCTAATATGTTTCATGCTCTAAAAAACATCAATAATAGTATCTTTCTCATTGCCTCAACAGGTTCTGGAGAAAATATTGCAATTGCAGAGCAATACCGAAATTATATTCCATCTATTGAAATTACAACATTGAAGGACAGTGTACGTTTCCCTCAGCTTGAAACACCACAGACACTTCTTGAGCAGATTGATTTGTTCCTAGGTGTGGAAGAAGAGTCTTAATAAGCTTTAGAAAATAGAATGTAACGTGAAGTGTACTTTTTACTCTATGGGATTCCATAGGAATTTTCTTTAAAAGACAAAGAAGGACGAAGCAAGAAATTTTCATTTCTCATTCCGTCCTTCTTTTGTGTTTTTAAGCTGTCTAGCAAATCCCCAACGGTTCCTTTGCCGGAAGTCCGGCTTTTCTCGGATATTTTTTTGCAGTTGGTTTTACTTTTTCAATTTTTACGAATGATCTTCCAATCTCACTTCCCGGAAGCTGAAATTTTATCACTTCTCTGAGAGTTCCTCCAAGAATCGTAACTGCTTTCTTTGCCTGCACAACTTCCTCGTCAATTTCTCCCGATTTATATGGAAGGAACACCCCACCTTTTTTTACATATGGAAGGCAATATTCTGACAATGTTGCCAGATTTGCCACTGCTCTGGACACACAGAGATCAAACTGTTCTCTGTATTCCTGCTGCTTTGCATAGTCTTCTGCTCTCCCATGAATAGCCCGAATCCCTTTCAACTGCAATTTTTCGATGACTGCGTTGAGGAATTTTACTCTCTTATTCAAGGAATCTAACAACACAACTTCCAGCTCCGGAAACACTATTTTCAATGGGATCCCCGGAAATCCAGCCCCTGTCCCAACATCAATTACACTTTTTACAGACTTCATGTCCATCGCTTTTACAATAGAAACAGAATCTACAAAATGTTTTTCATTCACTTCCTCGTATTCTGTGATTCCGGTCAGGTTCATAAACTCATTCCACTCAACAAGAATCTCATAAAACAGATCAAACTGTTCTTTTTGTCTATCATCCAATACGATTCCTAATGCACTTAACTTCTCTTCAAATTTATGACTGCTCATCTTTTTCCCTCTTACTTCCATAACTTTCCATATATACAAGCAATACAGAGATATCTGCCGGTGATACTCCCGAAATTCTAGATGCCTGTCCGATTGAAATCGGGCGATATTGATTCAGCTTCTGCTTTGCCTCGATACGGAGACTTCCGATTTCATCGTAATTGATCGCATCCGGAATCCGTTTTGTCTCTAATTTTTTGAACTGCTCTACCTGCTTCATCTGGCGCCGAATATAACCATCATACTTAATACGAATATTAATCTGTTCTACTACTTCTTCGCTCAACTCCGTTCTTCCCGGATCAATCGCTTCCAGTGCTTCATAAGATAATTCCGGACGGCGGATTAACTCTGCCAGTGTAATTCCATTTTTTAGCGGAGTGCTTCCATATTGCTCCAATACTTCCTGCACTGGTCTGGATGCACCTACATTTGTATGTTCCAGCCGTTCTACCTGCTCTTCAATCTGCCGCTCTTTCTTCTTCAGATTTTGGTAGCGCTCCTCATCGATCAACCCAACTTGATATCCTATCTCCGTCAGACGCTGATCTGCATTATCCTGTCTAAGAAGCAGACGGTACTCTGCTCTGGATGTCATCATCCGATATGGTTCATGACTTTCTTTTGTCACAAGATCATCGATCAGAACACCGATATATCCCTGCGAACGGTCTATAATGATCTGCTCTTTTCCAAGTACTTTCCTTGCTGCATTAATACCTGCCACAAGTCCTTGTGCTGCTGCCTCCTCATATCCAGAACTTCCGTTAAATTGTCCTCCGCTGAACAACCCGCTGATCTTTTTAAATTCCAACGTCGCATAGAGCTGTCTGGCATCAATACAATCATATTCGATCGCATAGGCATTACGGACAATCTTTGCATGCTCCAGCCCCGGTACACTTCGATACATTTCATACTGAACATCCTCCGGAAGAGAACTGGACATTCCTCCGATATACATCTCATTGGTGTCAAGCCCTTCCGGCTCAATAAATACCTGATGGCGATCTTTGTCTGCAAATTTCACAACCTTATCCTCGATGGAAGGACAATATCTTGGACCAGTTCCCTCAATCATTCCTGAGAATAGTGGAGAACGGTCAAGGTTCTCCCGGATGATCTCATGCGTCCTTTCATTTGTATAAGTCAGCCAGCATGACACCTGATCAATCTGTACTTCCTCCGGGTTTGTCGTAAAGGAAAAAGGAACTACTCTCTCATCTCCAAACTGCTCTTCCATCTTTGTAAAGTCAATAGAATTACGGTCAATCCGCGCTGGTGTCCCTGTCTTGAAACGATACATCTGAACTCCCAGTTCTTTGAGACAATCACTTAAATAATTTGCCGCCTTCAGACCATTCGGTCCACAATTTTCACTGACTTCTCCATAAATACATCTGGATTTCAAATATGTTCCAGTACATAGTACTACCGCATCACAGTGATAAATTGCTCCAGAAAAAGTTTTAACTCCTGTCACTTTTCCATTTTCCACAAGAATTTCCGTAACTTCCGCCTGCTTGATGTCCAGGTTCTCCTGCTGCTCCAGCACCTTTCTCATCTCTGTACTATATCTCGCCTTATCTGCTTGTGCACGCAGGGAATGAACGGCCGGTCCTTTGGACTTATTCAGCATCTTGGACTGAATAAAGGTACGGTCGATTACCTTTCCCATCTCTCCTCCAAGTGCATCCACCTCTTTGACAAGGTGACCTTTCGAACTTCCTCCAATGTTTGGATTACATGGCATCAACGCAATACTATCTACACTCACAGTAAACATGATCGTTCTGACACCGAGCCTTGCAGCTGCCAGAGCTGCTTCACATCCTGCATGTCCCGCACCGATCACGGCGATTCCATATCTGTCTTTATTTTCCCATACAGAACTTGCTGAATATTTCATTTACCAAATCTTCTCCTATCGTTTCTCCGGTGATACTTCCAAGCGCCTCATAGGCATCCATAAGGTCGATGGAATAGAAATCCTCCGGCATGTTATTTTCAATACTTCCAATTACTTTTTCCAAACTGTCATAAGCATTCTGAAGGGCTGTTTTCTGTCGAATATTTGTAATATATACTTCGTCATTGAAAGAAACCTTTCCCTCAAAAAACATCTCTTTCAGTGCATGCTCTACTTTCTCAATCCCATGCTCCTGTTTTGCCGATATTTCAATCATCGGTTTTTCTGTATATTTTTGCAGGAGCTCCTTTGTGATAACAGTATCCAGATCCGATTTGTTCAAAAGAATCAATGCCTGCTTCTCCCGGATCATCTCAAGAATCTGTTCATCATTTTCATCCAGGGCACGCGATGCATCGACGACATAAATGATCAAGTCTGCATCCTTTGCATAATCTTTCGCCTTATCGACCCCGATCTTTTCGACAATATCTTCTGTATCACGGATCCCTGCTGTGTCTATGATATTTAAACAGATCCCATTGATCTGAATATTTTCCTCAAGAATATCCCTTGTTGTGCCTTCAATATCCGTCACGATCGCCCGTTCTTTTCCTGCAAGCACATTTAACAGCGAAGACTTTCCTGCATTTGGCTTTCCTACAATAACAGTCTGGATTCCTTCCTTGATTATTCTACCATTATCTGCACTCTCTAACAACCTGCGAATTGCTCCCTGAAGCTTTTCTACGGTTCCCTGAAGCTTTTCCCCATATCCGTCAATGCTAATATGTTCTGGATCATCCAACGCTGTTTCAATAAAGGCTGTGTGATATAAAATCTCCTTACGGATCTCAGATATTTTTTCTAATACAGACCCCTTTAACTGACTTACAGAACTCTTCAAGGCATATTCATTTTTAGACTGTATGACATCGATCACCGCTTCTGCCTGTGACAGATCTAATCTTCCATTTAAAAATGCCCGCTTCGTAAACTCTCCCGGCTCTGCCGGTCTTGCACCATACTTGATCACAGTCTCAAGAATACGCTTCATTACGTACACTCCGCCGTGACAGTCAATCTCAACAGTATCCTCTCCGGTATAACTGTGCGGCCCTCTCATAAGAAGCACCAAAACTTCGTCGATCGCCTCTTCTCCATCCATAATGTATCCATAATGAATCGTGTGGCTTTTCTCATTTGAGAGCTTTTTTTCTTTTTTCTTCCCTTTGTATATACGGTCAATGATTACAAAAGCTTCTTCCCCACTGATTCGGATAATCCCAATTCCAGAAGCTGTCATTGCCGTTGCGATCGCTGCAATTGTATCCTTTATCATATTTTCCTGTCTCTCCTTTCTGCTGTCTATGCATCTTCCAAAACAGTTTCTAAAAAAGGCAGCATTAAAATAATGCTGCCTGAATTTCTTTGTTATTGTCTTCTGGACGGTGTAATTACAACTCTTCTGTATGGCTCTTCTCCTTCGCTGTGAGTTGACACATACTTGTCTGACTGTAATACAGAATGAATGATTCTTCTTTCATACGGATTCATCGGTTCCAAAGAAACCGGCTTTCTTGTACGTTTTACTTTATGTGCAATATTTTTTGCAAGGTTCTCCAGTGTCGCCTTTCTTCTTGCACGATAATTTTCTGTATCCAGCTTTACACGAATATAGCCATCCTGTGTTTTGTTTGCCACACGATTTGTCAAATACTGAAGGGAATCTAATGTCTGACCTCTTTTACCGATCAGGATACCCATATGTTCTCCTTCCAGTTCAATGCAGAGAGTTCCTTCACTGTCTACTTCGGAATGAATCTTGACTTCCATATCCATTGTCTTCAAGACATCCTGCAAAAACTTCTCCGATTCACGAATTGTTTCTTCCGTAACCTTCACAGAAGAACGCTCCTCTTTTTCTACCGTCTTTGCTTCTGGTGCAGGACGTTCTGCCTTCTTTGCTGGAACCGGCGGACGCTTCTCTTCTCTTTTTGGTTCCGGTTTCACTTTCGGTTTGTCGAATTTAATCTCCTCCAGCTCTACCGGCGCTTCTGCTGTCTTTTTTCTTCTAGCTGAGATCACAGCTTGCTTTGCCCCAATTCCAAGAAATCCGGAACTTCCTTTTTCGATTACATCATATTCTAACTGATCGCTCGTCACCCCTAACTGAATCAGCGCTTCTGTGATCGCATCGCTCAGTGTCTTTGCGGATACTCTAATCTCTTCCATTCTTCTTCCCTCCCGTTTCTGCTATAGAAATGCGGTTTGAATTAATCGTTTTCGTTAAATTTCCTTACCATATTTGCTTTTGCTGTAAGACTTCCCGGTTTTGCATTTTTACCACGCTCAGCTGCCTGCTGCAATTTTGCTTCCTGCTCACTGTCTGCTGTATGATTATGCTTTTGCTCTACCGCGATATTGCGGACTTTTTTCGTTGCCATCTGGTTCAGCTCTTCTGTGGAAACTTTCTTTTTCTCATACTTCTTCTTTGCTTTTTCCATATTTTTCTTTACGAGCTCATCCATATCCATACGGTCAAGATACTTATTGATCGCTACTTGCTGTACCGAACGGCAAATCGCACTAAAGATCCAGTACAAACCGAGACCTGCCGGCATTGTGAAACACATAAATACTGAGAATAACGGCATGATCATATTCATTGTCTTCATAGAATTTGCCATTGGATTCTCCCGATCGTCCATTCCAGGTGACTGTGGCATCAACTTAATATTGATCCACTGTGTCAGACCAGATAAGATCGGAATCAAAAGTGCAACAATCGCAACAAGAATTGCACCGGTCTTTAAAGCATCCATCATCAGGTTCACAGGTGCATCTGAAATATTTGCTCCCAAGAAGTTATTAATATGTGAAATCTGCCCGGATGTTGAATCAATCAAGGATGAAAGGTCCGGGAATTTATCTTTTAATGTATCCCATGTACTTGGCTGGAATTTATAAAGTACATCTACGATCGTATTTGTCTTTGTATAGTCAAACTTTTCAGGATTGATCATGATCGGGCTTGCCGAACCAATCTTCTCCATAATCTTCTGATAACCGCCAGTTGCCATGATCTCATTGACAAGAGGCATATACATATCCTTTACTCCGCCTACATATGCCGGAATGTTCTGAATAACCTTCCACAATGCAAGTAAGATCGGAAACTGGATCACTAACTGAAGACATCCACCCATCTGTGAAGTTCCGTACTTATCGTACACCATCTTCATTTCTTCCTGCATTTTCAGCATGGATTCCTGATCCCGTTTGTTCTTGTACTTTTTCTGAATTGCCTGAAGTTCAGGGTTCATTACTGCACTTAATTTTGAAAATTTCTGCTGTTTGATTGTAAGCGGAATCATAAATGTATAGATAATAATTGTAAATAAAATAATACATAAACCTATGTTTTCGATTCCGAATGCACTACTCAGCACATTAAAGATACCATCCATTAATTTACCGAGCAGCCACGCCACCTGTCCTATAATTGGCGTCGTCGATTGTGTCAAAAGAATACCTGTCATTTTTTCCTCCTTTAAGGCACAGGGTCATACCCGCCTTTTGCAAATGGATTACAACGTAAAATTCTCCATATAGTTAATAACCCACCCTTTAATGCCCCATATTTCTCAATCGCTTCAATTCCATATTGAGAACATGTAGGAAAATAAATGCAGTGAGTTGTTCTTTTTAACCCGGATAAATATTTCTGGTAAAACCTGATAAGTGCAATAAATATCTTTTTCACCGATTTTACATCTCCATTTTGTTACTTATATATATTATGAAGTCTTCCCAGGTGGATCAATGCGCTTTCCATCTCTCTGTACGAGCGCCCATTGGCACTCACTCTCGCAATCACTACAATATCATATCCACTCTGAAAATGTTCTTCTTGTAATCGATAACTCTCTCTGATCAATCGTGTCAGCCGGTGTCTCACGACACTGTTGCCAACTTTTTTGCTGACAGAAATACCAAGCCGGTTCCCTCCGGATTGGTTTTTTCTTACATACATTACCAGATACTTATTTGCATAAGACTTTCCAGTCTTATAAACAATCTGAAAATCTTGATTTTTCTTTAATGACTCGGAAAATTTCATTATTATCTTCTCCTGATTTTTAAAGAAGAAAAGGCCACATATATGCGGCCTACGCTGATAACTGTTTTCTTCCTTTTGCTCTTCTGGCAGCTAAAACTTTTCTTCCACCAGCTGTGCTCATTCTTGCTCTGAATCCATGAACTTTCGCTCTAGATCTCTTTTTTGGTTGGAATGTCATTTTCATTGAAATCCACCTCCTTAGACATGAAACCTATATATATAAATATAGACATATTATTTTTTAGACATCGTATTTCATTATAAGCATAAAATGCCATTTCGTCAAGATAATCCTTTCATTTTCTTGATTTTTTTCCATTTTTCCACATATATGATATCTCCTTATTTTTATCTGCTTTTCTACTTTTTCCATTCTCCTGTTTCTCCTCTTTTTCCAACTCTTTTTTCCATTTTTCCCCGTTTTTTCTATAAATAAAAGATGCTCTGACACTTTTCCACACATCATCTAGTATTTTTTCCCGAAAAAATCATGTGGATATCCCACAATATAGTGTTTGACCCAAATGTTATCCACAAGTTGTGGATAACTTGTGGATAACTATAAGGATAACCTGTGGATTCAGTGTTTATAGACGATTTATCCACCCATAAAATCCTTATTTTGGGGGATTTTCCACTGTCTATAAAGTTATCCACACTTATTTCCATTGCTTAAATATGGGTTTTGATGTAAAATATAGTGGAGAGATTGTCTACAAATTTCTTTTACTATGATACTTAGGAGTTAGAAGAATGAATATTGTTGAGGAAAATTGGGAAGAAATTATACAAAAATTAAAAATTGAACACAGTCTTACGGACGTTTCTTTCAAAACGTGGATTCTTCCACTGAGAGTATATAAAGTAACAAGTAATACTGTGTACATTCTTGTGAATTTAAAAGCAAGTATTGACTATATTAAAAACAAATACCTGCTGCCGTTTCAGGTATGTATTGCCGAAGTTGTCGGAAAAGAATATGAAGTAAAGTTTATCGCCGAAAATGAATTCGATCCGAAAGATTTTGAGGATAAAACCGCCACACCGAAATCAAAAGTAACTGTATCTCAGGCTGCAAACCTGAATCCCAAGTATACATTTGATACTTTTGTCGTTGGTGGAAACAACAATTTTGCACATGCTGCATCACTTGCAGTTGCAGAATCACCGGGTGAAGTCTATAATCCCCTCTTTTTATATGGAGGTGTCGGACTTGGAAAAACCCATCTTATGCACTCCATCGCTCACTTTATTTTAGAAAATGAGCCAGAGAAAAAAGTATTATATGTAACAAGTGAAACGTTTACAAATGAACTGATCGAAGCAATTAAAAACGGAAAAACTGGCAATGAATCCGCAATGACTGCTTTTCGCGAAAAATACAGATCGATTGACGTCCTTTTAATAGATGATATCCAATTTATTATCGGAAAAGAAAGTACACAGGAAGAATTCTTCCACACATTTAATCATCTTCACATATCCGGCAAGCAGATCATCATCTCCAGCGATAAGCCTCCAAAAGACATTGAAACACTGGAAGCTCGTCTCCGCTCCCGCTTTGAATGCGGCTTGGTCGCAGATATTTCCTCACCTGATTATGAAACACGAATGGCAATTCTCAGGAAAAAGGAAGAATTGGACGGACTGGACAAATACAATATTCCGGATGCTGTTATGCAGTACATTGCTTCTAATGTAAAGTCAAATATCCGTGAGCTTGAAGGCTCTTTAAACAAATTGATCGCATTATATAAGTTAAAAAATGCACCGATTGATATCAATTTGGCTGCGGAAGCGCTGAAAGATATCGTTTCACCAAATGAAAACAGACAAGTCACCCCGGAATTAATCCTGGATGTTGTCTCAGAACACTTTAATATTTCGATCGCTGACTTAAAAAGCGGCAAACGAAACGCTGAAATCGCAATTCCGCGTCAAATAGTTATGTATTTATGCCGTACTATGACCGATACTCCACTCAAAGCAATCGGTCTGACACTTGGTGGTCGTGATCATTCTACGATCAGCCATGGAGTTGACAAGGTTACTGCTGATATCAAGGCCAGTGACACCTTCAGCAACACCATTGATATTATTAAGAAAAAATTAAATCCAGTTTAGATTGTTATTTTTTTAACGGCTATTGTGGATTGATATGTGGAAAAACTGTGGATAGATTGTTCGTTCATTGTGGATAATTTTTTCTGTGGAAAACTCGCTTAAGTTATCCCAATTTTGTGAACGTATTATCCTTTGTTTTTCCACATACTTTTCGAGCGTAAAAATCGCTCAACCATAGGGATTTTTAGGGTTATCCACATATCCACAGCCCCTACGGCGGTTACGGCGGATAACTTTCATATATTTACTCAAAGCAAATACCGAAAGGAGTTATACACATGAAAATCATTTGCACAAAATCAAATTTAGTCAAAGGTGTCAGTATTGTCTCCAAAGCAGTTCCTTCTAAAACAACCATGCCAATCTTAGAATGTATCTTAATTGATGCAACAACAGATACAATCAAATTGACAGCGAATGATATGGAACTTGGAATTGAAACTACGATTGAAGGAACCATTCTTCAAAAAGGAATCATTGCATTGGATGCCAAGATTTTTTCAGAAATCGTAAGAAAACTTCCTGATAATGAAGTAATCATTGAAACAAATAGTAATTTACAGACATTGATCACCTGCGAAAAAGCGAAATTTAATATTTCCGGAAAATCAGGAGAAGATTTTTCTTATTTACCTTATATCGAAAAAAAGGATTGCATCACACTTTCTGAATTTACGCTCAAAGAAGTGATTCGTCAGACAATTTTTTCAATCTCTGATATGGATAGCAACAAACTGATGTCCGGTGAATTGTTTGAAGTAGATCAGAATATTCTGAAAGTGGTTTCCCTGGACGGACACCGTATTTCCATTAGAAAAATCGAATTAAAAGAATCTTATGAGCCTAGAAAAGTTGTCGTTCCAGGAAAGACACTTCAGGAAATCAGTAAAATCCTTTCTGGTGAGACAGAAAGTGAAGTTACTATTTATTTTACAAATAATCATATCGTGTTTGAGTTCAGCAACACCGTTGTTGTGTCAAGATTAATCGAAGGAGAATATTTCCGTATCGACCAGATGCTCTCAAACGATTATGAGACAAAAGTGCGAATCAATAAAAAAGAACTGTTAAGCTGTATTGATCGTGCAACACTTCTTGTGAAAGAAGGAGATAAGAAGCCGATCATTATTAATATTACCGATGAGTCTATGCAGCTGAAGATCCAGTCACAGATTGGTTCTATGAATGAAGAGATCATGATTACCAAGGACGGAAAGGATCTGCTGATCGGATTTAATCCGAAGTTTTTGATCGATGCGCTGCGCGTGATCGATGATGAGGAGGTCAGCCTGTACTTCATGAATGCAAAAGCACCTTGCTTTATCAAAGATGAAGAACAAAGTTATATCTATCTGATCCTCCCGGTAAACTTCAATGCGGCTGCATAAACATGCAATAAAATAATGCATATTTATGCAGAAAAACTACGAAACGTATTTTCAATGTGCGAGAGGACGAAGAAATGGAAATTATTAAATTAAGAGATGAGTACATTAAATTAGGACAGGCATTAAAAGCGGCAGGGCTTGTAGAATCTGGTGTTGATGCGAAATTTGTTATTCAGGATGGATTGGTATCTGTCAATGGGGAAATAGAAGTGCAGCGTGGAAAGAAACTTTATGCTGGAGATGTTGTCTCTTTTGATGGACAGGAGATCCGAATTGAGAAATAATAAGGACAGTTGGTGCCGGTATGGTAATTAAGTCATTAAAATTAAAAAACTTTAGAAATTATGATTTTCTCAGCATCGAGTTTGACCATGCTACCAATATATTTTATGGCGACAATGCTCAGGGTAAGACAAATATTTTAGAGGCGGTCTATCTGACCGGGACAACGAAATCTCATAGAGGTACGAAAGATCGGGATTTGATTCAATTTGGAAATGAAGAGTCTCATATTGAGACGGTGATCGAGAAAGATGGGATCGAGTTTCAGGTGGATATGCATCTGAAGAAGAACAGTCCAAAGGGAATTGCGATCAATAAGATTCCAATCCGAAAGGCAAGTGAGCTGTTTGGACTTGTTCATCTTGTATTTTTCTCCCCGGAAGATCTGAATATTATCAAGAACGGACCTGCCGAGCGGAGAAGATTTATGGATCTGGAATTGTCCCAGCTTGATAAAGTCTATCTGAGTGATCTGGCAAATTATAACAGAATCATCAATCAGAGAAACCGTCTGTTAAAAGACTGCCAGAATCGTGCAGAATTAAATGAGATGCTGGATTTATGGGATATGCAGCTGATTCAGTATGGCAGTCGGATCATGGAAAGACGGGAAAAATTTCTGGAAGAAGTAAATGAAATAATATCTGGAATTCATTATAAATTGACGGGAGGCCGAGAAACGATTACAATTTCATATGAGAAAAACATTGGGCAGATGGAATTCGAGTCGGTTCTGAAAAAGAACAGGGAGCGGGATATTCGAATGAAAAGCACCTCAGCAGGACCACACAGAGATGACATCTGTTTTTTGACAAAAGATATTGATATTCGTAAATTCGGTTCCCAGGGACAGCAGAGGACAGCAGCATTATCCTTGAAGCTTTCGGAGATAGAGATTGTCAGAAAGTTGATCAAGGATACGCCGGTTCTTTTGTTGGATGATGTCCTGTCAGAACTGGATAAGAACAGACAGAATTATTTATTAGACAGCATTCATGACATACAGACATTGATCACCTGCACTGGTGTCGATGAGTTTGTAAATCACCGCTTTTCGATAAATAAAATATTTCATGTAAGTAATGGAGTCGTAGTAAAGGAAAATTAGGAGGACTATAATGAGTACAGAATATGGTGCAGATCAGATTCAGATATTGGAAGGACTGGAGGCCGTCAGAAAAAGACCTGGAATGTACATTGGGAGCACATCTTCCAGAGGGTTACATCATCTTGTATACGAAATTGTAGACAATGCGGTCGATGAAGCACTCGGCGGATATTGTGATACGATTTTTGTATCGATCAACAAAGATAATTCGATCACGGTTATTGACAATGGACGTGGAATTCCGGTTGGGATCAATCACAAAGCAGGACTTCCGGCGGTTGAGGTCGTATTTACCGTGCTGCATGCCGGAGGAAAATTCGGTGGCGGGGGATACAAGGTGTCCGGTGGACTTCACGGAGTGGGTGCCTCAGTAGTAAATGCCCTGTCAGTATGGCTGGAAGTAGAGATTTACAACGAGGGCAAGATTTACAAACAGCGCTATGAGCGCGGGAAATCTGCCTATCAGCTGAAAGTGGTAGGAGAATGTGAAGCGGACAAGACCGGAACGAAAGTTACATTCCTGCCGGATGCCGAGATTTTTGAAGAGACAGAGTTTGATTATAATATTTTGAAGCAGAGATTCCGTGAGATGGCATTTCTTACGAAAAATCTGAAGATTGTTTTAGCAGATGAGAGACCGGAAGAACGCATCGAGAAGACATTTCACTATGAAGGTGGAATCAAGGAATTTGTGCAGTATTTAAATAAAAGCAAGACTCCTCTTTATGAGCAGATTATTTACTGTGAGGGACAGAAAGACGGAGTTGCAGTAGAAGTGGCAATGCAACACAATGATTCCTATACAGACAATACATATGGGTTTGTAAATAACATCACTACACCGGAAGGCGGTACACATGTTGTCGGTTTCCGAAATGCACTTACAAAGACTTTCAATGAGTATGCAAGAAAAAATAAGCTGTTAAAAGATAGTGAGCCAAATCTTTCAGGAGAAGATATCAGAGAAGGCCTGACAGCAATTATCAGTGTTAAGATTCAGGATCCACAGTTTGAAGGACAGACGAAGCAAAAACTTGGAAACAGTGAGGCAAGAGGTGCTGTTGACAGTGTACTGAGTACACAGTTAGAGATTTTCCTTGAACAGAATCCGCAGGTTGCCAAAGTTGTCATCGAGAAGTCTGTTCTGGCACAGCGTGCGCGGGAAGCGGCCAGAAAGGCAAGAGATCTTACAAGAAGAAAATCAGCCTTAGAGGGAATGTCACTTCCAGGAAAACTTGCAGATTGTTCAGAGAAGGATGCATCCAAATGTGAGATTTACATTGTAGAGGGAGATTCTGCGGGTGGATCGGCAAAGACTGCCAGAGACCGTGCAACTCAGGCAATTCTTCCGCTTCGAGGAAAGATTCTGAATGTAGAGAAAGCAAGACTAGATAAAATCTATGCAAATGCAGAAATCAAAGCGATGATCACAGCCTTTGGAACGGGAATTCACGAGGATTTTGATATTTCAAAACTGCGATATCATAAGATCATTATCATGACCGATGCCGACGTGGACGGCGCTCATATCAGTACGCTTCTTCTGACATTTTTATATCGGTTTATGCCGGAACTGATCAAACAAGGATACGTTTATCTAGCGCAGCCTCCGCTCTATAAGTTGGAGAAAAACAAAAAAGTATGGTATGCTTACAGTGATGAAGAATTAAATAAGATTCTTCAGGAAGTTGGAAGAGATGGAAATAATAAGATTCAGCGTTACAAAGGTCTTGGAGAGATGGATGCGGAACAGCTTTGGGAGACAACAATGGATCCGGAGCACCGCGTGCTTCTGCGTGTGACAATGGATGAGGAATCTTCATCCGAATTAGACCTTACTTTTACGACACTTATGGGAGATAAAGTAGAGCCTAGACGAGAGTTTATCGAGGAGAATGCAAAATACGTGCAAAATCTTGATATTTAAAGGTTTTTACAGCGTTGATGAAAATGTATTTCAAGTAAGGAGAAGACAATGGAAGATAATATTTTTGATAAAGTTCATGAGGTTGACCTGAAAAAGACGATGGAAGACTCTTATATTGATTATGCAATGAGCGTTATTGCCTCCCGTGCACTTCCGGATGTCAGAGATGGTCTGAAACCGGTACAGAGAAGAATCCTCTATTCCATGATTGAACTGAACAATGGACCGGATAAGCCGCATCGTAAGTGTGCCCGTATCGTCGGAGATACGATGGGTAAATATCACCCGCATGGAGATAGTTCGATTTATGGAGCGCTTGTCAATATGGCGCAGGAGTGGTCTACAAGATATCCGCTTGTGGATGGTCATGGAAACTTCGGTTCAGTCGATGGAGATGGCGCTGCTGCCATGCGTTATACAGAGGCCAGATTAAGCAGAATTTCTATGGAGCTGACAGCTGATATCAATAAAGACACAGTAGATTTCACACCAAACTTTGATGAGACGGAAAAGGAGCCGGCGGTACTTCCGGCCAGATTTCCAAATCTGCTGGTCAATGGTACGTCAGGAATTGCGGTTGGAATGGCGACGAATATTCCACCGCATAATCTAAGAGAAGTCATTGCAGCAGTGGTAAAGATTATTGATGACCAGATAGAAGAAAACGGCGAGACGAGCATAGAAGATATTTTGCAAATCGTCAAAGGGCCGGATTTCCCAACTGGAGCAATGATCCTTGGAACGAGAGGAATCGAGGAGGCATACCGCACCGGAAGAGGAAAAATCCGTGTACGTGCAGTGACGGATATAGAGCCGATGGCAAATGGAAAGAGCCGTATCGTTGTCACAGAATTACCATATATGGTGAATAAAGCTCGTCTGATCGAGAAGATTGCAGAGCTTGTACGCGATAAGAAGATTGACGGAATTACAGATTTAAGTGATCAGTCTAACCGAGAAGGTATGCGTATCTGTATCGAGCTGCGCCGGGATGTCAATGCAAATGTTGTTCTGAATCAGCTGTACAAACATACACAATTGCAGGATACGTTTGGTGTGATCATGCTGGCACTGGTCAACAACGAGCCGAAAGTCATGAACATTCTTGAGATGCTGAACTATTATCTCAGACATCAGGAAGAGGTCGTGACAAGACGTACGAAATATGAACTCAATAAGGCAGAAGAGCGCGCGCATATTTTGGAAGGCTTGCTGATCGCCCTTGATAATATTGATGAGGTTATCAGAATTATTCGTAATTCCAAGAATGCACAGGCTGCTAAAGAAGGACTGATCGAAGCATTCCAGCTGACAGATGTACAAGCACAGGCAATTGTAGATATGCGTCTGCGTGCACTGACCGGTCTGGAACGGGAAAAGCTTGAAAATGAATATAAGGAGCTCATGGAGCGCATTGGAGAATTGAGAGCAATCCTTGCAGACAGAAAACTTCTTTTAGGTGTGATCAAGGAAGAAATTCTTGTGATCAGTGGAAAATATGGGGATGACAGAAGAACTTCCATTGGTTTTGATGAGTTAGATCTTTCTACAGAAGACCTGATTCCGGAGCAGGATGTTGTGATCACAATGACAAAGCTTGGTTATATCAAGCGGATGACAACAGATACCTTCAAGAGTCAGAACCGCGGCGGTAAAGGAATCAAGGGAATGCAGACCATTGAAGAAGATTATGTAGAGGAATTATTTATGACCTCGACACATAACTATATCATGTTCTTTACCAATACCGGACGAGTATACCGGATGAAAGGCTATGAGATTCCGGAGGCTGGAAGAACTGCAAGAGGAACTGCGATCATCAATTTATTGCAGCTCATGCCGGATGAAAAGATTACTGCGATGATTCCGATCCGTGAATATGAAGACGGGAAATATCTGTTTATGGCGACGAAAAAAGGTCTTGTGAAGAAGACGCCAATTACAGATTATGCAAATGTCAGAAAGACAGGGCTTGCTGCGATCACACTTCGTGAAGATGATGAGCTGATTGAAGTAAAGATCACAGACAATGAAAAAGATATCATCATGGTAACAAAATACGGTCAGTGTATCCGTTTCAAAGAGCAGGATGTAAGATCAACGGGAAGAACTTCTATGGGTGTACGAGGAATGAACCTGAGCGATCGCGATGAAGTGATCGGAATGCAGTTACATACCCAGGGAGATTACCTTCTGATCGCTTCTGAAAAGGGAATGGGAAAACGTACTGCAATTGAAGAGTTCACCTGTCAGAATCGTGGCGGAAAAGGTGTGAAGTGCTATAAGATCACGGAGAAAACCGGAAATGTGATCGGAGTTAAAGCAGTAAACGAAGACAATGAAATTATGATCATCAATACAGAGGGAATTGTAATTCGAATGGAATGTGCAGGAATTTCTATTCTTGGTCGTGTCGCATCGGGAGTGAAACTGATCAACCTTGACTCCAATACAAAAGTTGCCAGCATTGCAAAAGTGAGAGAAACTGTCGCAGAAGAAAATGCAGAAGAAAAGGCTGAAGTAGAAGAAGCAGGTTCAGAAGAAAGTCTTGAATTAGAAACAAATTAGAAAAAATGATGGAATCAGATACCCTATGTCACAAATAGAGTGCATCTGCATATGCTGAAACAAGGCAGAACAAGGAAGCATGCAGGAGGTAACAAGCTATGGTTCAGTTTATGAATGAGACAGCAGATGCATATGCACAGATACGAGGAGATGCCGGACATTCTAAGATCAAGGGAAATATTTATTTCTTTGAAATGTACGGGGGAACACTGGTTGTGGCAGAAGTGGAAGGTCTTCCAAATGCAGAAAATGCTCCAAACGCAAATTTCTACGGATTCCATATTCATGAAGGAGCATTATGTACAGGAGATGAAGAGGATCCATTTGCTCAGACAAAGGGACATTATAATCCGGAAAATACAGTACATCCAGGGCATGCGGGGGATTTTCCTCCATTGCTTGCAAATGAGGGGCTTGCATGGAGCGCCTTTTACACAGACCGGTTTTACCCGGAAGAAGTGATCGGAAGAACAGTTGTCATCCATGGGATGGCAGATGATTTCCGGACACAGTCATCAGGAAATTCCGGAAGTAAGATCGCATGCGGAGAGATTGTATCGGAATAGTCGATTCTAGAAAGAGAATATTGGGAAAAAGAGAAGGAATATCTGGATACAGGTATTCCTTTTCTTTGTGATGTATACTATAATCTTAGATAGATGAAAAATTTCAGAAGATTCAGATCAATGAGGAGGTCCCTATGATTCGAACAATAGATGTCAGTGAGATTACAAAAAATGTAAAAGAAATGTGTATTGAAGCTAATTATTATCTTTCAGATGATATGAAAAATGCATTGCAGACGGCAGTGAGAACAGAAGAGTCTCCACTTGGCAGACAGATTTTAGAACAGCTTCAGGAAAATCTGGAGATTGCAGCAACAGATATGATTCCAATCTGCCAGGATACCGGAATGGCAGTTGTATTTTTAGAGATTGGACAAGAGGTACGTCTGACCGGGGGAAATCTGGAAGAGGCTGTCAATGAGGGGGTACGTCAGGGGTATGTGGAAGGATATTTGAGAAAATCTGTGGTAAAGGATCCGATTCTGAGAGAAAATACAAAGGATAACACCCCGGCAGTTATTCATTATAAAATTGTTTCTGGTGATCAAGTGAAGATCAAAGTGGCGCCGAAGGGATTCGGAAGTGAAAACATGAGTAAAGTTATGATGTTGAAGCCGGCAGATGGATTGGAAGGGGTAAAGCAAGCGATTCTCAATACAGTGGCAGAGGCAGGACCAAATGCGTGCCCACCAATGGTAGTCGGTGTTGGAATCGGAGGTACTTTTGAAAAATGTGCGCTGATGGCAAAGGAAGCATTGACAAGGGAGGTTGGCGTCCATTCGGAAATCTCATATGTGCAAGAATTAGAAGAAGAAATGCTGCAGAAGATCAACCAGCTTGGCATTGGACCGGGAGGATTGGGAGGCGTGATGACCGCTCTTGCAGTTAATGTCAACACATATCCGACTCACATTGCAGGGCTTCCAGTGGCGGTGAATATCTGTTGCCATGTGAACAGACATATTGTGAGAGTGTTATAGCAAGGAGAGAAAGGGAGGCAGTGCAGATGGAAAAACATATGACGGTACCAGCAGGAAAAGATCAGCTTTGCCAATTAAAAGCGGGAGATTATGTATATTTGACGGGAACAATCTATACGGCAAGGGATGCTGCGCATAAAAGAATGAATGAAAGCCTTGATCAAGGTGAGAAGCTGCCAGTGAAACTGGAAGAGCAGGTGATTTATTATATGGGACCATCTCCGGCAAGAGAAGGAAGACCAATCGGTTCAGCAGGACCAACAACTGCAAGCAGAATGGATAAGTATGCGCCGCGGCTGTTAGATCTGGGTCTGGGGGCAATGATTGGAAAGGGAAAGCGGACACAGGAAGTGATTGATGCGATTATAAGAAACGAGTCTGTCTATTTTGCGGCAGTAGGAGGTGCAGGAGCACTGTTATCTAAATGTATTAAACGCTCAGAAGTAGTTGCCTATGATGACCTTGGAGCAGAAGCAATCCGCCGATTGGAAATTGAAAACTTTCCTGTGATCGTCGTAATCGACAAAGATGGAAATAATCTCTATGAGACAGCAATTGAAAAATACAGAAAGAGAATAGAGGAAAATTAAATGAAACGTATTTTATTAATGGTCTTTAAAAATATTTTGCTGGTTCCTGTTATGTGGTGTAAATTATGCTATTATGCGGGACATGTAGAAAAATATACAGAGCAGCAAATTTACAAAATGCTCACCTTCATCGTACTTCGTGCCAATAAAGGCGGAAGAGTGACGATCGATGTACATGGAAAAGAGAATATACCGGAGAAAGATGGGTTTATGTTCTTTCCAAATCATCAGGGAATGTATGATGTACTTGCAATTGTAGAGGCATGTTCACATCCATTTTCAGTTGTAGCAAAAAAAGAGGTAGAAAATGTACAGTTTTTGAAACAGGTTTTCAAATGCATGAAAGCATATACAATGGACCGGAGTGATGTCAGACAGGCAATGAAAGTGATTACTGCAGTGAGCAAAGAAGTAGAAAATGGAAGGAACTATTTGATTTTTCCGGAAGGAACGAGGTCAAAAAATGGAAATCATGTTCAAGAATTTAAGGGCGGAAGCTTTAAAGCAGCGACAAAAGCAAAATGTCCGATTATCCCGGTGGCGTTGATTGATTCCTTTAAACCATTTGATACAAACAGCATTGAACCAGTTACAGTACAAGTTCACTTTTTAAAACCGATGTTGTATGAAGAATACAAGGATATGAAGACAAATGAAATTGCAGCAGAAGTAAAGAGGCGGATTGAAGAAGTAATAGAGAAAAATACTTCCGAACAGAAGTAGATCATCAGAGTCTTGCGAGAAAAAAAGAAGAATCCAGAGTTTACACAGAAGGATTCTTCTTTTGTTATATCTATATAGAAATAAATTACAGACAAAGAAAAATGAGAGAAAATTCTAGTAAAAGATAAATTACAAAAAAGTAAAAAAAGTTATTGACATTTGAAAAAAGCTTTAGTATAATCAATTATGCGCTTGATACAGCGCCTATATCGAAAACAAATTCGGAGAAATACTCAAGAGGCCGAAGAGGCGCCCCTGCTAAGGGTGTAGGTCGGGCAACCGGCGCGAGGGTTCAAATCCCTCTTTCTCCGCTTTTTAAAGAAAAGAACAAAATAAAAAGTTTAAAAAACTTTAAAAAGATTGTTGACAAACACTTGAGAGTGTGATATAGTTAAGAAGTTGTCGCGATAAGCGATGGCAAAATAAAAATAAAAAAGTGCTTGACAAGTAAGAAACGCTGTGATAAAATAAAACAGCTGATTACGAAAAGCGAAACAGAACATTGATAATTAAACAATAGACAACACAACCCTGAAAATTTCGAACAAATGAGAAAATTTCAGAACAGACAGAAATGTCAACCTAAA
>NZ_SLZV01000024.1 GCF_004346095.1 Faecalimonas umbilicata | reverse complement strand
TGCAAAGTCAGTAATCTTATTCTACACTGAGGTATTTTTTTCTCAACCTTCTTTCTTGGAATTCCTTATATTTGAATTATACAGGAAGCTCCTTCGTTCCTCTTTTCTTTTTTCCTCAAAATCCTAACTGATTATAGTATGAAGCTTTCTCCTGTGCAAGTCAAAATTTTTTTCATCTCCTATTTCCCCCTTTTCATCTCTATGGTATGATACATGGGAAACAAACAATATCTTACTTTATGAGGGGTAACATTATGAACAATCAGAAAAAAGCCGCAGCTGCGGCAACAAACGCAATTACGGAAGGAATTATCTGGAGACAGCTTTTGATTTTCTTTTTTCCTATTGTTCTCGGTACATTCTTCCAGCAGCTTTACAATACTGCAGACGCGATGATCGTTGGACGGTTCGTTGGAAAGGAGGCACTCGCCGCTGTAGGAGGTTCTTCTAATCAGATCATCAACCTGATCATCGGATTCTTTGTCGGTGTTTCATCAGGAGCAACTGTAATCATCGCCCAGCACTATGGTTCGAGAAAAGAAACCGAACTGTCCCATGCACTGCACACTGCGATTGCTTTCTCGACCGTATCCAGTATTTTTCTCATGGGCGCTGGCTATTTTCTGGCACCTGCGCTTCTTAGCATGATGAATACTCCGGAAAGCATGATGGCAGATTCTGTAACCTATCTCCGGATTTTCTTCCTCGGAATTTTGTTTACATTCATCTACAATATCGGCTCCAGTATCCTCCGCTCTGTCGGAGATTCCAAGCGACCGCTGTACTACCTGATCGTCTGCTGCTTTTTGAACATCGGACTGGATCTTCTATTTGTACTCGTGTTCCATATGGGAATTGCCGGTGCTGCCATTGCAACAGTACTGTCTCAGGCAGTCAGTGCCATCCTTGTACTGCTCGCCCTGATACGGACATCCGATATTTACAAACTACATCTGAGAAAAGTCCGCTTCTTCGAAGGCTCCCTGTCCTCGATCCTTCGTATCGGAATTCCTGCCGGACTTCAAGCAGCCATGTACAGCTTGTCAAATATCATTATCCAGACTGCTCTAAATGCCCTTGGAACTGATACCGTAGCAGCATGGACTTCTTTCGGAAAAATGGATGCCTTCTGCTGGATGGTCATTTCCGCCTTTGGTATTTCTGCCACAACTTTTGTCGGACAAAATTATGGCGCCGGGAAATATGACCGCGTAAGAAAAAGTGTGCGTGTCTGCCTTGGGATGACACTTGCTTCATCCATCGCAATGAGTATATTTCTAATGACTGCAGGAAAGTATCTGTTCCATCTGTTCACAAGTGATCCAGAAGTCATCCGCATCGGAATCCAGATCCTGAACTACATGGCACCGGCTTATGCTCTGTTTGTCTTTATCGAAATCTACTCCGGAGCATTGCGTGGAATCGGTGATGTCATCATCCCGACAATCATGACATGCTGCGGTGTTTGCGTATTCCGTACACTTTGGGTATTCCTGCTTGTCCCAAAATCACCTACGATCGAAACAATCACATTGAGTTATCCAATCTCCTGGGGAATTACAGCCGTACTGTTTATCATTTACTATTATAAAAAGCAGAAAAAACTTGGTATGGAAAACTTCGATCAGTAAATCTTTATACGAAAAATATCAAAGGGAAATTGTGGCTTATTCTGCACAATTTCCCTTTACATTTTGTCCCACAGCTCTTTCCTATCTCCGCGGAAGTCTATGATCCTCACTTCTTTTATTCGTATGATCTTTCTGCTTTTGATACTGCTGTCTTCTTCTTGCCTGAACCTGCTGCTGTCTTACCTGCTTTTCTTTCCTCTGTCGGCGGCGTCTCTGCTCCATCAGCCTTCGCTGCCTTCTCCGCTGTCGTTTTCTATAGACAAGCGCACAAAAAATCAAGCCCATTGCAATAATAACTGACACAACTATGCCAATAATCATCTTAACTTTCGGTGAAACAGTAAAAAGAGGCTTTTGTTCCTTCTGATCTGTGTCACTTTTTTCTGTCTTCGTTCCTGCTGTGTTTGTCTGAAAATATGAACCTTTCAAAACAACTTCTGAGACTCCGACCGTCTGGCCATCGTAAGTGTAAGTCAACGTACCCTTCTTTGATTTCCCGCTTTTATCTTCTGGGACAATCTCCGCTTTTACATCTTGAAATTCTACGTTTTTCGGTACAACAATGTAAGCATCTTCCTCTGTCTCTTTCACACCTTTTGGAAGATCCTTTCCTTCTAAAGGAATCTTTTTAAAATTATTGAAAACATATTCTGCCATATTTTTCGTGTCCGGATAGACGTGAACCCCATGTGTTTTCAAATTCACAGAGACAAGCTGAAGTTCTCCATTGTCCAGATAAGAAACAAGAGTAGACAGTGCCTGGTCTGTATATCCCGTCTTTCCCCCAACACATGGCTCATAAAAGGTATCTGTTCCATCATAAAGCATTTGGTGGTACTGCTGAAATACTCGTTCCTCATTAACAAGATTTGTAGGCGGAATCCGATGTTCGTATGTGTTCGTAATCTTCCGGAATTCCTCATGCTGAAATGCTGCCGCTGCAATGAGCGCCATATCTCTGGCAGAAACATAATGTTCTTCATCATGAAGTCCATGTGGGTTTGTAAAATGTGTATTCGTACATCCCAGCTCCTCTGCCTTCTCGTTCATCATACGGATAAAATTATCATACCCATTTCCCACTGTGTCTGCAATCGCATAGGAGACTTCATTCGCAGATGCCAACAACATCCCATATAAAGCATCCTCCATTGTGATCTCTTCTCCCGGCTGCATACCAATGCTTGCATCTCCATATTCAAGAAATGCCACCGACTCTTCGGTAAAATGAACCTTATCTGTCAGCTCACTGTTTTCCAATGCTACGAGCGCCGTCATGATTTTCGTAATACTCGCCGGAAATTCCTTCTCATCAATATTCTTTGCATAGAGGATTGCTCCACTGTTCATATCCATGATGATTCCCGCCTCCGCAAAGATTCCCGGTCCCTCTGGCCAGTTCTTCAACGCATTTGATTCCACCGGCATCTCATACACTGCCTTCTCTTCATCCGTAACTGCTGCCGCTGCTCCTTCTACCTCTGCTGCACATACCTCATGCACTGCCGTATTCGAAAAAACAAGTCCTGCTGCCAGCAGGAACGCGGCTAATCTATATCTCAATTTCATCTGTATTTCCTCCAAAACATCATAAGCGGTATTATAACATATTCTTGTTCTTCTTCCAACAAAAAATACATTTCCCTTACAAATATGTTTTCTACTTTTATCGGAAACAAAATAGAATTCCTCTGTCTCTCTTTGGAGCATTGCCCGAAACGGCATCGACTTGTTATTAATCCCTGGAAATTTCACAAGAACAGTGAAATCTCCAGAGATTTGATCTGATCATTGATCTGAAATAGATTTTTATTATATCTTCTGTATAAATTCTTCCATTGTTTTTGACTAAAAGGCAACCTGCATCCAGGCTTTAGCACTGCTATGTCCTGCTGCTTTTCCATATCTAAAGCAGTGGGGGTTACAACACATTAGATAAAATTATCCCAATTCCTTTTCGCACATTTCAAGCGCCGCCTCAATAACCTTATCCATATCGTAATACTTATAGTTTCCAAGACGTCCGCCAAAGATCACCGTTGACTCTTTCTCTGCCAACTCGCGGTATTTCTCAAACAATGTATTGTTCTGCTCGTTGTTGACTGGATAATATGGCTCCATTCCTACGCTCCACTCAGAAGAATACTCTCTGGAAATGACTGTCTTCTCCTGTGTACCGAACTCAAAATGTTTGTGCTCGATGATACGTGTATATGGCACTTCTCTCTCTGTATAATTCACAACTGCATTTCCTTGATAGTTATCTGTATCCAGGACTTCTGTCTCAAAACGTACAGAACGATATTCCAGCGCTCCTAATTTATAATCATAATACTCGTCAATCATTCCCGTAAATACTGTCTTCTCTGCAATCTCCGGATTTTCTTTGATAAACGCAAAATAATCTGTATTTGTCTTTACGTCAATGCCATCCAGCATCTTTTCTACAATCTTCGTATAACCACCCATAGGGATTCCCTGAAAGCGATCATTGAAGTAATTATTGTCGTAAGTAAATCGAACTGGAAGACGCTTGATGATAAATGCCGGAAGATCCTTACAGTCTCTTCCCCACTGTTTCTCAGTGTAGCCCTTTACTAACTTCTCAAATACATCCTTACCGACCAAAGATAATCCTTGCTCTTCCAGATTCTTTGGCTCAGTAATACCTGTCTCTGCCACCTGCTCAGCAATCTTTTCCTTCGCTTCCTGTGGCGTGCGGATATTCCACATCTTACTGAAAGTATTCATATTGAACGGCAAGTTATAAAGTTCATCCTTATATACAGCAATCGGAGAGTTAATGTAATTATTGAACTCTGCAAACTGATTGATGTATTCCCATATTTTCTTATTGGATGTGTGGAAAATATGTGCACCATACTTGTGCACATTGATTCCTTCGATTTCCTCACAATAAATATTTCCCGCAATGTGATCACGCTTGTCAATTACAAGACAATTTTTACCCTTTTTCTTTGCCTCATGAGCGAACACTGCTCCATATAATCCCGCTCCTACTACAAGATAATCGTATTTCATATTCGTTCTCCTTCTTGATATTTGGTGATATAAAAATTACCATTCGTCGTCTCTATGGCACTGTCCTTGAACCACCACAATATTTCTTTCTTACAAAGCCGGTTTTTCCCAAAGATTCAATTTTGTTCCAATCCCTTTCTCTATTGCATTCATATATACATCATATCCCCATGCAACATCTTCAATCGGCATACCACCAACAGCATAAAGAAGAATTTGATCATCGCTGTCTCTTCCCGTCTTTTTACCTGCCAAAATTTCTCCCATCTCAGTAATTGATTCACGCATAATGCGTCCTTCCGTTACAGCATCATAAAATCCCATACCTAATAACGTAGAAACATTTTTCTGTGTAGGCAACGGCTGACCGCTTCCCCATCCGTCATACATTTTATAATTATCCGAAATAAGTTTCACCTTTTTATCTGATAAAAATTCTGTATCAACTAATAAAGCAGAAGCCGCAATTACCAATGCACCCGGTTTTAACCATTCTTTTTTCACTGTCGGATTATCTTCATATTTAGAAGCATTTGTAGTTCCATAGAATACAATGTCAGCCCCTTCACACGCTTCCTCGAAACTATCGCATATAACATACTCTTTTATATTCGGGAATTCTGTTTTACAATATTCGATAAAATTTTTCAAACTATTTTTTCCACGTCCTTTGATTTTCACAATATCAATTGTAGGCTGTGCTTCTACAAAAGCATTCAATGAATATCTGCTCATCGTACCAGGTCCAATAATAGCCACTGTTTTTGGATTTTGCACACACAAATGTCTTGCGCCAACACCTGCTGTTGCTCCTGTTCTCATAGCACTAAGAATATTTGCTGACATATATGCCAATGGAGCGCCTGTCTCGGCATCCATTAAAGACATCATAAGAATAGAACGCGGAAGACCTTTTTGAGGATTATCTGGATTAGACCCATAACTCTTTATTCCAAATGAGTGAAAACGTCCCCCTAAATATGCTGGCATTGCCATAAATCTATAATCTGGTTTATGCAATGGCATTCCTTCAACAGAACTTGTTTTCGGAAAAGATACACGAATACCATGTTCATTGGCATCTTCTCCACCCATTCGATAGTCTCCCTTATGCAATAATACAAACATATCTTCCATTGCTTTAATGCAACCCGACATATCACTCACTCCTGCCTTAATCATATCCTGTTCATTCAAATATCTAAAATCTAATTTCTGCCCACTCATATTATTATCCTCTTATTCTACTTGTGTTAAATCTTGCAAAAATAACATCTTCGCCTTTATTATCAGTTGCTACAATCGAACTATGCGTATAGTCAATCAACTCTTTCAATTCATCCAAATCCCGTGCTAATAAATCAATCTCAGCCAATCTCTGATTCACGTTATAGCTCCAAGATATCGTATCTCCTTCCTTACATCTTGGCAAGTAAGACACGATACCCTTTCTTTTTTTCATTTTATCTTCCCCTGTAAATCTTGCTAAATAACATTGTTTTATAGTTAAATATAAAACTGCTCCTCTAGACCCATTTAAATATACAGCACCATCTGGTATTTCAATATTGCAATTACCAGTTAAGGCAATTTGTACCATTGCTTTCATCAAATCCACACCTACTGCCTCTTTGAACACCAATTCAAAATCAACTCCAGGGAAACGAAGACCCGGATCAAAAAATCGGAATACACCTTGGTCCTCAAATCCCTGCATAAAAATTGGACCATTTTTTATTCCCATTTTTTCAAACATCCTAACAACATTCTTATGAGCTGTATTGATATACTTATCCGTATAGCTTGAAGGCATCACTGCACATGAGACCACTTTTTCCATATGCATTTTTTCTGCTCCGCAATAATTGTCGCTAGTACGGATCAAATGTGGCTTTCCGTTCACAAAAAAATATGTTACGTGAAATTCCTGTCCTCCAGTTATATACTTTTCAATTAAAATATCCCCATTTGAAGATTCAGCTTTTGCATTTTCTATAGCAATTGTTAAGTCTTGCATATTGTAACAAACTGCTTGTCCTCTTGACCCCCTACTATCCACTGGCTTTACAAATACTGGGAATTCTATTATACCTTTTTCTGCATCTTCGAGACTATATTCTGGAATTGTATCTACTCCATGTTCTGCACACATTTTTTTAAATGCATGCTTATCTGTCATCAATAAAAATTGTTCTTGTGTTCCATAGCATGACACGCCTAACTGTTCACATATTTCTTGATAAGGTCTCTGGCAAGGATCTAACCAGCCAGAAATTACCCCATCTACTTTTTGCTCTCGTGCTTTTTTAACTATTCCATGCACATCGTAAATATTTAAATCCCAATATTCATCTGCTATTTTTTTCCCTGGTGAGTCATCATATTTCACATTATCAGTTACAATAGTATAAACTCCCAATTCTTGTGCCGCTCTTATTAATTTAACATGAACAGATGCCCCTCCAAGAACTAATAATTTTTTGTGTTTATAATTCATCGTCTCTTTCCTTTCATTATATTTTCATACGACTAAATGATAAATATTTATGTTTTATACTTTATTTGCGCTTATTCCTATTAGCAACTAAAAACTGCCTTTTTACATACTTCTAAAAATCTGTCTTTTAAAACCGCAGACTCCACACTACACACTACAAAATCTTCTTCCATTACTCTAATTACTACACTAACCAATAGCATATGAGGAATCAAAATGAAATATATGTATTTATATAATTCCAAAGTTTAAAATGTTACTAAATATTTCTATACCTATCTATACAAAAAGAACAAAATATGAAACCTCTGAAATTGTAAAAGACACTTAGATTATTCTTGTCAGTAACAAAATCCATGATACCTAAAGAAAAACTATCTGTGGAAAAATAAATAAAGCCATTGTTAAAAAGCATTCCTTACAAAATTAAACATACGAAAACTATTTTTTTCTCTTGCCTTAACATTTTCTACCTGTTTTACAAATCTTATTTTTTTAACATCCAATACAATCTGTAACATTTAAAACGCAATAAAATAACTGTAACTTTCTGTTTGAAGTTAGCCACCATACTAAGGGGCAGATTCCGAATCGCCTCTTTGTATGGAGATGTGGATAGAACATTTTTCATCTCATTCATACGTTCTTGTTTTGTTTTTGGATTGTTTTCATTTTTGAAGTAACGATCCATTGCATGCTGAAAGTATATAAGTACTCTAAAATAGTATCCATTCCAATAGTCTTTGTCCTTATTGTAATCATTTAGATATTTTTCCATTCTGTCAAAAATCAACTCATACGATTCCAATATATTCTTCTTATACCCCTGAGAATAGGACAATTCCATAATCCGATAATGATAAATCGGCTTTTGTACGTATGCTACACTTTTTACGTACTCGTACACATGAAGCATAAATAAAATATCGTCTCCTAATCCTTTCACATATGGATCATACTTCAATTGATTTTTATCTATTACTGCTTTACGAATCAATGCTCTCCATGGGGCACCACCAAAATGATTAATCCTATCAAATTCCTGACATTTTACCGGAGAGCTCAAATCATTATTATTTACAGCACAATGCATTGTTTTTATTGTTTTTACATTTTCTGATTGGAAATTTTTGTCAAAAATATGTATAAGTTCTGTTTTTCCTTCTTTCTCTAAATAATAATCACCATATATTAAATCCGCATTTGTTTTTTCAGCTACATTCCAAAGTTCTTCCAATGCATTTTCTACTAGCCAGTCATCAGAATCTACAATATAAACATACTTTCCTGTAGCCTGGACTAGCCCAGCATTTCTTGCCATAGAAACACCTGCATTTTTCTGATGTATGACCTTATATCGACTATCCTTTTGAACAAATTCATCTAATATTTGAGGACAATTGTCGGGACTTCCATCATCTACAAGAATAACTTCAATATCTTGTAATGTTTGCTTTTCTATACTGTCTAAAAATTGATGTATGTATTTTTCTACCCCATATACAGGTGCTATTACACTGATTTTTATCATAACCATACGCTCCTCTAAGATACAATTTTTTATATAACTTTTTTCATTCTGTTTAAACTCTTTTCTAATTCTCTCTTGATTCCCCGTTTCATTACAATTTGGGGTATGATAAATTGTCCTACCTCATTTACTTCAATAACCACCCAACCTTTTTCTGTATAAGCTAAATCCCACGAAAGATAGCTTATATCTTTTACTGTTACAGCTGCTTCTTTACATAAACTCGTTAGTTCTTCCCACTTGGGAATTTGACTCCCTTTAAAAACCACTTTTGTCTCTGGATGACAGAAGTAGTGACTCCCATATTCATCATAACCATCTGTATTCAAAATTCCTGTTTTTGTATCAACTCCTACTACAATCCCCCCTGCACCTGCGTTATCAACAAATGATCCATTCCGCCCTGCGCGCATAAAAGCATATGGGGTTTCAACTCCTTTATCAGTTTTAAATGTAATACAACGAATGGTATTCACACTAGATTTATTAAATTTTGCCATCTCTTCATGCTGACAGACTTTTTCTTCAAGCAAATATTTACCTGTAGATACCAATTTTTCAAAATAATCCTTTTCGTTTTCACTGATCTCATTAATATTAACTAATTCAACACCTTTTCCCATACTGGAAAAAACCACTTTTTTTACAAAGATAGGATGTTTTTTAACAAACTCATGAAACTGCGCATAGTCACCCTTATTTTTAATTACAATTGCATCTCTTTTGAAATAATTGGAAAATCGAAGATAGCCATCTCCCTTATCTAAAATACTCTGCAATTCTTTTATATCATTCACAGAATATCCAAATACGTTCATATCAATATCTGACGCAAATTCTCTTCGTTGCTCTGGTGTTTTATTTTCCAGTTCGAATCCTGCATATTCGGATGGTATAAATCCATAAGCTAATCTACAGAATAACATGTCTGTTCGAAGATAATCCTTATCTTCCCTATCTTTATATATAGGTGAGTTCTCTAATATGTCTTCCATCTCTTCTATCGATGGTTTTAAATACCGTTTCCATTTTGATAAATATGGCGTAATGATTTCTGCTTTTTTTGATGGATTTTTTTCACATTCTTCTACTTCTTTTGCGGATAAGCAACATCTGTAAAGTCTTTTAATTTTTAATCTCTGCAATCCTTTTCGAATTCCAAATATCTTAGGATATCTACTGCGTAGTATGTAACAAATTCTCTTTTTATCCAATTTCATGCGTTTTCTCCTTATACTATTATTTTTAATAACCTAATCTCTCGACAGCTTTTTCATAATATTTCATAGGTACTTTTAAAGAACTAATACTACTTCCATCTCGATTATATCCCATGAAACTCCCACGAAATGCACCTCCTCGTATTGCTGTTGTTTTTTTATCAAACACCATCTTAACAAGACCATAAACCATTTTTATGTCCAGCAAGAAGCTCACATTTTCAACATAATACACTTCATTTTCAAATTGATCTGCCCAAGTAAGTTCCTTTTTTTTAATTTGCAATATAGGACATTCCAGTCCAGGTCTGACAGCATGTCTCATCATATGACGCTCACTATATGAATCCAAATAATCAACCAAGAGTGGTCTTGGACCAATAAGACTCATATCACCTTTAAAAATACTCCAGAAATTAAGCAACTCATCAAGCGATGTCTTTCTCACAAATTTCCCAAATCGAGTTACTCTTTGACTTGGAGGAAGCAAATCACCATTCTTATCCTTTTTATTTGTCATATTGCGAAATTTGACTAATGTAAATATTTTTCCATCTTTACCCACGCGCTTCTGCTTAAAAAAAATCGGAAATCCCACATCTATTAAAGTGCATATCGCAATAATTAAGTTTATCGGCAAAGTAAGAACCAATGCACAAAATGATATTACGATATCAATAAACCGCTTCCCATATTTTGTATAAAACGACTTCTTCGGTTCAACTTTTGTATCATGTTCGTTGATATATTGCAATGTATCTTCTGCGATTACTTTAGCAACTTCCCGAAACAACTCGGGATGTGGTATTTCTTTTACATCGCTAAGATTAATAAAATTATCCTTTACTATCATCTCTTTCATTATAATATAGCCCTTTCCTATAATTATACTCTTTCGTTATCTTTAACAATAAAATTACCAATGAGCAAATCCCTAATTATCATAAAAATGAATATACATCGATGGATGATGTACTATCAAAATCCTGAAAATATCTAAATTATTTGATTACTATTATTTTTTAACATTTTATCCATCTAAATTATCAGACCATATCTTATGTTAAAATCGATTGTGACTACTTCTATCTTATTTCATTTTTTTATTTTTTTTTATAATTAGTGTGATATACAAAAATAATAAGATAAGTAGAACGCTGGTCGAAAAGCCAAGTAAACTATAAACTATAAACATCAAAGAAAAAGCCTTTTCTTTAAGCACTAGAAAAGTACATGTTGCTATGCAAACTCCAGTAGATGTCACCCAAATCTTACTTTTATTCCTTTTAATTATTTGCACATATGTTTGTATACTGTAATTTCTTGAACTTAAAAATATATTTAACTTTTTTTCTACCCAATCATCTCTTTTTATGCAAAAATTTTTTTCATAATCATAAAGTAAAATATATGCTATAAAAAATCTAAGAATTGGATACGTCGTAACAGCAGTAATAAAATATAACAATAAATACAATGTTTCAAAAATAAATTCGTTATATTCTCTTGTTTTAAATGCATGGATTCCGCTCATAATATATGGAATTGCTAGCAAACTTGTCATCAAAAGACCACCACAGGCAATAAAATATACCAATCCCATACTTATGCCTTGTTTATATTCAGCAAATGCTAACACTGCCTCCTGGTTTTGAAACCCCACACCAATAATTGGGGAATCCAACCATGCTTTGAAACATGCCATAAGATGATCTGTTCGAACATTCATTGATCCTGCCCCAGATGGTGTAGTCAGTTTGTTTAATAAGATACCCACTACTAAAATGCTTCCCAACAATACCAATAACAAAAATGCCGCTTTATGAATAGATTTTTCCTTTTGAGAAAAAACTATTTTTGCTAAATATAAAACAAATACCGCGATGAGAAATACATAAGTTGTAGTTGAAAAAGTAGTTAATGCTGTAATTCCCAGTAAAATCACTTTCCACCAGTGCGTTTTTTGTGAAAGAAACATCTCAGCTGCCAAAGCAACACATAAAACAAAATTATACATTGGTCCTTCCGGAAAAATACCGCAGTTTCTTGGTATATAAAGTGTTTCATTTAGATAAAGCTTTTGAGACTCATAATATATATTGTGAAACGTGCGTATATCCTCAGTCCAAGTTCCCCATATCAAAGAAGTTCTTCCACTTTCCGGAATAAGTGTTAGACATGTCCCTCCTAAATAAAAAATCAATGAAATTATAGCATATATCACAGCAATATTTATGAACGCTTTCCAAACAATATTGGAATCCTCTGCTTGATATAAAAAAAACATAAACCAAACAATTAATAAAAAGAAAAAAGAAAAATACCAATTAAAGTTTCCTTGAAACTGATATATATATGTAATACAACATATAAAAAATAAAAAAATCTTTTTCTTATTATTAATTGACAAATGATTTACTTTATTTGTATTTAGCAAAAACAATCCTAAACTTACAATAATCGTAGCAGCTAACAGCCACCAATAAAGTTGTTCTTGTTCTAATGATAATGAAACATCACATGCCCATGCCCCTCCAGTACTTACAAACAGAAAAAAAGCAATCATGTACGCACCAAAAACGGTAATTATTTTCTTGAAATTCAATTTATGTTTACTAAACGTCATCTAATTTCTCCTACTTCATATATGTAATATTATTTTTTAGACAAAATCACATCACAAATTTTATCCACATCTGTCAATTCTAAGTTTTCATATAACGGTAATGTCAAAATATTTAAAGAAACATCCCTTGCAATAGGTGTCTCATATTTACTATATTGATCTTTATAACAAGTCATATCATTTACAGCTGGATAAAAATATTTTCTTGCATATATTTCATTCTTTTTAAGCAATTCATCTACTTCATCTCTATTTTTCCCAAATTGTTCTTTCGAAAAATATACCGGAAAATAAGCGTAATTGGGTTCTACATCTTCTTGAAGTGAACATAATTTAATTCCATCTATTCCTGATAGTCTTTCTATATATCTTTGATAAACTTGCTTTCTCTTTTCAATACAAATAGCAATTCTATTTAGATTACAAATACCCATTGCAGCACGAAACTCATCCAGTTTTGCATTTCCTCCAATACTGACTACATCATCTGGTCCATGGATCCCAAAATTTTTCAAATCATGTAAATTGATTCTGTAGGAAGAATCTTTAAATGCTACCGCACCACCTTCTATCGAATGAAAACATTTTGTCGCATGGAAAGAGAACATTGATGCATCACCAAAATTCCCAATTCCTATCCCCTTATAAGTACATCCAAAAGCATGTGCCGCATCATAAATAACCTTTAGATTATATTTTTTTGCAATTTGTTCTATCCTCTCTACATCACAAACATTTCCATACACATGCACTGGCATAATTGCCACAGTTTTATCTGTAATCAATTCTTCAATTTTATCTGGATCCATTGTATAATCATCCGGCTTAATATCACAGAATACAGGTGTTAACCCATTTCTTGAAATTGCATGTGTTGTGGAAACAAATGTAAAGGGTGTTGTAATCACTTCTCCCTCTGGAATATTTAATCCCATAGCTTGCATTCCCATCTCTAATGCCATGTGCCCATTCACAAATAAAGATAAATACGGAACCTTTAAATACTCAATTAATTGATGTTGAAACCTTTTATAGATTGGTCCCATATTTGTTAAAATTTTACTTTCAAATATTGGTTTAATTTCTTTAATATAATCTTCTAAGTCAGGCATAGAAGATTGAGTCACATAAATAGCCATTTTTCCCTCCATCTTTTGTATTTACTTTATGCTCTTAACTTCCTCCATAATTTAACATATTAAGTCTGGTAAAACGGATACTTCAAGTCGAATATTTTACTCCTACAAGAGAATCAACTCTAAATATTTCGCGCAAGAAAAGCACCCCATTCTTTCTGAATACTGTACAATTGAACTATCAACAATAATCTACTCCCTCAAACAAGTGGTTACTTATTGAAACCATTATACCTCATTCCAATAATCTTTACAATTTATCCTCATTCTTCCTCATCTCCTATTTTCTCCATATTTTTTTAAATAATGACTCTACAGTATCAGATACAAAGTCTTCTTTTAATATCAGCAAAATGACCCCATATACTCCAAAAAATAAAATGGCTGATACACATAATGTTCCAAACACATTCATTGTTATTTTATTCTGGAATATTACTCCAACTATAGATGCGAACATAATTGCCACAACTATTTTCCACACTTGAACATGTCTTACCATTTCCCACAACTGCTTTCTCAAATATATACACTGCACAATCAATACAAGTAATTCTGCCATAGTTGTTGAAAATGCAGCTCCTGTTGAACCAAACTTCGGAATTAATACTAGATTTAAAATGAAATCTAATACTGCTCCCGCTGCAACTGAACATACAACGTTACTTTCTCTTCCTAGCGGTGTTAATATCTGAATTCCCGTTATATTAGACAGTCCAATCAAAATCAATGTAGGCATTAAAATAATCATGGCTGCTGTCGCTGGCAAGAATGATTCTCCCGCAAGAAACAGTATAGATTCTTTTACATAAATAATAAAATATACTGTCATAGGAATTGAAACAACCAGTACGAACTGAAATGCTTTTGTAACCATTCTTTGAAATTCTTCTTTCTTCTTTTGTTGAATATAATAAGAAAGTCTCGGAAGAAGAACTGTTCCCAATGATGTTACACATGTTACAAGGACTGTTTTTACTTTTATCCCTGCATTGTAATAACCTACTTCCACATCCCCCTTCATGAACCCAAGCATCACCAGATCTAAATTCAAATATACGCTTGTTGCAACAGAAAGTAAAAAGAATGTCAAAATCCCTTTTCCATGTTGTCTTAAATTATATTTATTCTGCTTTTTTAATGTAATAAACTTTCTCAAGCGCAAAAAATTAAGTATATAAGATCCAAAGCTTCCGACTACATGAATTGCTCCATAAATAATATAGTCTTTGGGCTCTTTCACTAATAAAAACATTAGAATAAGACCTATAATTTTAAACAGAACCGCACAGACCGTAATATAAGAATATTGTTCCAGAGCACTATAAAACCACTGCACCCCTATTGTTGTTAACCCTATGCTTACTCCCATGACAATGAGAAGTTCTTTTTGTCCTGCAAATTGTGGTATAATAAATAAAAGAATAAAAAATATAGCATATGTGATTGCTGTTGTAATCCCACTAATGATTAATAACTCCTGCACAGTTTGCGAGAGTTTTTCCTTATCATCTCTCACTCGTGCACAAGCCCGAATCCCATACGTCGGAATTCCCAATGTTGCAAACATTGTAAAATAAGAAACAACGGATGTCGCAAATGCCACTTTTCCACTTCCCTCTACAAGAAGAACTCTTGATATGTACGGAAATGTAATCAGCGGAAATAAAATGGACGAGACCGTCAAAATAGCATTCATAATGAAATTAAATTTTACTGTTCTGATTCTCATTTATTGTTCTTTTTCTCCTTACTCTTTGAAAAATGAAATTTCTCAAACTTCCATTTTTCATTAATATATACAGCGAATCCACCTCTGAATTTCACCTTCATCGTAACAAAAAACCAATACATAAGCGCAAGCAAAATCAGTGTTGTCACAAAAGTCTGACTAACTCCCTGCAAATAGAAGTATCCATCGATTGGATGAAATACAATCGTATAAACTATGTAAGAATACAATACTAACCAAAATCCCGTATTCTTAAAAGTTCTATATTTTAATTTGTTGTAAAAAACACTCATTGTTCCTGCCATCACTCCCTGCAGGATCATCGCTCCGATATACCCGAAATCATAGATCCATCTGCGGTATGCCGTATAAATATTTCCAACCATGACATCCCCATAATATCTAAATTCCAAGTGAATCGGATAAAATTTATCTAAGTTCAATAAGCCTAAATTATATAATTTTAAATTTAAGTTATAAAAAGTTTCTTTTCCAAAGATTTCTGAAGCTGCCGGTGGATGTTTGAAAAACTGATTCAAACACTCAATAGAACAGCCACAGTAAAAGGTAATATACTCCAGCAATCCTTTTGTGTTAATTCTTCCTACGAGGCTGGCACTTAAATAGAAAAGAACTAATCCTCCACAAGCGGCAATTGCTAATATTCCTATTGTTTTGATAGAGATATATGCTTTCCCGGTATGGTACGACCAAATCAAAAAGTAAATAACAATTCCTCCAACTAAAATTTGAAGCATTTGTAATCGGTCTGAGACTAAAAATCCATTACACAAATGCAGCAAAACTGGAAGAAGACACGCTCCTAACTTTAAAGCTTTTTCTTTTGTCATTCTTCTCCCTGTTGCAACAAGATTATTGACAAAAATATACAAGAAAATATACGCGCATAACATAGCGATTCGCTCTACCTGTCCAAGCCACCATGGCAATGATTCTTTTAAAGTAACTGAAGTTACTTCTTTAAAAATATTAAGCGCTTGCGAAAGTGTGTTGAATTTTCCATTTCTGCTTGCAATTTCAATCATGTTAAAATACAACAATGCAATATAAACCGCACAAAATGCACTTGCAGCTATAATTTTCCACCATGGAAGATCAATTTCTTTTACTGCGATTTTTTTTCTGGTGCCCTCGTATCTTTTCTTATATTTCCTGTCAATCGCAACACCAATCACAACAAATTCCGCTGCTCCGATTAAAAGCACAAAAAATGTCATTGGAATCATAGAAATTCCCCATCGTTCTACATTAAATAATGCACATCCCACACTCACTATGTACGCCAACAAAAATAGTAGCGCCGGAGTAAATATGTCTTTATTCACTTTTACATAGAGTATTCCATATAAGACTACCAAGAGTCCAAATAATAAATAAATCAACATAGGTTCTTATTTCCTCCTATTCTAAGTTCTCTATCTCTCTCAGAACTTTTCGCAACATCTCTCCTTTTCGCAATTTTTCTCCCATAGCAGACACGTTCTGAAGCATCTCGTCATATGTTTCCCCGGTAAGCGCAGCCAGTTTCTCTGGAATCTCTCTTAGACACCCCACCTGTATTCCCAGCTGATTCTCTCTGATAAATTCTGCTATCGCTGCTTTCTCCCATACAATAACCGGAAGCTTACTTGCCAAATATAGTGATGTTTTATGCGGATTATTGTACTGCATATATTGCCCAAATTCTCCGCCACACTCGTCAATACTTTTTCCATCCCACACAAGTCCAAATTTCCCGTGCAATACACGCGGAAGGTCATCTGGAGGGAAAGAACCTTTGTAAGTAATATTGCCTGTTCCAACCGCCTCTGTGTTCAGATTTGGACCATATAAGCGAAACTCTGCATTCACCTGATCCAGCTGATACACATATCCCGCTTTTTCTTCCGACAAATTCCCTGCAATGATAACTGCATTTTGATTTTCTTTTGTTTCGGCTTTTTGGATACTTTCCGCTTCCACCAGATAGTCAAATATCTCAAGAGCATGTATTCTCGTATCCAACCCTATTTTTTTTAGATATCCGATCATCTTTTTATTATGGGCGATGACATCGTCTGCCAGGCACAGAAATGACTTTTCTGCATGCTGATACCATTCTTTTTGCTTTTTATCCTGTGTCCTAAGACTTTCTATATCATGAATCAAGATAATGATCTTTACTTTTTTTCTTTTTAACTGTTTGATATATCTAAGCGCCAGCATTGCAACCTTGGGATACATCTCCAATGGATACTGGATCAAAATCTGATCTTCTTCCTTAACTGTTTTTGTAACCTTCCTCCAGTCTTTCATCAGAACCAATCCCATCCGGATCCGCTCTGCATAGCTTACATTCTCCTTTATGACCGGAGGGCTGACGCGCAGAGGATTCCATCCTTCTTTGATCAGTGTATCTGCCACGTCATTTCTTGCTTTAGAACCTGCATGCTGTTCGTTTAATCCCTTTTCTACAATACAATATTTTTTCACACGGATACTCCCCATATCTTAAAATTTCTTTTTTAATTGCTCTATTTTTTTCTCCTGATGATTCAAGTCATATCCCGCACCGATGATCTCCTGCAAGCGAGATTTTCTTTCTTTTCCCCGGTTTTCCAATATTACATTTCTCCACAGTCTAGTATCGCCAAGCTTCAAAAATTCCACAAGGTCTGAAAGCTTTGTCTCCTCACTGATCTGATCTGAGAGAAAACACGGAAGACCTGCCGCCTGAGCTTCGACTGCAACAATCGGAAGACCTTCATAAAAGGACGGCAACAAAAAGCAATCTGCCGCCTGCATCAATCTTTCAACATCCTTTCTGACTCCCAGGAATTTTACTTTGTCGGCAACCCTTTTTTGTGCTGCATAATTTTTTATTTCTTGTTCCAGTTCTCCTGTTCCGACATATAAAAGTACACAGTCTTTTTCTTCCTCCAGACAGCTGCTGAAAATATCGATCACACCTTTCGGATTTTTTTGATGTGCAATTCTCCCCACATGGCAGATTACAAAGTTCTCTTGGATCCCCAATTCTTGCCTGACTTCTTCCCGAACCATTGGATCATACGCATATGTTTCTGCTTCAATCGCATTTGGCATGATCAATACATCTTTGTGCTCCATAACTCTTTGTCCAAACATAAAACTTCCCGCAAGCTTTGAGCAGGCGACAAATTGTTTTGCAATACCATTGAGAAACGGTCTGCAAATTTTATGAAGTCTTTCATTATCTGCCGCCCCATTATGACTGTGAACCACAATCTTTCTTCTGTAGATCCATGGAATGATCAAAGTAAAGACAGCCCCTGCATTCAAAATATTTCCATACACTGTCTGATACTCTGGATGTTCCCTTAGCAACTTTCTAAATTGCTTCCACTGTTTTAACAATCCCTGACTTTTGGCTCCAATATAATAAATCCTAGAGCCATAGCCTCTCAACTCCTCTTCATATGCAACTCCTGGAAAATCTGTGACAAAATCCAGTATGATTTCCGGCGCAAGCTCTTTTGCCAGATTTCGCAGATAAGTTTCAATTCCTCCTGGATTATCTGACATTCCATATACCAATACTCTTTGCTTTTCACTCATCTTAACGCCCTGCCTTCACTTTGGAATAAAAAATCGGAAATTGATTTCTGGCAATATGAATTGCTCTTGCAAAACTCAGACAGAGAAATCTACTTTTTGTCCTCAGGATCCGTAACGCAATTTTTAACATTCTGCTGTCAGATGCCTTGGCATCCATCACTAAGTCCAAAAATAGCGGATCTACAAATAACTTCCTACACCAGTCTTTTCGATCCCGATGCGACATCCCTGAACGTGGATCGCAGTTTCTCTCCATGGCAGATAAAATATACCTTCCATACAGGCTCCCAAGAATCTGTCTGTTTTCTTCTGTATCTGCTTTCCAGTAAGTGCATTGCTCATACAACTTCTGAATCCGCTTCCGCAAAAAATGATAGTAATCTGGAACAAATTCATTTGTCAGGCTGCCGTTCACTCTCTTTGCATAGTGATAAGGGGCAAAATCCAGCAAGTTCATACTGTCTATCTCCATACAAAATTCAATATTAAAACAGATATCCTCTATAAACTTTGCATCTTTATAGTCGTCAAAAGTAACCCCCAGCTTCTTCAGGTATTGAAGATCATATACCTTATTCCACGGATATCCATACAGTGTCTCTCTCTCCATATAAATCAACTGCTGGTGAATCTGTTCTGGATCTGTTAAATACATTTCTTCAGGAACCCTGATTTCATTGTAAGAAAAATTCCCCTGCCGGTCATAATATTCCACAACAATTCCAAACAGTACAAGCTTTGCCCGGTTCTTCTGCAACGATTGATATACTTTCTCAAGCAGGTCTTCCTCGACCGTATCATCTGCATCTGCAAACCACAGATATTCTCCAGCGGCCTCTTGGATCCCTCGGTTTCTCGCCTCGCTGACCCCACAATTCTTTGGCTGTTCAATTAAGCGGATTCTGGAATCTTTTGTTGCGGCTTCTCTTACAATCTCTTTTGTACGGTCCGGAGAACCATCTTCTACCACAATACATTCCCAATCTGAAAAAGTCTGCTTTCCAATGGATGCTAACGTGTCTGCAATATATTTCTCGGCTTTATATGCCGGCATTACAATACTAAAAAATGGTTTCATACTTACTTCTCTGTCAACTCCCTAATCAACTCTACAATCTTCTTATAAGACTCTGGTCTGTCAAACTGCTCTTCGGCAATCTTTCTCGCTTGTTTTCCCATTTCTTCCCGCACATCTTCATTCTCGTAGAGCTTCTCGATCGCATCTGCCAGAATTTCTTCATCTTCCGGCATAATATTAACTCCAAATCCATCTGTCTCTACTTTCTTTCGGAACTCCGGACTCATGCAAGTATTGATCATCGGATGTCCGGAAGCAAGGTAATCACCGATTTTTGTGACGATACTCTGTGGCGCTTTCTTTACAAACGAATTGACAACAATATCTGACTTTGCAAGATATGCCGCCATCTTTTCGTATGGCATATAGCCGACAAACTCTACATTTTTGCAGTGATGCTCTTTGGCCAGCTGCTCCAGTTCTTCTTTCAGCGGGCCTCCGCCTAGAATTTTGATCTTGATATTCAGCCTTCTTCTTCGGATCAGTTCTTCTCCGGTCAGAACAAGTGTCCGGATATCATAACTTGTTCCGATCGTTCCCGCATAAGTCACCCAGAATTCGTCCTCTTCTTTTTCGATCTCCGGACTGTATTTTTCCACACCTGCATCAAACTCTTTGATTTCATTGCCGACATAAACGGTCACTTTTGGAACATCCAGCTTCTGGTTTTTTAACGGGCGATCCCGGTATTCATCAGAAGTTCCCACGATTCCCGATACAAGCGAATATACTTTCTCCGCATCTCTCTGCAGCGGATGAAAGATCATGCTGCTCACAACCGGAATATCCAATACCATACGCATCGCTTCCGGCCAAAGATCATTGACATCCGGCACAAATGGAATTCCTTTTTTCTTTGCATAAGATGCCGCAGCAAGCGCCACATCGTTTGGAGGAATCTCACAGTAGATCAGGTCGTAGTCTCCTTCCTTCTCTAAAAGTGCTGTCAGATTCTTTGCCGCAACTCTGTGACTATACACCCTTTTAAGATCAATGTTTTTCTTGTATCCCGGTTCATAGATAAATTTTAAATGAAATTTATATTTTGTTTTCTGTATTTCGGAAATATTTCTCTGTGCCTTTTCCCAATGCTGAAACGTCGTCGTAATCAGATCGACCTCATATCCGGCATCCACAAGGAACTCTGATAAAAATTTAAACCTCGTGTATCCCTTCTCATTGTTCAGCTTCACTCCCATTGTAATCACTGCAATTTTCTTCATATTTCTGCTCCAATAAACTTTATTTTATTACTGCCATTGCTGTCCGCAGCATAATCTTCATATCACTGAAAAATCCAAATGTCTCTATGTACTTCAAATTGTATTTCATCTTTTCCGGAAGAATATAGTTGAGATAAATCTCATCTACATCTGTGATTCCTTTTGCCCGATAGGCATCAATGATTTCATCTTCGTCTTTATATTCAATACTCGTATTCGATGTGATTCCTGCCGGAAGAAGAAGCGTCGCCTGCATCTCATCCGTATAGCAGTCCACATATTTTTTCACTTCCGGTCTTGTCCCTACAAAAGTCATATCCCCTGTCAAAATGTTAAACAACTGTGGAAGCTCATCCAAGCGCAGTTTGCGCAGTTTCTGTCCGACCTTTGTGATTCTGCTGTCACTCTTTTCCGTGACAAGAGGTCCTTTTTTATCGGCTCCTGTCACCATTGTACGAAACTTAAAAATACGATATGGTTTGCCATAACTGGTGATTCTTTCCTGACGGTAGAATACCGGTCCTTTGCTGTCTATTTTGATCCAACATGCAATAAAAATCATGACTGGGGACAATAAAATCATAAAAATAAAAGCAAGAAACACATCTGCTATGCGCTTGATGCGCAGGGCAGACTTTTTCTTGCTCAAAATTTTATAATATTTCTTTACCTCATCATTTCTCATCTGTTCTGGTAATTCCGACCAACTCTTTAGCATAATCCGTGTTCCCTCAATAACCTCTGAAAAGTATCTATTACATATTGCTGCTGTTCATCTGTCAGACAAGAATGCAGCGGAAGTGAAATTTCATTTTCGTACATTCTGTAAGCATTTGGAAAATCCTCGATGGCAAATCCCATATTTTTGTATGCAGTCAAAAGCGGAAGTGGTTTGTAATGTACGTTTGCCGCAATTTCTGCTTTTGCCAGTTCCTGGATGATCTGATTGCATTCTTCCCTCTGTTTGCCATTCAGCCGCACAAGATACAGATGTCCATTTGACTGGCTTCCTTCTCCATAGTGGTTAAGCACCTGCACCTGATATGGACGAAAAGCCTCATCGTATCTCTCGATCAACTGCCTTCTTCTCTGTAATATTTTCGCATAACGCTTCATCTGCGCAAGTCCGATAGATGCCGTAATATCTGTCATATTCGCTTTATAGTACGGTGCAACAATATCGTATTCCCATCCCCCTGCTTTCATCTTCGCCAAAGCATCTTTTGATTGCCCATGCAGTGTCAGCAACATATACTCTTTGTATAATGCTTCATCTTCTTCAGGCGTCAAAGACTTCCATGTCACAGCGCCTCCCTCCGCAGTTGTAAGGTTTTTCACTGCATGAAACGAAAAACAGGTAATATCTGCAATCTGTCCACACTTTTTCCCTTCACGCTCTGCGCCGAAAGCATGTGCTGCATCTGCAAGAATCAAGATCCTTCCCAGCTTCTCCTGTCTTTCGGATGACGGCTGAAACAATCCTTTCTTCTCTTCTACAATTTCAAACAGTCTGTCATAATACGGATAAATAATCCCTGCAAGATCAATCGTAAGAATTGCCTTCGTCTTCTCTGTGATAGCTTCCCGTACTTTCTCCGGATCCATGTCAATAGAATCTGGCATCGTGTCTACCAGCACAGGGGTTGCCCCTACATGGCAGATGACGCTGCACGTCGCTGTAAATGTATATGCCGAGGTGATCACCTCATCTCCCGGTCCGATTCCCATCGCCCGCAATGTCATCTCCATACAGGTTGTTGCAGAACTTAAACATGCCGCTTTAGTCGTTCCACAAAACTGTGCGATTTCCTGCTCAAACTTTTTTGTCTTCGGTCCTGTTGTAATCCATCCACTTTTTAAAGTATCGATCACCTCTGCAATTTCTTCCTCTGTAATATCCGGGGGCGAAAATTCTACTCTCATACTTACCTCTCTCCATGTTCTCTGTTTAAAAATTCACTTGGAAGTGTTGAGCGCGTATCTGAAAAATCTTTCATCAATTCACTCGCGATCTTCCTGTCTCTCTCCACATCTTCCTGTCTGATATGATAGGTTGGAACGATTTTGTGGACAATCTCTTTCATTCCCTCTTCTTCTGCGTAAGCTGCCCGGTACAAGTCTTCCAGGTCTTTCAGAAATTGATCTTCATCAAAATCAATCGGTTTTCCAATATGAATCAACTCGTTCGCAGTACTTTGCAGACCTTCCTCGCTCATCAATAATTCTTCATAAAGCTTTTCTCCAGGTCTAAGTCCTGTAAATTTAATCTCGATATCTTCTCCTACCGTATATCCGGATAAACGAATCAGATTTTTTGCCAGATCCAGAATTTTCACCGGCTCTCCCATATCCAGCACAAAGATCTCTCCTCCCTTTGCACTTGCTCCAGCCTGGAGCACAAGAGATACTGCCTCCGGAATTGTCATAAAATATCTGATAATATCCGGATGCGTAATCGTTACCGGTCCGCCTGCTGCAATCTGCTTTTTGAAAAGTGGGATGACACTTCCATTGCTTCCAAGCACGTTTCCAAAACGTACTGCCACATATTCCGTCTTGCATCTGTGGCTGAAGGTCTGTATGATCATCTCACACATCCTTTTGGAAGCTCCCATGATGTTGGTCGAATTGACTGCCTTATCTGTGGAGATCAGAACAAACTTCTCAACTCCGTACCTATCTGCCGCAAGTGCAGTCTTATATGTTCCAAATACATTGTTTTTAATCGCCTCGTTCGGACTGTCTTCCATCAGCGGTACATGCTTATGCGCAGCTGCATGATAGACAATATCCGGTCTGTATTTTGCAAAAACACTGTTGATTTTTCTACTGTTTCGCACAGAACCAATCAGAACAACCAGATCCAGATCTGGATATTTATGCTTCAGTTCCTGTTGGATATCGTATGCATTATTTTCATAGATATCAAAAATAATCAGTCTCTTTACTCCATTTGCTGCAATCTGACGGCACAGCTCACTTCCGATGCTTCCGCCTCCTCCAGTGACAAGGACAACTTTATCATACACATATCTTCCTATGGTCTCTGTCTTGATATCGATCGGTTCTCTGCCAAGCAAGTCTTCAATCTCCACATTGCGAAGCTTCTGAACGCTGACATCCCCATTCACAAGCTGATATACCCCAGGAAGAGTCTTCAGATCTGCATCGGTATTCTTACAGATTCCAAGGATCGCCTGGATCTCTTTCTTTTTGGCACTTGGCATTGCCAGAATAATCTCATTGATCTTATATTTTTCTACATTTTCCAGAATTTTATCTCTGCCACCCACTACTTTTACACCGTGGATATAAGTTCCGGCTTTTCTCGGATCGTCATCGATGATACAGCAGATCTTTGCATCGAGCTGTTTACTCATCTCAAGCTCTTTCATCACGACATTGCATGCCTCTCCCGCACCGACGATCATCGTGCGCCGCACGTTCTCACTATGAACACTGCTTCGATAAATCATTCTGACAAATCGATAGGAAAATCTGCCAATACAAGTGCATAAGAACAGACCAATAGTGTAAATCACAAAGTAACTTCTGTAAATTTCTTTGTAAGTCAGAAAATAGGCTGCCGCATTAAAAAGAAAGGAACCTATACATGCCTCTCCAATATAGAGGAGCTCTTTCGCACTTGCAAATCTCCAAAGACTTCGATAAAGCCTGCATACGGTAAAAATCCCGATCGTCACGATCGTATTGGGAATCATCATACTTCGAACCGACTCCCAATATTCCACCGGAACTGCTGACAGTTCAAAGCGGACAAGCAACGCCGCAACGGAACACAGGTTAATAAAACATACATCTAAAATCACTAATGCAATCTGATAGATTGCCGATAAATCCCATTTTTTTAAAAACTCTCTCATTTGCCCTTATCTCACTCTTTTCTCTATTGTGCAATCTCGGAGCCTTCCAATGTCTCCCCATTTTCTACACGGTCGATCAGTGATCGAATCGTATCAACCGATGCCTGATCCGGCTGCATCACATAAAGTGCTCCTCCGCCATAAGAGAAGCAGACCTGCTCATCTCCTGTCCCTGCGGCAGCCACAGAATAAATATTCCATGCTTTTCCCTGGGCGAGCTGATCTTTGATCAAATCCTGAATCTGATCCTGAGACATATTCGTCTCTACATTTCCACTGACACTGTTGATAATACCGTTGGCATTGACCAGCATCGCCGGTGAGATCATCTTTTTGATCAGACCTGTGATCACTGCCTGCTGATTTTTTCCCCTCTGATTGTCTCCGCCTTCGATATTCTGTCTTTCCCGCGAAAATGCCAGCGCCTGCTGCCCGTTAAAGTGGTTTGTTCCCTGAGCAACATCCATGACAAGTCCAGAATCTTCACTGGTTGTAAATGCAAACTCGGACTCTACGTCAACCCCGCCAAGCTGATCTACGATTTCGATCAGGGACGTAAAGTTTACACGCGCATAGAACGGAATCTCTGTATCATAAAGCTGTGATAACGTTCTCATAGAAGCATCTACTCCGTAGATTCCTGCATGTGTAAGCTTATCTTTCTGTCCACCACTGATTCCCGGTATCTCCACATAGTAATCACGCGGTGTTGTCGTCAAAAGGATCTGATGTGTCGTCGGATTGATTGTCGCAACAATATTCACATCGCTTCGACTGTTTGTCTCAATTGGTCCAAACACATCAATTCCACTGATAAATACACTGAAAGTATCTTTCTTCACCTCTACCTGAGCTGCTGTACTGTCCAGTTCTTTTTTGATACTGTGCTGATAAATGACCTTCACGTTCTTTGAATAATTTTCAAATGCTTCTTCCAGAATTCCGGTATATCCTTCATTATAAATAATCGCCTGTACCTGTCCATCGTGCAGTGCCTGCGCCTGCTCACTTAAACTTCCATACTCCACGGTCTGGATCTCTGTTCCCAGCTTTTCATTGATATCTGCAACTGCTGATCGAACATCGTCTCCACTCATCGCATACTGAACACCAAAGGTATACGATGCCGCATCTTCAATCTTCTCTGCTCCGTCGTCTGCCAGCACTGCAACTACCATATTATCTACTTTATAAGAACCACCTGAGATTTTACCCAGTGCTCCATTTGCCTTTCCTATATAATATGTCGCAACTAACAGTAGAATCATAATGAAAAAGCTAAAGATCTTTCCTCCGATATGCCTTCCCTTCTTCCGGAGCTGGGTTGCCAGCGTAATTCCAAAAAGAAGCAGTAATATCACAGCAATGATTCCGAGATATTCTATCGGCAGCATATCTAGAATAAATAACATGACCATAAATACTACTGAGACCAGTCCCTGCAGTCCTGCCAGAATCAGGCCAAGCACATCCTTTTTCTTACCTTTTCTTACAGTTTCTTTTCGGTTTCCCGCTGATTTTTTGTTAGTTCCTGATCCTCTTCTATCTCCTGCCATGGATTTTGCCGGATTATAGTAAACTTCCTCCAGCTCCCTCCGGCTTTTTTCCGGTCTTCTATTTCCCTGTGGTTTTCTACTATCTTGCGTCCGCCTGCTGTCCCGAGGTCTTCTGTTATCTTGAGATTTCCTGCTGTCCTGAGGCCTTCTTTGTGTTCTATGCTCTTTTGCGGGCATTTCTCTCTTTCCCATAATCCATCCTTTCTTCCAAATTTCCTTTTTTCATCATCACTCTGTTTTCTTCTAAAACATCTAATCTATTGCTATCCTATGAGGATTTCTATCTAACCCCATATCCAAACGAGTATAGCATAAACTATAGTAAACTTCAAATTCTTTCCAAAAAGCTCAGACCTTGTACCTGCCTTTCATTTTTCCAAAAAAATGGCCTTCTTTTCGGTCTTAAACTCTCAGACTTCTCTATTCTGCCTCTACCGAAATAAACTGGAATGTTGTCACATCAAACAATCCCATATCTGTCAGTTTGAGCTCCGGGATCACTGCAAGTGACATAAAGCAAAGTGTCATGACCGGCTCGACTTCCCCACAGATTCCAAGTTCTGCATAAGCTTTCTCATGAATCTCTGTCAGTTTCTGGTCCACCCATTCCCCACTTCTGTCACTCATCAGTCCTGCGATCGGCATAGGCATTTCTTCGATGATTTTGCCTTCTTTTACAAGGACAATGCCGCCTTCCTGTTTGATCAGACTTTCTACCGCAAATGTAATCTCCTCATCACTGACACCGACTGCAATAATGTTATGGGAATCGTGGGCCACAGAAAGCGCCACCGCTCCTTCTTTGATCCCGTATCCTTTTAAGAATCCACATGCGACGTTTCCAGTTCCCTGATGTCTCTCCACAACCGCAATCTTCACGAGATCTTTTTGAGGATCCCGGATAAATTCTCCGTTTTCATCTACTTTGATCTCCTCAACTGTCTTCTTTGTGACAACACCGCCTGGCTGTATCTCAATGACATTTACCCGGTTCGACTTCAAGTGCATTTTCAATTTCTCTTTCGAAAAATCTTTGACAATCACACTTCCTCTGACTGGCGCAATATCTGCATACGATGTCTCCGGAAGATATCTGCCATCTTCTGCGGTCAGTTTCCCTCCAATCCACACTTTTTCTGTCTCAAATTGTTCCAGATCCTTCATCAGAACAATATCCGCCTGATAGCCAGGTGCAATCGCTCCCTTTTCACGCAGCCCAAAGCATTCTGCGGCATTTAATGTTGCCATACGGATTGCCGTAATCGCATCTATTCCCTCTTCGCGACAGATTCGCAAATGATTGTCCAGATGTCCCTCTTGCAGAATTGTCTTTGGCTGACGATCATCCGAGCATAGCAGACATCGTCTGCTGTTTTGTCCCGTTACCCCGCGAAGAAGCGTCCTCAGATTATGACACGCAGAGCCCTGTCTGAGTAAAATGTACATCCCTCTTGCCAGTCTGTCATTCATCTCTTCCACCGTAGAACATTCATGATCTGCAAGAATCCTTGCCGCCGCATAAGCATTCAGCTCCTTGCCACTGATTCCAGGTCCATGTCCATCGATCACCTTTCCGGCCCGCTTGGCTACAAGCAATTTCTCAAGGACACTATCGTCTGCCCCAATGACTCCCGGAAAATTCATAAATTCTCCAAGCCCCAGGATCCCCTCTCTCTGAATTGGCTCTTCCATTTCGGCTGCACCGATCACAGCACCTGCATGCTCAAATGGTGTCGCCGGAACACAGGATGGAACCACATACTGAATATCCAATGCAGTCCTCTCTGCTGCCTCCATCATATAATCCAGCCCTCGGATCCCACAGACGTTTACAATCTCATGTGGGTCCGCAATGATTGTTGTCGTTCCATGAGGTACTAAAAGCCGCCCGATCTCCTCCGGTGTAACATAAGAAGATTCAATGTGAATATGACTGTCAATCAGACCCGGAACCGCATAAGAGCCTTCTGCATCCACAACCTCTCGCCCTTCATATTCTCCAATTCCCGCAATCTTAGACCCACTGACTGCAATATCTCCGCTAATAATTTCTCCCGAAAATACATTTACCACTTTACAGTTTTTGATCACAAGATCCGCCGGAATCCTTCCTGCTGCTGTATCAATCAATTTTTTCAATTCTTGCTTGTCCATGTTTTCTTCCTTTTCTATCTATTTTGCTGTTTTTTGCATGCTTCTGCGTAAATTATAGCATATCCTTATTTCACCCTCAACCGTTGGCAGACAACAGTTATTTCTTTTCACAACTACTTTTTACATATCTTTGATTTTTACTCTTCGGCGCATTCGGGATCGTCATTTGGATCTGCCCACTCTCAAGCGCCGGATTCAGATAATTTTTTCTCAGAGCATCTTTGGATTTCAAGTGAAGCAACTCTAAAATTTCATTCGCTGTATAAGGAATATCTTCTTCCATCGCTTCCAGAAGTTTCTTTACATATTTTGAAAGACTTTCCACCGGTTCCTTCGGTTCCTTTTTGATCTCATCCAGTGCAATCTCAATCTGTTCCAACATAAACTCAATAAAACCCGTGATGGTTCTCTCCATCTGGCAGATAGAAATCGCCTCATAATATCCTCCCTGCACTCTCTCCATCTGGGTTTCCAATGGAAGATAGGTAAAGAAAGGTCTCCACTTTGCCAAAATCGCTGTCTGCCACAACTGTGCCAGTCTGCTGTTACCGTCCGTAAATGGGTGAAGAAACAGGACTTCATAATGGAAGATGGAAGACAGAATCAGCGGATGGATTTTCTCCCTCTGACTTTCCATCCATGCAAAAAGCTCCTGCATCTGCCCCTCAATAAACCTCGCCGGCGGTGCCATAAAAAACTGATTGTGATTAAACACACCCTTTTCCGTCTGGCGAAATTCTCCGGATTCGCTTGCAATATCCTTCGTCAGAATTCCGTGAGCCTTCTTAAAGTCCGCAATACTATAAGTCTCCACTTCCTGCATGTATTCATAAACCGCGTACAGGTTCTGAACTTCCCGGATCACTCTTTCACTCACCGATACCGGCCGACCCTCTACAATCTCCTTGATCTCCGGAATCGAAAGCTGATTCCCTTCCATCTTTAAAAAAGCATGGATTGCACGAATTCTTCTTTCCCGGTTTGTTTCCGACATCCCTACTTTATAATATTCCATAATCCTTCCGGACTTCTCCGCAATCGATGCCACCAGCATTACTATTTTATCTGTAATTTCATATGGCGGATTGTAATTTCCCATAAAATCTCTCCTTCATCTTACATCTTTTCTTGCTTATTATCTTACATGTTTTTAAGTTTTCTTTTTGGAATATGATATGCGCTTTTTCTGTTTTTCTAATTCTGATTTTTCTCATAAACATAGATGTAATGTTACTTATTATTTCTATTTATCTTGCATGTTTTAAGTTGATTTAGCACAAAAAATAACAGGTATCGCATTCCTGTATTTTGTTTCAAACACTTTTCATTCATCTATGTAAACCGCTGTAATCATTGGCATTTCCATCTTTTCTACTTCTTTTCAATGGCCAGAACATCTAACCTATTACTTTCATTAACTTTTTAAAAAGCACCTCATCTTACGCACTTATCATACCACACTTCACCTCATCTGTCTAAGGCTAAAGAAACCTGTCACATGCCATTTGCATCATACATATTTTTTAGCAGATTACTTTTATACCTTCACAGACGTTTCAAATTCAGCAGCAACATTGTACAACGAATTTCAGACTATTTTGCAAAGCGGCAATACGAGTTTTCTTTCAGATCAGGCAGGTTTTTAAATCGACTTTCAGATAGTGCCTGCGCCTTTAAAATAATATCTGTATAATGCCTGTATAATATCTGTGCGAAATTTTCGCAAAAAAACGCCCGGCAGAGACTTTCTCTTCTTTCAAAAAAGTTTTCCCACTTTCTTTTCAAAGAGTTTCTTTCTGCCAAGGCGTATTTTCTATGTTTTTTTGCCAAGTATATTTCCACCACGCTATCAAACGCCGTATTTTGCGATATAAGCGATTTTATCGTTTCAGGTAAGACTTGTATGCCTATCATCATTAAAACCTCTTATATCGCATTCTATTGCATTGTTTTTTACTTAAATTCTACCTTTTCGAATCGATACTTCTGTTTCACCTCGGGATATTTTTCCCGGTCCACCTCACTCATAAACATCCCATAGGGTCTTGCACAGATCTTAAAAGGCGGATACATCGCCTGATAGATCACCAGCTTCTCTCCTGTCTCTGTGTGCTGGGCAAACGCAAGTACCTTATACAGATATTCTGCTGTATGCTCTGATACCCATTCCCGCTTAAAGTGCTGTACAAGGTCCCCCTCTCTGATATCCCTCCGCACAGTTTCCTCCTCTTTCGGCTCCGGTTCTGTATCGAGTTCCATATATTCTTCCCGATCCAGCGAAACCGGGATTCCTGATTTTCCTACAATGTGAACCCCGCCATACCATGTCCCGGTGATCTGAAAAATGTCTCCAACTTGGTATTCCGAAGTATATTCATCGTTTTTCTTAATAATTCTTACTCTGCTCATCCTTTTTCCTTTCATTAATCCTGACTGCGCTCGCAGTATAGAAACAGACAACCTTGTCATCCGGTTTATATATCGTATTTATGCTAGTATTATGCCATTATTCCCTGCCTGATACAAGACACTATTTTGATTCTACTTCTATTTTTAATTTTTTACAATTCCCCTCTTGACTGTACAGTTACTGTACATTTTACAATGTGCCATGTTGATCATAGAATCCATTCAACAAAGATTCTGTTGAATATTACCTCGTGTGATACAAAGTAAAAATACAGATTTGAAAAATATCGATCTATGAAAGGAGAATGAAATTGAGATGAAAACGATTTTAAAACATGTAAAATTCAAAAGCAAACAACTGGTAGCGCTGTTTTTTCTGATACTACTATCTGCTTTTGGTCAAATGCTATTACCCGCATTACTATCAAAAATGATTAGTTTAGGAGTGGTCACAGGAGAAAACAGAACCATTTGGATGTTCGCTGCAATTATGGCCGGAGTTGCCGTCTTTTCTTGTCTTATCAGCTTTGGATCCGTAAAAATTGCCTCCGGTATTTCCACCAGTTTTGCCGCACAGCTGCGAGACAAAGTTTTCTCTACTGTTCAAAGCTTTTCCGCAGCTGACTTGGATCAGTTTGGCACAGCCAGCTTAATCACCCGAAGCACATCCGACATCACAAATGTTCAAAACTTTTTGACATTGTTGCTCCGCGTAGGACTTCTCGCTCCTATGATGGCAATTGCAGGATTGATTTTCTCAGCATCTACAGGAGGAAAAGTTAGTTTCGTACTTCTATTTGCGATTCCTGTTTTATTGATTGTACTGACGATCATTATGATCTTTGCATCTCGTTATTCGATACGTCTGCGCAGCAAGCTCGACCATATCAATCATTTATTTTTAGAAACTTTAGAAGGTGTGCGTGTTATCAGAGCTTTTAATAAACAAAAAACGGAATGCACACGATTTGAAAATTCTAACGAAGATTATGCCATGACCGCAATGACCGCCGGAAGAATTACAAGCATATTAATGCCGGCAATCAGTGTTATTTTCGGTGTCACAACTGCTGCAGTACTCGGAGTCGGATCCTATTATGTTGAACTAGGTTCCATGGAAGTCGGTTCTTTAGTAGCCAACAGTCAATACATTAGTATGGTTCTCACTTCGGTGATGATGTTATCCATGGTGATCATGATGTTTCCTACCAGTTATGCCTGCGCCAAGCGCATTGCCGAAGTATTGAACACCAAAAGCACAATTGTAGATGGTTCCTTTCCTTTGGAACAAAGACCTTTGCGCTCCACTGTGGAGTTCCGCAATGTGACATTTGCTTATCCGGGAGCAGATGAGCCAGTTTTAAAAGATATCAACTTTATTTCAAAGCCTGGTGAAATTACTGCAATTATCGGTGGTACAGGAAGAGGAAAATCCAGCATTGTAAAGTTGATCCCAAGATTATACGACCCATTGTTTGGGGAAATCTTGATTGATGGCGTAAATATCAAAGATTATTCCTTAAAGGATCTGCGTTCTTTGATTGGATATGTGCCACAGAAAAACAAATTATTTTCCGGAAATATCGCAGAGAACTTAAACTTCGGAAATGAAAACGGAAATGAAAAAGATTGGAACGAAGCAGCAAAAATAGCCTGTGCCAATGAATTTATCGAAAAGAAGCAATCCGGATTTTTCGATCCAATCGCTCAGGGCGGAACAAATTTGTCCGGTGGTCAGCGCCAGCGAATGGCGATCGCCCGTGCTATTATGAAGAAACCGGAAATCTATGTTTTTGATGATAGTTTTTCAGCTTTAGATATGAAAACAGATCGTCAATTACGTCAAAACCTGAAAGAAAGTATTGGCGATGCCACTATGATTATTGTAGCGCAACGCATCAGTTCGATTTTGAATGCAGATCGTATTCTAGTGATTGATGATGGAAGGATTATAGGCAATGGCACACACAAAGAATTATTAGAAAGCTGTTCTTTATATAGAGAAATTGCCGAAATCCAATTAGGAAAGGAGAATTTATAATATGGGGAACTTTAAAACTTTTCAAAGATTATTCTCTTATCTAAAAGAGCACCGCCTGAAACTTCTTTTCGTAATCCTATCAGCTATCATCAGCACAGGATTTATGGTTCTTGCTCCATTTTTGATTGGAAAAGTGACAACAACCTTATTTGCAAGTGTTACAGATGGTGTATTTTACTGGAACACCATTCTCTCCCTATTAGTAAGTTTAGTTGCTTTATATTTCATATCACAACTATTTACTTTTTTACAAGGTTTCATAATGTCTAAAATTACTGCTAAAGTGATGCAAACACTTCGCCGGGAGATCGACGAAAAAATGCACAGAATCAAATTGAATTATTACGATACTCATACCCATGGTGATATTCTGAGCATCATTACCAATGACGTAGATACCATCAACAACACACTTAGCCAGAATTTAACTTCTATTGTTACTCAGGTCACTACCGCCATCGGTGTTTTGCTAATGATGATTGCCATCAGTCCTACGCTATCGATCATTCCGATCGCAATGGTTCCACTTTCGCTTTTCAGTGCAGCCGGAGTTATGAAAGCAAGTGAAAAGTATTATCAGCAACAGCAAGGACTGTTAGGAGAACTAAATGGATATATCGAAGAAATATATAATGGACAAGATGTCGTACAAACTTTTAATTATCAAGAACGAGCAAAAAATCACTTCTCAAAATTAAATGAAAAATTAAAGATCAGTTCCCAAAAAGCAGAAACAACTGCAGGTGCGATCTCACCAATCACAACATTGGTCAACGATTTAGGATATGTACTGTGTGCAGCAATCGGCTGTCTTTGGGCAATTGTGGGGAAAATTACCGTTGGTAACGTTCAGGCAATGTTAGAATATACTTGGCGTTTTGCAGAACCATTTTCTACTATTGCAGGAATGGTTGGTAGCTTTAGCGCTGCAAATGCTGCGGGAAATAGAATATTCGCATTATTAGATGCAGAGGAAGATATAGCAGATAAAGAAAACTGTATCGTTCCGAAATCCAACAAAGGATCTGTATCTTTTGAAAATGTTAGTTTTGGGTATTCCCCAGATCACCTTTTGATGAAGCGTATTCATTTAAATGTACTTCCTGGACAGAAAGTTGCCATTGTCGGTCCAACCGGTGCAGGGAAAACAACCTTGATCAATCTGTTAATGCGATTTTATGAGGTAAATTCCGGTTCCATCCTAGTTGATGGTGTCAAAACATCTGACATGACTCGCGAGGAACTGAGAAATCGTTTTGGAATGGTATTACAGGACACCTGGCTTTTCGAAGGCACGATTCGTGATAATATTGGATATGCCGAGGATGATATGCCTATGGAAAGGATTGTTGCATCAGCAAAATCAGCCTGTGCCCATAATTTTATCAAGACATTGCCTGGCGGATATGAAATGATGCTAAGCAAAGGCGCAGAAAATCTTTCTCAGGGCGAGAGACAATTGCTTACGATTGCAAGAGCCCTGGCTTCTGATCCTGAAATTATGATTTTAGATGAGGCGACAAGTAATGTTGATACACATACGGAACTGTTAATTCAACGAGCAATGGCAGAATTGATGAAAGGAAGAACAAGTTTTGTAATCGCACATCGTCTTTCTACTATCCGCGATGCAGATATGATCCTTTATATGGAGGACGGTGATATCAAAGAGGTCGGTACTCATGAAGAATTAATAAAAAAACAGGGAAAATATGCAAATCTATATTTTAGCCAGTTTGAATAAAAACTTTCTAAGGGAGCATATCACATTTCTGATGCTCCCTTTTCACTATTTCAATACAACTTCTTTCATTATCCCTGATTTCAGCAAAAATCCCATATTTTTTGCACATTGTATTCCAACTATTTTCGCTTTTCCAAGTACTTCTATACACCCTTCCCCATAGGTACTTCCAGCTGGTATATCTATATCTGCAAGTTCTGCTTTCTCTGTCCCAAGAAGCGCAAATGTTGTTTTCGGACAAAGCATCAAAAGTGTATGTTCATCTGAGTACTCCTGTGCTTCTTTCAAAAAATCATAAGTAAATCCTTCTACCATCTGCTCTGCCATCTTCGGGCCAAGTATATTCACTCCTCCAACCGAGTCTGCATAACTGATGAAATCTACCCCATATTTTTTTGCTTCTTTTATATAGCTCAAAATTTGCGTACCAACTTTTTGGAATACAGATTTCATAAATTCGAAATCTTTACGCATTCCTTTAAAAATTTGTTTAATATCAATCAACACATTGAGAATTGTAATGGGGCCTGAAACTTCAAGCATCACATGTTCTCCTTGTTCGTGCAGAATCTGACAGGCCTGAAGAACTTCCTGAATTCTTCCTTTTGTAAAATCAATTTCATTGATTTCCCCAAGCTCCTTATAATCTGTATAAAGATATTCCTTTGCCCGGGGTCCTGCAACTTCATTGCCGAGTGTGATGATTCCTCCCATAGCTTCTCCTTCTACGGTATGGCAAAAAGGCAGAACACAGATCGAATTTCCTTGTTTTTCTTTTTGCCTTTTGGAAAGCGCAGCCATCTTGTCAGCATGTAAATATACATCAGGAAATGTAAACCCCAGTTCTTCCACGATTTTGGAATGCTCTAATACACCATTATCGTAGGTACATTTAAAATCTTTAATGCTGCTCATAGTTCTTACTCCTACTCTATTTCACATTAGGGAAAATCAAACATTCAGAAAACAAGCGTTCATAGTTTTCTGTTGCCCCTAACTCCATATAATCCATCTGTCCGGCCAGTTCTTCCATTTCTCGTTTTACTTTTGCGGACATCAGAGCCATATAGGCCCCTGTCTTTGAAGAGTTTCCTACATAAACAAGCTTTTCTTGTACTTCTTTTGGAATGATTCCGGTTCCCACCAGACTATCCGCAGGAAGATGTGCTCCAAACTGTCCCGCAATCATAACTTTATCCAAATCTTCCATTTGGATTCCAGCTTTCTTAAGAAGCGCTAAAAATCCTGATAGAATGGCTCCTTTTGCAAGTTGTACCTGCCGAATATCTCCTTGCGTAATCAAAAGTTTTTGTTCTTCCGATAAAATAAATTCTCTTTTTTTCCCATTTTCCTGCAGCATGTGAAAACGATAATCCGATTCTTCTAATTTATTTAGCTTGATAAATGCTCCTTCTTTTCTGACAAGACCAACTCTCAGCAATTCCTTTACAACTGCTAAAATCCCACTTCCACAAATGCCGATTGGCTTTTCATTTCCAATTACTTTCCATTCTATTCCGGATTCTGTGATCGTCACATCTTCAATAGCACCTTCTGCTGCCCGCATCCCTGAACTGATATTCATGCCTTCCAATGCCGGACCTGCTGCACAAGAACAGCAAAGCAATCTGCCATGACTGGATAATACGATTTCCCCATTCGTTCCTATATCTATAAACAGCACATTCCCAGACTCTTTTTGAAGCTGACATACATAAGCTCCTGCTACAATGTCGGCTCCAATATAAGCGGATACCGATGGCAAACAATACAGTCGCGCACCTTCTGCTGCACATAATCCAATTTCTTTTGCCTTGATGTCTTTTCCACGTACAAACACAGGCGCATACGGAGATCTTCCAAGTGATGTTGCAGGAACCCCAAGTAACATATGCATCATTGTACAGTTCGCTCCAACAGCAATTTCATAAATCCACTCTTTGGATACTTCTGCCTGACAACAAATATCCTCTATCATCTCATTAATAGAATTTACCAATGCCTTTTGCAATTTTTCTAAACCATCTTCAGGATGCTCTAACTCATAAGTAATACGGGTCAACACATCCAGTCCAAAATGCTTCTGTGCGTTAATCATGGATGCATGTGCAAGTTCCTTGCCGGTAAGCATATCAATCAACGTGCAGACAACTGTCGTTGTTCCAATATCAACCGCAACCCCATACATTTTTTCCGTCGTATTGCCCTCTTCTATTTGAATCACTTGATTTCCATGGAGTACAACCGTCACCTGTCCCGGAACAAACTCCCTCATCTGGAGGCATCCCAGCTCTAGACTTGCTTTCGGAATCTGACGCAGAATCTGATCCTCAAAAGATGTTTGATCTTCCAAAGTTGGTTTTTGAATTTCCACCACGATTTTTTGGATATCCTGATCGAACGCAAAGGAAGGGATATAGCCTCCCGTCAGCACTTGATGCTTCCTTTCCTTCTGCATAAGTTCTATCTCCAAATCTGTTTCCGGTTTTACAAGGCAGGAAAGTCTGACTCCATTTTCCATCTCCTCTTGCTTTAATAACTTCCGTTCGGTATCTTCCGGTTCCGATAATTCTCCTGCCAGAATTCGCACTTTACACTTCCCACAAAGTCCTTTTCCATTACAAGGATTATCTACGAATATACCTTCTTCTAAGAGAACTTCTAAAAGAGTTTTTCCTACTTCATATTCATATACGTTACCAGAAGGCTGTACTTTGATATTAGGCATTTTTCATCTCCTCTTCTTTCCACTCTTCCATCGTTTCCATTTTTTCAAATGCTTCTTCGTCCATCTTTAACGTTTTTAAAATCGCCTGAATATTTGCAAGAGGTGACTTTGTCCCCAGTCCACATGCTGGAGAAATGATATCAGAGCCGCTTTGCACACAAAATTTTGTCAGCTTTTGAACTCTTTCTTCATCTCCAAACTCTAATGCGAATGTACTTACATTCCCCATCAATACTCGATCTTGGAGATTCTTTCTGGCTTCTTTCAATGGAACGATCGCATCAAAGCTCAACGCATCTGAATGCACTTTATCAATCTGCTCATATACACTTCTCATCTGCCCACAAATATGTACAATCGTACCTTTTTCTTGATCTTTGATTCCATCCAAAAGCATATTCAGATATTTTACCGCATACTCTTCAAAAAATTTTGGTCCGAGAATCTCTCCCGTTCCGCTTGGATCAGAAATTGCGATCACATCTGCGCCGTTTTCAATCATCGCATTTGCAAAGGCAATCAATTGTTCTGTCACAAAAGTCATAAACTGATGTGCTTCTTCTTTGTGTCTTCTCAAATCTTTATAAAATCCCACTGGATCGATCACAGAACTTGCCACACTTACCGGTCCTACTAAGTTTCCAATGATCGGAACATCTAAATTCTTTTCTTTTAAAATACGGATTGCATCCAATACTACTTTTGCTCTCCCGCATTCCAAATTGATCGGAGATGATTTTTTCCATTCCGTTACAGATGTTCCCGCATATTCCGTTACATGTGGTTCAAAAATCTTAGATCCTAATGTTACTTTTGCACCCAGTTCTTCTGCTTCTATTGTCATACAAAAAGGAACTCCTACGTTTTCAAAGCAACCATGTTGATAACTTGCCAATGCCAAATCTGCCATCATCTGTGCATCTGTATGCGCTTCCGGCCATGTAACTCCACAAGCATCCATGAGATCTGTCGTGATCATATTCATCATTCCCCCAGGACAGATACATGGCGGACGATCCACTTCTTCCTGTCTCAAAGCGCGTTCCAAACGTTCTTTTTCCGTAAACATACATTTTCCTCCCATTACTTACGCAAGATCTAATAATTTTTTTGCCAGTTTTACAGCTTCCACTGCATTCACGGAATATCCGTCCGCTCCTATTTCATTCGCAAACTTCTGTGAAACCGGACTTCCACCAACCATGACTTTTACTTGATCACGAATCCCTTGTTCCTTTAATTGCTCAATCACCGTTTTCATTCCAATCATTGTAGTTGTCATTAGCGTAGAAATACAGATTAACGGTGCTTGAATTTCTATTGCTTTTTTTACAAATGCTTCCGGTGGAACATCTCGTCCTAAGTCATACATCTCAAATCCAGCTGTATCCATCATGATCTTCACCAGATTTTTCCCAATATCATGAGTATCTCCCTCTACAACTCCAATTACCGCCTTCGGTTTTTCTCCGCTTTGTGCACTTTCAGGAAGGTGTGGACGCAGCACTTCCAACCCGGCATACATAGCATCCGAACAAAGAAGAATATCTGTTACAAAATACTCTTCTTCATCATAAAGATCCGAAGCTTTATTCATGCCATCTACAAGACCATCCATAATCCCGTCAAATGCCGGATACCCTGCTGCAATATATTCTTCAGCAACGTCGACTACCTCTTCCTCTTCCATCTCCAATACACATTCCGACAGTTTTTCTAATAATTCTTCTTTTGACTTTGCCATTTTCATTTCCTCCAAATTCCATTCCCTTTTCATAAAATATAAGCTTATCTTTTCTTCCCGTATAATCTAGCTGCTTCCATAAACCAATCTACTTTTTCAGGTGAAGTTCCGTCCGGAATATCACAACCGGTCGTAAGATGAAATCCCTTCTCAGCAGAATTTCCAAGTTCTATGCATTTTTGAACATCTGCAAAAATCTCTTCTTTTGTACCATTCAGCATGCTCTGTACAGGATCTACATTGCCGGCAATTGGTACTTTTTTTCCTAATTCTCGCGCAGCCCTGTCTAAATCCACAATATTGTCTAAGCTAATTTCATTTAACTGATATTGTTCGATATACTTCCAAATACTATAGGTAGCCCCACACATATGAAGAGATACTTTCTTTCCGGTTTTCTCCAGTGCATAGTCTGTCAATTCTTTTGTATAAGGAAAAACGAATTTCTCATATAATTTTGGTCCGATCAGCGCCGGATTTGCCACAGGATCTGCCATCGCAATTCCTACGCCATATTGTGCAAATGCATCAATACAGCTCTTTTGGGAATCCACAATAATGCGAAGTAATTTCTGTACTTTATCGCCATTTCTTCTACAATCGCGTAAAAGAAGCTCAATCTCTCGCAGAAATGATGCAATTGTAAGGGGACCTCCAATACTTATCTCAACAGGAACAATCTCTCCTGCAGATTCTTGGAGCATCTCTGCTGCCTGTAAGAATCTTTGAATTACCAAATCATTTCTTGCATTTACAGGCTCTAAGTATTCTAATTTACTGTAATCATCCAAAACAAGACTTCCTTGTTTCTTATCCGGAACCTGAGCTGCTAACGCATCTGATATCCCTCTTGTATTCGGTCCGATTCCTAATCTGTCAAAGCCGAATCTCTGATAAGACATCAGTTCTGCTTTTACCATATTTTCTGCAGAATCCCAATATTCTTCCGGTGTCATTCCCCCTACTTTACATCTGACATTGCCTATAAATGGTACACTTGGTATTCTGTCATAGGATAATCCATGCTCGTATGCATAGATACGTTCCAATGGAGTCATTTCATCCGCATTATGTTTTTCCAATCTCATAATTACCCCCTGCCTTTCTCTTAAAGATTATCATGATTTTCAAACAGTATCAATCGTTTCCTATTTTCATTTATAGATTTTTTCTATATATAGTAACTTCTTATTGCTTTTATCAATTTTACTTTGTCTAAAAATACTTCTACAATAGAAAGTGTGAAACTTATTTCTATAGGAGGAAAAACTAATGAAAAAGAAACTTTTAAGCTTGTTGCTTTGTACTTCCATGCTTGCAACACTTGCAGCTGGCTGTGGAAGCAAAACCAAGGAAGCAGACAAACCAAAGGAAGGAGAGCCTACTACACTTACTATGTGGCTGCCTCCTCTCGATGAAGACACAGAAGGAAACTTTAAGAAGCTTCTTGCCGGATGGGAGAAAGAAAATAATTGTACTGTAGAAATGGAAATCATTCCATGGGGTTCTTATGAAGAAAGATGGTCTACAGGAGTTGCAGGTGGAGAAACACCTGATATCGGTTATATGTATGTGGAAATGTATCCTACTTATATCTCTTCCGGACTTGTAACAGACTTATCCGACATGGTTGAAGAAGAAGATTACAAAGAATATCTCTTCCTGGATCGTGGTGAAATGATGGGTGGATTATACGGTGTTCCTATCGTAACCGGTGTACCATTCGTCCTTTATTATAATCAGGATATTTTAGATTCTATCGGGGAAAAGGCTCCTGAGACATGGGAAGACTTTGCTCGTATCTGTGAAAAAGCTACAAAAGACACAGATGGCGATGGTAAGATTGATCAGTACGGATATGCTGTAGGTCTTAATAGCGGAAGTATGAGTAACCTTTATGTTTTAAATTCTTATATGTATAGCTTATTATGGCAGGCTGGCGGAGATATCTACACAGATGATCTGAAAGAAGTAGCTTTCAATGGAAAAGCTGGTGTAGAAGCCTTAGAATTTTTCAAGAGTTTACAGCCATATATGCCAGAAAATGCAATGTCACTTTCTGGTCAAGATGCATTCTCTACAGTATTTGCAGAAGGCAAAGCCGCTTTTGGTGTCACTCGCTCCTCTGCTTCTAATGAAACAACCTTTGCAAAAGATTACCCAAATCTTAAAAACTGGGACTACGTAACTTCTTTGAAACATAAAGAGTATGGTACATTCGGTGCTGCTGACTGTCTCTCTGTGATGTCTACATCCAAACAGCCTGAGCTTGCACTTGATTTGATCAAATACATTACAGGTCCTGAGTTTATGACAGAATATCATAAAGTAGCTCCAGGTGCCCCTCTTACAGCAAGCGAAGAATACGTAGGAGATCCTAAAATGGAACGTATCGTTACAGAAGATCGTGATAAATGGCGTCCATTACAGGCTGGTCCTTGCGGAAGCGAAATCCTTGAAAACTACGCAGCTCATATTCAGGCTGTCATGGAAGGAAAACAAGATGTAAAGGCAGCATTAGATGAATCTGCATCCTATGCAAATGACTTGTTAAAAGAGTACTACGCGGAAAACGAATAAAAAGAATCGAGGCACTTATGAAAAAAAAGAAAGGACTATCCGTCCTTGCGCCTTATCTTTATATCGCACCAATTGCAATGATCCTGCTTACTTTTGTAGCGGGGTCATTGATTCTTGCAATATATTTTAGTTTTACAAAATATAATATCATCACACCGGCGCAATTTAACGGATTATTTAATTATCAAAGACTATTTCGTGACTCCAAATTACATCTTTGCATTATCAATACTTTAAAGATTGCTGCAATCATCGTGCCATTTGAAATCGTAAGTTCTACTCTTTTTGCAATACTAATTTCTTCTCGTAAAGATACCGTGCTTGGAAAAATTGCAAAGGCAGCCCTTTTCGTTCCTGTGCTTTCTTCCAGCGCTGTTATCGGTACTGTTTGGAACACAATTTTAAATGGTGGACATCCGGCAGTAAAAGCGATCTTTGGTGTATTTGGAATTGATCCCACGCTTCTTCTTGGCAGCAGTAAAACTGCTTTTATTGCCGTCGCCTTTATCATTGTATGGAAAGGTATGGGCTATTATATGGTAATCACGCTTGCTTCTCTTACCTCTATTTCGGATACTTTTTACGAAGCAGCCAAAGTAGACGGCGCTACAAAATGGGATTGTTTAACCAAAATTACATTACCACTTTTGAAACCTACTATTATCATGAACATTTTTTTATCAACAATAAGTGCTATGCAAGTGTTTGATATGGTCTATACTATGACCGGCGGCGGTCCATCGATGTCTACTACAACATTAAGTATGTACGCATATCAACTCACCTTCAAAGGAAACAAAGCCGGATATGCTATGGCCGTTTCCAATGTACTGATGTTGATTGTTTTAATCATCGTATTATTCCAACAACGCTTTATTAAACACGAGAATTCAGAAATATAAGAAGGAGAACATGAAATGAAAAAGACATCTCGTTTACTAGTTGATATTTTTCTAATCATCACAATCTTACTGTGCATTCTTCCTTTTTTATACATGATTCTCATGTCATTAAAAAGTACTGTGAATGCATATGATTTTGATTTTGCTTTATCAAAACTCACCTTAAAACATTATAAAAATATTTTTACAAACTCAACATTCATACGCTATTTTTTCAATAGTGTATTTGTTGCAATATCCGGTGTGCTTCTTACATTATTCACAAGCTGTACTGCTGGTTTTGCATTTGCGAAATTAAAATTCCGTGGAAATGATAAACTTTTCTTTCTGCTGATTTTATCGATGTTAGTTCCATCGGGTGCCATACTTGTTCCACTTTACTTAGTCGTACGTGGTCTTGGCTGGGTCAATACGTTCCGCGCTCTTATTTTACCTCTGCCAACTGCTTTTGGTGTATTTGTTATGAGAAATGCTATTATGGCTATTCCAGAAGAACTCATTGAATCTGCCAAAATAGATGGAGCCACTACCAGTAAAATTTTACGGACTGTCATTTTGCCTTTGGTAAAATCTTCTATGCTGACAGTCGCAATTTTCACATTTATTGGCGCCTGGAATAACTTTACATGGCCACTCATTATCACTACTGATGATGCTTATCGTACACTTCCGCTTGCTTTAAAAGCAATGCAGACACAATACGATACGGATATCGGACTTACAATGGCTTGTGCGACCTGTACGTTCCTTCCTCCATTTATTTTCTATTTGTTCTTACAATCCAAATTTGAAGAAGGAATGTCCATGAGTGGACTCAAAGGATAAAAAAAATGTTGGAATCATGACAACTCATGTTCCAACATTTTTAATTTTTTAGGAAGCAGAACTTAATCTTGCTATTTCTTTATTTACTTTATTTCGTAATGCAATCAAATACATATCTGATTTTGGATATCGCTTAAATGTAAGTGGTTCATCCAAATCTTCTTCGATTAATTCCATTACATATTCTTTACTTGTCAGGCTTTCTAACAATTCCAGCGCCCGCAAATCTGTTAATGCTTCGTAATGAACCATCATGCGAATGGATTCTTCCGGATGCCCGTCTGCTCCCGGATATACAAGGAATGGATCACCTGCCGGGAATCCATTGGATGCATCTGTCACCTGATATGGATTAATGTGTTCATAAGAATGCTGACTATTGTAGAAATTATACCCCCAATGTAAAATGCCAATAATGTCATATTTATACAGCTGAATTCCATAAATGCGGTTTCTAGCAGATGGCATTGACATAAACCGGTTACTTACTTCGTAAAACTGTCCTGTACAATAATATGTCCACATGTCTGTAAGACCATGTTCTAAAAATTCTTCAATCTCGTTATTTCCCGGAATTGGTTTGCTGATCAAACCGTGCTTATAAAATTCATAGCTGGAAAGTGCATCAAATGTATGGAATCCATCTAACATATTGCCAAGAGATTCTTTTGCAGCTTTAAAAGTCTCCAAGTGTTCTTCTCTTGGTTCATCTGAAATATGGAAGTATGTCACTTCTGCAATTCCCCACTCTTTTAACTTCTCAACCAGTCTCGGAAGAAATGCCTGTAAAAATCTTGTATATTCCCCAACTGCCGGTGTATGCCATCCAAAAATCCGCTCTTCTTTTCCATCTACGAGAGCCATAACTTTTGGTGCATACTTTGCTCCCCATTGTGAGAATAGATGAGACATTTCATAGTACTCGATCCCACACTTTTTACAAAGGTCTACCCAGCGTTTCATTTTATCAAACCCAAAATGATATTCGCCATTCTTCACTTCCACCTCGATGAGCTGAGTCGTTGTACGATCATTGCCCACTTCCATATCTAACGGATATGTAAACAATGGAACCATCATCATATTACAGCCTCGATCTACATACTCGTGGAAGTAATTTTCCAGTATCTCCCAATGCTTTTCTGAAAAAACATCCACATGATAATAGTCTGCAAGGCAATCTGCGTGGAACCATTCCGTATGCATAATCTTCTGTTTTGGAAGATGAACGCCGATCACTGTAATTTTTCTTTTTGCAGAACATATTACAGCATCATCTTTCACAAGCTGAATTTCAATCTCATAGTCTCCTGCCGGAATTTCATCCGTCAGTTTCACATCAATCCACAAACAACTCCACTGATGAGAGCGGATAATTACTTTTCCATCTTTGATGTCCTTCAACAAATCCGGATAGAGTCCTGATGTCGTTTTTAAATAATTATCATCTACAATTCCATTTGTAGCACGTCCCACTGGAACCTGTTCTACCGTTCGAACACGTACATACTCAGCGATTGGTGAAACGACTTTTACATCTACGCGTTCTCTCAGAAAATGATTTCCGGTATATGCAACCTGATAGGATACGGTCTCGTCCCAAAGTCCACTTAATTTTACACATTCTGGCCGATATACCGGTTCTTCATCCGGAAATACCTTCACCAAGGAGCTTAACACTTTCATCTGATACTTTACTTCTCTTTTTTCTCTCATTGTTTTATTTTCTCCTTTTTTTCTTCTCATCCTATTAAAAGTATAGCATTATTTTTTTAAGAAGTATAATTGATACGTTCTATATAAGTGTAGTTATTATAGTCTTTTTCTATATATTTAACTATTTTATATAAAAATGAAACTTCACTTCCCTATGATCTAAATCCAGGATCTGCTGATGCTTGCTAAAGTCATTTCTTTTTCTTATATTACTTCCCATATTTTTGTCAGGTTCCCCAATTCGTTTGCCTTCTAAAATATAATAAAAAAGAGCAAAATGACTCATTTTTAATCCAGAATGAAAGTGTAAAAAAATTAAAATTCCAAACTATCTGCATTCAAAAGGAAATACTTCATACCCATAATAACAAAACCCTCATCATTTCTCCAAGGTTTCTTGCTACCATTCACAATGACAATCTTCTTGAAAGAATCTGGGATATTACGCAGAGAATTGAACTCCTGAGTCTGCTTTTCTTCCGAAGTCATGTCATAAGCAACCTGGATGTAATATCTCTGGTTGCCTTGGTTTACCACAAAGTCAACCTCCAGCTGCTTGCGGACACGCTTACCTTCTTTATTCTTATCAAAGATCTCCACAACACCCACATCAACATTGTAGCCACGGATCAGCAGCTCGTTATAAACAATGTTCTCCATAATATGAGTAGGCTCCTGCTGTCTGAAATTTAGACGGGCATTTCTCAGTCCCAGATCAGTAAAGTAGTATTTCAGATTCGCACCAATATACTTTCTTCCCTTAATATTGTAACGACTTGCCTTGGAAATCAAAAAGGCATCCGCTAAATGGTCAATATGGTTGGAGATAGTTTTATTGGCATAAGTCATCTGGCGCTCACTGGCGAAGGTGTTGGCAATCTTCGATGGATTGGTCGGTGCGCCGATTGCAGATGCAAGTATATCAACCAGAATGCCAATCTCATCTACGCTCTGAATCTTGTTTCTTTCAATTACATCTTTCAGATAGACATTGGCAAAGATGTTCTTCAGATAATCTGCTTTCTGTCGCTCGCTCTGGAAGCCTACAACCTGCGGCAATCCTCCATAGATCATGTAGTCATCCCAAGCATCGTCGTAATCACCGTCATAGACAGAATAAAACTCTGCAAAGGAGAGGGGATAGATTCTGATCTCATCACCTCTGCCACGGAACTCGGTCACAATGTCGCTGGACAGGAACTTAGAGTTACTTCCGGTAACATACACATCAATATTGCTCATGCGAAGCAGGCTATTCAGCACTTCCTCAAATCTTGGCATGAACTGTACTTCATCCAGAAGGAGATAATACTTCCCATCGTCTTTCATAGTATCTTTGATGTACTTGAAGCACACCTTGGGATCTCTTAATTCCTCATTTTCGATACCATCCAATGCAATCTCAATAATATGATCAGTATCAATTCCGTTCTCCAGTAAATATCTCTTGAAGATAGTAAACAGCAAGAAGGATTTACCACATCTACGAATGCCGGTAATCACCTTTATCATTCCATTATCTTTTCGCTCAATCAGTTGCTGTAGATAAGTGTCTCTTTTAATTTCCATTATTACACTCCCTATTTCTGTGTATTTGCACATTTTTTAGTAATGATATTCTATCGCAAATCAAGTTGAATTTCAATAACTATTACTATTTTATGTACATCTGCACACTTTTATGTACTGAATTTAGATGTTTTTATATTTTTCGATTGAAGTGTCCAAAATTGAGACTCTAAATGAATGTATAATCTGATGACCACTCTGCAAATGTAGTATTAAACAATTCTCGCTGAAATGTCTGATCTCCTCTATAAACTTGATTTCTGAAATATCGAAAAGAAGATTTGGAACGGATTCTTTCTGACGAAGGGATTCTCCTAAGACTAAACAGAAGGATCCAAGCAGAAGGATCTTTTGGTAAACTGAAACAGGATATGCAGTTTCGTAGATATTTAAGTCATGGTACATCAAATGTTCTTGCGGAAAGTGTATTGCTTGCAATGGCAAAAAACGTGAACAAACTTCATAACAAAATCCAAAACAAGAAAACAGGAAGACATTTATTTCCGTTGAAGAGTGCGTAAATTTTAAAACTCTAAATATTTTTATAAAACTGTTTTAGAGCTGTATTAAAGTACGGCTTTTTTGTATCCTCTAGTCTTTTTCACTAGAAAAAAGATAGATATATAGCCCAAAACATCAAAAGGGAAGCTGCCGCTTCATGATTTATTAAGAGTATGATGATCTGTATTTAGACGAAGATGAGGAATATGTGTGTCAACTACCCACGACCTAAAGGTCATGGGCTTGTAACTGCCCAGTCGTACGAACGACATACGTCTCCGACTTTTAACCCCAAAAGATATTG
>NZ_SLZV01000023.1 GCF_004346095.1 Faecalimonas umbilicata | reverse complement strand
TTTTATGGTATTTTATGTATTTGGTCATACTTAATTATACCATGGATTGCGGACTCTTCGGAGTCCGTTTTCTGCTTTTAGGCATAAAAAAGGGAACTATTGCTCTATAGATGATTACTCATCTATTTTGCAACAGCCCCTTCTCTTCCCTTATTCCTTAGACTGATACAATCCCCACAGATATAAAATCGGCAAAATGAAATCGATAATGGAAAATACCTGAAATCCTACCAACATTATAGACTGGATAAATGCAATCACAACGATCACAAGGTAGATGATCATGCCGATCATACATACCTTAAAGGATTTTCCATTCAATCCAAAGATTCCGCATACAAGCATCAACAGGGAAGAAAATAATCCCTGAAGCAACGTCAACGGAGTTGCCATTGCTTTTACTGCACTCATATCTACTCCATTTACAACATCTCCCATAGACTGCAGCATAAAATAACTTCCTACGGTACCAATTGCCCCCATCACAGCAAGTACGATAAAGATAATTGATACAACTTTCAATAATTTGTTTGGTTTAAACATAGATCTCTCCTCCTTTTTCTTTTACTCTTCTGGCAAATTTCATTATGCCACAATGATTCCCTTCTGACAAATACATTTTCTTCTGTTACACTTTTAGAGCTGTCGCAGTGCATCGATCGGACTCATCTTCGCCGCCTTTCTCGCCGGATAAATGCCAAAGACAATTCCAACCCCACACGAGAAACAGGTCGTCAAAACGATTGCTGTCGGAGACAGTCTCGCGGATAATCCACCAATCTCCAGTACCGAGATCAGTCCAGACAGCCCTGCCCCGATCAAAATTCCGATGACTCCACCAATTCCAGAAATGATCGCAGACTCACACAAAAACTGTACGATAATGGATGATGTCTTCGCTCCCAGCGCCTTTCGGATTCCAATCTCTCTTGTCCGCTCTGTCACTGATACAAGCATGATGTTCATGACACCAATTCCTCCGACAACAAGGGAAATTCCTGCTACAAATGCTACAAATGCTGTCACCATGTCAAGCACGCTTCCCATCGCTTCCGCCATGTTCATCTCCTGCTGTTTGACAAAGAGCTCCTCACCCTCTCCCAAATGTCTTGCAGACAATGTCTGAATAGCAGATTTTGTAGCTGCATTTGCCTGGTCTCCACCATTTAAATAGATTGTCAGGCTGGAAAAATCCTCTATCTGGCTTCCCCAGTTTTCTGCTGCTGTATACGGCATCTCAAGAAATACCGGCATCTCCATACCGAACATCTTCATAGCTTCATCATTCGCCTTCATCAATTCCTCATCAGAATCCCGAACTCCAACTATCTGGATCGTCTGCAGTACACCTTCGATCGTCGCCTCTAACTCCATTCCGATGACATCCGGTGTCCCAAACAAATACAATGCACTTGCCTTGTCAATGACGCAGACAGAATCTGCATTGAGTACATTGTCTTCGGTAAAATAATTTCCTCGGATGATCGAAGTCTGCATTGGATTCTTCTCCTCATCCGGCATTGTCAGTGTCACTGACGCATCAAACTCTCCTTTTCTCGTCGTGACTGTCCCCATCGTTGCGCCGGAAGACACTACTCCGATTGCCTTATTTCCAAGATTATCCTTTACTGCTTTCAGATCGTCCCAGGTAATAATATTCGTGTAGCTTGTAGCATCTTTATTAACAATCACAGAGACACTTTTTGTCTCGTCGGTCGCCATCACATCTGCCTTTAATCCGCTTCCGATTGACACAATTGTGATCACAGAAGAAATTCCGATAATGATTCCGAGCATCGTGAGGAAAGAACGCCCTTTATTGGACTTGATACTGTACAATGCCATCTTAATGTATTCCAATAATTGTGCCATCGCGTACCTACCTTTCTATTTCTCCTCTGACTTCGCCACAGTTGTCGTTGTTACTTTCATCCCCTCTTCCACCGTTCCAAAAGTATCTGCAACAACTTTGTCTCCTTCTTTCAGACCTGACTTGATCTCCACCTTGCTGTTGGATGTGATTCCAAGTTCCACTGCCTTTTTCTTCACAACACCATTTTGTACTACATAGACAAAATCTCCTTCGGTCGAAGTATTTACATTTTCATTCGGAAGGTAAAGGACATCCTTTTCCTCTGCCACTGTCATTGTCAACTTTGCCGCAACTCCAATGTAGATATTCTCGTCTGGATTCTGAATCTTTACATTTGCACCGATCACCGGATTCCCTTTTGCATTTGGAACTGCAATCTTATCGATAGATTCTACAACTCCATCATATTTATACTTTCCGATTTTTACAACTGCCTTGCTTCCAACTTCTACTTTGTCAAAATCACTTGCAGGAATTTCCAGCTTCACATTGACATCCTGATTACTCACAAGTGTAAATAACTCTCCTCCTGCGACAGCAGTACCGCCCTCCATCGTCTTTACATCAGAGATCACACCATCAAAATCTGCCTTGATCCCATCTCTTGCCTTTGCCATCAGTTCCTCAGAGCTGAGCACTGCCAGTTCTGCCAGATTCTCCGTGATTGCCATATTGTTGATCTGTCCCTGTGTGAGACTCGTATCCGGAATGCTTGCACTCGGTGTTTCTACAGAAATACTTGCACGAAGCTGCTCTGCCTGTGCCTGTAATGCCTGTACTTCCTGCTGTATCTGCGCATATGCCTGCTGGCTTCCGGTCTGTATCTGGGCACTGATCTGGGCAATCTGGGCATCGAGCGCTGCGTTTGCTCCTTCTTTTTCAGAAATCTCTTTTGATTTCTCAGTAATCTCGGCCTCCAGTTGTGCCTTCTTTTCATCACTTACATTTCCTGCATTAATCTCTTCCCGATGGCTGTTGACTTCCCCATACAATACAGAAATCCGCTCCAAATTTGCAGCCTTCTGTGCATTCCATTCGTCCAACTGCGGCTGAAGAGTCTGGTTCGCAGTAATTTCATCTTGCACACTCTGCTCCAGCGATGCCATCTGCTGTGATTTCGCTGAAATCTGTGATTCTACACTGGCAATCTGCTGTTCTGCCTGTGCACGGGCTGCACCAGCTGCCGCCTGTGCATCGGCCGCTGCCTTCGCTGCCTCAGAAGCACTTCGATCTGCCTGCTCCCTTGCGCTTTGATTTGTATTGACTGCAGACTGAAGATCCATCTGTGCTTTCTGATTGTTCTTTTCCAGATCAGACGTATCAAATGCCACAAGGAGATCTCCTGCTTTCACCGCCTGACCGACCTTCGCACGAAGCTGGCTGACCGGCGCATTGACCGGGGAATAAAATACCTTTTTCTTCTCGCTGTCCACTGTTCCGGATACATTGTAGATTTCTTTCACATCTCCTCGTACCACTTCGACAACTTCCACAGTTCCTCCTGTCTTTTTCTCTTTTGAAGTAAATTGGGACGCAATCACTGCCACAACGACAATTCCCCCGATAACCGGAACAATCACCCAGTTCGGAAGCTTCTTCTTTTTCTTCCGGACATCTGTAGTTTCTTTGCTTCCTTCCTCTTCCTCCGACAGAACGATCATGTCTGTCTCCTCATAAATCTCTTTGTCTTTCTTTCTCACGACTATTCTCCTTGCTTCTCTTCGTTTAAATAATCCTGCTCAATTCTTCCATCTCTTATGTAGATTACTCGCTTTACCTGCTCCGCAATTTCATTATCATGCGTGATGATAATGACTGTTCTTCCTGATTTGTGAAGCCCTTCTAAAATCTGCATGATCTCTTTTGTAGATTTTGAATCCAGATTTCCGGTAGGTTCATCTGCCAGTATCACCGGAGGGCTTGCCGCGATCGCTCTCGCCACTGCGACACGTTGTTGCTGACCTCCTGACATCTCTGACGGTTTGTGTGTCATCCGCTTCTCGAGACCTACTTTGATCAGTGCCTGCTTTGCCGCGGCTCTTCGCGTCTTTCTGTCAATTCCCCGGTAGATCAACGGCAGCTCCACATTGCCAATCGCATCTAGATTGGCAATCAGATTAAACCCCTGAAAGATAAATCCAATCTCCTGATTTCTCACATCGGACAGTTCATTGTCCGTCATTCTCGAAACATCCTTTCCATGCAAAAAGTAACTTCCCGAAGTCGGTGTATCCAGACAACCGATCATATTCATCAACGTGGATTTTCCAGAGCCGGAATGACCAATGATCGCAACAAACTCTCCTTCATGGATCTCCAGGCTGACACCATCTAGCGCACGCACTTCGTTTTCACCCGGATTGTATATCTTATGCATATCTTTAATTGATATCAATGGTTCCACCTTGCCACCCCCATATTGCTATTCTGTGATATCTAAATGTACCTTTGTACTACTTAAATAATACAATTAGTATAGCACTTTTTTCCATAATTGCAATCATTTTTTTTAGAATTCCAAAATGCAAAAAGAGATGAAAGAATACATCTCTGTATTTCTTCCATCTCTTTGTATTGATTTGTCTTATGACTTTTAATTTTATGCTCTGAAATAATCCTGGATCTTATACTAACTCAAGGAGAACTTCCATTGCAGCATCACCTTTACGAAGACCAATCTTAACGATTCTTGTGTATCCACCTTTACGATCTTCGTATTTTGGTGCGATTTCGCTGAATAATTTTTCAACTAAATCTACTTCTTTTGTATTTTTCTTTCTTCCAGCAGCTTTTTCCGGAACTTCTGTCACTGGGTAGAGAACTTTTAACATTTCTCTTCTTGCATGAAGTCTTGAAGGCATATCTTTTTTGATTGTCTTTTCTACTTCATCGTAAACTGTAACTTTCTTTCCGTCTACAACTTCTTTCACTCTCTTGCCGTCTTTATCTTTACGTGCAACTTTTGCTTTTACAGTTACTTCTTCGTAATTGTCTTTTTCTTTTACTGCTAAAGCGATAAGACCTTCTGCAACTTTGCGGATTTCTTTTGCTTTTGCTTCTGTTGTAACGATCTTACCATTGTGAAGTAATGCTGTTACCTGGTTTCTGATTAATGCTTTTCTCTGGCTGCTTGTTCTGCCAAGTTTTCTATATTTTGCCATTTCTAATTTCCTCCATATTTCGGAACACACGGCTATGCACTTCGGGCTTATTAACCGGTGTCATCTAGTTATGCATCTTCGGGCTTACTAGCTAGATGCTGTTATCATTTACTCTTCTCCCGGGCTTAATTCTAATCCGAGTTCTTTTAATTTTGCAAGAACTTCCTCTAATGATTTCCGTCCGAGGTTACGAACTTTCATCATATCTTCCGGAGTTCTGTTTGTCAGTTCTTCCACTGTATTGATGCCGGCTCTCTTTAAGCAGTTGTAAGAACGAACAGAAAGCTCTAATTCATCAATGCTCATCTCTAACACTTTTTCTTTTTCATCGTCTTCTTTTTCGATCATAACTTCTGCAGCCTGAGCTACTTCTGAAAGATCGATGAATAATTTCAAGTGTTCGTTGAGAACCTTAGCAGCAAGGCTGACTGCCTCATCTGGAAGTAATGTTCCATTTGTATATACATCCAGTGTCAGTTTATCATAGTCTGTGATCTGTCCAACACGAGTATTCTCTACTGTCAGATTTACACGTTCTACCGGTGTGTAGATAGAATCAATCGGAATCACGCCGATCGGCAGTTCTTCGTTCTTGTTCTTATCTGCACTGATATAACCTCTGCCTTTTGTGATAGTAAGTTCCATGTAAAGTTTGCTGTCTGCACCGCCATTTAATGTAGCGATCACTGCATCCGGATTCATGATCTCGATATCTGGATCCACCTGAATATCAGCAGCAGTCACGACACCTTCGCCCTCGAACTCAATATAAGCAGTCTTCGGCTCATCTGTCTCGGAACTGTTCTTGATTGCCAGTGATTTCAGATTCATGATGATCTCTGTCACATCTTCCTTCACGCCCGGAATTGAACTGAACTCATGTAACACACCGTCAATCTTTACGTGGCTGATTGCAGCTCCCGGTAAAGAAGAAAGCATGATTCTTCTCAGAGAGTTACCAAGTGTTGTACCATATCCTCTTTCCAAAGGTTCTACAACAAATCTGCCATATTTTTTGTCTTCTGAAATCTCAGTAATTTCAATATTTGGTTTATTAAAATCAAACACGATAAAGTCCCTCCTTCTGGGCTATTAAACTATTGAGGGTAACTATACTCCAAATAAACTTCCCACAGCATATCTATATGCCGTACACATTTTCACACGATACTCTGTCTGAATCCGCATTCCGACAAATAATATATGATAGGATACAACTAGGGGTTCTCACAAAATGAAGCATTCAGCCAAGATATTGCCAACCGCCGATAGACGAAGACGATCTCCTGTAGAAATTTTCCATTTTGCAACACCCCTGTCTGTTGCAGCGTAATCAAACGCAAAAGGTTTAATTATTTAGAATATAATTCGACGATCAACATCTCATCTACTGGAACGTCGATTGCTTCTCTTAATGGAAGCTCTTTTACAGTTCCTTTTAAGTTTTCAGCGTCTGCTTCTAACCAATCTGGTACCATTCTTCCGCCAGTCACTTCTAAGATGTCTTTGTATCTCTGAGAACCTTTATTCTTTTCTTTAATTTCGATAACATCTCCTGCTTTCACTAAGTAAGAAGGAATGTTTACCTGTTTTCCATTTACTAATACATGCTTATGGTCAACGATCTGTCTAGCTTCTTTTCTTGTTCTTGCTAAACCTAAACGGAATACAACGTTGTCTAATCTTGATTCAAGAAGAATCATAAGGTTATCACCTGTCATTCCGTTCATTTTCTGAGCCTTTGCAAAATAGTTTCTGAAAGGTTTTTCTAAAACGCCATAGATAAATTTTGCTTTTTGTTTTTCGCGTAATTGAAGTCCGTATTCGCTCATTTTTCTATTAGCTCTTTTTAATTGTCTGTTAGATTTTTTATCAATTCCTAAATAGATTGGGTCCATACCTAATGAACGGCATCTTTTCAGAACTGGAACTCTATTTACTGCCATTTTCGTATCCTCCTAATTACACTCTTCTACGTTTTGGTGGGCGACATCCGTTATGTGGAACTGGTGTTACGTCCTTGATGCTTGTTACATCGATTCCGCATGCCTGAAGCGCACGGATTGCTGCTTCTCTACCAGAACCTGGTCCTTTTACCATAACGTCTACTGATTTCAAACCATGTACTAATGCTGCTTTTGCTGCTGTCTCAGCTGCCATCTGTGCTGCATAAGGAGTAGATTTCCTTGAACCTCTAAATCCCAGACCACCTGCACTTGCCCATGAAAGAGCATTTCCCTGAGCATCTGTTAATGTTACGATTGTATTATTAAAAGATGATTGGATATGTGCCTGTCCGCGTTCAACGTTTTTCTTGACACGTTTCTTTGTCACTTTTTTTGTAACTTTCTTAGCCATTTAAACTAACCTACTTTCTACGAATTCTTATTATTTCTTCTTGTTTGCTACTGTTCTCTTAGGACCTTTTCTTGTTCTGGCATTTGTCTTTGTCTTCTGACCACGTACCGGAAGTCCTCTTCTGTGACGGATTCCTCTATAGCATCCGATTTCCTGTAATCTCTTGATGTTAAGAGCGATCTCTCTTCTAAGATCACCTTCTACTAACTGAGTTTCATCGATTACAGCACTGATTTTCTTTACTTCTTCGTCAGTTAAATCTCTGACACGAGTATCAGGATTTACTCCTGCCTCTTCTAAGATACGATTAGAGCTTACTCTACCAATTCCGTAGATGTAAGTTAATCCGATTTCTACACGTTTGTCTCTTGGTAAGTCTACACCAGCAATACGAGCCATGTGATTTTCCTCCATTTTGAATCTTGGTCAGCAAGAAGTATGCATAGCCCCTGGGTTACAGGTCTGAAATGTAGTATACACCCTCTTCTGCCGTAGTTTATATTGTCTCAAATTGGGACGCCGGGATCTTCATCCTTCTTCACTGCGTCCAGCCACAGTTTCCCGTGACCTTTCTGGCCGGAGCCAGTATTATAAGCAATATACAATCGGTATGTTCTTGTATATTTTAATAACACCACACACCCTGGTGTGTCATGTTACAGCCGCCTAAATAAATCTTTGTGCTTTACGCACAAATTCGACAACGACGCTTATTATCCTTGTCTTTGTTTGTGTTTCGGATTTTCACAGATTACTCTGATGCTTCCTTTTCTTTTAATGATTTTGCATTTTTCGCAAATTGGTTTAACTGATGATCTAACCTTCACGTCAAATCCTCCTTTCATCCACTGCTCTGCCTATATTTACCCACTATTCTGCAAAATAATCACAAAACAGTTCGCCTAATATTATAGCATTATAATTTTAATAAAGTCAATAGTTTTTTACTTATCTCTCCAAATAATTCTACCTTTTGACAAATCATACGGTGATAACTCTAAGGTTACTTTATCTCCCGGAAGAATTTTGATAAAATTCATACGCAGCTTTCCGCTGATATGTGCAAGTACCTGATGTCCATTTTCTAATTCTACCTGAAACATCGCATTTGGTAACTTCTCTACTACTGTTCCTTCAATTTCAATCACGTCAGCTTTTGACATTTTTTACACCCTCCTAATGATTCACGTTCTTTTCCTTATATAATTTCAGTATCCGTTTTACTGCCACATCGTCTGCGGCCTGTATCTCGTATCGTTCTGTAATGATCTGTACATGCTTCCTTTTCTTCTTTTTAGGTTTGTCACATGTACGATTCTCTCCATTTACAAGATACACATCGTTTTCATCCATATCTTTGATGATATAAATCTGCCCTTTGTCATGCCCGGCTTTTGATCTTGCGAGCATTCCTGTTTCTAATTCCTTCATATTCTGTCCTCTTACTTCAATAAGGTTAAAAGTACCGGTTCGTCTTTTGTGATCAACACCGTATTTTCGTAATGTGCAGATAAGGAACCATCTCTTGTCACGACTGTCCAGTCATCATCCAGCCAGTCGACCTCATGCGTACCGATGTTGATCATCGGTTCGATCGCCAGTGTCATTCCAGCGCGCAGTTTCGGTCCTCTTCTTCCCTGTGCAAAGTTTGGTATCTCAGGTGATTCGTGCAGGTGAGTACCGATTCCATGTCCGCATAATTCTCTTACGACACCATATCCTCTCTCCTCCGCATATCTTCCGATTGCTGCTGAAATTTCAAATAAATGCATTCCCTCTCGGGCAAATTTGATTCCTTCAAAGAAAGATTCTCTTGTCACCTTGATCAGATCAGCTGCTTCCTTGCTGATTTCGCCGACCGCATGTGTCCTTGCAGCATCCGAATGATATCCTTTGTAGATCACTCCTGCATCGAGACTGACAATATCTCCTTCTTTTATGATCCTGTTCTTCGACGGAATCCCATGTACCACTTCGTCATTGACTGATACACAGATGGACGCCGGATATCCATTATAATTGAGAAATGACGGAATGCATCCATAACTTCTGATCACTTCCTCACCGATCTTATCAATGTCAAGTGTCGTCATCCCCGGGTGCAATGCCTTCTCAAGTTCCTCATGTACGGCTGCGAGAATCCTTCCCGCCTCTGTCATCAGTTCGATTTCTCTTGCCGATTTCATTGTAATTGGCATATGCTTACGCTCCTAAAATCTCAACGATCACCGCAAATACAGCTTCCATATCCACTGTTCCGTCGACCTCTTTTAATACATGCTTCTCTGTGTAGTATTGGATCAAAGGCTGTGTCTGCTCATGGTAAACACCAAGACGCTTTAAAACTGTCTCTGGCTGATCGTCCTCTCTTAAGATCAAGTCTGCACCACAGACATCACATACATTCTCCACCTTTGTCGGTGCATATTCTACATGATAAGTGGCACCACAGCCTACACATGCTCTTCTTCCTGACATTCTATTTACAATGTTTTCATCTGGTACTTCTACATTGATCGCATAGTCCACTTTCTGTCCAAGTGCTTCCAATGCACGGTCAAGCGCTTCTGCCTGCGGAATTGTTCTCGGGAATCCATCAAGTACATATCCATTTTTGCAGTCTTCCTGATTCACTCGATCCACAACCAGATTTACTACAAGCTCATCCGGAACAAGAAGTCCCTGATCCATATATGTCTTTGCCTGTTTTCCCAGTTCTGTCCCGTTTTTAATATTCGCTCTGAAAATATCTCCTGTGGAAATATGTGGAATCTGATATTTTGCAGCAATTTTTTTTGCCTGTGTTCCTTTGCCTGCCCCCGGCGCACCTAGCATAATAATTTTCATGGCATTTTCCTCCAAACGCGACGATATGTCCGTATAGTATTTTAGTGTTCTGAAAAAATTCAGAACACTAATTGATTACTTATTTAAAAAACCTTTATAATTTCGTACAAGCAGCTGGGATTCAATCTGTTTGATCGTCTCCAGTACAACACCTACGATAATGATCAGAGATGTTCCGCCGAAGGAAACATTTGCTCCGAGCCAGCCATTGAATACGAAAGGAATTACCTGTACAATGATCAGTCCTACTGCTCCGATAAAGATGATATAATTCAGGATCTTTGTCAGATAGTCTGCTGTCGGTTTTCCCGGACGGATACCCGGAATAAACCCACCGCTCTTTTTCATATTGTTTGCAATCTCTAACGGATTAAATGTAATAGATGTATAGAAATATGCAAAGAAAACAGTCAGGACAATATATAAGATCAGTCCCCAGGAATATTTTAATTGCTCTGGATTACACCAGTTATTAGAACTTAATCCTTTCAGAATCTCACTTCCGATTCCCTTTCCGTTTCCCTTTCCTAAGAAAGAAGCGATCACGACCGGGAATTGCATCAAAGAAGATGCAAAAATAACAGGAACAACACCTGCTGTATTTACTTTCAATGGGATAAATGAAGACTGTCCTCCTACACTTCTTCTTCCCTGGATTCTCTGGGAATACTGAACAGCGATCTTTCTCTGTCCATCTTGAAGAATAATAACAAAGACAACTACTACAAGTATAATTGCAAGTATAATAACAGCTGCGAGTCCTGCGGAAGCAAGGCTCTTGCCTTTCATGAACTGATTATACAGTGTCACAAAGTCATCTGGTACTCTTGAAATGATATTGATCAGAAGTACGATGGAAATACCATTTCCCACACCCTTCTCATTAATCCGCTCACCGATCCACATAAGGAATGCAGAACCAGCTGTGAGTGTCACTACTACTACTGCAGCATTTACAAAATTAAAATCAACAAGAAGTCCCTGACGTCCAAATCCAACAGCCATTGCTGTAGATTCAATCAGTGCAAGAGCCACTGTCACATAACGAGTAATCGCTGCAATCTTCTTTCTTCCATCTTCTCCATCTTTCTGCATTTCCTCCAATTTTGGAATTGCAATTGTGAGAAGCTGCATAATGATAGAAGATGTAATGTATGGAGTGATGCTCAGCGCGAATACTGACATCTGTGTGAAAGAACCGCCAGTGAAAGCGTTAAAAAAGTTAAACGCTTCCCCTGTCTGACTTTCAAAAAAATTCTGAATATAAGTTGGATCAACACCCGGTGTCGGCAATTGTGAACCTATTCGAATCACAACAAGCATCATAAATGTATAGAAAATCTTTTTTCTAATATCTGCCACTTGAAATGCTTTCCGAAATGTTTTTAGCATTAGATCACCTCTGCTTTTCCACCGAGAGCCTCAATTTTAGCTGCAGCGCTTGCGCTGAAAGCGTTTGCCTGAACAGTAAGTTTCTTTGTAAGTTCACCGTTTCCAAGAATCTTAACACCATCTCTAGGATTCTTAACAATTCCTGCTTCGATTAATGTCTCAACTGAAACAACTGAATCATTTTCAAATACTTCTAATGCGCTCAGATTAATACCAACGATTTCTTTAGAGTTTCTGCATGTGAAACCTCTCTTTGGTATTCTTCTGTATAATGGCATCTGTCCACCTTCAAAACCTGGTCTTGTAGCGCCTGAACGTGCTTTCTGACCTTTATGTCCTTTACCAGCAGTTTTGCCATTTCCTGACCCATGTCCGCGGCCTCTTCTGAAATTATCACTATGTTTTGACCCATCAGCAGGTCTTAAGCTTGATAAGTTCATCGTGACACCTCCTTGTCTATAATTATGCTTCTTCTACTTTCACTAAATGTCTAACTTGCTGAACCATTCCTCTTGTTGCAGCGTTGTCCGGTAATTCAACTGTTTTGTTCAGTTTCTTTAAACCTAAAGCTTCCACTGTCTTTTTGTGTTTTGGAACAGCACCGATTGTAGATTTTACTAATGTAACTTTTAAATTTGCCATGTTCAATCTCCTCCTTAGCCTAAAATCTCTTCAACAGATTTTCCGCGAAGTTTAGCTACTTCTTCTGGAGTTTTAATCTGACTTAATCCCTCGATCGTAGCAAGTACTACGTTCTGTTTGTTGTTAGATCCTAAAGATTTTGTACGGATATTTTTGATACCTGCAAGCTCGATAACCGCACGTGCCGGACCTCCGGCGATAACTCCAGTACCGTCTGGAGCTTTTTTAAGTAATACAGAAGCACTTCCAAATTTACCAATTAAATCGTGTGTAATACTTCCATTCTCATCTAATGAAACAGAAATAAGTTTTTTTGCTGCATCTTCTTTTCCTTTGCGGATTGCTTCCGGAATTTCAGCAGCTTTTCCTAAACCAGCACCAACATGGCCATTTCCATCACCAACAACTACTAAAGCTGTGAATCTGAAGTTACGACCACCTTTAACAACTTTTGTTACTCGTTTGATTGATACCACTTTTTCTGTTAGTTCTAATTGACTAGCATCAATGCGATTTTGTTTCATTGTGTTCCTCCTCCTAGAATTCTAATCCAGCTTCTCTAGCTGCATCAGCTAATGCTTTGATTTTTCCCTGGTATATAAATCCGCCTCTGTCAAAGACAACAGTGTTAATACCTTTTTCGATTGCTCTCTTTGCAATCACTGTTCCTAAATATGCTGCTGCATCAACGTTGTTAGTTTTTTCTAATTCTGCTTTTACTTCTTTCTGAAGAGTAGATGCAGATACCAGAGTCTTTCCAACTGTATCGTCAATAATTTGAGCATACATATGATTATTACTTCTGAACACAGCTAAACGTGGTCTTTCAGCTGTACCGCTGAAACGGTTACGCAGTCTTCTATGTTTGTTTACGCGAACTTCGCTTCTTGATTTTTTACTAACCATTTTCACACTCTCCTTAATTATTTTTTACCAGTCTTACCAACTTTACGTCTGATAACTTCATCAGCATATTTAATACCTTTACCTTTGTAAGGTTCCGGTCTTCTCTTATCTCTGATTTCAGCTGCGTATTGGCCTACTTTTTCTTTATCGATACCTTTTACAGTAATTTTGTTCTGTCCGTCAAGTACTGTTTCAACACCTTCTGGATCGATCATTTCTACTGGGTGAGAGTATCCTAAACTTAATGTTAATTTGTTTCCTGATTTTGCGGCTTTGTAACCAACACCATTTACTTCAAGAACTTTTTCGTATCCCTGAGTAACACCAACTACCATGTTGTTGATGAGTGTTCTTGTAAGACCGTGTAACGCTTTCATTCTCTTTAAGTCGCTTGGTCTTGTTACTACGATTTCTTCGCCTTCTTTTTTGATTTCCATCTCTGTTGGAAGCTCTCTTACAAGAGTTCCTTTAGGACCTGTTACAGTCACTTTGTTGTTCTCAGCGATTTCCACAGTTACACCTGCTGGAATTGCTACTGGCAGTCTTCCGATACGTGACATACCTTTACCTCCTACACTTAAATTTTCGGAGAAGCAATTTATGCTTCTCTGTTTTCAGTTGCATTTGCCGATTACCAAACGAAGCAGAGTACCTCTCCACCAACATTCAGTTTTCTAGCTTCTTTATCAGTAACTACACCATGATTTGTAGAAATGATAGCTGTTCCAAGTCCGCCTAATACTCTAGGAAGATCTTCTTTGTTTGCATATACACGAAGACCTGGCTTAGAGATTCTCTTAAGACCTGTGATAACTTTTTCATTCTTATCTGCACCATATTTTAATGTGATGCGGATTGTCTTGAAGTTACCATCTTCGATTACGTCATATTTTGCAATGTATCCTTCGTTGAAAAGGATTTCTGCGATAGCAAGTTTCATTTTAGATGCCGGAACATCTACTGTATCATGTTTTGCAGTGTTTGCATTACGGATTCTTGTAAGCATATCTGCGATTGGATCACTCATAGTCATTTGAAGTTGCCTCCTATTTTTTCATTCTTCATTTACTTGTTACATCCTTCAGATGCAGCCGGAAAATCCGACCGCTTCTACTACGGATATCCTGTTTGCTCTTTCTATTTTGTGGCTTACCAGGAAGCTTTCTTTACTCCCGGGATCTGTCCTTTGTATGCTAATTCACGGAAACATACTCTGCAGATTCCGTATTTTCTTAAATATGCATGTGGACGACCACAGATTCTACAACGATTGTACTCTCTAGTAGAGAATTTTTGTTTACGTTGTTGTTTAATTTTCATAGATGTTTTTGCCATGAAATATTTCCTCCCTACTATTTTGTAAATGGCATATTGAATAATTTCAATAATTCGCGAGCTTCTTCGTCAGTCTTAGCTGTTGTAACAAAGATAACGTCCATACCTCTTACTTTATCTACTTTATCGTATTCGATTTCCGGGAAGATTAATTGTTCTTTGATACCAAGAGCATAGTTACCTCTTCCATCAAATGCGTTCGGATTTACTCCTCTGAAGTCACGTACACGAGGTAATGCTAAGTTGATCAGACGATCTGCAAACTCATACATTTTTTCTCCTCTTAAAGTAACTTTACATCCGATAGCCATTCCTTCTCTTAATTTGAAGTTCGCTACAGATTTTTTTGCTTTTGTGAGAACTGCTTTCTGTCCTGAGATTTTCTCAAGATCAGCTACTGCTGATTCTAACACTTTCGCATTGTCTTTTGCTTCGCCAACACCCATGTTGATAACGATCTTATCAAGTTTTGGCACTTCCATAATATTTTTGTATCCAAATTTCTTAATCATAGCATCTACGATTTCGTTTTGGTATTGTTCTTTCAGTCTACTCAAAGTTCTGGTCCTCCTTTCCCGAATTAGTTCTTCTTATCAACGATCACTTCGCCTGTTGATTTTGCTACACGCACTTTTTTGTCTCCGTCCATCTTGAACCCGATTCTTGTAGGTTTTCCGTTGTGGACATACATTACGTTAGAAATATCAATAGGACCTTCTTGGTGAACGATACCGCCATTCTGATTAGCAGCACTTGGTTTTGTGTGCTTTGTCAGCATATTGATACCTTCAACTAATACTGTTCCGTCTTTTTTGTTGACAGCAATTACTTTGCCTTCTTTATCTTTATCTTTTCCAGCGATCACTTTTACAGTATCACCTTTTTTGATTTTCATAGTTGACATTCCGGTACCTCCTTATAATACTTCTGGAGCTAATGAAACAATTTTCATAAACTGTTTCTCACGAAGCTCTCTCGCTACTGGTCCAAAAATACGAGTTCCTCTTGGGTTTTTGTCATCTTTAATAATTACAGCAGCATTTTCATCAAATCTGATATAAGAACCGTCTTTACGACGAGCACCTTTTACTGTACGTACAACTACGGCTTTCACTACATCGCCTTTTTTAACAACACCACCTGGTGTTGCATCTTTAACGCTGGCAACGATCACATCACCAATGCTGGCATATCTTCTAGTAGAACCACCTAACACGCGGATGCAGAGTAATTCTTTAGCACCTGTGTTGTCTGCTACTTTAAGTCTACTTTCTTGTTGTATCATGCCGGTAAACCTCCTTCATAATTCTAAAGCAAATTATTTTGCTTTTTCCATAATTTCTACAAGTCTCCATCTCTTATCTTTTGATAAAGGTCTTGTTTCCATAACTTTTACGATATCGCCCATTCCGCATTCGTTGTTTTCATCATGAGCTTTTAATTTATATGTTCTCTTTACGATTTTGTTGTACAGAGGGTGTTTTACGTGATCCTCTACTGCAACTACGATAGTTTTATCCATCTTGTCACTTACAACTTTACCTGTACGAGTTTTTCTTAAATTTCTTTCCACAGTTTCTACTCCTTTCCGAAGTTCCTGAAGCTATATTCTATGAATATTACTCAGCTTTTGCCATCTCTGTAATTACAGTCTGGATTCTGGCAATATTTTTTCTTACTTCTTTAATTCTGCTTGTGTTGTCTAATTGATTTGTTGCGTTCTGGAATCTTAAGTTGAAAAGTTCCTTTTTAGCAGCTACTAATTCTTCATTCAATTCTGCAGCTGATTTTGCCTTTAAATCTTCTACAAATTTATTAATTTTCACTGTTATCACCGCCTTCTAATTCTTCGCGAGAAACAATCTTACATTTACAAGGTAACTTGTGCATTGCAAGACGTAATGCTTCACGAGCTACTTCTTCAGGTACTCCTGAAAGTTCAAACATTACACGTCCTGGTTTTACAACTGCTACCCAGTATTCCAGAGTTCCTTTACCAGAACCCATACGTGTTTCAGCTGGTTTTGTAGTTACAGGTTTGTCCGGGAATATTTTGATCCAAACTTTACCACCACGTTTGATGTAACGTGTCATAGCGATACGGGCTGCTTCGATCTGATTTGAACGGATCCAGCATGGTTCCATTGCAACAATACCATATTCACCGTTTGTGATTTTATTTCCACGTAAAGCTTTTCCTTTCATAGAACCACGGAATTGTTTACGACGTTTTACTCTTTTAGGCATTAACATAATTATTTATCGCTCCCTTCCTTAGTCTCTTTTGTTGGAAGAACTTCGCCTTTGTAGATCCATACTTTAACACCAACTTTTCCATAAGTTGTGTCAGCTTCAGCGAATCCATAGTCGATGTCTGCTCTTAATGTCTGAAGCGGGATTGTTCCTTCGCTGTAAAATTCTGTACGAGCCATATCTGCTCCACCTAAACGTCCTGATACAGAAGTTTTTACACCAAGTGCTCCTGCTTTCATTGTTCTTGACATACAAGATTTCATTGCACGTCTGAAAGAAATACGGTTCTCTAACTGTAATGCAATGTTCTCAGCTACTAACTGAGCATCTTTGTCTGGTCTTTTGATTTCTTTGATATCTACAACTAATTTCTTATCTGTAAATTTAGCTAATTCAGCTTTTACTTTCTCGATCTCAGCTCCACCTTTACCGATTACTACACCTGGTTTTGCTGTATAGATGATGATTTTCACGCGGTCAGATGCTCTTTCGATCTCAATCTTAGAAACTCCTGCGCTATATAATTTCTTTTTCAGAAATGTTCTGATTTTATGGTCTTCTACTAAATAATCTGCAAATTTGTCTTCTGCATACCATTTAGAGTCCCAATCTTTGATAACACCGACTCTTAAGCCATGAGGATTAACTTTCTGTCCCATGATTGCCCTCCTTATCTTTCATTCAGCACAAGTGTAATGTGGCTCATTCTCTTCTCGATTCTGTAAGCTCTTCCCTGTGCTCTCGGTCTAATTCTCTTCATTGTTGGTCCCTTGTTTGCGTAACATTCTTCAATGTAAAGGTTCTCAACATTCATACCGTTGTTGTTCTCAGCATTTGCGATTGCTGATTCTAATAATTTCTTTATTAAACTAGAAGCGTATCTTGGATTGTAAGTTAAAATACCAAGTGCTGTCTGTACATCCTTACCTCTGATGGCATCTAATACGAAACATGCTTTCTGAACTGAAACTCTAGCGTAAGATAACTTAGCTGACGGTCTAGTGTCTTTGTTTGCATTTCTCTCTCTTTTGATTTGGGATCTATGTCCTTTAGCCATGGATGAATCCTCCTTTCATAATTAAGCCCTCCCCAAGGGTACTATGTACCCAAAGGGTGTTGTTTTATTCATCTCTATTAACGAACTCTTGATTTCTTTTCGTCTTTTCCATGTCCTCTGTATGTTCTTGTTGCAACGAACTCTCCGAGTTTGTGTCCAACCATATCTTCTGTTACATATACAGGTACATGTTTTCTTCCGTCATGAACGGCGATTGTATGTCCAACCATCTGTGGGAAGATTGTAGAGCGACGTGACCATGTTTTGATCACTGATTTGTCGCCTGCTTCATTCATAGCTTTTACTTTTTTAAGTAAGCTTTCGTCCGCGAATGGTCCTTTTTTAAGTGAGCGAGCCATAGGTTCTAACCTCCTTGTAAACTATTTATTTGATACCTTTACCATCTCTTCTTCTAACGATTAACTTGTTAGAATGTTTGTTTTTCTTTCTTGTCTTAAGACCAAGTGCTGGTTTACCCCAAGGTGTACATGGACCTGGACGACCAATACCAGTCTTACCTTCACCACCACCGTGTGGATGGTCGTTAGGGTTCATAACAGAACCACGAACTGTTGGTCTGATACCCATGTGACGTTTACGTCCGGCTTTACCGATGTTCACAAGGTTGTGATCTCCGTTTCCTACTACACCGATAGATGCTCTACAAATGATCGGAACCATTCTCATCTCTCCAGACGGAAGTCTAAGTGTAGCGTATTTTCCTTCTTTCGCCATTAACTGAGCGCTGTTACCAGCTGAACGAACTAACTGTCCGCCTCTTCCTGGATATAACTCGATGTTGTGAATCTGTGTACCAACCGGAATTTCAGAAAGTGGTAAGCAGTTTCCTACTCTTACTTCTGCTTCTGGTCCGTTCATAACTTTCATTCCATCTGTTAATCCCTGAGGAGCTAAGATGTAAGCTTTCTCTCCATCTGCGTAGCAGATTAAAGCGATGTTAGCTGTTCTGTTCGGATCGTATTCGATACCGATTACAGTAGCCGGAATTCCGTCTTTTCTTCTCTTGAAATCAATTACTCTATATTTTCTTTTTGCTCCGCCTCCGCGGTGTCTAACTGTGATTTTACCCTGATTGTTACGACCAGCTGTTTTGCTTAAAGATACAACTAAAGATTTCTCCGGAGTTGTCTTTGTGATCTCTGAGAAATCAGAGCCAGTCATATGTCTTCTGGAAGGTGTATATGGGCGGTATGTTTTAATTCCCATTACTGTCTCTCCTTTCAATTCCTAATTTTTCGTTTCACGGATTTGCACCGTATAGTTACTTTATCTTATAAGCCTTCGAAAATCTCGATATCAGCGCTTTCTTCTGTAAGCTGAACGATTGCTTTCTTTGTCTTTGCAGTTTTTCCGTATGTCATACCACGTCTTTTTGTTTTTCCATCAAGATTCATAGTATTTACGCTTTTTACTTTTGTTCCTGCGAACATTTTTTCAACTGCTTCTTTTACCTGAGACTTTGTTGCCTGTGGATGAACTAAAAATGTGTATTTCTTTTCAGCCATAGCAGCCATACTCTTCTCAGTGATCACTGGTTTAAGGATTACATCATAATACTGAATGCTTGCCATTATGCGTACACCTCCTCGATAGTCTCAACAGCTGCTTTCGTAGCGATTACTGTGTTGTATTTCAGAATGTCGTATACATTGATTGTATTTGTACGAGCTGTCTTAACAGAAGGAATGTTTCTTGCAGATAATTCTGCATTCTTGTTTCCATCTTCTAAAACAACTAACGCTTTTGCTACATTTAAGTTGTTCAGTACATTCTGGAAATTCTTTGTCTTGATCTCTCCAAAGTTGATCTCATCAAGAACGATGAATTTCTTTTCTTCTACTCTACTTGTCAGAGCTGATTTCAGAGCAGCTCTCTTCTCTTTCTTATTTAATTTGAAAGAGTAATCTCTTGGTGTTGGAGCAAATACAACTCCGCCGCCTGTCCATTGTGGAGCTCTTGTAGAACCTTGTCTTGCATGACCTGTTCCTTTTTGTCTCCATGGTTTTCTACCACCGCCGCGAACTTCTGAGCGAGTTTTTGCTTTCTGTGTTCCCTGACGTTTATTTGCAAGTTGGCTTACAACTGCCATGTGTAATAAGTGTTCGTTTACTTCAACACCGAATACTGCATCGCTTAAGTCGATTGTTCCAACTTCTTTACCTTCGATATTATAAACAGATACGTTTGCCATCTGTGTGTTCCTCCTTTCCTATTAAAGACTAGATTGCTTTTACGCTTTCTTTAATTGTCACTAAAGATTTCTTAGGTCCCGGTACAGATCCCTTTACTAAGATTAAGTTGTTTTCAGCATCTACTCTTACGATTTCAAGATTTTGAATTGTAATTCTCTTGCTTCCCATGTGTCCCGGCATCTTCTTTCCTTTGAATACCTTGCTCGGATCAGATGCAGCACCATTGGAACCTGCATGACGATGGAATTTAGAACCGTGAGTCATAGGTCCTCTGTGTTGGTTATGTCTCTTGATCGCACCCTGGAATCCTTTACCTTTAGAGATTGCAGTAGCATCTACTTTATCTCCAGCAGCAAAGATATCAGCTTTGATTTCCTGTGCTAATTCGAACTCGTCAGCGTTTTCAAATTTGAATTCTCTTACAAATCTCTTGCTTGAAACACCAGCTTTGTCAAAATGTCCTTTTTCTGCTTTTGTTGTACCGTGTCTGTGCACGATTGTTTTCTTACCGTTCTTGTCTACGTTAACGATTTTGTCTTTCTTGTCAACGAAACCAACCTGAACAGCGCTGTAACCGTCGTTCTCAACTGTCTTGATCTGTGTTACTACACATGGACCAGCCTGAAGTACAGTTACTGGAGTTAAAACTCCGTCTTCGTTGAAGATTTGAGTCATTCCGACTTTTGTAGCTAAAATAGCTTTCTTCATTATAATTACCTCCTGTGATTTACAGCGGAACACTGAATATATGTGTTCATCCTAAATATAGGATTGTTACTGTCTTATTTGTTTTTCATTTTGATATCAATATAAACACCAGCCGGCATCTCTAATCTTGATAATGCATCAACTGTTTTCTGTGTCGGTGTTGTGATATCGATCAGTCTCTTATGAGTTCTCTGTTCGAACTGCTCTCTGGAATCTTTGTATTTGTGTACCGCTCTTAAGATTGTTACAACTTCCTTCTTAGTTGGAAGTGGTACCGGTCCACTCACCTGTGCTCCATTTTTCTTTACAGTTTCGATAATTTTCTTTGCTGATGCATCTACTAACTGATGATCATATGCTTTTAATGTGATTCTCATTACTTGACTTGCCATAAAAAAAGTCGCCTCCTTTTCGTACTATTCAACTTAAGTACGACAAGCGGTGACTGTACACTCTCCCGTGTGTGTCATAAAACTCTCACACGTTGTTACCGTTTTTCATCGGCTGTTATTGATTCGTACAGTGACTTGTCGCCAGTTTCCTAACTTGACATTCGCTCCACGGAACACCTGCTATGTTAAGCAGCAACCTCACGCTTCATCGCTATCATGTCACAGCTCTCTTAGTATACAAGATACTTTTTAGTTTTGCAACTATTTTTTACATTTTTTTCGATTTTTTATTGTATTTTTTAATGTACAATTTTTTTCTTCTTTCCTATTGACAATTTTCGACTCCGGCTTTATACTATCACCGAAGTTATATTAGTGATGCAGACCAAAGGCGGTGATCTTCAGGAGGATACTGTCTTTTTTTCAGCCTATCTTTTATAACTTTATACCACTAACTGTTGCTTTTGCAAGGATTTGAAAAAACTGTTTCCCCCAATAGACAGTTTGTGCGAAATTCAATCCAATATCCATTCCCCCTCTTTTAATATAACGGATTGCAAAGCAACAAACCTCTCAATAAATATAGAAGAAAGACATGCCGCAGCTTAGTCAGTCATCTTGCAGGCATGTCTTTTTTCGTCTTTTTCTTTATCCCCTTCTCATCTTTAGCTTTAACATCGCCGCAGCCTTTCTCGCATCCAGCTCTGTCACACTATTTTCTCCAAGCACACACGTCTCTGTACCACCCTTACTCTTATTAATATCTACGATTGCATTCAGATTCGGGCTCTCCACAACAAAACCGCCGGAAGTCCCAACAAACTTCAATCCAGAGACAGCAATTCCTCTCTTTGTCAATTGCTCCACCGTATTGACATAATCCACATCACTATTCCCCCATCCATCCGCAGAAATGATTGCCCCATCTGCCCGCATACTCTCCGCCAACACGGCAGCTCTCGTTCCTACGAGCATTTTTTCTTCCTGATTATCAGGAGTTCCTACTATAATAATGCCTAACAGATCAAGTTCTTCATCCGAAGATATTACATCCAGAAGCGGATCCCGAAAATGATGCAGGCTTGTTTCTTTTGTAGACGGTCCGATTCCCATCGCTTTTTCCTCCTTCTTTCCTTACTGCATGGATCGCAAGATTCCATCCCGGTATTCATTCGGTGTTACGACCAGAGGCATATTTCCCATATCAATGATAGATCTGCCTCCTGCCATTCCTGATGGTTCTTTTGCAAAGAGCTGCATGTCATACATTGCCCCCTGACCAGCCACCTGTTTTACAATCACAACCTTCTTTCTTCCCGGTCTCTCAATATCATAGAACTCTCTCCGCTCTGTACACTGTTCCCCGCGCAGCTTTTTTAAACACTCCCGGTACTGCTGGACAAATTCATCGCAGAGCGCATGCGCCCTTGTGACCGCCTCACGATCCTGCCCCTTGCCGGCACAGAACGTCACCTCAAACAAAATCAGTTCATCTCCCCGCTTAGGTGTTCCAGCTTTCCCCCATGCGATCTGCTCCTCGATCACCCCTTCCGATGATCCAAATTCCGCTGTCTGGATTCCATCTACATCCACCCCGGTTAACAATACATAAGCTCCTGTCACGGTGTGTGTCACTCCCTCACCGATTTCTCCTAGTACTTTTGCTGAAATCGGAATTACATCCATAATGCTATTTGTCTCCTCCTGATACTGATCTGGATGCACAAGCCGAATACGAATCTGTTCAATCATCTCATGATCCGCTTTTTCTGCAAAAGATTCTGGTGCTACTTCTATCTCCCTCGCCCTTGTGATCCGATTTTCTTGCCCCTCCCGGACAGTTTCTGCATGAAAAGCTTTAATGACAAGACGCCGTTTTCTAATTTCTTCCACTTTTCTTTCCCCTTCCTTTCACATCTGCTTTTCTCTTCACACCTATTACAAAAAGCAATTAAAAAACGTGTATGAATTCCCATTCTCTTTCTTCGCATCGTTCCTTTGATACTCACTCTACCAGAAATAGTTCTCATACACGTTTTCTTTTTTCATATGATATTACACACAATTATACTTTCGCTACATATTCAAATGGAAGCGGAACAATCTTTCCAGGAGTTTCAATCTCTATGAGCTGTTCCAATGTCGCTTTTACGATTGCAGTCTGCATCTCTACATCGTTCGGCGCTCCCGCATTTGCTCCCATCGGAACAAGCGGCGCTACCGCACGAGGGGTTCCAGCCTGACGTACAACCGGCGGAAGTGCCGCAATAATAATTGTCGGAATTCCCGCTTCCTCAATCGCTCTCTGCACCAGTACTGCAGAGCGGTGGCAGGTACCTCAACCAGCAGTAAGGATCACTGCATCTACGCCTTCCTCTTTAAACATCTGAGCGATCGCAGGGCCTGTCTCATGTTTAAACTTCTCCTGATTTCCGCCGCCTCCCATAAATCCGGCATGCACTGGCGCGCACGCTTTGATAAATCCTTCCTTCGCCAGTTCATGGATACGGTCAATCGGAAACATACAGTTGATGTCTTTATTGACATCCCCATTGTCATATCCACCGTGGGATACCATCAATTCATCGGATTTCATCTGATCTGTGATTTTTCTCCAGGTAAAATCACCTGCAAGATTAAATCTCTCATCGCTTTTATGGTGAACACCCGCTGCTGTTGCCAGCGCGATCGTCATATCTTTCAGCTCTTTCTTCACCGGAGTCCATACAGCCGGCGGTGTGATCGGAACAAAGATTTCCGACTGCATACCTTTCACTACTGTTAAGCTCATTGCGTTACCTCCTCATCGTCTCTATTGTTCGCACGCATTTTTTCCTGACGCTTCTGATACGTCATCAGATTGCTCATATATTTTTCATTGATCTCAGGACCCATCTGTTCCACAAAACTCATGTTCCATGCAACTTCCTGTCCCACCTTCACCGGATAGTCTGTGATCAACATCCGCATCGGTACTTTCAGATAGCCGAGACGACCTTTCAAATCAATCCCCACACAGCCATCATGTACCTCCACGATCACCCCTTCCATCCGAATGATCTTATCCCCATACTTCATGTCATCACCTGCTATCGACTTTCCGACAGTTTCTGGCTGCCGCAAAATTTTAGTCGTATTTTTCTTTTCGCTTCTGGCTCATTGGCAGAGACTGTTCATTTGCCACAAGTTCTACCGGTTTTCCAGTTACATTAGAGATCAGCTCCACATTATTTTCCTTCACATTTGGATTCCATTTTTTCTCCGGCTTCTTGATCTCTTCTCCCGCCATATCCGCTTTCAGCATATAAAGCGCACGAATTGCATCTTCATGACAGAGTGTATTGCATGCGAGCACTTCATTCTCGATTCCGGATTCCGATTTATTGTTATCAACCATATTGGTCATATATTTATTTCCGACAACAAGCGCTCCCTGCACTGCACAGAACGACATCCCAACTACAGAAATTCCTCTCATACCAATCTGTTCAATGTGGCTTGCAAAATCGATGTGATTGTTTCCAAACCCTTCGGTTGTGACAAATGCTCCGTCTACATCCAGAGCTTCGCACATCATTCCGACACGCTTTGACACGTAGAATTTCTCCGAATTGATCTGAGGACTTCCTACAAAAATAACGCCGCAGAGATCCAGTTCTTTGTCATACAAGGTTTCCAGTACAAGAGGCTCTCTCCAGTAATGTCTTGACATTTCCTTTGATGCAGGTCCAATGCACGTCAGCGCATGAATACATCCGTCAAGTACCTCAAGCGGAGATACCATAACCGGAACATTTCCAAGGTCTACATTTGGTTTTGCTCCAAGGACACCAACCGGCTCTACCGGAAGAATCAGATTGTCATGCATCGCTCCCTGTCCCATAATTTCTTTTACGATCACAACTTTTTTCTTACCAGGTCTTCTCACCTGTTCAAATGTTTCTGTATCAATAACAAGTGTATCATCCAGTTTCTTCAGGGCAAGGCGGATCTCCTGTGTGATCACATCCGTTGCAGTGTGGGCCGCAAGCGGTCCCGGACGTTCCATATTCGTACCTTCTTTGATGACCACTTCTGTCTTAATGAAGATTTCACCTTTCTCCGGCGCTCCCGGTCTTCCCCACATAATATTTTCATCTAAAATTCCTTCAGAAGATCCAAACTCTCCAATCTGAACACCATTTGCATCGGTACCTGTCACCATAACAACAACGCCGTCAAGCACTCTTGTTGTACCGGATCCAATCTCATCTTCCCCTTCTTTGGCTGCGATCGGCTGTACATCCATAATCGTCTCAGAGTATGTATGATACTGTTCCGGTGTGATGATATCAATCTTCAGACTATTGACAAGTTCCTGGGAAGCTGCTGCTTCCTCCTCAATCCCTTCTCGAATATATAAAACAGTTCCCTCGATCTTTGTCTCCGGTCCACGTTTTACTTCTGTAATTTTAAAATGCTTTCTTGTCAGGCTTCTGATAACCTTCTCAGGTTTCTCTTCCGCTGCCGGCGCCGCTGCAACCGGCACAACAGAAGCCGGCTGCATCGCTGGCATTTGCACACCTGCAGCACCCGCTGTGATTCCTGTCGGAATTTCGATGTCAATATCTTTTCCCTTTCCAATGTGAATTTTTAACACACCGCCAGCTGTTGTGACAATACTCTGACTGGATGCCACTTCCTCTTTTTGCTCTGCCTCTGTTTCTTCAGGCTCTTCAACAGCCATCTCCTGTTCCACTTCCTTGATTCCTGCTACCACATCCGGTGTAAGTGGCGTCAGTGAATCACAAGTCTTCGTCAATGTCGCCCCAAGAATCTGCTCGATCGTCAGAACTCCGTCCAGATTTAAAAGCCCAGAGTCTACAAGATCATCAAAAATCGTTGGATCTTCCAGATTCTCAACACCAATCGTAATCCCCGCTTCCGCCCGGCAGCAAAGCACCGCTGGATCCTTCGCATGTTCTTTTGCTGTTTCTGCTGTAATTGACATAACATGTCCCTCCTTATATGAATGCTTCCCGGTCCACCAGACCGGAAAGCAGATTAAATATCCTGTTCTACTTTCTTTGATACTCTTAAGTGTCTGTACAGCGGATGGTGAATTGTCCGCATCACGTGATCTGTCTGGTGGAATACTTTCAGCCCCATCTTTGGCGCAGATCCCATCACTGTGTTGGAACAGTCCGAACAGTTTCCTATTATAATGTACTCACATCCATCTTTCTTAAACTGGATGCTGTTTTTCACCTGTCCCGGACAGTTTCCCGGGCGCTCACATTTTAACGCACCATTTTTCATCTCAACGGCCTGCTTACATCTCGCAACCGATACAACCTTGCCATTCATCTTCGCACAGATATCGCGCATACGCTCCTCTGTCCCACCACAGGCACAGACAAGAAGTCCTACCGGCGCCCCATGAAGATCTGGAAGATCAATCGTCACGATCACCCCTCCGGTTGTCTTTGTCACCGGGGTATCCTCCTGCGCTGCATGCCCGGTAAATGGTCCTCCCACGATAATCTCTCCGTAAATTCCATTAATCCCTCCTGCACGCTCAATCAGTTCCCCGATACTCGTCCCGATCGGAACATCTAAAAAGACATGTGGCTCTTCGCCGCCGTTTAACTTTCCTACGACAGTTACATTCTTGGAAAAACATGGCTTTCTCTCATCGATCGCCTCTGCCACTCTAGAAACAGTCTCTACGTTGATTACAACTGCATCTGCTGCCGTCGGAAGCTGATCCACTCCAAGTTCCACTCCAAGACACTCTCTTACAACTGCTCGTTCTTCTCCCATTGGATAAATATCCGGCAAGAGATGAAGTGTGATTTCTTCCTCTTCTTTCAGTGCTTCTTTTAAAACGCGAACTGCCTTTTCATTTTTTTTCTTAATTGCAAAAATCGCCCTGGATGCATTTGTCAGCTCCATGCAATATTTTACTCCCCTTATGATCTTGTCACACTGTTCTTCAATCTGTCGGATGTTATGACAAAGTCCCGGCTCGCATTCTGCCGCATTGACAAGAATATATCCCCCGTGCAAATCTGCAGAAAGTTTCACTGCTGTCGGAAATCCCGCGCCGCCCATTCCGGTGATACCAGCATAGGCTACCATCTCAGCCTTCGTTCCTTCCGGAATCTTCACATAACTTTCTGGCTGTTCTTCCTTCTTGCGAATGACGATCTCCGTGTCAGTTACCGACTCCACAACTCCACAGACACTAGAAAATATATTGGCACCAAGCCCGTCCGGAACTGCGATCAATGTCCCTCTCTGTACATCCGCCCCCGGCTCCGTGACAGCCTTGCATGGTGCCCCCACATGCTGCTTTAATAAAATATGTACCCGTCCCACTGCTCTCGACTCCTTTATCTGTATTCACTAAAAGCTGAGTATAATACTCAGCTTTTTCATTCATCATTTAATCAAGCCTGCCCCTGTATTCTGACAGCAACAGCCCTGCATTCTCTATTCTGTTCTCGGTCATCACTGACCATCTATATCCATTCCAGTCTGCACATCTATATGTAAGCCACTCAAAGACATCTGTGCTTTACATTCTACGCAATGCATCTTCCGGAACCACAGCTTCTCTCGACTTCTCAGTCGGACTGCGGATGCATCTGGAACTTTTCTCCTTTTGGCGGAGGCATGTGGGAATCGAACCCACCCGGGACGCTCCTAACGCCCCACACTAGTTTTGAAGACTAGGAGGCACACCAGTTACCCATCTACCCCCAGATATGCATTTTTCTCTGCTCATTTACTTTATCACAAACCTATCTGTTTTTCAATAGTAAATTCCAACTTTTTTCATTTTATTTATTCTTTCAAACTCCCACTTTCCATTGACTTTTTAGGACTTTTCATTGATAATACTATTAGAAAACTGAACTGCGTTCTAGTATTTATTCTATTAACAAGTCTGCTATCTTATATACAGCTGACATAAAAATTTCGGAGGTACCGCAATGGAAATCAATCCACATTTAAACACGGACTCTTTCGAGGCCGCTTTCAAAGCAATCGACACACATACCGTAGGAGAATTTACGCGAATTATTTTGTCCGGATTCCCCCCATTAAAGGGAGATACGATGATCGAGCGCAAGAACTATCTCGCAAAACATTATGACAAATACCGCACTGCCCTAATGTTCGAACCGCGCGGACATCACGATATGTTTGGTGCACTTCTGACCGATCCGATCCATCCGGAAGCAGATTTTGGCGTCATCTTCATGGACACCGGAGAATATCTGAATATGTGCGGCCACGGAACCATCGGCTCTGTCACTGCACTCATCGAAACCGGGCTTGTCGAGGCAAAGGAACCTTATACAGAAGTGGTATTGGATGCTCCTGCCGGATTGATCCGAACAAAAGCAGAAGTCAAAAATGGAAAAGTCTTAAACGTCACACTCACAAATGTTCCTGCTTTCTTATATAAAGAAAATCTTACAACGGTGATTGACGGCAAAAAAATCAAGTACGATATTTCCTTCGGCGGAAGCTTTTTCGCTCTCGTAGATCTCTCACAGATCGGCAAGACAGTCACACCGGAAAACATCCAGGAGCTGACACGTTTTGGAATGCAGCTTGTAAAACAGGTCAATGAAGAAGTAAAAATCAAACACCCTACACTTGATATTACTTCTGTGGATCTCGCAGAACTGTACTGTTCTACGACAACCCCTGGATGCACCATGAAAAATGTCGTAATCTTTGGAGACCACATGGCTGACCGTTCTCCTTGCGGAACCGGAACAAGCGCAAAGCTTGCCGCACTGTATGCCCACGGCCAAATCGGCATGAACGAACCTTTTGTATATGAAAGTTTCATCGGCTCTAAATTTACCGGAATCGTCAAAGGGGAAACAACTGTCGGGAACTACAAAGCAATCATCCCACAGATTACCGGAAGTGCCTACATTACCGGAGAAGCAACCTATGTGATCGATCCGGATGATCCGCTAAAGTATGGGTTCCAAGTTGGGTAATCTTCACACAAAAAGAAAGGAGGCAGCTTATGCCTAGAAAACGACAGACGACAAAGAGTAAGATTGTAAAAGCTGCATGGAACCTTTTCTACAAAAAAGGATATCACGCAACGACAATCGATGATATCATCACTGCCTCCCGAACATCCAAAGGCAGCTTTTATCATTATTTTAAAGGAAAAGATGCCCTGCTCGGCTCACTTGCCTATCTGTTTGATGATAAATACGAAGAGCTTGTCACATCGATGGATCCAACTCTTTCTGCCGCTGACAAACTTCTCTATTTGAATTATGAACTGTTCCTGATGATCGAGACAAGCGTGGATATGGAACTTCTGACACTGCTCTACTCCTCGCAGCTGACGACAAGAGACCAACGTGCACTTCTGGATGATCAGCGATTCTATTTCACCTGCATCCGGGAAATCATCGAAACTGCACAAAACCGTGGGGAGTTTACTTCTGACCGTTCCGTAAACGAACTTGTTCATCTCTACACGATGTATGAACGCTCACTGATCTACGACTGGCTGCTCTGCCAGGGATCTTACTCTCTAAGCAAATACAGCGCAGAACTTCTGCCGGGGACACTGGCACAGTTCCTCGCAAAAAATTAACACAAACGAAGAAAGAATGTTTGCAGAATATAATAAAAAAATTGAGGGTATTGCCCAATCATTCAATTAGATGATTGGGCGATACCCTCACAATTTTTATTTCTGTTCCTTCTTATACCATGCACTCATGCATCTCTTCTTCTTGAAGTCCGACTTTCTCCATAACACTTTTTAACGCTTCCCGCTCTGTCAGATCTGCACACCAAGACAACCCACAGCCCGCTGAAATCGTGCGCGGAACCGGGATCAATCTTCCGGCAGCTCCATGCTCCTTACATGCTTTCTCCATCGCCATCGCATCTGCTGTTGTATGGAAGGTGATCACTAGTTTCAATTCTTTCTTTCTCATGTTTTCTACTTACTTTCTTTTTATTTTATTGTCTCTGCATCTACTCTTCTGCCAGTTCCCGGATTGCCTGGATCGCTGTCTCTACTTCTTCTTCTGTATTATAATGTGAGAAGCTGAAGCGTACTGCCCCTTGTTCAACCGTTCCAAACGCTTCATGCATCAGCGGCGCACAGTGTGCCCCCGGTCTTGTAGAAATCCCGTAGGTCATCAGAAGCTCATCGCTGACTTCTGAAGAATCATACTCCCCAATATTCAACGTCACGATCGGACAGCGTCGCTCTGTCGAGAAATCCCCGTAGATTTTTACATTCGGAATCTTTTTCACCCCGTGATAGAACTGCCACATATACTGAAGTTCCTTCTCCCGGATCTGATCAATCCCCGTCTCCTCCAGATATTTCACTGCAGCTCCAAGTCCTGCGATTCCGTGTCCGTTTAGTGTCCCTGCCTCCAAAGCAGTAGGCATTTCTTTCGGATGATGCTTATTGTAAGTATCGACACCACTGCCGCCACACTTGAGTGGGCGGACTTCCAATCCTGTGCGGACATACATTCCCCCGGTTCCCTGCGGACCTAACAAGGATTTATGTCCAGTAAAACATAAAATATCAATCTGCATCTGCTGTACATCGATCGGATATACCCCTGCCGTCTGTGAAGCATCGACAATCAAAAGCACCTCATGTCTCTTCGCAATTTCTCCCACACGAGCAATATCAATCATATTCCCTGACAGATTTGAGCCATTTGTGCAAACGATCGCCTTTGTGTGTGGACGAATCGCCGCTTCCATTTCATCGTATGAAATATTCCCCGACGGATCACTGGAAACAATCGTCAGCTCCACACCGTTTTCTTCCATTGCATAAAGCGGCCGCAATACTGAATTGTGCTCTAACATCGTCGTCACAACATGATCCCCCGGACATAACACCCCCCGGATTGCAATGTTCAGACTCTCTGTCGAATTATTTGTAAATACAATATTTTTCGGACTCTCCGCCCCAAAAAGCCTTGCCAGACGCTCTCTTGTATCGTAAATCACTCTCGATGCATCTAAAGATGCCTCATGTGCCCCCCTGCCGGCATTTCCCATACACTGCATTGCATTTGCGACTGCCTCGATGACTTCCTTTGGCTTTCTCATCGTCGTCGCAGCATTATCCATATATATCATAACCGTACCTGCCTGCTTTCTTTTTCTTGCAGAACCGCAGAAAACAGCTTTCACATTCCCTGCGGTTCCCACCAGCATTTTCTTCTAAAATGTCTGGTAAACCTCTCTTGTCACCTTAATAAACTTCTCTACTGCCTGAGGCAGATGAAAATTTTTGTTGTATACAATATTCAGATTTCTTCCTCCGCGCTGTGACGGAAGAGAAAAACTTAATATCCTTCCATGGATCAGTTCATCCTGTGCTGCGAGCTTTGACAGCACAGACACACCCAATCCATTTCCGACAGACCGCTTGATGGTCTCTGTATTCTCAATACTTGCAATGATATTCAGACTCTCCACCTCAATACCATTTTCCCGAAGTTGACGTTCTGCCTCCTTCCGCGTTCCTGATCCTTCCTCGCGCATGATGATCGGCTCATTCATGATCCAGTCAAGTGGGGAACCAATCTCCCTTAGTCTGCGGAATTTTTCATTGTTCGGTGTGATCACGACAAGTTCATCCCAGTAAAACGGAATGTACTTGCAGTTTTTTTTCTCCATCACCGTCCCGGTAAAACCGATGTCTGCAGTATGATTGATCACATGTTCAATCGCTCTTGCACTGTCAGTCTCCATCACTTTAAACTGTTCTTTCGGATACCGTTCACTAAATCTTGCCAGAATCCGCGGCAAAAGATACTGCGCCGGAATCGTAGATGCGGCAATCGTAATACACTGCGGCGCATCTTTTTCTTCATGAAGAAACGCATATTCTATCTTCCGTTCCAGCTCTACCATCTGCTTTGCATATTCATATAAAACGGTTCCATCTTCTGAGAGGCTGACCTCTTTTGTATTCCTCACAAACAGCCTTGTATTCAACTCTTTTTCCAAAGAAGCAATGTGTGCGCTGATTGTCGGCTGTGTCAGGAATAATTCTTTTGCTGCCTTGGAGAAACTCCGTCCTTCCGTAACCTTCACAAATGCTTCCAGCTGTTTTAAATTCATACGTATGCTACCCTTTCACTTTCTGTTCCGTTTCGTTTTGTCACTTTTATGCTGTCCATATATTCCATGATCGGCTTCGCACTCTTGCGACTCGTATTCAGTGCATCTCGAAGCTCTGCGATCGTGATGATCTCGCGCTCCCTCAGCATTCCTTCCACAATCTCTCTTGCTTCTTCCATGAAGTGCTTCCTTGTATACAGATCCTCTGCCACCTTTACCACACTTCCCTCATCTACAAGAAACATTACAATATCTTCGGCCATCGGACGTTCCTTCTCCTCAAATGGGATCTCAGAAAATTTCGCGAAATCAAATTTTGCGTCTTCAAACACAGTGATCATCTGATCATGCAGTCTCTGATATCTTTCATCTTTTGGAATTTCAAACTCCGGCAATGCCAAAAATTCCTGGTGACGTCTCAATACGCCTTTCTCCACAAGCATTTCCATATAAAGGTCAAATACATTCGCCTTGACTTTCTTCAGATAAGTCATATGTACTTCTGCCTTCTTCATACCATATCGATACGGATGACTGTTATGATAACTGCGCAGCGTCTCACACAAAGTCTCTCTCATTGCACTTTCACTCGCCGCATGCCATACATAGACATCTTTCTTCATCTGGAATACATATACTTTTCCCTGTGCTTCCAGTGATCGTACATCTGCCTCCACTTCTTCCATAGAAAGTGCAGTCAATTTCGCAAGTTCCCCAAGTGTTACCATCGTCTCTGCATGCGCCTTGACATGAAGTTCGATAATATCCTCGGAGGAACCTGATTCTTTCTGTTTCAGTTCCTCGATCACATCCTGCTGGAAACGCTTCTTTCGCTCTGGATTTGGCTCCAGAACAACGCCTCCCCCGATTGTCTCCATCGGAGAATAGAAACGGACAACAAATTTGTCTCCTCTTCGCAATGCCACCTCTTCTTCCAGACGAAGCTGCACATATCCACTCTCTCCCGGTCCCAGATCTTCCTTGTCAAGAAGTACTGCCCGACAGAGCACTTCACTTGTTCCCGTGAAGAAATGCAGTCTCGCATGATTGGTCAACACTCGCATCGAAGATGGGAGCATATTCAGCTTCACATCAAGAAGCATTGTATTTTTCATACTGTTCGGCGGTGCCAGCACACATCCTCTCGCAATTTCCTTCTTTTTTACATTCGAGAGATTGATTGCCACACGCTGCCCCGCATAACAGCGGTCCACATCCTGCCCGTGCACTTGAATACTTCTAATTCGGCACTCTTTGCCAATCGGATACATCTCAAGGACATCTTCCTTGCTGATACTTCCCGTCAGCAGCGTTCCTGTGATGATTGTCCCAAATCCGGATAAAGTAAACGCACGGTCGATCGGAAGTCGCGGGATCGTGTTGATCTCTTTTGGCTCCACCTCTTTTGCCGTCATCTGCTCAATTACATCGATCAAGTGTGGAATCCCCTCTCCTGTCGCTGCAGATACTTCTACGATCGGGGCATCTTCCAGAAAAGTGCCTTCCAGTTCTTCCTTGATTTCTTCCTCCACAAGTTCCAGCCACTCCTCATCAACCAAGTCACATTTGTTGATAACAAGAATGCTTTTTTCAATTCCAAGCAGCCCGAGAATATCCATATGTTCTCTCGTCTGCGGCATGATTCCTTCATCTGCTGCCACAACAAGCATGACAAGATCCATTCCAACGACGCCTGCCACCATGTTGTTGATAAATTTTTCATGTCCGGGAACATCGATGATTCCGACACGATCCCCGTTTTTCAGATCAAAATAAGTAAATCCGAGGTCGATCGTAATCCCTCTCCTCTGTTCCTCCTCCCACCGGTCTGTATTTCGCCCAGTAAGCGCTTTTATCAAAGTTGTCTTTCCGTGGTCAATATGACCTGCGGTTCCAATAATGATATTCTTCATCTGTACTGCCTTTCTACCTTCGGGGATCTTTGCCGATCCCCTTTTTTCTGATTCAGGCGAATCTCTTTGCTTCCCCTTACTCCAATATCTCTTCTTCTTTGAGCATCTTTGCGATCTTCGGATACCATTTCTTATCCACTGTGCGCACATCGATCACAATCTTGTCATTCATTGTACGCACGATCATCGGAACAGACATATGTCTCAGCCGAAGTTCCAACTCTGCTGTCGTAATCTTTTCCGGATGAATCGTCACAGCCATACTTGGAATCCGCTCCAACGGCAGAGATCCTCCTCCAATCTGTGACTCACATGGCTCCATCTGAATCTGAGCCGGCAATTCTGCCTGCTGTAACAGTGCTTCCAATTCCTGCGCATCTCTTGTAATCTCTTCGATCTCTTTTGTGATCATGCGAAGTGCCGGAATATTCTGGATTGCTTTTTCCTCAGATAAATACTCCTGTAAAACGACCTCCAGCGTTGCCGCTGTAAACTTATCAATCCGAAGCGCTCTCGTCAGCTGATTTTTCTTCATCTGGTCAATATATTTCTTCTTGCCGACAATAATCCCCGCCTGCGGACCTCCGAGCAACTTATCCCCGCTGAAGCACACGACATCTGCACCATTTCGCACAGAATCCTGTACGGTCGGCTCATAGGTCAGTCCATATTTACTAAGATCGATCAGCACACCGCTGCCAAGATCTTCGATTACAGGAATCTCCCGCTCTTTCCCAAGCGGAACAAGTTCTGCGATACTTACGTTATCTGTAAATCCAACGATTCGGTAGTTACTTGTATGTACTTTTAACAGCGCTGCCGTCTCCTCTGTGATCGCATTTTCATAATCTGTATAATGCGTCTTATTTGTCGTACCGACCTCTACAAGCGTTGCTCCACTCTGCTCCATCACATCGGGAATCCGGAATTTTCCGCCGATCTCTACAAGTTCTCCCCGAGAGACGATCACTTCTTTTCCTTTTCCCATTGTGCTCAGGATCAGCATAACTGCCGCCGCATTGTTATTCACCGCCATCGCCGCCTCTGCTCCGGTAATTTTGCAAAGTAATTTTTCAAAATGCGAATAACGTTCCCCTCTTGCTCCTGCTTCCAGGTTATATTCCAAATTAGAATAATTCATTGCAATATCCGCAATGTGTCTCATATGACGCTCCCCAATCGGTGCACGTCCAAGGTTTGTATGCAAAATTGTTCCGGTTCCGTTGATCACTGTACGCATATTCGGCGTATGCATCGCCTTTACTGCCTCCTGAATCCGTACAGACAATTGTTCAATCTCCCGGATTCCTTCTGCTTCGTCTTCGCATGTTCCGATCAACGCCCGGAGTTTATCCAACTCCTCCCGCACCGCTTCCAGCACGGTATCGTAACTGTACTGCTCTGTCAGCTCCCGAATCTTTTCGTCTTCCAACAGTACATCTACCTTCGGTATCCTGCGGTATAATAAATTCTTATTCATTTTACTTTCCTTACTTCAGGTGAATCAGTTTTTCACCTTTTTCCAGTACCTTTCCAATTATTGATATTTTCGTATCCATTCCCTTTTCTGCAAAATCTTTTATCATTTCTTCTGCCTGCTCTGGGGAGACACTGACTAAAAGACCGCCTGATGTCTGTGGATCATACAGAAGATCTACATAATGTTCTGCAACGGTTCCACAGTCTACCTGATCGATCGAATATCCGCGGTTCTTATAAGCTCCTGCCGGAATCAGCCCCATCTGTGCGTATGAGATCGCCTCTTCCAGATAGGCGATGTCTTCCACATGCAATTCAAAGGTAACTTCACTTGCCGACGCCATCTCGACACAGTGACCTAACAGTCCAAATCCTGTAATATCGGTGCAGGCTGACACATCATATTTTTCTACAACTTCCTTTGCCTTCTTATTCAGAGATGCCATCACCGTCACTGCTTCTTTGACAGCAGCTTCCGATGCCATCTCCGCTTTGATCGCCGTGTTGACGATTCCAGTACCGATCTGCTTTGTCAAGATCAGTATATCCCCCGGTCTGCATCCGTAATTTTTAAAAATCTTCTTCGGATGAACAAAACCGGATACACAAAGTCCATATTTTGGCTCATCATCCTGCACAGAGTGTCCTCCTACGAGTACCGCTCCTGCCTCTTTCACTTTATCTGCTCCTCCTGCCAGGATCTCTCCCAACACCGCCGGATCCAGACAATTCGGAAATCCTACGATATTCAGCGCAATCTTCGGTTCCCCTCCCATCGCATAAACATCGCTGAGAGAATTTGCCGCTGCAATCTGACCGAAAGTATAGGGGTCATCCACAATTGGAGTGAAGAAGTCCACGGTCTGAATCAGTGCAATATCCTCTGTCACTTTATAGATTGCCGCATCATCGGACGTCTCGATGCCGACGAGCAGATTGTCATCATGAAATTTTGGTAGCTTACCCAACACCTGGGCAAGTGTCTCTGGACCTATCTTGGCAGCTCAACCCGCCGTCTTCGTCAACTGCGTTAATTTCACGTCTTTTTTCATCGCTTTTTTGTTCTCCTTCTCTCTGTCTTTTACTTTTATTTCTCCTTCAGCCGGATTTTCCTTATATGAAATAAAACCTCTTTTTGCTTGCTAAGGCTGAATGATCTTTCCTGCCTCTGCCATCTTCTCCACGATTGTATACATATTTGTCACAGATCCTACTTCCAGCTTATCTGTCAGGCCGTAATAATTCAGACATGTTCCGCATGTCAGAATCTCAACACCCTGCGCTTCCAAACTCTTTAAATCTTCCAGAGAATCCGAACCTTCTGCTGTCAAAGTTGCCCCTCCATTGTAGAAGATCATCGCCTTTGGCAATTCTTCCAGCTGTGTCACCGCAAAAATAAATCCTTTGATCAGTACCTTTCCGAGTTCATCATTACCGCTTCCCATTTTGTCAGAAGCGATCACAACAATCGTATCTCCCTTACGATCTGGTGTACATACTGCTTCCTCTCCTGCTTCCTTGGCTACTGCACCGTTCATCTGGATCGTCACTTTAAATTCTTTCTCTCCCAATTTTTCAGAAGTTACATTTCCCCCTGAGCTAACTGCCATCTTCGTCACGTTCTGAACAGCGATCTCATTGTCCACAAGTACTTCTATCGTCTCAGGACCTGTGATCTCCTGCATTGCCTTTTTTGTTTTAATTACTGGAATCGGGCAGTTATCACCCATCGCATTTACTGTAATCATTTTCATATCCACCTTTCTTTTTTTCAAGTGCCCCTTCTTCTTCACTTATAGATACATTCTATCACTGTTTTTCACTTTGGTAAACCTAATTTTCTACATTTTTCCTCCAATTTCCCCAATTCTACGGTTCTTCCTGCAAAATCATTGAAAAAAGTCGGATTCTATGAGAATATAAGAAGAAACGTAAAATCAATACTCAAAAAACAGCATGTAAAATTCCTGAATGGAACAAACGTGCCTGACATTGAAATAGCAAACTTAACTATTCTAAGAGAAAACGAACAACAGAAAGGAATAAAAATATGTGGATTGCAGATCACTGGAAAGATTATGAAGTTATTGACTGTTCAAACGGGGAAAAACTAGAGCGTTGGGGAGACTATCTGCTGGTCCGTCCGGATCCGCAGGTTATCTGGGATACTCCAAAGTCACACAAAGGCTGGAAACATATGAATGGCCACTATCACAGAAGTTCAAAAGGAGGCGGTGAATGGGAATTTTTTGACCTCCCTCAACAATGGCAGATTCATTATGGAACGCTCACCTTCAATCTGAAACCGTTCAGTTTCAAGCATACAGGACTGTTCCCGGAACAAGCTGCAAACTGGGACTGGTTTTCTGAAAAGATTAAAAATGCCGGGCGTCCGATCAAAGTACTGAATCTTTTTGCCTACACCGGCGGTGCAACACTTGCTGCTGCTGCTGCGGGAGCACATGTCACACATGTAGATGCCTCAAAAGGAATGGTAAACTGGGCAAAGGAAAATGCTGTTTCTTCCGGCTTAAAAGATGCACCGATCCGCTGGCTCGTGGACGACTGTGTCAAATTTGTTGAGCGTGAGATCCGCCGCGGCAACACATACGATGCGATCATCATGGATCCTCCATCTTACGGAAGAGGTCCAAAAGGAGAAATTTGGAAAATCGAGGATGCCATTCATCCACTCGTGAAACTCTGTACAAAGATCCTGTCAGACAATCCACTGTTTTTCCTGATCAATTCCTACACAACCGGGCTTGCACCGGCAGTACTGACCTACATGCTCGCCACAGAGTTAAAGCACTTCCATGGAACTGTAGAATCTTCCGAAATCGGACTTCCAGTATCGGAAAGCGGACTCGTCCTTCCATGCGGTGCTTCGGGTAGGTGGGAAGCCATTTAATTTTACCTCTCGCTTTACCGTTATCTACGTTATCTGATTGTAGGTTTTTTTTGTACTTTTGTTGATTTCATCTGCAAAAGCTTGCTTTTCCAGTTTGATTTTGTTACATTTGAATTATCTAAAGTACAAATTTCTAATTTATTTATAAGCATGGAAACTGGAGGAGAACTATGATGAAGATTTTCAAAATGAAAGATTATGACCAGATGAGCCAAAAAGCAGCCAATCTCATCGCTGCACAGATCATTACGAAGCCAGACTGTGTACTTGGACTTGCAACCGGTTCCTCACCGATCGGTACATACAAGCAGCTCATCGAAAAATATAACAACGGAGATCTTGATTTTTCCAAAGTCACTACTGTGAACTTAGATGAATACAAGGGACTTCCTCGCGACAATGATCAAAGTTATTACTATTTCATGAACGATAATTTATTTGACCATGTCAACATCGACAAAGAGAATACACATGTGCCAAATGGAATGATCGAAGACAGTGAGAAAGAATGTGCTGACTACGAAGCTCTGATCGCTTCTCTCGGAGGTCAGGATCTTCAGCTTCTCGGACTTGGTCACAATGGACACATCGGATTCAATGAGCCTGCAGATGATTTTGCAAAGACAACTCACTGTGTAAATCTTCAGGAAAGTACGATCGAGGCAAATAAAAGATTCTTTGCTTCTATCGACGACGTACCAAGACAGGCTTACACTATGGGAATCGGAACGATCATGAAAGCGAAGAAAATTGTTGTAGTTGTAAGTGGCGCTGACAAGGCTGACATCGTAGAAAAAGCATTTTTCGGACCGGTAACACCACACGTTCCTGCTTCCATCTTACAGATGCACCCAGATGTGACAGTCGTAGGGGACGAAGCAGCTTTAGCAAAAGTAAATTTATAATTTCACTTGCTGCGTGAATTCAATCTAAAGATATTAAAAAACTTATATCAAAACTTTCATAAAAGATGCTATCCTGACTTGTATCACTCACAAATCGGGATAGCATCTTTTGTTAAAATTCTATTATTTATCTTTCCTACCACATACTAATATCCCTGTACTCTAAATTTTCTTCGCACAGATATCTGCCAGACAGCATCTGTCACAGTGTGGTTTTGTGCGGGCCGTGCACACTTCCCTTCCGTGGTATACAAGTCTGTGACAAAAATCGCTTCCTTCCTCCGGTGGGATGATCTTCCAAAGTTCCATCTCTACTTTCTTTGGCTCCTTAATGCCATCTACCAGTCCGATTCGATTTACAAGGCGGATACAATGTGTATCCGTGACGATTGCCGGCTCCCCAAATACATCACCCATGATCAAGTTTGCACTTTTTCTTCCGACACCCGGAAGTTTCAGAAGTTCATCAAAGGTCTTCGGAATCTGTCCCCCATACTGCTCTTTTAAAATCTTCATACATGCGCTGATGTCTCTCGCCTTGCTTTTTCCAAGCCCACAAGGGCGCACGATCTCTTCGATCTCCACCACATCCGCGGCTGCCAGCGCATCCACATCTGGAAATTTCTCATATAATTTCTCTACCACAATATTCACCCGTTCATCGGTACACTGTGCCGCCAGTCTTACCCCGATCAACAATTTCCATGCCTGGTCATAGTCCAGCGTACACTCTGCATCTGGATATTCCTCCCGCAAGCGCTCGATCACTTCCAGCGCCAGTTTCTGCTTTTTTGTCTTTGCCATCTTTATCTTCTCCTGTCATCCCGTAATTTCTACTGTTCTTTTTCTGTTTTCTCACGGTCTGTCTTCTTTTTATTTTGTTTTTCTATTTTACATCTTTTTTCGGATTCTGTCTGCAACATTTTTCCCATCTTCTGTGAAAATCCAGCTGTTTCTTCCTCTTCCCCGAAAGAATCCTCGGTTTCTTGCCTGTCTGTGGCAATTCTTTCCTATTGTTGTTTGCCGGTTCACCTGCGATACCATATAGTAGATCCGAAATTGAAAATGATCCCATTCCATCACCGTAAAAGGATGCTCCTCCAAAATGATGACCTCAAACTCTCCCCGATGATACTCCGGATATGTACCTGTAAATCCTGCTCGAATCAGTTTCTGTTCCGCCTGCTTCCGTTTTTCTGCAATCTTTTGATGAAATGCCGTTCCATAATCCCGCTTTTCATAAGTACCTGACTCGGCTTCCACTGCCTGTAAGATGGTTTCGTAAAGCTGCTCTCTGCTTGAATCCATCAGCGCTCTTGTCAGCCACCGTTCCAGAAATCTTGATGGAAATCTGCGGTACAAACGAAGCAGTGCCAAATATCCTCGATCCTGTGCCATTACCGCAAACTGCTCCATACATGCAATTCCTTCATAAGTCGCAGGATATTTTTCTTCCAGCGACTCTCGTACCGGGGACCAATTCCGAAATGGAGCAAACTCTACCAGTCTCAGAAGTTCCAATTCTCCTTCTGTACAGACTTCTTCCCCTACATACGCAAATTTGTCATAGATCGTTCCTGCCATATAGACAAGCCGCCTCCACTGCTCCTGTCCTTCCATCCAAAAATGCCCTATCTCATGGTACTGATAGCAGGTTCTAGATTCACGGATTTTTTCAAAATGCAGTGTAAACACCGTTTCCTCCCCATGAAGCAAGCTCTTCTGCCGTACAACAAGTACATAAGCGCCCTCTTTCCCGGAAATCCTCGCGGACAGTTCCAATCCTCCCGCTTGCTCTTCTGCGGCAACCTCTCCTACCATCCGGCAGTTTTCCAAGACCAGATAATCCTCAATCGCATCATTCATCATATATGGGATGAAATAACTTTTCCCGCTTTCCTCTTCTTTCTCTTCAGGTTCCTCGCAAAGTTCAAATACTTGATATTTAAAAATCTCCGCAAGCTTCCAAAATGCCAACGGCATCTGCTCCTGCAGCCCATCCAGATATTCTGATAATTCCTCCCGTACTTTCACTTCCTCCACGCTCTCACCTGCCTCTCTGGTATCTTCTTTCCTTCCGCTCTTTTATCCATAGCTGTTCCTATAACTGAAAACTCTTTCGAACGATCCTCTCAAATGCTTCTGCAAACTTTCTGTCATCCTCCTCGGTACGTCTGGCAGGTCCTTTCAGATGATGCTTGCTCTTTGCCCTTCTGGCTTTCTTAGCCATATGCCTCTCCATCAGGAGCCTGTCAATATTTTCATTTGTATACTCTCGTCCATTTTGATGAATGCAGTAAGCACCTTTTCCAAGCACCATCGCCGCAACACCATAATCCTGCGACACAACAATATCCCCTCTGCTGCATGCTCCGACAAGTGCAAAATCAACTGCATCCATCCCCGCACCGATCACTTTCACTTCACTATAATCAGATGACAATACATGATTCGTATCACAAAATAAAATGCAGGGAACACTATATTTCTCTGCAATCTGCTCAATCAACCTGATAACCGGACATGCATCCGCGTCTACTAAAATCATATATCTCCTCCTGAATCTGATACTATTTTCCACATCTTATATTTTGCTTCCCGCTTTTTTCCACATTTCCCATCTTTCATCCACATAAAAATCCCCATCCTGGCTTTTGACCTGTTCTTCTTCTTGTGATAGAATGACTTTATTAAATTGCCGTTCGAACGGCAGAATGGAGTTTTTTATGAAACAGATTGCAACAACTTATCCTGATGACAAAACTTTGATGTACCGTCTTCTCAGAACGCAACTGACCGGACTGGTCGACGGAGTTCCTCACCTGACCGCAAATCTTGCAAATGCTTCCGCACTTCTTGCCGGAGCACTGCGCGACATTAACTGGGTAGGATTCTACCTTCTGAAAGACGACACTCTGATTCTCGGACCATTCCAGGGAAAACCTGCATGCGTAGAGATCAAAGCAGGAAAGGGAGTCTGTGGTACTGCTGTCGCAGAAGACCGCACAATGCTTGTGCCAGATGTCCACGCATTCCCCGGACATATCGCTTGTGACTCTGCCTCTAATTCCGAAATAGTCGTTCCCATCCACTGCAGCGGGAAAGTAGTCGGTGTCCTCGATATCGACAGTCCATGCCTTCATCGGTTCGACGATGAAGACCGACATGGATTAGAATGTCTTGTCCACACGCTCGAGGGAATGCTGTCCGAATCCCTTCTGGAACTTTTCTAAAGAGAAGCTCATGCTACAAATGCTCTTATGCTTCTGTCAAAATCCGAATGATCTGCACACGTCTCTGTGTCATCAGCGCAAGCACATTTTTTGCCTGCGCTGTATTTTTTCTGGCAAATGTATTCTGAAGCTGTGGAAGAAATTTCTTCATGCTCTGCATTCTCAGCCGCTCCATCGTCTGACCGATTCTCCGCATTGTCATTCTCGCAGCTGACCACTGTCCTCTTGTCACTGTCTGCCCAAGCCGCAGGAACTCCTGTCCCCTTACAAACTGCTCCAATTCTTTAAAATATTGTTCTTCCCCGAACTGCTCTATTCCTTCTGAAACACAGATTCCAAGCTGCTCCAGTTTTTTTATCTGCACTGTTCTGTCTGCCATTATTTATACCTCCTGTCACTTCTTACATATGCCTTTTTTCATGATCTCCGGTCAGTTCATAGTAAAAAATGTACTGCTGCATCACACCCTGCATGCCCTTATATCTGCGGTTTGGAAATCCTCGCTTATAGTGCTTCTGAAGTGCCTGACTGATATGTGTATCTATCGGAAATGCCTGCAGATGATGAAGCGCAAACAGACAGATACAGTCTGCAACTTTCTCACCGACTCCAAACAACTTTAACAACTCTTTCTTTGCTTTTGCATAAGGCAGATGTCGGATTGCATCCAGATCCACTTCCCCTGATACAATACTTTTTGCAGTCCGCACAACATATTTACTGCGATATCCAAGATTGCATGCTTTGAGATCATCATCCCCAAGTTCTGCTAGTTTTTCCGGCTCCGGAAATGTATAAAATGTATTTCCGGAATCGCCTGTCCTCTCCTCACCGTATGTCTCACACAGATTTTGAATACACTTCCGGATTCTCGTAATATGGTTCTGCTGGGAAATCAGAAATGATGCTATCATCTCCCACAAATCCTGCCGGAGAATCCGTATCCCACTCCCCCACTCTGCCGCCGCGAGCAAGTAAGAATCATTTGGGTTAATCTCCTCTATATAACTTTGATAATCCGTTTCCAAATCAAAATAATCGTTCCATATCTCCTCAAACTCGTGCGGCGTGCAGAAAAATGTACATTGCTCTCCCTCCTGCAAGATTTCCAGAGATCTGCCAAATGCAATCACCCTGTAACAGTTCTCCGATACTCTCTCCATCCGAAAGCACTGCCCTGAATCGCAGATCTGCTGCAAGTTGAAATGTTTGCTCTGTCTTATCACCATATCGTTTCCTCTTCTCATCTTTCTCTAGTATAGAAACTGCCCTATTATATCTGCTTCTTCACAATCTGGTACTCGTCTCCAAACTGATAATATGGACAATCCCGGAATTCTCCCCGGACAAACCGATACATCTCATCCTCATCCAGATTTTTGCTGCACACATAATACTCATACTCTTCATCGTATTCGTAATTCATACAGCTCTCACAGTTTGTTATCCTTCGTTTTTGTGTACTTTTCTTTGTCACTGACCTTGTCAGAGATTTCCCTTCTGCCTTTTCTCCGATTGTTTCCATTTCATTTTATCCTTTCTTCCTCAACAACTACTCAAACCACTTTTTCTTTCGAAAAATCCACACTTCTACTGCCACAATGGCAAGACAAATTGCACTTACTACTATATAACCGTATTTCGCGTCCAATTCCGGCATATTTTTAAAATTCATCCCATACCATCCAGCAATCAATGTCAGCGGCATAAAAATGGTTGTAACGACTGTCAGAATTTTCATAATTTCATTCTGTCTAATATCAATCTGTGTCTGGTGCATTTCTCTTAACTGCATCGAATATTCTTTTAGATTCTGTACCATCGCATATAACCTTTCTGCTCGCTCGTAATACAGTCCGAATAAAAACTTATCCTGCTCATCTCCTAATTCCGCCGCATTCTGCTGAAGCGTCTCGCCAACATCTGACAACTGTTCATAATAGGCGCTCAATGCGGATAAATCCTTTCTGACCTCAAGCAGACTTCTGTTGAAGTCCTTTAATTCCCCATCTAGAAGCATCTCCTCCATCTGAGTAAGTTTCTCCTCATACTGCTGTAAATACAGCATATCATCTTTGATCAGGTACTCCATAAAATCAAACAACAATAAGGATGCTGATGTAATATCTGTCATCTGATATCCCTGCATCTCGTCCAAAATTCTACGGACCTCTCCATTGTTCTCAATAAAGATCAGTGTATCCTCTAACAAATAATATCCAAACCGAATCTTCTCTGCTGAAGGGTCTTCCTTCAGCGGAATTGCAAATGTCCCCGACACTCTCTGGTAGAAACGGTCTGCCTTACAAAACCGAATCTGCTCCAACTCATTACCTTTAAAGCTTCTTGGAAACTTCTCCGCATACAACCTTTGAAATTCTTCTGGCGTCAACAACTCAATCTGACAGGACTTTTGGCTGTCCTCCCACTTATAGTTCATCGTTTTTCTCCTTTTTCTAAACTTCTTTAGATTATTAAGAAATCCTTTTCTCTTTTGTCACACTTTCCTCACAACTTTATTTTATCATAATCTTATCAAAACAAAGAAGTCAATGGTTGCATTTATACTTTTATTATTTGTGGCTATTGTACTTCGCCTAACTACTACGTTTTGCGTTTACATAGAGCTTTTTCTTTTTAGCCGGTCAAGATGTATACAACATCTTTCCGGCTTTCTCCACAAAGTGAAAGAAGAAACTCACCTCCCCCGGCAGAGTTTCTTCTTTCTATGAGTTTTCATTACTTTCGCCTTCTGCCATTTCCCTTCTATTCTTTTAGCAAAAACGGCTTATGTATCGGCGTCTCCATATCCCAGATTTTATATTCCCCTTCCCAATAATAAGCAGGCTTACACCCGCCGCTCTTGAACACGCGCATAAAGTCTTCCATCGTATACACATCTTCCGGGAAATACGTCGCGAAAAATCCTACTTTCTCTCTTACATGACAATCGCTGGAACCTACAGTAACCAATCCTAACTCTTTGGCATCATCTGCCGCCTTTTTATTTGCTTCCGGCAATGTGCTTCCATTTAATACTTCCACTCCGTCCAGCCCATGAACAATTTTCAAATTCTCTTCCAGCCCACGGTTGTTGTTACGAAACGGATGAGCACTGAAGCAAATTCCTCCCTGCGCTTTCACAAGGTCAATAAATTCCTGAGCATTCACTCGCTCTTTCGGATATTCTTCAATTCCGAATGCTACAATATCTCCTTGTAAGGAAAAAAATTCAATTCCGACAAAGATTGGAAATCCAGTCTTTTTTGAATATTCCGCCGCATACTCTTTCAGACCCATATCATCGTGGTCTGTAATGCAGACTGCCCCCAGCCCTCTCTTTTTTGCCAACTCTACGATTTCCTCTAATTTTAAGTGACTATCTTTGGAATAGGTACACTCATGCATGTGTAAATCAATAAACATTTTACGCCCTGATTCATTGGTCTTCCCCCTGAATCTTTCCCCTTTCTCTGTATCTTTACACCGAAATCCTGATGAAAAAATTCCATTTTTCCGACAAGTGTACAACCATTTATTGACAAGCAAGAATATCTCTGCACACTAATCACTTCTAAAAATAATGTTATCACTCCAGCCACATTTTTTCTAATAGAAATATAAAATAAGACGGAATACTTATTCATTTTATCTATGAGTAACCTAAATTTTCTCTATCTCAATACACATTCGCTGATTTTTCTCCAGGAAATCTGAGAAAGCTGTGGAGTTTCTTCTTCTGTTTGTTCCAACTTCTGCCGCAATGCTTCTGCCAGTCGCTGTTCAAATGCCGGAAGTTCTTCTGCCACCGGCTCATCGGTGTTCTCCATCCTCGGAAGTTTTACGAAAGTAATCTGCTCTCCCGGAACATTTTCCTCAAACCAGTCTTTCATTCCCGGAATATCTGAACAAACTACTTTGCATCCGCATGCCATCGCTTCAATATTGACAAGCGCCAGCCCTTCAAAAAAAGAAGGGAGTATAAATACATCACTTTGCCGAAATTGCTCCGCCAATTCTGCTTGAGACAACATTCCTAAAAACTGGACCGGATAGCGACATTCTGTCGCCAGTTGCTGTATCTGCTCATATTCCTCCTCCGGCCCATGTCCACCTGCAAGCACAACTTTCAATTTTTCTTTTGGATACGGAAGATAGGAAAGCGCACGAAGCAGGCTGCATACTCCTTTCTTTTCTGAAACTTTTCCTGCAAATATAATCTGAAACGATTCTTTCTTCTCCTTTTTTTCACCAGTTTGAAAAAAGATCTTATCATTGTAACCGACACCGGCAACTTTTATTTTTTCTTCTTTGACTTGAAAAATTCTTTCGATTTCCTTCTTTTGTTCCCTGTGAAGTGCGATCACTCCGTCTAACTGCCGAATACGTTCCTTGATATACTCTCGCTCCAGAGTATTCTTTTCTATCTGCCGCAGATCCGATCCATGACAGATGGCAATGATCTTTTTCCCCGGATACCATTCCCTGACCATCGCTGCCAGAAGATAAAGGTGATGACAGACAATCACATCTGGGTTCAGCTCCCTCACTGCATCTTCAATCGTACGGCAAAATATTTCCCGAAATTGCCCCAACATCTCTGATGTCAGATCCTTGTAGCATGTGCTCTCATACGGCATCTCGTCAGACATCCCTGTAATTGCAAATGGAAGTGCCTCTGTCTGATAAAATACCGGATAGAACTTCACCCCATCAGGAAAATCAACCTGATCTTCCTCGTAAACTCCCCCGATAACAGACTGTTCATGTCCCGCTTCTGCCCAGTTTTTCACAAGTTCTGTCAGATAGACACCGCTTCCCGTGCTGTGTGGTTTCTGTGCTGTAATACTCAAAATCTTCATTCTCTTTTGTCCCTCTTTTTTCCTTTTCATTTCTTCTGCTGTCTGGAAAGACAGATACACTGCCTTTTCATCTACATGAAATAAATTTATTATACCACACTACACTTGAATTTTGTCCCATCTGCGAGCTTTTCTTTAAAAATGATATTTGTATACTCTATAAATATATCTATCTGCTAATTTCATCTGAAACTGTCTCAGGAGACTTCCGTCTTGATCGTACTCTCCAAAGATTCCTTTCATTCCCGAATCCACGATAATATTCTCATCATATTCTTGTGCACTGCTTACATAAGGAGAAAACGGCACTTCAAAAGACTTCACAAGCTCATATGTACCTTCTGTCTCATTTACTAGATATTTATAATAGTAAGAAACCGCTTCCACGTCGATTGAAGTGGCAATCCCTTCAATCTGCGTCCAATCATAATCTCTTGACTCACTGTATCCCAGATTATTGTTAAACATGTAGAGATAATACGCTCCGTCTTCCAGTGCTTCAGAAGTTTCATAAGTAACGGTATGCTGTCCTCCGGTTCCGGAAAATGTTCCGTCGCTCTCATCTTTTTCCAGAAGAAAATCTTCATATCCGGTTCCGTTCCAAAATCCCTTTTCTCCGATGATGTACTCAAGTTTTGGAGTTTCAAAGATACTGGAGATTTTCAATATTGACGAAGTCTCTCTGGAACTTAATATGACTGTCTGTTCTCCCATCCACTGTAATGTATTAATATGCATCCAGTCTAAATCCTCCGTGTCCGCATCCGTGAGCAACTCCTTATACTTCCCTAGAACCTCAGCCAGATCAAACACATCTGTAATCTCCCCTGTCTCATGATCGATACGGATAATTCGATCCTCCACCGAATTACTCTGTGTGTCCGTTGCCAGCACAATCAGGTTTCCTTCTTCATCAAAAGTGTAGTCATGATGCAGCTTGTATGTCCCGGTATCATAAACCTTCTCCACCTTTCCAAGTGCATTCACCGCAGCAATCTTCGTTGCAGAAATGCTGTAGTACATACACTCTTCCCAAAAGAGAATCCCATGACTTCTGTATCCTATGATTGGAATTTCCCCTCTGAGCACACCATTGGTATCATAATAATACATAAAGTCCAGCCCCTCACTGTCATTTCCCAGAATTACATACAAACCATCGCTTAATTCCTCTTCACTATTTTCCTTTGCATCTGTCACTTCCAGCTGCATTTCTTCCTCTCCGTATACAGAACCTGGGTTGTGCTTATACTCTCTTATCACCTGATTTCCATCTGCATAGGTGATCGTAAAAGTCACTGTATTTGTATGATCGGGAACAAGCCCGATCACCTGAAATTCATGTTCTGTCTTTCCTTCTGTCTCCCTGTGTTCTAACTCTTCTTCACGCAGACGCGCATTTTCATCCGCAGTAAAATCTGCAATGTTTTCATCCTCTACTGATACCGTATAGGATACCTGTGCTTTCTCCTTTGTCTGGAAATAAACATAGAGCGACAACGAATTCGTACCATATGGGTTCGGCTCAATCAGCATGGTGTCCTCCGTATAGTTTCCTCCTGCCTTTGCCTCTTCCAGTCTATCAGACACTTCCTGCTGATATTCCTCGCTATAGATTTCTCTGATCAGTTCCCTTTTTGCTTCCAGATCTGCCTCTTCTTTTTCCTCCTGCTTCACTGTCTGTGCATGAACGGTTATAACCGCCGTCCCTGCGATAAGAAGCAAAAGACTTCTGCATACATTTTTCCCATATTGTTTCCGAAAATTCTTCATCTATTTTTCTCCTTCTGATACTGTCTGAATAGCTAATCTGTTTCTTGACAACAGTATACAGAGGTTACCTTAAATGTACTTAAACAAAATCATAGCTGATCCGATTTAGCTCTCCTCAAATCCATATGTCTGTACAATCTGGAAAAATTAGCAACTGCTCAATAAAATTTCCTGAAGTACTTTGATTTCCTCTGACAAATATTTATTTTTATGAATGGCAAGATGGATGTTCCTTGTGACACTGATCTCCTTTAACGGCAGTATGACAATGCTTCTGTCTTCTGCCTCTTTCTCGATCATTCTTCTTGAGAAAATGGCAATCCCTCTTCCACGGATCACCGCATTTTTAATTGCTTCCGTATTCGTACTGCAAAATGTCCTGCGAAGCTGTACTCCACGATCCTCAAACATCTTTTCAATCTGATTGCGCTCCGCGCTGCCGCTTTCTCTGCTAATGTATGACTCCCCCTGGAGCATCTCCAATGTCACACCTCTCTCTTTTGCAAGCCAGTGCTCTCTTCCACAAACGACAACCATCTCATCCTTACAGACAGGTGTCAGGACGAGATCCTTGCTTTTTAAAATTCCTTCCACAATTCCAAGATCCACTTCATTATTTAAAATCTGTCTCTCAATCTCTGAAGAATTGCTCACATTGACACTGATCATACATTCTGGGATCCGTTTCTCTGCCTGATCCAGAATATCATTGATCAGACATGTGCCCACAGATACGCTGCATCCAATCCGCAGACTTGTTGTTTCTACTGCCCGGTTCATCGCCGCTTCCATATGGTCGAACGAATCGAGAATATGACGGGAAAAAGAGAGCATCAGCTCTCCTTCTTTCGTCAAATATATCTTTTGTGAAAGCCGTTCAAACAGCTTTACTCCATAATGTTTCTCAAGTTCTGAAACTGCCTGGCTGATACTCGGCTGAGAGATGTGCAGCATCTTTGCCGCCTTGCTCATCCCGCCGTAATCTGCTACCGCCGTAAATATTTTCAAATGCCTGATTGTCATATGTTCCTTCCCTTCTATCTTGGTCCCTGCTCTTCTTTTTCCCTAAAATCTTCGGATTCTTCTGCTTTTCCGGATGAACCTCACAGTGATTTAGATGGCTCCCAACAGTGCATAAATTATCGTCCCGACAACACCGCTTCCCAAAATAATTGCAATTGCGCTTACTTTGTATTTTCTCAGGAGGAACAGTGCTACCACAAAAATTCCCAACTCTACAACGCGAAGTTCACCAACTACCACTTCTCTTAACTCTGCCTGGAATAATCCCAACATCAAAATGGACGCACCTGCAGAGGCGATCAGAGATACAACTGCCGGCCGCATTGCTCCAAGAACAACCTGCACACCACCAACCGAACGATATTTATAATAGAAATGTGCAAGGATCAGACAAATGCAAAAGGATGGTATGATACATCCAATCGAACAGAGCAGAACACCTGGAATCCCTGCAATCCGCATTCCTACGAACGTTGCTGAATTGATGGAAATCGGTCCCGGCGTCATCTCTGCAACCGTGATCAAATCTGAAAATTCTTCCAGTGTCATTAACCCGTAAATATTGACAATCTGTTCCTGAATCAGTGGAATAGCAGCATATCCACCGCCTACACTGAACATTCCAACTTGTATGAAAGCAAAAAATAATTTTAATAATAACATTTATGCAACCCCTCCATTCTTTTTCCGAAAAGTTCCTACAGCAAGATCCAGCAGACCAATTCCAAGACAAGTCAGAATAATGATCATTGCGCTGACATCCAGCAGATACGTCGCAACAAAAGCGATGACCATCATGGAAATATACAGAATCCGTTTTGTCTTTATCACATTTCCAGCAAGGTTAATGACTACGTCAAAGATAACCGCTGCCACACCTGCCCGCATCACCTGCAGCGCTGTACTGATATACGGATTGGTACGGAACTGTTCATAGAACAGTGAGATGATGGAAATAATGATCATCGGCGGAAGAATTGTACCGAGAATAGCCGTCAGCGAACCTATGACCCCTGCGATCCGATATCCGATGATCACCGAAGCATTCACTGGAAGCGGACCGGGCGCTGACTGTGTGATCGCCGTCACATCAAGCATCTCATCCTCCTCCAACCACTGCAGCTCTTCCACAAATTTTTTCTTCATCAAGGATACAATGACAAATCCCCCTCCGAATGTGCATGCACTGAGCACAAACATTGACTTAAATAACACCCATAGTTTACTATAATCCTTTTTCATAATGCTCTCCTCCATTTTCTATGTAAACCTTCTCTGGTCTTCCCTGTTTCCGAAATGAGTTTATCACACTCTATATCATTTGTAAAATACATAAGTTTTATATAACTTATAGGCTATTACTTATAATATTTTTATCTTTCCCTCAAAATATTTTAAAAAAAGCAAAAAAAGACTGTTGAAAAATGTTTTTTCATTTTCCAACAGTCCCACACTTCACCCACGAAAAAAGGAAGGCTCTAACCTTTTACAGATCCACGCATCATTCCGGAAATCAAAAACTTTCGAAAGATTAACGCTGTAATGGCCGGTGGAATCACAGTTATAATCCCTGCAGCCGCAGTCAGACCGTATTGAATGGAGTCCTTTGTCATGAACTCGGATACAACGATCGCCACCGGTTTTGTCCCCACAGAAGAAGCGAGAATTAACGGAATCTGAAACTGATTCCATGTGTTTAAAAATATGATCAATGCTGCTGAGAGGATGATCGGATAAGAAATCGGAAGAAAAATCCTCATAAAAACAGCAAGCCTGCCGCAGCCATCAATCACTGCCGCTTCTTCTAATTCTTTTGGTATCGTAGAAAAATAATTGGACATCAGCCAGGTAATCATCGGAAGATACGAACTGACATAAACAAGGCTGAGCCAAAATACGTTATCCAACAACTGTCTGGCAACAAAAATCCGAAACAACGGAATGATCGTCGCCATGACAGGAATGACCATCGTGATCAAAAGAAGATTCCGGATGAATTTTCTCCCTTTAAATTCCATACGACTCAACGTGTATGCACTCATCAGACAGATTGGAATCCCAACCAGCAAAGTCATGCCAACCGCTTTTAACGAATTTGCGATGCCGGCAAACAAAAGCTGTCCTTTCCGACTTCCTCCAAACAGTTCCAAATAGTTTTTCCAGGTAACTACTTCCGGAAGAAGCGCTGTCGATTTCGCAAGCATCGCATGCTCCGGAGTAATAGACAAAATAAACGCCCACACAAATGGTCCAAGCGTCAGAAGAAGGAATACAAGTAAGCACAAAACATACCCTGCTTTTTTCAACCATTTCATTAGTATTCCACCTCCTTATTCAGACTCCGCAAGTAAAAGATTCCTAAGATTGCGGCGAGGAACATTACCAGATAGGTAACTGCGCTTCCTTTTCCAAAGTCCAGGAAACTAAATGTCGTCAAATAGCTTTCCACAAGGATATTTTTCCCCAGATCGCTATAACCAGATAACGCAACAATCTCATCAAAAACATTGATCGCTGTCACTGAAGTGGATGTCACTCCGATTCCAATAAACGGAAGCATCAGCGGGAACGTGATCCGCCGAAAAATATTTGGAACATTTGCGCCATCGATTTTTGCAGCTTCATATAATTCATGTGGAATCGACTGTCTTCCGGCAAGACATACCAGCGCCATAAACGGAATGCTCCTCCAAATTACTACAATGGATACGACAAAGAGAAGTGTCCACCTCGAATTGAGCCATTCGACCGGCTGATCGACCATTCCCATTCCGATCAGCAGCTTGTTCATCAGACCGTATCCCGGGTAAAAAATAAATCTCCACAAAATTCCATTTACATAAGGCGGCAGTGCCCACGGAAGAACCGCAACTGCAAGCAGAACTCCGGAAAACTTTACTTCAATATTCAAAAACAGAGAGAGCAGCACCCCGAGAATGGTTGTTCCAAACAAAATCAGTACGAGGAGGAACACCGTATTCTGGAGGCTGTACCAGAAGGACTCTGATTTTAAAATATTTATGTAGTTATCGAATCCAATAAAATGAATGTCATTTGGCGCAGTCAGTTTCCAATACTTTAGGCTGTAAGAAAAGGTTGCTGCAATCGGATAAAATACTAATACACCCATGATCAGTATCATGGGTGTGAGTAAAAGATATGGTAAAATCTTCTTTTTCATTATTTCTGTCCTGCTAACTCAGTGATCTTAGTATCCATTTCTTTGAAAGCTTCTTCAGCTGTCAGTTCACCAAGAGCCATTTTGTTGATTGCATTGTACATTGCATTGCTCATCTCCGCATAGTAAGACGGGATTCCATCCGGGAATGGAGAAGAAATTAACTTCGCCTCTTCCAGCATTGCACCAGCATTCTGAATTTTATCATCGTTGATAAGTTCTTCTAACACTGAATTTCTTGTTGGAATCGCACTGTTTGTTTCGTTTAATTTTTTCTGCATATCAGCAGATGTATACCACTCAACAAATTTTTTCGCTGCCTCTTTGTTTTTAGAAAATTTTGTTACACCAAGCGCTTCTGGGAGAGCCATTGTCACTTCGGATTTTCCTTCTTTTCCCGGTGTAAGGATTGGTGTAATCTGTCCGACAACGCTGCACTCCTCTGGATTTGTGCTTCTGGATACAAAAGAAGTCGGTCCTGTTAAGAAGCTTGCGCTTCCACCTGTCAGACGTTTATAGGCATCCATACCAGATGAAGTCTTATCTGCCGGATCTACAAGTTCTTCCTGAATCAGAGTTTCCATGTACTTTAAAGCCTCTGTTACAGATTCTTCATTTAAAGTACCATCTTCATTATAGACAACACCATTCATCGTATATGCAAGCCACATCAAACAGGTTGTTGTTTTTTCCTCTGCATTTAATGCAATTGCAAAAGGATGCTCTACTGTCCCTGTAGATTTTAATGTTCGGCATGCTTCCAGCACATCCTCCCATGTCTGAGGCTCCTCTGTAATTCCGGCTTTTTCAAACTGTTCTGTATTATAGTAAGATAAACGGTAATCGTTTGCATATGGGATTGCAAGTACTTTTCCATCTTTTGTAAATGTTTCCAGAGTAGGCATATCTGCTTTTACTTCATCAGAAACCTCTAATGGCTCTAACCAGTCAGCCGCATAAAATTCACCAACCCATGACCAGTCTACTTCTACCACATCTGCAACGGCCTGTCCTCCTGCAGCTGCAGTAACCATTTTTTCACGAATATCATCCCAGCCAACTTCATTGACTACAACTTCTATTCCTGTTTCTTTTGTAAATTCATCCAGCTGTTCATCTGTCGGTACCGCCCAATCAGGAGCCATAAATGTAATAGACTGCGCTTCTTTTTTACTTCCTTCAGTTCCGTCAGCTTTGGAACCGCATCCTGCTAAAGCAGTCACTGACATAGCAGTCACTAACAATAAACTGACTAATTTCTTTCTCATCTTATTTCCTCCTTGTATTGTTTTCTATTCCTTTTTTAGTTTAACAACGGAATACATGTAATTCAAACTGATATTATAAATAATCATATAGATGATGTCAATGCAATTGTTTTCTCTTTCCAAATCATCTCTTTCCAAATCATATTTTATTTTCCGGGTACTAAAATCAATTCACACGTGCATTCCTGGTATTTTTCCTTTGTCTGCTCATTTACCTGTCTCAATGCAGACTCCAAGTCCCGCACAGACATACTTTCTGTTGCAATCTGAAAATAGACTGCGATCCATAAATGCCGTCCTGTCTTAGTCACATCATAAAATACAGGGGAAAACTGATATTTCTCTAAAATCGGATTGCAAAGTGTTTTAATCTCGTCCACTACATGTTTTTCCGGTGAAAACAAAAATACTTCTTTTATCGCATTCCACAATACTTTCACACTTTCCGGAAGCATGAAGATCATCACTACTACCGCCACAATCTGATCAAAATATGGAGCTACAAACGCAAGCGGTGTGCGCTCTAAATAAAGTGATATAAAAAAGGCAAATGACATACCCAAGCTGTAAACAATATCCAATTTCCATCCTAACAATTCTGCTTCAATGGTAGGAGAGGATAAATTTTTGTTCCACTTTTTCATAATCACAAAAATAATAATACTTGCTATCCCCAAAAATAATTGAAAAACAGAAATTTGTGCATTATTCACCGCATTACCACCCGATAATGCCGACTCAATAATCTCTGCCGAAACTCCCATTGTCACTGACAGCATCATGACTCCTTTGATAATGACAAATATGGACTCGATCTGAAAATATCCATAGGGATGTTTTTCCGATACCGGCTTATGAAACAATGGTGTTAAAAATAGTAACAAAGCGATAAATACTAATTCGGAAGCATCATATACCGCATCCGTCAAAGCTGATTGTGAGTGACTGTAAATAGAAAATATAAATTCTATGACAGCAAACGCAAGTCCTGAAATAAAGGACATCATTAAAATCCGCTTCTCTTTCTTTTCTGTTATCATGACATCAACCTTTCTTCTTAATAGTCTGATCTTTCTATTTTGTACCTGCTCCCAGGTCTTAAACGAGTAGAAAATAGACTACCGTTTTTCCGGTAGCCTACGAATCTCTTATTTATTCTTTTAATGTCCGCAGTGACCACTTCCGCATCCGCCGCCTGCACAGTTCTCATGATGCTCGTGTTCCCCTTCATGATGACTGCATTTCACATTTGGATCATAAGAAAGTGCTTCGTTTAAAAATGCCTCAACAGCTTGATCTGCCTCTCCGGTCACTCCTCCATAAAGCTTGATTCCCGCTTCCGCAAGCGCTGCCTGTGCGCCGCCTCCAATACCGCCGCAGATTAAAACATCCACTTGATGCTCCGCAAGCAGTCCTGCAAGCGCTCCATGTCCGCTTCCGTTCGTGTCTACAACTTGACTCGTTGTGACTTTTCCGTCTTCCACCTCATAAAATTTGAAGTGTTCTGTGTGTCCAAAATGCTGAAACACCTTTCCTTCTTCATATGTTACTGCAATTTTCATTTGAATCTTCCCTCCATTTCGATTCTGTCAATGCCAGTAAACAAAGTTCTTTTCTCTTTATTTATGAACCACACTGGTATTTCTTTTTTATTATACACCCAAAACGGGATCCTTACAATCTTATCGTCCCTTTTCTTTACAGTTCTCTTTTTAAGAAGAAACGTCTGTGACGGGAGTTTGACACATCATTTTTATAACTTTCCTTAGAAACCCCTTATTTAAGCCATTCATGGCTTATTTTTTCGTCAAATTTTATGATTTTAT
>NZ_SLZV01000022.1 GCF_004346095.1 Faecalimonas umbilicata | reverse complement strand
AAATAAAACAAATCTAATACAAATGCTTGATTTTACAGTGTTTGTACACATTTCTAAATGCATAAAAATAGTTCAAGTTAAAAGAAGAATTCCCGATGTAAAAATACATTAAAATTACATAAAGATTTCCCTTGACTTTCTAATAGAAAGTGTTATAATTTGCATGCTGATTATCGGTTTAGACAATGAGTAATTTACAAAATGAAAAAGTAATGTGAGAAAAGAGGAAAGTGCGATGAAAATTGTAATTATAGGAGATGGGAAAGTGGGCTTTAAGCTTGCAAAACAACTCTCTGAAGAAAATTATGACATCGTTTTGATCGATCCAAATGAGGGAAAATTGAAAGAGACCATCAACAGGCTGGACATTTTCTGTATCACTGGAGATGGAGTCAGTGCAGAGGTGCAGAAGCAGGCGGATGTACCCCACGCAGATCTGGTGATTGCCTGTGCATCTACGGATGAACTGAATATGTTAAGTTGTCTGATTGCCAGAAGACTGGGGGCCAGACATACGATTGCCCGTGTAAGAAATCCGGTTTATCTGCAGCAGCTTGATATTTTGAAGGAAGATCTGCATTTAAGTATGGCAGTAAACCCTGAACTGACAGTTGCAAATGAGATTTCCAGAGTACTGATCTTCCCGGTTGCAAGTAAGGTGGAAACGTTTGCAAAAGGAAGAGTGGAGCTGGTAGAATTTCCGCTTCAGCAGGAAAGCTCGATTACTGGAATATCCCTTGCAGAATTTTATAAAAAGTATAAGATTAAAGTTCTGATCTGTGCAGTACAGCGGGGAACACAGGTTTATATTCCGGATGGAGAATTTGTCCTGCAGCCAGGAGACAGGCTTCACATAGCGGCATCTCATCGAGAGATGGAAATTTTCTTTAAAAAAATTGGAAATCGTAAAAATAAAATCAAAAAGGTATTGATCTGCGGAGGAGGAAGAGTTGGATTCTATCTCGCGAAGCAGTTGACGAAGCTTGGAATGCAGGTAAAGATCATAGAGAAAGACCTGGCAAAGAGTGAAGGACTGTGTGAGGCGCTTCCGGAAGCTACTATTATTCATGGGGATGGATCGGATAATGAACTTCTGATCGAAGAGGGAATCGGTGATGCAGATGCCTTTATTGCACTTACGGGAATGGATGAAGAGAATATCATCATGGCACTTTTTGCAAAACAGCAGGGAGTTCCAAAGATTGTGGCGAAAGTCAATGAAGATTCCCGGGCAGAGATGGTGGCAGGATTTGGGATCAACAGCATTGTATCGACAAAATCTGCGACTGCCGATGCAATTTTAAGCTATGTGCGTGCACGCCAGAATTCAATCCGCAGTGCTAATATTGAGGCAATGTACCATCTTGTAGATGATCGTGTTGAGGCACTGGAATTTATTATAAAAAAACAGACCTCCTATGTGGGAGTACCACTGAAGAGCCTGGAAACTAAGAAAGATGTGCTGATTGCATGTATTGTAAGGAATCGAAAAATTATTATTCCCGGAGGAGAGGATTGCCTCCAGATCGGGGATAGTGTGATCGTAATTACATTGAAATGCAAAGTACAGGATTTTCATGATATTTTAGTGTAGTGGTGGAAGAAAAATGAATTACAAAATGACAGCTTATGTATTAGGAAAAATGTTGGGGGTGGAAGCGCTTGTACTTTGTATCCCGGCAGCAGTATCCTTGATTTATGGGGAAACTTCAGACATGGCAGCATTTGGGATTACAAGCGCTGTGCTGTGTGTCTTTTTCCTTCTCTTTGGTAGAAAAAAACCAGAAAATGGAAGAATCTATGGGAAGGACGGGCTTGTGATCGTAGCCGCAGCATGGATATTGTGGTCTGTATTCGGAGCACTTCCATTTTATTTGTCAAGAGAGATTCCATCGTATGTGGACGCTCTGTTTGAGACCGTATCTGGATTTACGACGACAGGATCTACCATTCTTACAGATATAGAGGCGCTCTCTTATGGAATGAATTTCTGGAGATGTCTGACGCACTGGATTGGTGGAATGGGTGTACTTGTGTTTGTTATGGTAGTGACTTCTCTGGATGATAAAAGTTCTATGCATTTAATGCGGGCAGAAGTTCCAGGACCAGAAGCGGATAAACTTGTTCCGAAAGCGCGAGAGACCGCAAAGCTTTTATATGCAATGTATCTGGCACTCACTGTCGCGGAGATCATTTTCCTTCTGGCAGGAGGAATGAACTTATATGATAGTATCATTCACTCCTTTAGTACCGCAGGAACCGGAGGATTTGCAAATCATAACAGCAGCGTTGCTTACTATGACAGTGCTTATATTGACGGGGTGATCACCGTTTTTATGATCCTGTTTGGAATCAACTTTAATATGTATTTTCTCCTTTTAATAAAAGATGTAAAATCTGTCTGGAAAAATGAGGAAGTCAGAGCATATCTGGGAATTATAGTGGCGGCAACTTTGGTGATCACCTGCAATGTTCTCTCTATTTACAAAGAACCGTTAAAAGCTTTCCGATATTCGATTTTTCAGGTTGCATCGATTATTACAACGACGGGATTTGCCACGGCAGACTTTAATTTGTGGCCGGAATTGTCAAAATGTATTTTGCTTCTCATTATGGTGATTGGTGCATGTGCCGGCTCTACCGGAGGTGGAGTGAAAGTGTCCAGATTTCTGATCTTGTGGAAAAGTATTTTGAAGCAGGTGAAAGGAATGCTGCATCCGAAATCGGTTAATGTTGTAAAAGTAAATGGAAAGAAAATCAGCAATGAGACGTTGCAAGGGGTGTATGCATATTTTAGTGCATATGTATTTGTATTTGGAATTTCTGTGCTTCTTGTGGCACTTGATAATTTTGATTTTGCGACAACCATATCGGGAGTGCTGACTACATTGAGCAATGTAGGTCCGGGAATTTCAAGAGTAGGTCCGATAGAAAACTTCCAGTCTTTCTCGGTGCTATCTAAAATTGTATTTTCTATGGATATGCTGATCGGAAGGCTTGAAATCTTCCCATTTCTTATGATTTGTTCTCCAAGTTTCTGGAGAAAACATTTCTAGATTCTATTGTTTATAAGAAGTTTATAAAATATCATCAGACATTGTTTGCGCTGATGATATTTTTGTATTATACTGTTCATTATAACTTATTGATATATAGAAAATGGAGGATGTTATGAAAAAAGCAAAGGCGAAAATAATTGGAGCGATTGTGCTTGTGATTGTTGCATTTTTGTATTACTATTTTACACTGCCGGCAATCAATATCCACTCTCGTGATTTTTGGTTCTTTATTGGAATTTTAGTTGCAGTTCTTGCGTTGATCTACGCGTGGAAGAAACGGCTTCGCCCAGATGAGATTAAGACGAGTAAAGGGATGAAGGCGATTCTATTTGTACTGGCAGCAGTTGTTGTTGTGTATCTTGTGGGAGCGTTACTTTCTTCTCCGATCGTAAATGCGAAGAAGTATCAGAAGCTTCTTAAAGTAGAGGAGGGAGAATTTACAAAGGATATCGAAGAACTTTCCTTTGATCAAATCCCGCTGCTTGACAAAGAGTCTGCAACACTTCTCGGAAATCGAAAGATGGGAAGTATGGTAGATATGGTATCTCAATTTGAGGTGGATGATATTTACAGCCAGATCAACTATCAAGGAAGACCGGTACGTGTTTCTCCGCTCAAATATGCCAGTGGCATTAAATGGATCACGAATCAGTCTGAAGGAATCCCGGCGTATGTCCGCATTGATATGGCCACACAGTCTACAGAGCTTGTAAAATTAGAAAAAGGTATCAAGTATTCTACAAGCGAATATTTTAACCGGAACATTTACAGACATTTGCGCTTCAATTATCCGACTTATATTTTTGACCAGTTAAGTTTTGAGACAGATGATGACGGAGTTCCATACTGGGTATGCCCGGTGAAGAAGTTTAACATTGGTCTGTTTGGAGGAGAGACTGTTGGAAGAGTTGTACTGTGCAATGCAGTGACAGGAGAGACGAAAGACTATGCGATCGATGATGTGCCGAAGTGGATTGACCGTGCATATTCTTCTGATCTTCTTGTACAGCTTTATGATTACTATGGAGCGCTGAAACATGGATTTTTGAACAGTGTACTTGGACAGAAAGACTGCCTGAAGACGACAGAAGGATATAACTATCTTGCGATCGATGACGATGTATGGGTATATACGGGTGTGACATCCGTGAGTGGTGACCAGTCCAACGTCGGATTTGTTCTGATGAACCAGAGAACAATGGAAACAAAATTTTATCCGATCGAAGGTGCTACAGAGGCTTCTGCGATGTCATCTGCAGAAGGTCAGGTACAGAACTTAAAATACAAGGCGACTTTCCCGCTTCTTTTAAATCTCTCCGGAGAGCCGACTTATTTTATCGCATTAAAAGATGATGCGGGCCTTGTTAAAAAGTATGCGATGGTAAATGTACAGAAATATCAGCTTGTAGCAATCGGAGATACGGTAAGCCAGTGTGAGGAAAAATACAATGAACTTCTTCTGACGGATGGTGTGATCAAGGAAGAGGAAGACAAGCGAGAAGTACAGACGATGGAAGGAACTATTGCGAAGATTGCACAGGGAGTCGTGGAAGGAAACTCACATTACTATATTCTTCTGGAAGAATCAGAGGAGATTTTTGATGTGTCGGTGGTAGACTTTATTGATGTCATCCGCTATGAGCCGGGACAGAAAGTGACGATTGAATATAAGCAGGATGAGAAGGCAAATACAGTTTTAAGTATTAAATAGAGCAGGATTTGCAATGAAATCAGCATTTTTGGAAATGCATTTTATAGAAAATGCCGATAGAATAGAAAGAAGTGAAAAAAGAAAAGTAAGGATGTGGAAAAATGGGAGAGAAGAAACAGAGAGTAGCGGTAATCTTTGGAGGGCAATCCTCTGAGCATGAAGTTTCCTGTAAGTCAGCAGTTACAGTGATCTCGCATATTGACCGGACAAAATATGAGCCGGTTTTGATCGGGATCACAAAAGAGGGATGCTGGCTGAAAGTGGAAGATACAGAAGCAATTAGAAATGATACCTGGCGTGAAAACGGAAAGCGGGCAATTCTTTCACCGGATGCCGGAGAACATGGAATTCTCGTGCTGGGGGATACTGTGGAGAAGATCCAGGTAGATGTGATTTTTCCGGTTCTTCACGGAATGTACGGTGAAGATGGAACTATCCAGGGATTGTTTGAACTTGCGAAAATCCCTTATGTCGGATGTGGGGTACTTGCATCAGCGGTATCCATGGATAAACTTTACACGAAGATTATTGTAGATCGCCTTGGAATCCGTCAGGCAAAATTTGTTGGAATCCATGCATATGAGCTTGAGGAGATCGACAAGGCGCTTGACAAGGTGGAGGAAATGCTTCCGTATCCGGTATTTGTAAAGCCGTCTAAAGCAGGGTCTTCTCAGGGAGTCAATCAGGCAAAAGACAGAGAAGAATTACAGGCAGCATTGCTTGAAGCGGCAAAGCATGATACAAAGATTCTTGTAGAAGAGACGATTAAAGGGCGTGAGATTGAATGTGCCGTGCTTGGTGGAAAGAATGTGAAAGCATCTGACGTCGGTGAAATTAAGGCAGCAGATACGTTCTACACTTATGAAGCAAAGTACAATAATCCGGATTCTAAGACAGATACTCATCCGGAACTGCCAGAAGGAGCATTGGAAAAGGTGAGAGAAGATGCTGTTGCAATTTTCAAAGCGGTAGATGGATTTGGACTTTCCAGAGTGGATTTCTTCCTGGAACATGGTACAGATGAAGTGATTTTCAATGAGATCAATACATTGCCTGGATTTACGAATATCAGCATGTACCCAATGCTTTGGAGAGAAAAAGGAATCGATACGACAGCGCTTGTGACAGAGCTGATTGAGCTTGCATTTGAAAGAAAATAGAGTATACGAAAATAGAAAAAAGATAAGAGAAAAGCCTTGCGGTAGCAATTACTGCAAGGCTTTTAAAAGTAATGGAAATTGTGAACTATTAACTTTTCCATTTGAATTGCTTCGTTGTTTTAATTAAGAAGTGCACAGTCAGTCAAGTCAATTCCGTTTAACTGGTCTTTCTCTGCGCTGATACTTAAATAGAAATTCACATCATGTCTCTTAGAGATATTTTTCAACCGTTCAATGAAGCGAGGCATATTCTCAGAAGAAATATTGGCATGTTTTAAAATACCATCGATAAAAATAGCCTGAATATCATGGTTAGCACTAAGCATTCCATAAATAAATCCAGTGTAGTCGTCAATGTTCTTGATGGAAGGATAGTCATCCATACAGATTACTCTGATATCAAAAGATAAACTGTATGTATCGTTGTGACTGTTCTTGATAAACGTTACATTGCCGTCACACTGCTTTACTGTCTCATTTGCTAATTCGATCATCTGTTGTGTTTTGCCGCTCCCTTTAGGGCCTGTTAATAAATTTACCATGGCACTATCTCCTTTATAATGTTTTTTCGTTCTGTCGATTATGTAATGTATTATACACTAATTATAAGAAAATGGCAATAAAATATAAAAATTTATGCGAAATTTACAAAAAAATACAGCTTTTCCCAATGCCTTGACAAATAGTCTTCGTATGATAAAATAGAAATATCATTGAAATTGTGATGACAGATTGAATCAGACAATGGCAAAGAAGAGGAGTAGTAAGAGCCTATCGTTTTCAGAGAGCTGCCGGCAGGTGTGAGGCAGCAGCGTAATCTCCGAACTCACCTTGGAGCCCTTCTATTGAACGAGAGATACAGAATACACTGTATGGAAGTAGATAGAGGCGGGACTTCCCGTTACAGAAGCAATGAGTGCGTACAGTGAGATGCTGTATGAATAAGAGTGGTACCACGGAAGTCAGCCTTTTCGTCTCTTGATGAGATGAGAGGTTTTTTTTATTGCATAGGAAATTGATTTCCGCAGAGGGAATTCTTGGAGAAAAAGGAGGAAAAAAGAATGGCAGTACCTTATAATCATAAGGCGATTGAAAAAAAATGGCGTGAAAACTGGGAGAAGCATCCAGTGAACGTAAAAGAAGATGAAAATGGAAAGAGAGAGAAATATTATTGTCTCGATATGTTCCCATATCCATCAGGAAATGGTCTCCATGTCGGACACTGGAGAGGATATGTAATCTCTGATGTATGGAGCAGATATAAGTTATTACAGAAATACTATATTGTACATCCAATGGGATGGGATGCATTTGGACTTCCGGCAGAAAACTATGCAATCAAGATGGGTGTGCATCCATCGATTTCTACTGCTGAGAATGTAAAAAATATTAAGAGACAGATCAATGAGATCGCAGCTCTCTATGACTGGGATATGGAAGTCAATACAACTGATCCAGAATTTTATAAATGGACACAATGGATCTTTGTAAAAATGTTCAAAGAAGGACTGGCATACGAGAAGGAATTCCCGATCAACTGGTGCCCTTCCTGCAAGACAGGTCTTGCGAATGAAGAAGTAGTAAATGGTAAATGTGAGCGCTGCGGAACAGAAGTGACAAAGAAAAATCTTCGTCAGTGGATGCTTCGTATCACAAAATACGCAGAGAGGCTTCTTGCAGATCTCGATAAATTAGACTGGCCGGAGAAGGTAAAGAAGATGCAGGCAGACTGGATCGGAAAATCTTACGGTGCAGAAGTTGATTTCCAGGTGGAGGGAAGAGAAGATAAGATCACTGTCTATACGACAAGACCGGATACTCTTCACGGCGCGACATTTATGGTACTTGCACCGGAGCATGCGCTTGCTAAGAGTCTTGCGACAGACGAGACAAGAGAAGCGGTAGAACAGTATATCTATGATGCTTCTATGAAGTCGAATGTAGACAGACTTCAGGATAAGGAAAAGACAGGAGTGTTTACAGGATCTTATGCGATCAACCCATTAAATGGAGCAAAGACACCAATCTGGCTCTCTGATTATGTTCTCGCAGACTATGGTACCGGAGCAATCATGTGTGTGCCGGCTCACGATGATCGTGACTTTGCATTTGCAAAGAAATTCGATCTTCCAATCGTACAGGTAATCGCAAAAGATGGAAAAGAAATTGAAAATATGACAGAGGCCTATACAGAGGCAGCAGGAACGATGATCAATTCTGGTGAGTGGAACGGAATGGAATCAGCTGTTCTGAAAAAAGAAGCGCCGCATATCATCGAAGAACGTGGATTTGGAAAGGCAACTGTCAACTATAAACTGCGTGACTGGGTATTCTCGCGTCAGCGTTACTGGGGAGAACCAATTCCGATCGTACACTGCCCGGATTGTGGAGCAGTTCCAGTACCGGAAGATCAGCTTCCTCTGACACTTCCGGAAGTAGATTCTTATGAGCCGACCGGAACAGGAGAATCTCCGCTTGCAGGAATTGAAAGCTGGGTAAATACAACTTGTCCAGTTTGTGGAAAACCTGCAAAACGTGAGACAAACACAATGCCGCAGTGGGCTGGATCTTCCTGGTATTTCCTCCGCTATGTGGACAGCCATAATTCCGAAGCACTTGTATCAAGAGAAAAAGCAGATGAGATGCTTCCGGTAGATATGTATATTGGAGGAGTAGAACACGCGGTACTTCATTTATTGTACTCTCGTTTCTATACAAAATTCCTCTGTGATATCGGGGCGATTGATTTTGATGAGCCATTCAAGAAATTATTCAATCAGGGAATGATCACTGGTAAAAACGGAATTAAGATGAGTAAATCAAAAGGAAACGTCGTATCTCCGGATGATCTTGTAAGAGATTACGGCTGCGACTCTCTGAGAATGTATGAATTATTCGTAGGTCCACCGGAATTAGATGCAGAGTGGGATGACAGAGGAATCGATGGTGTTTACCGTTTCTTAAATAAAGTATGGAATCTCGTTATGGACAGCAAAGACAAAGATGTCAGCGCAACAAAAGAGATGATCAAGATCCGCAATAAAATGGTATATGATATTACAACACGTTTGGAAAGCTTTAGCTTAAACACAGTTATTTCAGGATTTATGGAGTACAACAATAAGCTGAATGAGATTGCAAAAAAAGCAGGCGGCGTGGATAAAGAAACATTAAGCACACTGGCAGTACTGCTTGCTCCGTTTGCTCCGCATATGGCAGAAGAGTTATGGCAGCAGCTCGGACACGAAGGAACCGTATTCAATGCGGGATGGCCGACTTATGATGAAGAGGCGATGAAAGACGACGAGGTTGAAATCGCTGTACAGATCAACGGAAAAACAAGAGCTGTCGTGACACTTGCGGCAGATGTATCTAAAGAAGATGCAATTGCAAAAGGAAAAGAAGCAGTGGCAGATAAACTGACAGGAACGATTGTAAAAGAGATTTACGTTCCGGGAAGAATTATTAATATTGTGCAGAAATAGAAATCGCAAATAGAGAAAGAGATGGGCTTATCCTGTTTATAGGAATAAGGCCATCTTTTTTGGTATCTATAGGTCGTATGCCTGTCAAGCGAACGAGCTAGTCTCGTGGCTTGTATAGCACTGTTGTAGAATACTGCAAAATAGCGTAACAGGTTTGTGAAATGGATGTTACCAAAATGGAAACAAGGGAAATACATACTGGCACTTTCATTTTAGATTTTATCGTTATATGATGAGAATGAAAGAGAGGTATGGAGTATGGCGTTAAATGATAACATCAAAAAATTCAGAGAAGAAAAAAATCTTACTCAGCAACAACTTGCAGATAAGTTATATGTTTCAAGGCAGACAGTTTGTCGCTGGGAAAAAGGTTCAAGATGTCCGGATTTGATTACAGCAAAAAAACTGGCATTAGAACTAGACGTAAGTGTGGACGAACTTATATCCGATGAAGATGTAAAGGATTTTCAAGTAAATTATGGAATATGGAAATCTGAAAGAATAAAAGATAAAAAGCATTTGCAGGCATTTCAAAAAAGGATATTAGACTTTATACAAATTGTGGGAGCTGTATTTTTAGCAATCACTATTTTGCTACGAGTACAATTAGATATGAGAGTGCCTGTATGGTGTACAATCATTTGCTTTATTATTGTAGCAGGAGCATTTCTTTGTAGTTTCATAGTTTCTAAAAAGTTGAGAGAGATGTAGTGTGCATTCTTGACTTCAAACATAAAAAGTGGTATATTTATAACATAAAGTGTTAAATATACCACATATAAGGAGGTCTATTATGAAATGTAGGTATGGATTTTTAGGTTTTTTCTCTCTCATTGGCTTGCTGGGATTTTGGACAGATAATCCTATCTTTTTCCCGTTTTTATGTTTTGCCTTATTTTTTGAATATTTCTTTGTGGAAACAGATGAAATGTTTGTTCAAAATATGAGAAAAGCTGCTGCGTGGGCGTTTTTCTCTGAATTAGTAATAACGGCCATTGTCACGTTCTATTATGCAATTATAGAGCATAATTCTAATGTCGCGCTTGTAAAAGGGATTGGTTTGGGATTTGGGTTTTCCATAATTGTCTTCTGTTTTGTTACTGCTTATTTTGATTGGAAAGATAGGTGTGGTGTGTCCGATGATTAAAAACAGAATTAAAGAGTATAGAGCAAGATTTGATATGAAACAGGAAGACTTGGCTGCAAAAGTAGGTGTACGCCGAGAAACTATAGGAAACCTTGAAAAGGGAAAATACAATCCATCATTGGTTTTGGCATGGAATATCGCAAAGACATTCCATGTTACGATTGAAGAAATTTTTACAGTAGAAGAATAATTTTCTAAAATCTTTACCTACATTTAACTTGTAACAGTGATCTAAAATGGTAAAATTATCGTAATAGAAGCAGAAATCGGAGGATGGTAATATGTTCTTGATAATGATAATTAGTATGATCATTGGATTGTCCCTTTCTTTTTTTCTTGCAAGAAGATATGATATGAGCGAAAAAGTAGACAAAGGGATTGAAGTTTGTTATTGGAAATTAAGTTATAGACGAAAATTAATCAGAACATTATGGATGATACCTGTATGGATAATGATAAACATCGTAATTTATAAAGAGTTTCCGGCATATTCCTATGCAAGGATTATTGGCGTGATTCTTTTTCTGCCGGTTTTTATTCAGGCTGCGTATAATTATAAGAAGTGGAAAAACGAAACAGCGCAAGAAGAGGATGTGAAGTATTAAAAAATATGATATGCTAAAGCTGGCAAAAAGAAAAGTTTAGCAAGGGGAAAAGAGATGGCAAGACAAAAAATTTTGCTGATAAAAGCTGGTAAGAAAAATTGCAGAAACTGTGACTAACTCACAGAGTTTCTGTCAATCATGAGTATAATAAGAGATAACAAAGGAAATGGAAAAAGACCTGATGAATGTCAGGCAGACCATAAATCATTGCAGGAATAGAAAGGATGGAAGAAAAATGGCAGCAATTCAATTAACAAGCGAAACATTTCAAAAAGAAGTATTAGAGGCAAAGGAACCAGTTTTAGTAGATTTCTGGGCACCATGGTGTGGACCTTGCCAGATGGTACTGCCAATCATTGAGGAACTGGCAGAGGAAGTGACAGATGTAAAGATCTGTAAAGTCAATGTAGATGAGCAGATGAAAATTGCAAAGGAATACCGCGTAATGTCCATTCCGACATTGATTTTATTCAAAGATGGTAAGATTGCAAAACAAGAGCTCGGGGCAAAGACAAAAGAAGAGTTACTGGAAATGATCCATGCATAAGTGCTAGGAGAACGAAAGCAGAAACGATGCAAAAAATATGAGAAAGCAAGGAAATGTCTAAATAGCTGTAAAAAGCAGGACATTTCCTTTTTGTATTTTGGGAATAGTTTTATAAGTGTATGAAACACTTGATCTAGAAAAATGGTGTTTACAGGGTAAGGGAAGTCAGACCGGCGCGGTTGGTGATGTGTACATTTCCGCGAGAAAGTTCGACATATCCTTCAGAGGAGAAATATTTGAGCATCCGGGTGACAACTTCTCTGGCGCTGCCGACGAAGCGTGCAATCTGCTCGTGAGTCATGTGGATCGTATCGGATTGTTCGTTGGCGGATTCCTCCAAAAGAAAGAGGGCAAGCCGTTTATCAAAACTCATGAAAAGCACCTGCTGCATTGCCCACATGACGTCGGAGAAACTTTCGGATGCCAGCTTGTAGGCGAAGGCTTCTACATAAATATTTTCCTGCATGATCTGTGAAAAGGCACAGGAATTCGTCTGAAGAAATTCACAGTCGGAAACGGCATCAATATGGACGTCGAATGTGATTGACTGAAGAACGCAGGAAGCTGATAGAATACAGATGTCTCCGTCATACAGCCGATAAAGAGTAATTTCCCGCCCATCTTCTGAGAGGATATATACCCGGACAGAGCCTTTTTTAATGAGAAGGACACCGACACAGTCTAAGTCAGCACTGTGGATAGAATCTCCTCTTTCATAGGAGACAGCAGTCGTTCCTCCAATTAGAATATCTTTTTGATGAGGGGATAGTTTGTCCCAGAAAGTAAAATGTGATTTTAAAAGTTGAATATCGTGTTCTGTCATTTGTGTCACGCTCCTTTGCATAGTGGTATTGTACTATGAGATCGAAAAAAGGGCAAATGATTTTGCGGGAAAACTAATAAACAGAAAAAATTCTCATATATTTGATAGTACGGACAGAGCGAAAGGTTCGCTTTGCATCGAAATTTGAAATATGGGAGGAGTTATGCTAGAGAAAATAGGACAAATCAACAGTGTGGTAAATGCGTTCGTATGGGGGCGGGGGATGCTGGTCATTTTCCTTGGTGTCGGAATGCTTTTTACACTGCGAACCGGTTTCTTTCAGTTTAAGGGTTGGAAAGTCTGGATGGGGGATACACTTGGTGCATTGTTTCATGACCGGAGAGTCAGAAAGGCGCAGGATCATCAGTCTATTTCACAATTTCAATCGTTTTGTACGGCGTTAGCAGCAACGCTTGGCACGGGGAATATTACCGGAGTTGCCACAGCAATTGTGACCGGAGGCCCAGGAGCGGTCTTCTGGATGTGGGTGTCTGCGTTCCTCGGGATGATGACAATCTATGCAGAAAATGTGCTCGGGATCAAATATCGTTACAAAAACTCCGAAGGTGCATGGGTTGGGGGCGCGATGGTCTATATGGAGCGGGGACTGGGGGCGAAGTGGCTTGCAGTTTTCTTTTCTATATTTTGTCTTTGCGCCTCTTTTGGAATGGGAAATATGACACAGGCCAATGCGATTGCAAAAGGGCTGAAAGCTACATTGAAAATTCCGGAGCAATTTACAGGAATGGCATTAATGGTACTTGTGGCTGTTGTGATTCTCGGCGGTGTTCAGAGAGTCGCGATGGTAGCAGAAAAAATCGTTCCGTTTATGGCGGCATTCTATATTCTGGGAGGTCTTCTTGTCATTGTGATACATTATGAGAGAATTCCGGAAACATTTTTATGGATTTTCGGAGAAGCATTTGGGCTGCGTGCAGTTGGAGGCGGAGTGGCTGGATATGGTGTGAAGATGGCGATGAAAATGGGTATTTCCCGCGGTGTTTTTTCCAATGAGGCCGGACTTGGATCTTCGGTGATGGCACATGCGGCTTCTGATGTAAGCTGTCCGCAGATTCAGGGTATGTGGGGAATGGCAGAAGTGTTCATAGATACGATTGTTGTCTGTACAATCACAGCACTTGTAATATTGACTTCAGGCGTATATGATCCACAGAGATGCATTTCAAACATTGCAGATGGAGTCGAAAACATTGACGGCACGACGTTGACGGGAAATGCCTTTGCAACAGTATTTCCAAATGGGGACAAATTTCTTGCCATCTCCATTGCGCTGTTTGCGTTTGCGACCATCATCGGCTGGGCATATTTTGGAGAGCGGACAGCAGCATATCTTTTTGGAGAACATGCAGTTTTTCCATATAAACTGATCTACATATTGCTTCTTCTGCCGGGATCTGTTCTTGCACCGAAGCTTGTTTGGGAACTGTCTGATACTTTTAACGGGTTGATGGCAATTCCGAACCTGGCAGCGTTGATCCTTCTGCATGGAGAGGTCATTCATATGGCAAAAGAGTATAAAAGAAATCGAAAATAGCTGTAAAGCAAACACAAGAGGATAGCCGTGCCAAGAAGATAAATTTCATAAAATCTTAATAAATCATATCGCCTATCTTAAAGTTCTTTTTGTATAATAAAGTTAGTTCAAAAGAAAGTAATCAATAAGATAAATGGAAGGAATGATTTGTATGAGAAGACAAAGAAAAGGGTTTTTAACATGGATAGCTTCTTTGATCCCGGGAGCGGGAGAGCTTTATATGGGATTTGAGAAGCAGGGAGTCAGTCTAATGATTCTATTTTGGGGAAGCGTGGCACTGATTGCAATGCTTGGTATGGGCTGGCCGATTTTTTTACTGCCGGTTATATGGTTTTACAGTTTTTTTCATGTGCATAACTTAAAGACAATGAACCCGGAAGAATTTTACATGGTAGAAGACAGATATTTACTTCACATGGATGAACTGGCGAAAGAGTTTCGAAGCGATAAAAAAGGATTTTTCCAGTCTTACCGTTCCATCATTACGATTCTGATCATTCTGATCGGTGCAACTTTGCTGTGGGATGGAATTTCCTCTCTGATCTATGTCATTTTGCCGGGATTTATGTATGATGTTCTTTGGAATATTGGAAATGTATTGACAAAGGGAGTGGCAGGAGCAGCAATCATTGCAGTCGGAATTTACTTTTTCCGTTGCACAAGAAAAGAAGAAGATCAGTTCCGACAGGAGAAGATGACAAGAAATCAGGAAGAGGCACAGAATTCTGCGGCGAGAGAGTTTATGGCAGGTACTTTTGGAGCAGCCATGAATGAAACAGAAAAAGGGGAAATGTCTTTTTCGGGGAATCCGATGACCGGAGAGCAGGATTTTATGAAAAATGAGGTGCCAGTGTCACAGCCTCTTTTAGGAAACCTGCCGATAGAGGAGAAGGAAGCAGAGGAGAAGGAAGAAGCTCCGAAAGATTGTGCATCTGAGCAAGTGGAAAAGTAAATACGATAAAAAACAAACAAAAACTTCAGCAAAGAACCAGTTTGAATCTGTCGAATCTTAGAAGAAAGACAGAGCAAAAGAGTTCTTGCTGAAGTTTTTTGTTGCATCAGAAATATTTTTGAAATGAAATTAAATAATCTTCGTTGTCCATTTTGTGCAGTCCCAAACTTCATTTACCACATCCTGATAGAAGTCAGGCTCATGGCAGATCAGAAGAATGCTGCCGTTGTATTCTTGCAGAGCTCGTTTCAACTCTGCCTTGGCATCCACGTCAAGGTGATTGGTCGGCTCGTCCAAAAGTAAAATATTTGTCTCTCGGTTGATCAGTTTGCACAGACGTACTTTTGCCTGTTCTCCACCGCTTAACACACGAACCTGACTTTCAATGTGTTTTGTCGTCAAACCACATTTGGCTAGTGCGGAACGGACCTCATACTGGGTGAAAGACGGAAATTCACTCCAGATTTCTTCAATACAGGTCGTTTTATTGTCTGGTGCAGATTCCTGCTCAAAATAACCGATCATAAGATTTTCCCCAAGTTCCACAGAACCTTTCAGAGGATGGATCAGGCCAAGAATGCTTTTTAACAGAGTGGTCTTTCCAATTCCATTGGCGCCGACGAGCGCAATTTTGTGACCGCGCTCCATAGAAAGGGAGAGTGGTTTGGAAAGAGGTTCGTCATATCCGATCACGAGATCTTTCGTTTCGAAAATGTATTTTCCAGGAGTGCGTCCGACTTTGAAGCGAAATTCCGGTTTCGGTTTTTCGGCAGCAAGCTCAATGATATCCATCTTATCCAGTTTTTTCTGGCGGGACATCGCCATGTTTCTTGTGGAAACTCTTGCTTTGTTGCGGGCAACAAAGTCTTTTAGTTCACTGATTTCTTGCTGCTGACGGCGGTAGGCAGCTTCCAGCTGAGATTTTTTGACTGCGTAGACTTCCTGAAAATGATTATAGTCACCGACGTAACGATTTAACTCCTGATTTTCCATATGGTAAATGATGTTGACTACTTCGTTTAAAAATGGAATATCATGGGAAATTAAGATAAAGGCATTTTCATAGTCAAGTAAGTAGCGCTTAAGCCACACAATGTGTTCCTCGTCCAGATAGTTTGTTGGCTCGTCGAGAAGCAGGATATCAGGTTTCTCTAAAAGCAGCTTGGCAAGGAGTACTTTTGTGCGCTGTCCTCCGCTTAAATCTGTGACATCTCGCTCCAGACCGATATCAAGTAATCCGAGTGCGCGTGCAACTTCTTCTACTTTAGAGTCAATGATATAAAAGTCCTGAAGTGTCAGGGTATCCTGGATTGTCCCAAGCTCCTCCATCAGCGCTTCCATTTCTTCTGGATCTGCATCGCCGAGAGAGTCGCAGATTTGATTCATTTTCTCCTCCAGTGCAAAGAGATACTGGAATGCCGACTTTAAGACATCACGGATCGTCTGGCCCTTTTCCAGAACCGTATGTTGATCCAGATATCCAGTACGTACATTTTTCGCCCACTCAATCTTTCCTTCATCTGGCTGTAATTTTCCGGTTACAATATTCATAAAAGTGGATTTTCCTTCTCCGTTTGCACCGACAAGTCCGATATGCTCACCTTTTAACAGTCGGAAAGAAACATCTTCAAAAATCGCACGGTCCCCGAAGCCGTGAGATAAATGTTCTACATTTAAAATACTCATAAAATAGCTCCTTAATTCTTTTGTTCTTTTGTCAGTTAGATATCATTGTACAGGATAAAATATTTTTTGTCATTAAGAAAGTAAAGAATTCTTAGGATTATAAGAAAAGTTGGAGATTTTAGAAAAGAACCGTATGTATGTCCGTATCGGAGAGGTTTTCAGACACAGAAAGCCGCCTCTCCGGCTTCGGTACAGTGATGCAGCAGGGGAGGCGGCTGAAAAAATTAGTGCATTGTCGGTTGAGTCAGAATGGATTTGACATGGTTTACTTCCTGCTCCGTTGCCTTTGCGGCAGGAACATAGTAACTTTTCTGGCGTGCGACTTCATACAGTTTCTCCTGTGACATTTCACAAGAATTTCGGATCTGTTTCAGACATTGTTTTAATTCTTTATTCTCTGTCTGTGGAATCATTTCTCCAAACATTTTTAATTCTCCGTTGATACCTACCAGTGCATCTGCGACCATTGTTTTTTCGTTCATTTTGATGTCCTCCTTATAAAAATCTCATCAGTTCCTGTTTGTTTTTCATTGCACTGTCTGCAGCATCCTGGAACAATTTTTTGATTTCGGGATCGGTTGTCTGAGAAGCATAATCTGTCATTTTGCAGTGTGTTGTGTCATATCCTCCGATCAAATGACGGAGATTTTGTAAATCTAAGATAGAAATATCAGCCATTGTTAAGCCCTCCTCAAATTTTTCGTATTACGTTTCCCTGTCTAGTATGGCAGAAAGACAGAAGATTATACATCTTGGAAAAGAAGTTAAAAATATCTGTCATTGTGTTTGCAAATTGAAAAAATGTGCTATAATGTATGGTAAATGGAAGTAGAAGATGTATTTTTTAACAGAAGTCTTTACTTTTTTGCTAGAAGATGATAGAATACAAAGGCATTTAAGTAAGACAGACAATCGCAGCTGCAATCACCGAAAGGTGGCAGGTGAGGAAAGTCCGGGCTTCACAGGGCAGGATGCCGGATAACGTCCGGTGGAGGTGACTCCAAGGCTAGTGCAACAGAAATATACCGCCGGTCATATGACCGGTAAGGTTGGAAGGGCAGTGTAAGAGACTACCGCCTCTCTGGTAACAGCGAGGGCATATGTAAACCCCATCCGAAGCAAGACCGAACGAAAACAATGTGGCGGCCCGTCACGTTTTAGGTAGGTCGCTTGAGCCTTCCGGCAACGGCAGGCCTAGATAGATGATTGTCCAACGACATAACCCGGCTTATCGTCTTGCTTAATGCTTTTTGATTTTACAGGAGGGACCGACTATGGGAAAAGGTAGAATCAATTACAGAAGAATCAAAGAATCTGAGTTGTCTGTGTCACTGTTTGCTGACTTTGACCGCTATCAGGAAGTAAATCGCTGTTGGCGGAAGGAAGACGGTGAATGGGTATTGAAGGACATCGTATTTAACGAACAGTGGAGTGATAGTGACTATCGGTATCTGACGGAGTGTCTGATCCACACGATACAGACAGGAGGAGTTGTCTTCGGTGCGTTTGTGGAGGAACGCCTGAAGGGATTTGCATCGGTAGAACACGAGTTTTTCGGACAGGAGAAGCAGTATTTGGAACTGACCAGTATACATACTTCTTATGATTGCAGAAACAGAGGAATTGGACGACAGCTTTTTACAAGGTGCGTGGAAGCTGCAAGAAAGATGGGCGCAAAGAAATTATACATTTCTGCACATTCCTGTGAGGAGACACAGGCATTTTACAAAGAAATGGGATGTGTGGAGGCAGTCGAGTATAATCAGAAGAGCGTGGAGAAAGAACCGTGTGATTGCCAGTTGGAATTTGTATTATAATTGCAATTGTGAATAATAGAACAGAAAAAAGGTGCTCCTTTTCGAGCAGACAGGCAATAGATTTTTTGCCTGTCGTTCGAAGAGGAACACCTTTTTGTTACAAAGGAAATCCTTTTGCAATCCAATGCAATAAAAATATATTCAATTAGTGATTTTTTCTGTCGTATTTTTCTTCGCAGTATTTGCAGCGGTATACTTCTTTTTCCGGATCAGTCAGAACAAATACATGCTCCAATTCCTGCTCAATGGAAGTGATACAGCGAGGATTTTTACACTTGATCACATTTGTGATTTCTTTTGGGAGTTCCAGACGCTTTTTCTCAACAACTTTGTCATTCTGGATGATATTGATCGTGATATTGTGATCGATGAATCCGAGAATGTCAAGATCAATGATGTCGATCGGACACTCAATCTTCATAATATCTTTCTTTCCCATTTTGTTGCTTCTTGCATTTTTGATGATTGCGACACAGCAATCCAACTTGTCCAGGCGAAGGTAGTGATAGATATCCATGCTTTTTCCTGCCTGAATATGGTCTAATACAAATCCTTCTGAGATACTGCTGACATTTAATGTATTGTTTTCCATGATAAACTCCTTTCTGCCGTCTAAACTTCGATTTCTAAAAGTGTGAGGATCAGCGCCATGCGGACATAGACACCGTACTGTACCTGTTTGAAATAAGCGGCGCGAGGGTCTTTGTCCACTTCCACGGAAATCTCATTGACTCTAGGCAGTGGATGAAGTACAAGCATATCTTCTTTTGCCAGAGACATTTTGGCAGCATCTAAAATATAGAAATCTTTCATGCGGACATAGTCTTCCTCGTTGAAGAAACGTTCTTTCTGAACACGTGTCATGTAGAGGAGATCCAGTTCCGGCATTGCCTCTTCCAGATTGATGACTTCTTTGTAAGGGATGTTATTCTTATCTAATACATCTTTGCGGATATAGCTTGGAAGACGAAGCTCTTCCGGGGAAATCAGGACGAACCGTACATTTTCGTAGCGCACAAGGGCATGGATCAGAGAATGGACTGTTCTTCCGAATTTTAAATCACCGCAAAGTCCGATTGTAAGATTTCCAAGGCGTCCCTTTAACGAGCGGATTGTCAGAAGGTCTGTCAATGTCTGTGTTGGATGCTGGTGTCCGCCGTCCCCTGCGTTGATGACCGGGATGGAAGAGTGGCGGCATGCAACCATCGGAGCTCCTTCCTTTGGATGGCGCATTGCACAGATGTCCGCGTAGCAGGATACCATGCGGATCGTGTCGGATACACTTTCTCCCTTGGCAGCAGAGCTGGAGTCAGCGGAAGAAAATCCGAGGATGCTTCCACCGAGATTTAACATAGCTGCCTCGTGGCTTAGTCTTGTGCGGGTGCTTGGCTCATAAAAGAGTGTGGCAAGCTTCTTCCCGTCACATGCATGGGCATATTTGTCTGGATGTGCTTCAATATCATTGGCAAGATCTAATAATTTGTCTAATTCTTCTACGGTAAAGTCCAAAGGACTCATTAAGTGTCTCATAACTTCCTCCTATTTGTATGTTAATAATTCAGAAACAGTCTTTCTCTTCGGTGGTTCCGGGGAAATGTCCGGATATCCGACTGCAATCAGAGCTGCAAGCTCCTGCTCCTCAGGGATGTTGAGAAGGTTGCGGATGCCATCTTCGTCAAAAATTCCCATGATGACTGTTCCAAGTCCGGCTTCATGCGCTGCAAGACAGAAACTCTGACAGGCAATTCCTGCGTCAAACATCTGCCAGCGGTCTCCTTTTTTCGTGGAATAGGAACCGTCGCGTTCAAACCCAGAGCGCCCCTTTACCATCGTTACCGCAACTAACATGGATAACTGACTGACAATATTAGAATTGTAGGAAGGGGTATAATCATCAGCGATTTTTTTGAGAATGGAAGAGTCTTCAATCGCGATATAGCGAGTGATTTGTGTGTTCTTCCAAGATGGAGAATAAGATGCAGTTGAAATAATAGATTCTAACAAAGTGTGATCGATTGGATCGGATTTGTACTTTCGAATACTTCGTCGTGTCTGAATACATTGCGTTGTGTCCATAATAAGAGCCTCCTGCATATTGAATTATTTTATTTATCATATAATAAAATGACAAGATTTTCAAGTACAAAAAGGGAGGCTTTATGGGAACCAATGTGATCACTCTGACTTGGAAAGGAGTCTTTCAAAGAAAAGTCCGGCTCCAAACCATAGTGGGGCATAGTCGAGGCGGATCAGACCGCAGATATTCCATCTGGCATTGCTATAATCCCATGGACAGAGATCGTATTTTTTTAAAAGAGAGCCGGAACAGAACTCGCCTAGAAAAATCAGGCATGCATAAATACTGCCGCGGAGCATCACACTTTTTCCTCGCAACATCTCAAAGAGAGGTGTCAGTATGCTTGCCATTCCGTAGATTGGGAACATCCAGACGGAAGTTTTCCCTGATAATTTGTAGTCTCTGTGAAAAAGAGAATGCAGGCTTGTAAAAAGGATTTCCATGCACCAGCCTGCTGTGCCGCATAAGATAAATTTATTTTTCATAGTAACAGTATTTTCCAAAATCTAGATTTTATCCAGAAATTGTAATATAATAGGAAAAATACAAAGTGCAGGACAAAGAAGCCGGAGAGCTTTCTGCGACAGCATAGTTTGGTAAAAAAGATAATGAGGTGAAAGACAGATGATACCATTAAGTGAAATCAGAGAACAACTGGATGAAATTGACAGCCAGATTGTGAGATTATATGAGAAGCGAATGGAATTGTGCGCAGAGGTAGGACTCACAAAGATCGCATCAGGTAAGAAAGTATATGACAAGGAGAGAGAGATGCAGAAGTTGGCGACACTCTCACAGATGGCATCCAATGAATTTAATCAGAGAGGAATCACCGAACTGTATGAACAGCTGATGGCAATGAGCAGAAAACTCCAGTATCAGATTCTGACAGAGCATGGAGTGATCGGGAAGACGGCATTTATTGGGATTGATTCCCTCGATAAGAAAGGTGCCAGACTTGTATTCCAGGGTGTGGAAGGAGCATACAGTCAGGCGGCGCTCCACAGCTATTTCGGGGAGGAATGTGACAGCTTTCATGTGCAGACGTTCCGTGACGCGATGGAAACATTGGAGGATGGACTCGCGGATTATGCAGTACTTCCTATTGAAAATTCATCTGCAGGGGCTGTGAGTCAGGTATATGATTTACTTGTTGAATTTGAGAACCACATTGTAGGGGAAATTGTACTTCCAATCCGACATATGCTTGCAGGGCTTCCGGGAACAAAAATAGAAGAAATTGAGTGTGTATATTCTCATCCGCAGGGGCTGATGCAAAGTGCCAGATTTTTAGATGAGCATCGGAACTGGCAGCAGATCAGTGTGGCAAATACAGCAATCGCAGCACAGAAAGTGCTAAAGGAGCAGAAGAAGACACAGGCAGCGGTATGCAGTGAGTATGCAGCAAAGATCCATCATCTGGAGATTCTGAAAGAGGGAATCAATGATAACAGTAATAATTCTACTCGCTTTATCATTGTCTCTAATCAGAAGGTATATTTGAAACAGGCGGGAAAGATCAGTATCTGCTTTGAGATACCACATGAGAGCGGGTCTTTGTATCACATCCTTTCCCATTTTATTTACAATAATCTGAATATGACAAAGATCGAATCAAGACCGATTGAAGGACGGACATGGGAATATAGGTTCTTTGTGGACTTTGAAGGAAATCTTAACGATGCCGCTGTAAAAAATGCCATCCGTGGTATTCGGGAAGAAGCGAGAAATCTCAAGATACTTGGAAACTATTAAAGGGAGAAGGGCTCAGAGGTGATATTTCCGGTGTTGATTTCTTTGTAAGATATCAAAAAGATATAAGTGCACAAAAAAATATAAAAATGCAGCGTAAAAATATGGAAAATGCACAGTAAAAATGATATAATACCGATAAATCAACACAACGGAGGAAAGCCTATGAGAAAATGGAAAAAAGCAGGTACGATAGGATTGATTGCAGTAATGCTCTGTGTATCTGGAGCTGGATGTAAGAAGAAAGCAACCCCGGAACGTCTTTTTAAAGATATGGCCAAGAATGGTGAGACGATTGAGTCTATCTCGGGAAAGATGACTGCGAATATGGAATTTGCGGTAGAAGGTCAAAGTGTGGGGATGAAAATGGATTTTGATCTCGCATCGGTAGAAAAGTCAGAAGGATTCCAGATGGAAGGAAAGCTCTTGATGGATATTGCGGGCACAGAGGTTTCGATGGATATGTCGAATTATCAGGTAAAAGAAGATGATGGGCTGATGAGCTATACTTATGTGAATAACATGTGGACGAAATCACCTGTGGAAAGTGGAGAGGAAGAAACCACATTGAATGCGGGTATGGTGGAAGAATTGACAAAGCAGGCAAAGGCATTTACCTTATCAGAAGAACTCGTGACCGTAAATGGAAAAGAATGCTTTGAGCTTAAGGGAGATATCGGTGGTGAATTTGCAACAGATGTGTTGGGAGAAGATATGCTGGATGCTTTTGGAATGGGAGGAGCAGTATCGGAGGAAGAATTGAAAGAACTGGAGATTCCGTGTACTATCACTGTATATAAGAAAGAGATTCTTCCTGCAAGCATTTTTATTGATATGAAAGATGTACTCATGACAGCAATGGAAGAAAGCGGAGAGATGGAGATCCAGGAACTGAATCTGGAAATGACTTTTGATGAGTATAATAAAGTGAAAGAAATCAAACTTCCAAAAGAAGCAAAAGAAGAAGCCATAGATGCAGATGGAAGCATCGATGGATTGCTGGGAGGAGAGATGGGAGAAGATCTCGAAGAGGATACAGAGGAAGAGGTTGAGAAGGAAGACACTGCAGATGTGGATGAGACAGAAAAGAAGGGAACCGTTTCCTGGGAATCCTTAGAGCTGAATGTGAGCGGAAAAACAGTGACACTTCCGTGTAAGGTTTCAGAATTAGAGGCAGCAGGCTTAAAGGTTGATGCCGAAGAGGTACCGGCAGATAAGATGGTGAAACCGGGGGAAACAGAATTTCCAATGTTGAAGGACAAAAATGGAAATCAGGTAGGCGTGTATTGTGAAAATACAGGAGATAAGGATGCAAAAGTGTCAGATTGCACTTTGACAGGGTTCTATATCACAAGCCGTGATGGAGAGGGCATTGTTGATATTGCACTTCCGGGAGATGTCCGCCTTGGCATGACAGAGGCTGAATTACTTGAAAAATACGGAGAGCCGAGAGAAAAATCAGAAGACACTAAGACTGGAATTCTCACCTACAGCTGGGACGATGAATTATTTACACGTTCTTTGGGAATTGAATTTGACAAAGATTCCAAGAAGATTATTAGTATTATGATCGATATCTGGGACTATTAATTAGAACAAGAAGGAAATGAAAAAACTGTCGCATCAGAGAAAACCGATGCGGCAGTTTTGTTTTTTAAGCTTTTGAACATATGTAATTTAATCAGTCTTCCAGTTGCTTGATCTGTGAAATATCTGAGTCGATCATCAGTGAGTAGTTGGTATAATATACGACAAATCCAGGTTTTCCTCCCTTTGGTTTTTTGACATGTTTTTTTTCGATGTAATCGATCTCAATCTTTTCACTTCCGCGGTTCTTCGAATAGTACGCGGCGAGTTTTCCGGCTTCCTCGAAGGTACGGTCCGGCAGTTCTTCTCCGTTTGTCTTTACAATGACGTGCGAGCCAGGGATTCCTTTGGCATGGAACCACCAGTCATTTCCAGAGGCAAAGTGGAAAGTAAGTTCTTCATTTTGAAGATTGTTTTTGCCGACATAAATATGATAGCCATCACTGGAGAGATAATGGAAAGGCTTGCTTGTAATCTTTACTTTCTTTTTCGTAAATTTCCGGCGGATGTAGCCGGATTCGATCAATTCTTCTTTGATCTGTGTCAGATCATCTTCGCTGAGTGCGATATCGAGCGCATTGCTGACAGACTCTAGATAGGAAATATCATCTCTTGTCTCCTCGATCAGAGAAGTCAGTGCCTCGAAGGTCCGTTTTTGCTTATTGTATTTCTCAAAATATTTCAGTGCATTTTCCTGTGGCGTCTTTGTGCTGTCCAACGGAATTGTGATCATTTCGTTTGTGTAATAATTCAGCGCTTCCAGCTTTTTCGCACCAGGCTCCAGATTGTAGCCATAGGTGTGGATCAGTTCCCCGTAGACCTTGAATTTTTCACGGTTTTCTGTATCTCGGAGTTGTTTTGCCTGTAAGTCATATTTTTTGCGGTTTCGCTCCAGGGCAGTCTGCACGACACGGCGAAGGTCGACAGATTTCTGGCGGATGCGGGTCAGTGTATTCTTTTCTGCATAATAGTCTTCCAGCAGGCGTGAAATGGAGTCATATTCTTTTCTGATGTACTGGGAGAAGTGAGTCAGTGGAAGTGCACTGAATTCCTTCGGCTCTGCACCATGATAATAGATTGCCGGAGAAAAATGTCCGGCAGTCACTTCCTCAAAGTACAATGTAAACTGACGGTAAAGGTGTGTCAGGAGATCTTCGGAGAGCTCTCTTGGAGTGAGTGCAGAGTCAATTCCGGAGAGATAACAGATCTCTTCGGCGACGACAGGGCTGATGCCGGTAAAACTTGTATAGACTGCTTTGGCAAGCGGCATCGGTTTTTCGGTCAGTACCCGTTGAAATTCTGCAAAAGAGACCGAGAGAGGATCGGACTTTTCCATCGTATCCGGGATAAAATATGTGCGTCCCGGTAAAACTTCCCGGACAGAACTTATCTGGGAAGATACATGTTTGATACTGTCAATGATCGTTCCGTCCTCATTACAGAAAATGATATTGCTGTGTTTCCCCATGATCTCCACGATCAATTCTTTTTTACAGAGATCTCCAAGCTCGTCGAGATGTTCGATTTCAAAATGGATGATCCGTTCCAGTTTTGGCTGCCAGATTTTCGTAATGCGCCCGTTGTTGATATGTTTGCGAAGCAGCATACAGAAATTCGGGGCAGTCATTGGACTTGGTTTGTTTCCCTCTGTCAGATAGATTAGCGGCAGCGAAGCGCTGGCAGAGATACTGAGCCTGCGCTGTCCGCCGGGTGTCTTGATTGTCAGCAGTAATTCATCTGTCTCAGGCTGAGCGATTTTGTTGATTCTTCCATCGAGCAGATTTCTATTTAATTCGTGTACAATATTTGCGATTGTAATTCCATCAAAAGCCATATGTAATTCCTCTTTTCTTAAATGTGATCAGGTGTATGAAAACGAAAGATTCCATGGACACCGGCAGGCAGAATGGCTGCCTGGACATTTCTGTAATAGTATACCATGACTTTTGGATGAGGTAAAGAATTGCGATTGACGATAAAGAGTAAATCCATTATAATAAAGTCTAGCAAAAAAGACCGAAAGAAAAAGTAAAGAGGGCAGAAATTATGATAAAAAGTATGACGGGTTTTGGACGGTGTGAGATCGCAGAGTCAGAACGTAAATTTATTGTTGAGATGAAGGGGGTGAACCACCGGTATCTTGATGTAAATATCCGTATGCCGAAAAAGTTGAATTTCTTCGAGTCGGCAATCCGTACGCTTTTAAAGAAATATGTGCAGCGTGGGAAAGTAGATATTTTCATTACTTATGAAGATATGTCAGAAGGGCAGATTTCATTAAAATATAATGAATCTCTGGCAGCAGAATATCTGAGATATTTCCGGGAGATGTCAGAGAAGTTTTCGCTGGAAAATGATATTCGTGTATCAACACTCTCAAGATATCCGGAAGTGTTTACGATGGAAGAGCAGACCGTAGATGAAGAAGAGATCTGGAATGGGTTGAGCAAAGCATTGGAAGGAGCATGCCGCCAGTTTGTGGAGACGAGAAGTATGGAAGGGGAACATCTGAAGAAAGATTTGATTCAGAAATTAGATGGAATGCTCGAAAAAGTGACTTATATCGAAGAACATTCTCCGCAAATCGTTGCAGATTACCGTGCGAAGCTGGAAGCAAAGATGAAGGAACTGCTTACCGATACACAGATTGACGAAGGAAGAATTGCAGCAGAAGTTGTAATCTTTGCAGATAAGATTTGTACCGATGAGGAAGTTGTGCGCCTGAGAAGCCATATTGAACATATGAAGCAGACACTGGAAGAAGCCGAAGGAATCGGAAGAAAGCTGGATTTCATCGCGCAGGAGATGAACCGGGAGGCAAATACTATTCTGTCTAAGGCGAACAATCTGGAGATTTCAAATCGGGCGATCGATCTGAAGACCGAGATTGAGAAAGTAAGAGAACAGATTCAGAACATAGAGTAAAAAACAGAAGAAACAGCTATCAAATAGCGAACAAAGAATTGTGAGGAAGAACAGATGGAACAGAAGGGAATCTTAATTGTAGTTTCCGGATTTTCGGGAGCGGGCAAAGGAACATTGATGAAGGGACTTTTGGAAAAGTATGATAATTATGCACTTTCGATTTCTGCCACAACAAGAAAACCGCGCGAGGGAGAAGAGGAAGGAAAGGCGTATTTTTTCAAAGAAACTGAAGAATTTGAAAAAATGATTGCACAAGATGAACTTATAGAGTATGCTAGATATGTAAATAATTATTATGGCACACCGCGCGCATATGTCGAAGAACAGTTGTCGAAAGGGAAGGATGTCATTCTGGAAATTGAAATCCAAGGGGCATTGAAAGTGAAAGAGAAGTTCCCGGAGACACTGTTATTGTTCGTGACTCCGCCGAGTGCTGCTGTATTAAAGGAGCGGCTGGTAGGGCGCGGAACGGAGACAATGGAAGTGATCGAATCCCGCATGCAGAGAGCCGCAGAAGAAGCTGAGGGTATGGAGGCATACGACTATCTGATCGTCAATGATGATCTGGACACCTGTATCGAGGAGATGCATCAGATCATTCAGGGAGAGCACAGAAGAAGTTTTCGTAACCGACAGTTCATGGCTCAGATCAAAGAAGAATTAGATGAAAATTTGAAAGGAGAATCATAGAATGTTACATCCATCTTATACAGACTTAATGAAAGTCGTAAACCAGGACGTAGAAGAAGGGGCTACAAAGATTGTCAACAGCCGTTATTCTATTGTACTTGCAACAGCAAAGAGAGCAAGACAGATCATCGGAGGAGAGATGCCGCTTGTCCGTGCAAAAGACGGAGAGAAGCCGCTTTCTATCGCAATTGATGAGTTGAACAAAGGGAAAATCAAGATCATCGCAGAGGATGATTCTAACGAATAGAACCGCAGAGGCAGATGCATAGGTATCTGCCTTAATAAATATGTAGGAGAAAATAGCAGATGAATATATTATTTGTATCACTGGGATGTGATAAGAATCTGGTAGATACCGAGGTGATGCTGGGCATGCTGGCATCGAGAGGTTATCAGATGGTAGAAGATGAGAGTGAGGCAGACATTATCGTCATCAACACCTGCTGCTTTATTCACGATGCAAAGGAAGAGAGTATCCAGACGATTTTAGAGATGTCAGAATTGAAAAAAGAAGGCAGACTGAAGGCACTCATTGTGACCGGCTGTCTTGCTCAGCGTTACCAGCAGGAGATTATTGATGAGATTCCAGAAGTGGATGCAGTCCTTGGAACAACTTCTTACGATAAGATTTTAGATGCCGTAGATGAAGCGCTGGAAGGACATCATTATCTGAAAATGACAGATATAGATGCACTTCCGACAGTAGATAGTAAAAGGCTTGTGACAACAGGAGGACATTTCGCTTATCTGAAGATTGCAGAAGGGTGTGACAAACACTGTACATACTGTATTATCCCGAAGATCCGCGGAAATTTCCGCAGTGTTCCGATGGAACAGCTGGTTCGTGAGGCGGAAGAACTTGCGGAGCAGGGGGTAAAGGAATTGATTCTTGTGGCGCAGGAGACAACGCTTTACGGAAAGGATCTTTACGGAGAAAAATCACTTCATAAACTGTTGAAGGAATTATGTAAAATTGCGGGAATCCGTTGGATTCGTGTTTTATATTGTTATCCGGAGGAGATCACAGACGAATTGATCCAGGTAATGAAAGAGGAGAGCAAAATCTGCCATTATCTAGACCTGCCGATCCAACATGCAAGCGATGGCATTTTAAAGAGAATGGGACGCCGGACTTCCAAAGCACAGTTGATCGAGATCATTGAAAAATTAAGAAGAGAGATTCCGGATATTACACTGCGTACAACATTGATTACCGGATTTCCGGGAGAGACCGAAGAGCAGCATGAAGAATTGATGGATTTTGTAGATCAGATGGAGTTTGACAGGCTTGGCGTATTTACTTATTCTCCGGAGGAGGATACTCCGGCAGCAACGATGCCGGATCAGATTGAGGAGAGCGTCAAAGAAGACCGTCAGGCGGAACTGATGGAGCTTCAGCAGGATATCGCGTTTGAGCAGGCAGAAGATATGATCGGAAGAGAAGTGCTCGTGATGATCGAAGGAAAGATTGCCGATGAAAATGCATATGTTGGAAGAACTTACAAAGATGCACCGAATGTTGATGGATTGATCTTTGTAAATACCGATGAAGAACTGATGTCCGGGGATTTTGCAAGAGTAAAAGTGACTGGGGCACTGGAATATGATTTGATAGGAGAGATAGTATAATGAATTTACCAAATAAGCTAACGGTTGTCCGTGTATTGATGATCCCGTTTTTTGTATGGTTCATGCTTCCGTCCCTCGGTGGAGAGATGGCGGCAAGTAAGTGGATCGCACTTGCGATTTTCTGTATTGCAAGTCTGACAGATCTTTTAGATGGAAAAATTGCGCGGAAATACAACCTTGTGACAAATTTCGGAAAATTTATGGATCCGCTGGCAGACAAACTGCTTGTCGGTGCGGCAATGATCTGTCTTGTAGAGATGGGAAGACTTCCGGCGTGGATCGTCATTGTGATTATCAGCCGTGAATTTATCATCAGTGGATTCCGCCTGATCGCTTCGGACAATGGAATTGTAATCGCGGCAAGTTACTGGGGCAAGTTTAAAACCGTGTTCCAGATGGCGATGATCATTGTATTGATCGCGGCATTTGAAGGAAGTGTATTCGCAGTAGTGGAACAGATTCTCATCTGGGTGTCATTGATCCTGACAATCGTATCTCTGGTAGATTATATTAGGAAGAATAAAGAAGTGCTGACACAGGGCGGCATGTAAGAAGATGGAAAGATTGTGCTGCCAAAAGGGCGGACAATCTTTCTTTTCGATTCAGGCAAAGAAAATCTAATATTAAGGAATGCTAAAATTCCGAAAGGGCAGAAAAGCATAGTTGTTTTCAGAGAGCTCTTTGTCAGTGCAAGGTTGATGAGGATGATTAGTTGTAGAGCAGAAAGAAGGAAAATAAAATGAGTCTGGAAGAAAGAATCGTAGAAAAACTGGAAAAGAGAGGTCTGTATCTGACCACCGCAGAGTCCTGCACGGCAGGGCTTTTGGCAGGGCGCATCATGAATGTGTCGGGGGCTTCGTCAGTCTATAAAGAGGGATATATCACTTATGCCAATGAATCGAAAGAAAAACTGCTGCATGTGCGGCATGAAACTTTGGAACAATATGGGGCGGTCAGCACACAGACGGCAGAGGAGATGGCAGAGGGCGCTGCAAAGGCAGCAGGAGCGGATGCGGCGCTCAGCGTGACCGGGATTGCAGGACCACTTGGCGGAACGAAAGAAAAGCCGGTAGGACTTGTCTATATCGGTTGTTATCTATGTGGAAGAACTGTCACAAAAGAGTGCAGATTTCATGGGACAAGGCAGGAAAACAGAAATGCATCGGTGGAGGAGGCGCTCAAACTTCTGGAAAAGCAGTTGGAAGAGGAGCCTTCGACAAAATAGTGGAAAAATTATTGTGAAAAGTGACAAGGAACGACAGTTTTTTTCATCTTTCCCACATGGGAGTGTCGAAATATGAAAAAAAGTGAAAAAGATATAGACGAAATCGGAAGTTTATGAGAAAATATAACATATATGTGATGTTAAAGTTATAACAATCATCATAAGTAAAATCATACATATTTGAAAGGAGTCTTAACATGATTTATTCACATGAAGTACAAACAATGTGCCCGGTAGCTCAGGGCGTTAATCACGGACCAGCTCCAATCCCAGAAGAAGCAAAATGGGTACAGGCAAAGGAAGTAAAAGATATTTCCGGATTAACACATGGTGTGGGCTGGTGTGCACCACAGCAGGGAGCCTGTAAGCTGACATTGAATGTAAAAGACGGTATTATTCAAGAAGCATTAGTAGAGACAATCGGATGTTCAGGAATGACTCACTCAGCAGCGATGGCTTCTGAGATCCTTCCGGGAAAGACAATTTTAGAAGCACTTAACACAGACTTAGTCTGTGATGCAATCAATACAGCTATGAGAGAACTTTTCTTACAGATCGTATACGGAAGAACTCAGAGCGCATTCTCAGAAGATGGACTTCCAGTAGGTGCTGGTCTTGAAGACTTAGGAAAAGGACTTCGTTCTCAGGTTGGTACAATGTACGGTACATTAGCAAAAGGTCCTCGTTATCTTGAAATGGCAGAAGGATATGTAACAGGTATCGCTTTAGATGCTGACAATGAAATCATTGGTTACCAGTTCGTAAGCCTCGGAAAATTAACAGACTTTATCAAAAAAGGTGATGACCCTAACACAGCATGGGAAAAAGCAAAAGGACAGTATGGACGTGTGGATGATGCAGTGAAGATCATCGACCCAAGAGCTGAATAGTCTGCTTCGTTAGTAAATAGAGAAAAATCAGGAGGACGTAGAAAATGGCTTTATTTGAATCATATGAAAGACGTATTGACAAGATCAATAGCGTATTGAACAGCTATGGTATCGCTTCTATCGAAGAAGCTGAAAAAATTACAAAAGACGCTGGATTAAATGTTTACGATCAGGTAAAAGGAATTCAGCCGATCTGTTTTGAAAATGCATGCTGGGCTTACATCGTAGGTGCTGCAATCGCAATCAAAAAAGACTGCAGAAAAGCTGCTGACGCTGCTGCTGCAATCGGAGAAGGTCTTCAGGCTTTCTGTATCCCAGGTTCTGTTGCTGACCAGCGTAAAGTAGGTTTAGGACATGGTAACTTAGGAAAGATGTTACTGGAAGAAGATACAGATTGTTTCGCATTTCTTGCAGGACACGAATCTTTCGCAGCTGCTGAAGGTGCAATCGGTATCGCTGAGAAAGCAAACAAAGTTCGTAAGAAACCATTAAGAGTTATCTTAAATGGTCTTGGAAAAGATGCAGCACAGATCATCTCAAGAATCAACGGATTTACATACGTTGAGACAGAGATGGATTACCATACAGGAGAAGTAAAAGAAGTATTCAGAAAATCTTACTCTGACGGACTTCGTTCCAAAGTAAACTGCTACGGAGCAAATGACGTAACAGAAGGTGTTGCAATCATGCACAAAGAAGGTGTTGACGTATCTATTACAGGTAACTCAACAAACCCGACACGTTTCCAGCACCCAGTAGCAGGTACATACAAAAAAGAATGTATCGAACAAGGTAAGAAATATTTCTCAGTAGCTTCTGGTGGTGGTACAGGACGTACACTTCACCCAGATAACATGGCTGCTGGTCCTGCTTCTTACGGTATGACAGATACTATGGGACGTATGCACTCTGATGCTCAGTTTGCCGGATCTTCATCTGTTCCTGCACACGTAGAAATGATGGGACTGATCGGAGCAGGTAACAACCCAATGGTTGGTATGACAGTTGCTGTTGCTGTAAGCATTCAGGAAGCAGCACAGGCTGGTAAATTCTAATATTCCAATAAAAATAAGGACTTGTTACGATATGAGTAGTCGTAGCAAGTCCTGTTTTTTTGACCGTAACCAACGAGTAGGTAACAAGTAGGTAACACCCGTAGGTAACAAATTCTCCGGAGAAACCCTGTAGTAGAAGCGTTTTACGGTATTTTTTCTAAATCTTCACGCATCCACTCAATGTCTCTGTCGGTATAAGTTCCCTCTGTTATGTCCTGAATTTTATGTCCGGCCATTCTCTTAATAGCGTATTCGTCCACACCGGCACGTTTTGCCATAGTAATAAAAGTGGTTCGTGGATCGTGAGGTCTATGGTCTGGATTCATTTTGAAATGCTCCAGGATAACTGCGTTAAAACGGTATGCGTATTTATCGTAAGTCATTTTCATGCCATTTCGTGAAGTAGGGTCATTAAACAGAAATTCGCTGCCAAGAGAAACAGCTTCATCATAGTTCTTCTGCACAAGTTCTTTTATACGGCTATGAATTGGAACTGTACGTTGCTTGCCAGCGGGAGTTTTCATGCCACTCTTTATATACCAGTTATCTAAGTTCACTTCTGTTAGACGTATCTTAATAAGCTCTTGTGGTCGCCATCCCATATACATTTGTATGATAATCCAGTCTACGAATTTTACAGAATTAACATTGGTCCATAAAATTTCACGTTCGTCCGGCTTGAAAATGATATGAGAGCGTTTTTGGGCTTCTTTTTCTTCGATGATCTCATCTGATATGTCGAAGGTTCTTGCATAGTTGGTTTTCACAACTTCGTACTCCAATGCATAGTCCAGCATAAGATTAAATAAAGATTTGATTCGTGCTTTGGTTCCGGGGCTTGCCATTATTTTCTCCCCTTTGTCTTTACCACGATCTTTGATAACATATGCCGTATCCATAAGGTCTTTGATGTGGTATGCACGAAGGTCACGAACTCGTATATTGTATAGTGGCTTACAGTATTTCCAGGCTGCCATAATAGTACGGGAAGAAGAATCACTTTTTAGCTTCTCAAAGTATTTTTGAGTCCACATACAGTATAGCTGCTCTACAGTCGTACACCATTTTTTGATATCGTATGGGTCTTGATGGTATTCATCAAGTGCATGAAGTGCCTCCTCACGCTTGGCAAAAGTTCCTATACTTGGACGAAGTTGCTTAAAAGTGTCAGTTTCTTCGTTGTATTCCCAGCCAGTTGTAATGCGGGCTATAAAAGGCTTACGGCGTTTCCCTGATAATTTTGTTACGCTTCCATAGCCGTTTGGTAATTTCATAACATCAGCTCCTTTTGCGTCCGATGGATTGTCCGTAGGACGGTCACGGTGACAGTCACACTTTTTTAGATAGATTGTCACATATTTTTCACATGGACGATTGTAAAATGATAATTGCGCTTCTCTCAGAAGCAAAAGAGTAAGTAATGGACAGATATCTGGAAAATTAGATAGAACCTTATTTTTCAAGGCTTATAAAGATGTGTATAAAACGTCCGGTGGAAAGTCCTCGGACAATCCTACGGACGGTCACTAGGAAAATCCGATGTAACCAGTATCAGTACCATTACCATATATTATATATATAAACATATATAGTCCGTCCGTGGACAATCCTACGGACAGTCCAATGGACGGAAACCAATTTAAACTGTTACCCAAAACGAGATGTAAAAATCAGAACAAATGTTTGAGGGGGGGGTAACACCTAAATCCAGATCTTCGATAGCATCACTTAGGGTTTCGTATGTAGCCTTTACTGGAGAAAGTGCTAAAAGAGAATTTAAAGTAATACTTTTTTGATTTTTGCAATGCTCATTCAGAATTGACGTAGGAAGAACATAGAATTCCCACTGTTCAAGCTGAAGCGGTGTTTCATTGCGGTCTTTGCTGGCGTATAGGCAAAACACATAGAGATCAGACCAGCGTTGTGAATTTTCGCTGAAGTCATTCTCAGCGTCCCAAGAGCGTGCCGGGCGGATACTGAACTGGATCCGGGATAGGCGCTCAGTATTCCAGCTTTGTAAATATGCGGAACATTTGACTTCAATTTTCCTTCCGGAATTAGAAAGTAAATCATATGGAGTCCAATCTTGGCGTGCAACGGTTGTGTCAATCCCTATTGCAGAGGCCACAAGAAATTCTGCGAGGGCTCCACGTAAAGTGTTGTTTAGCAAATCAGAGGAATTCCAAGCCCAGAAATCATTAAGCAAGATTCCGACTGGCATTCCGTCATAAGTGAAATGCTCATTTCCTGTGAGAGTCTTCATGATTTTTACACCTCCAATCTTTGAAAAAATAAAGGCGGCAAAGTTATCTGCCGCCCGTTCTTGCAATCCCAGAGAAAGAGTGTTGATACTGTCTGGGTTAATATGTCCGTAATAGATGTGACCAATTTCATGAAATACCTGATAAAGAATATCTGTCAATGGAAGTGTGCTGTTATATGCAATTACATAAGAGTTTAGCCGATTGCTGAAAAAAGAAAATGCATTAGGGCTGAAAATCTTTTGTAATTGTACAATGCTAAGTTCCATGCATGAAGAAACAGACTGGTATGTCATAATGTGCAGATCATGCTCTATTCGTCCTCGAAGTTTTTTACGGCTTCCTGTCGAGAGTGGGAATCTTTAGCGTCCCATTTATCCTGTCCGGAAGCAGCTATTTTGTAACCAGGATTCTGATACTTTTCCAATAAGGTCCAAATCACTTTACGATCGCTCTCAGAAGCACTGGAGTAACAGTAAATCAAATCTTCCAATTCTGGAGATAAAGATTGTTTAGTAGGCACAGGGGTAAGTCCAAGAAGGTAATCTGTGCTTACATTCAATGCTTCTGCAATGGAGATAATAAGATCAACTCTTGGCAACCGTTTAGGATCTGTTAAGTACCTGGATATAGTTGCTTCAGTAGTATGAGCCATTTCAGCAAGTATTCTCTGATTTATTCCTTTTTGTTTTAATAGACTATATAAAATATTTGAAAAAGTCTGCATTTTATCACCTCCACCGTATAATACCCTACAATTACCGAACAGTAAATATCACTTTCAAAAAATATAATTTTATTATTGACAATTACCGAAGGGTAAGCTAAGATGATGACATAATCAATAAAACAAAGGAGGTGCAAGAATGGATAGCACAAGACTCCGGGAACTCCGGGCTGGAAGAAGAGTCTCGCTTGAAAAACTGGCAGAAGTAATCGGAAAGTCGATTGTATCGTACAGTAAAAAAGAAAGCGGTGAGGTCAAATTCAGACCGGACGAAGTTATTGCATTATGTAAATTTTATGGGCTTTCATACGAAGAAATGAACGCCATTTTTTACGACAATAACTTACCGAATGGTAATTTTGAAGACCTGAATAAAATTCTTTCGGGTCTTGGTATTCTTTGATTTTAGTTTAGCAGATAAGGAGTGAAATGAACATGGATTTAAGATGCGAAAATACGGGCATAAGCATCTACTTCCAGTGCAGGATTTTAGCAGCAAAAAGCAATGAACATCTGAAAAGCAGAGAAAGTGCAGCGGAGTATTTTGGAATATCAGTTTCTTCTCTTGCAAATTATGAAAGAGGGATAACGGTTCCGCCATTAGACATGGTTATGATGATGGCAGATGCATATGATGCACCGCAGTTGAAAAATCTGTATTGTTTACAGCAATGTCCATTTGGGAAAGAACAGCCTATATCGGCAGACCTGAAAACGTTGGAAGCAGTAACGGTTGGGATAGTAGCAAAGTTAGATGGAAAATGTATTGAAGAAATGCGCAGAGAACTTCTCAATATTGCAGAAGACGGGGAAATAGCTCCGGATGAAGAGGAAGATTTCCTGGAAGTAACGAGAACGTTGGACAAACTTTCAGTTTCTATCAGTGAGTTGAGATTACTGAAAGAAAAAATTTTGAGAAGGAACGGTGGATTAGATGAATAGAAAAAGGACGCACAGAAGGAGAAGGGAAAAACATATTTTGTGGGGAGAAAAAATCATGTGTTTCGGGTTCATGTTGTTTCTTGTGATGGGAGCTGCTTTAGATGGACCGGCATGGTGGAAAGCTATCATAGGTGTGATTATTTCAGGTGTAATTATGGTGGTTGGAAGGATCATAGCAATTTTGGAAGGAGAAGAGTATGTGTAGCGTATGTTTGAAAATTCCTTGCGATAGCCGTTGCCCAAATGCACCAGAACAGCAACCTGTTATGATTTGTGCTGAGTGCGAAGAAGGAATTTATGAAGGCGATGAATATTTCGAAGGCTTTGAAGGCCCTGTTTGTAAAGAATGCATGGATGAAAAGGACTTGAAAGAAATCTTGGAAATGTTCGGAGAAGAAATGAAACGGGCGGAGGGAGAATAGATGAACTTGAATGAAAAAGAATTGCCGTTCTTTCCTGAATTAAAGTTTGATGGAATACGCCATATTTACACATTGAATGGACAGATACTTCCAAGTGTAACTACGGTAATGAAGCCTTTGGATCATGAGCTTTATAGCGGGATAGACGAAAGTATTATGCAGATGGCAGCAAGCAGAGGAACGGCGGTCCACAATGCGGCAGAAAATTATGTACTATACGGAATAGAGGACATAGAACCTAAATATGCAGGGTATTTTGAGGGCTTTTTAAAATTTTGGGAGGAGCAAAAACCTGTTCCGCTTGCGACAGAAAGCAGGGTTTATCACAAAATCCTGAGATATGCAGGAACAGCAGATTTGCCATGTGTTATTGATGGAAAAAAAGTTTTGATAGATTACAAAACTTCAGCCGCAGTAAATAAGATGCTGACAGGAGTACAGCTGGAAGCATACGAAAGAGCGTTCAGTAGTCATGGATTTAATTTTGATGAAAAAGCTATTGTTCATTTGAAAAATGATGGTTCCTACCAGATGGTTAGATATAAAGCGAATGACATGGAAAGCTGGCAAGTGTTTTCTTCGCTAATGGTAGTTTGGAATCATATACAAAAATACAAGTAGGAGGTTATAGCATGGAAGAGAAGACAAGATTGTTGATAGTCGAAGACGAAAATGGAGTCAAGGCAGAAGTAAATGGCAGTCCATCAGATGTTATGTGTTTGGTAAAAGAGGCACTTAAAGCAGGAAATAAGGCATTGCAGAAATGTCCTTGCATAGATGCAAAAGATGCACAGAACTTGATTGATGAAGTCATCGAAGATTATCAGACGGAAGTAAAGTATGGAGAAGAAGTTGCAATCGTTAGGAGAATATTACAGATTGCAAAGCATATTTAGGAGGATTTATATGAGCGGGAAAGTTACGGAAGCGGTAGTAGCAAAAATTGAAACACCGACAGAGTTGGTGAAGGAAGAAGAGATTCAGCAGAATGTCAGTATGGTTGAAGTACGGGCAAAGGCAATGACCATTACAAGCAATGAGGATTATGAAAAAGCTGCTGAATTTGGACAGCAGATTAAAGCTCAGGCGAAAGTGGTAACGGATTTTTTTAAGCCTATGAAAGACAATGCATACAAGGCGCATAAGGCGGTATGCGATAGAGAAAAGACGATGCTTAAGCCTTTGCAAGAAGCAGAAAAAATATTAAAGAAGAGCATAGCTGCCTACCAAAAAGAACAGGAACAGAAAAAGCGGGAATTGGAAGAAAAAATGAGACTGGCTGCTGAAGCAGAAAAAGAGAAGAAGTTGAATGAAGCGGCTGCACTTGAAGAGGAGGGTAACCAGGAAGCGGCAGAAACAGCGTTGATGGAAGCTCAGATGGTAGAAACGGTAGCGGCTAGTGCGGCAGTGGTTATGGATACACCAAAAGCGAAAGGTGTGAGCAGCTCAAAAGATTGGGAAATTGAAAGTATAGATCATCAAAAAGTTCCGGTAATGTTTTCAGGAATGGAAATACGTCCAGTAGATGAAAAGGCAGTTATGCGGCTTATCAGAGCATCAAAAGGCAGTATTCAGATTCCTGGGATTACATACAAAGAAACTATCAAAGTGAGTATCAGGAGGTAAATGAGATGTCAGAAAATATGTTTAGTGTTGTGAAATATGATGCAGGCGGTGTAGAAATTAAGTTGGAACCAGAAACAGTCAAAAATTATCTGGTAAGAGGAAATGGAAAGGTGACGGATCAGGAAGTTCTGTTTTTTATCCGGACATGCCAGGCACAGAAATTAAACCCGCTTGTATACGGAGAGGTGTATCTGATTAAGTTTGGAAATGAACCTGCTCAGCTGGTTATTGGAAAAGAAACGTACATGAAAAGAGCGTTTAAGAATCCGAACTACAACGGAATGAAATCAGGAATTGTTGTGCAGAGAGGGGAGGAAATTGTTCAGAAAGAAGGAACGTGCCTGTACCCTTCGGAAACGCTTCTGGGAGGTTGGTGCAGAGTATACCATGAGCTGAACGGAAAAGAAACAGAAACCTTTAAAGAGGTATCTCTTCAGGAATACCAGAAATTTAAGGATGGAAAACCTATGGCAAATTGGGGAAGTAAACCTTGTACTATGATTGAAAAGGTGGCGGTATCACAGGCAGTAAGAGCTGCATTCCCAGATGATTACCAGGGATTATATACAGCAGAAGAGTTCGGTTATACAGATAGAGATGCTGAAAAAGGACAGGTGATTGATACCGGTGCAACAGGAAATGCAACACCAGAAGTCTACGAAGAAGTGGAATATATTTCTCAGGAACAAAGACAAGAGTTTTTTGATCTTGCAACAGGATTCTACGGTAAAAAGAAAGGAAATGCGGTTGTAAAGTATATCTGCACAAATATGGGCTTGGAATCAACTACGAACATGACAGTAGCGCAGTTTGAAGAAGCTATGACAACTTTGAAAAATGGCATTGAAGCAGATAAGAAGAATACAGCTCAGGAAACAGAGGAGCAAAGCGCAGAAGCGGGAAATGAGTAATATGAAATGGCGGTTGGGAATACCTGACCGCCATAATAAAGGTGGTGACGGCGGTGGCATGGATTAGTGTACATGACCATGTAGTAGGAGGAAAACTCCGGGAATTGGCAAAAGATATTGAATGTTCACAAAAAGAAGCTCTCGGAATTCTTGTATCCTTGTGGTTATGGGGGCTGAACAATGCAGACCAAACCGGCAAACTTCGGAGTTGCGATAAGATTGATGTGGCAGAAGAAGTTTTTTCAAAAGGATTAAGTGAAGGGCTGGATAAGAGGAAAATTGTAGACAGCCTTATATCTCAACGGTGGATAGATGAATCAGAAGATGGGGATTTATATTTACATGATTGGGACACATGGCAGGAACAGTGGTATAAGTTCCTGAAAAACAAGGAATATGATGCAGAGAGAAAAAGAGCAGAAAGGGCTAGGAAAAGAGAAGAAATTTTGAAAAAAGTGAGCAATTCCAGCAGTTCTACGGATAGTCCGAAAGAAAATCCTATGGACAGTCCACCGGACAGTCCTACGGACGCTATACCGGCTGAGAAGAAAAAGCCGAAAAAGGCTGCAAAAAAGAAAGTTGAAAAGAAACAATATGCAGAGTATGTATCCTTAAAAGAAGAGGAGTATAACAAGCTGGTGTATGGATACGGACAAGTAGCAACAGAGAAATTTATTGAAGAATTGAATTTGTATAAAGGCTCTACCGGGAAAACATATAAGAGTGATTATATGACAATTCTTAACTGGGTTACTGAAAAGGTTGAGAAAAAATATCCGGGATTGATACAGCGGCCGGAGGCAATCAGAACAAAGGCTGAAAAGCAGAATGAAACTCCGAAGGACGAAAATCCATTCGGGCAGTGGAAGGAGTAGGTGTAAATGATTAGCGGTGTTGCAGAAACAGCATTATCAAACATTGCAGGAAATTCAAATATAATGCCGGAAGATTTTACTGGAGAAGATGGACTTTTGTACTGCGGGAAATGCCATACAAGGAAAGAAAGAGAAATTATATGGCTTGATGGCACAGTAAAGAGGGTTCCTGTGGTTTGTAAATGCCGGGCAGAAGCGGAACGGATTAAGAAGGAACAGTTCCAAAAGCAAGAAGAAATGAGAAACATACAAAGAGCGAAAATTAGCAGTATGATGGACGATACCTTTAAAACAGCCTGCTTTGAGAATTTTCAGATCAGAAATGGCAATGAACGCCATTTGAAAATTGCTCAGAATTATTGCAGAGAGTTCCAAAAGATGTACGAACGGAATCAAGGGCTTCTCTTCTTTGGAACGGTTGGAACCGGGAAAAGTTATACGGCGGCCTGTATAGCAAATTATCTTCTGGAAAAAAACATTTCTGTGGTTATGACATCTTTCGTCCGAATTTTGCAAGAAATGCAAGGTTTTGATAGGGAGAGAGAAGAGGCTTTTACATATAAGCTGAATAGTGTGAAGCTGCTAATCATTGATGATCTGGGGGCAGAGCGTAGTACGGATTATGCATTGGAAAAGGTTTACGGAATTATAGATAACAGGTATCGGGCGAAGAAGCCGCTTATCCTTACGACAAATTTGACATTGCGGCAGATGCAGGAAGCCACAGATATAAGATATACAAGAATTTATGACCGTATCTTTGAAATGTGTTATCCGTTAGAGTTCTCTGGAGTGTCATGGAGAAAAAGAGAGGCTGCGCAAAGATACGAAGAAACCAAGAAATTATTGGAGGGATAGCATGAATAACAATGACGTAGGAAAAAACATCAAAAATATTCGTGAACAAAGAAAATTATCACAAAAGCGATTGGCAGAATTAACCGGTAGGGGAGAAAGTGCCATAAGCAATTATGAGAATGGAGTTACAGAAATTCCGTGTTCCGCATTACTGGATATCGCAAAAGCGCTGGAATGTGGACCTGAAGAATTCTTTGGAGTACAGAGTGACAATTTCAATCCGGTTGCAGAGCTGAGAATCTATACGCTGGAAGATAGACAGGAAGTGGCAGGGATTCTTGTGAAGAATGGATATACGGTGCGGCAGATCAAAGTACCAAGAGAAAAAGGGAAAAGTAATTATTTTTGCATACAGGCAAAGCTGGAGGAATCCAGTTTAGAAAGTCAGTAGGGAGGATATGATGGTTAAGTTTACTGTATATGGAGAGCCGAAAGCAAAAGGAAGACCAAGAGTTTCAGTGAGAAAATCAGCGGACGGAGAGAAAACATTTGCCAGAGCATATACACCTAAGAATACAGTAATGTATGAGAATCAGGTGAAAGCGGAATATGGGATTCAGTGTAATAACTTCAGATTTCCAGATAATGCAATGTTGGACGTTCGGATTTTTGCATTTTACGGGATTCCGAAAAGTACATCCAAGAAAAAACGGAAGGAGATGATAGAGGGAAAAATCAGACCGGTGAAGAAACCGGACTTTGATAATATTGCAAAAGTAATCTGTGATAGCCTGAATGGCATTGCTTACAGAGATGATGCAATGATTGTAGATGGAATGTTCCGAAAATATTATTCGGAGCAGCCACGAGTAGAAGTGAAAATTTTACAGGTTGGAGGAAAGCATGACACCGAATGAAGAAATTTTGATTGAAGCACTTATGCGGCACTGTTTTTCATGCCCTATGAAAGATGATGCGAACATTGATTTTGAGAAAGAATGTGTAGGATATAGGAGTCCGGGGTGTAAGGAGTGCATACAGAAACATATGGAAGATTTGAGATAGGAGAGAGAAACACATGGAAGATTGCAAAGAATTAAGGATTGAAGCAGATACTTTTGAAAAACTGAGAAGAGATGCAGACATTGTATTGCAACGTGCGCTTGGAACTATGAAGGAAAAAGAAAGCATGGAAGGGAAGGTTACTATCACTATAGATATCAAACTGGTTCCAGATTTCATTCCAAACTATGATCCACAAGTAAAAGGGGAAACACGAAAGATTCTGAAGCCTAAATTTGACCATAAAGTAACATCTGCAATTAATATCAAGAATGAAGAAAAGGGCAGTGTTAATCCGGAAATGGCGATGGTATGGGACGAACAGAAACAGGAATACGTCTTAACCTATGTCAACAACACAGAACAGAGGAGCATTTTCGATACAGATTTCCAAGAAGCAATGAATGAGCCGAAAGAGAATGAACTTCCGTTATTGGAAGGGGAAGTGGTAGATGAAACTGCTCTTCCTGGACCAGTAGAGGGAGAAGTTAAAATTGAAGATTTCCGAGAAGATGACGAACCGGAAGATGATGGATACGGATATGAAGACATTGACTAAGGCGTAGAAAAATTAAGAGGAGTACAGATGTATGAGTACGCAGACATAAAAGCATACAAGCCGGATCAGGAAGGAACTCATTTGCAGATTTTTATTCCTGACCGGCATCTGGAAGAAGCGATTTTAAAGAAAAGAATCAAAGATTGCATGGTATGGTTGGACGATGGAAGACATATTAGCGCAGAACAGAGGAAGAAAGCATATGCAACGATACGCGATATTGCGGATTTCACAGGATATGCTCCTGAAGAAATGAAAGAACGCTTAAAGCTGGAACATATCATTCGGACTGGCTGCAAAGAGTTCTCTCTTTCTGACTGCACGATGGACACAGCCAGGGAATTTATCAATACGATGCTGGATCTGGCGTTGGAAATGGGAGTTCCGCTGATGGATTTTGGAAGCAACCGGACGGACGACATAGATCATTACCTATGGGCTTGCCTGAAGAATCGCAGATGCGCTATCTGTGGGAGATACGGAGAAGTTCATCATGTGGACAGCATTGGAATGGGAAATAACCGGAAGAAGGTAAATGATTCTGACTACCGGAAGATATGCTTATGCAGAGTCCACCATACAGAGGCTCATACAGTGGGAATGGCAGAATTTGAGCGCATGTATCGGGTATATGGAATAAAATTCAAGGAGGAAACGAAAAATGAAAGCGGCAATGACGGTATACGAACTGATTCAGGAACTGTCACAGTATCCGGCGGATATGATGGTAGAAACCAATGTATATGCTGATGGGCTTGGTGTGGAAGCGGAAGTTCAGGAAGAAGCTAAGGAAGGAGATTTTGTAAGTGCTAAAGTATGTATTGACGAAGACATTGAAGAAATGGAAGTGGAAGAGTACAGAAAGTATAACGGGAAAAGAGTTATACGGCTCAATGTGGATTTAGGCGTGTAGGAGGTGCCAACGATGTCAAGAACAGACAATCCATTCGGAACTTGTAGGAAATGTGGAAAAAGAATATTGTGGGTCCGGACAGAGAAAGGAAAGAATATGCCAGTAGATCCGGGTTTAATAAATTATCAGGCAGTTCCAGGAGGGAAAGAGAGGATTGTTACCCGGCAAGGAAAAGTAGTTGCGGGAGCAAGGTGCAGACCAGAAATGGCAGATGATATTGGATATATTTCTCATTTTGCTACCTGCGGAAAATAAAAAAGGATAGCCTGTCGGTAAAGCCACCCTTAATATGTCTCGCAAACATATTGTATCAAATGGATAGTTAAATGGCAACCAGTGAAAAGGAGGATTTACCGATGGGAAAAGGAAAAACATTCAGCATCACCCAGGAAGAAATGGAACGGCTTTTGGACAGGGCGGCGGATAGAGCAGTAAGTGCTTATCAGAAGGAAATAGCAGAAGAGAAGAAGAAATCGGTATCGGAAGAAAAGGCAAAGTTCGACAGGAGATACAGGAACACAAAAATGCTGTTGGAACATTACCGGGATTTTTCGGAGTACGATGAAAAAGCGATATACAGAATCAGCAATGAACTGGACGAAGACATCGTAGATATTATTGAACTGATGGAAGGAAGGAGGATTGATAGAGATGGAAAGATAGAGAGCATTGAGAGAGGAGTAATCAGAACCAGGGTAATTATGAATCATGTAGATAGAATGTTGGAGGTTTACAGAGAAAGCTGCGAAAGTTCCCCATACCAGGAGGAAAAACGTAGATGGCGTGTAATTGAAGGGCTTTATTTGAATAATAAGGCAAAAACAGTGCAAGAAATTGCAGAAGAAGAGGTCATAAATGAGCGTACTGTCTACAAGGACGTAAAAGCAGCCTGTAGGAGATTAACGGCACTTATCTTTGGTATAGATGGCTTTGAACGGTAGAATAGAGCCACGAGGCGATAACGAGGGCAAAAAGCGGGCATTGACTATTCAATTACCGTTTGGTAAGATGTAGCTCGTAAACAATTCAAATGTCACTCCATAAAAATAAGCGGAAAACAAACGCTTCTGTTTGACACCAGACGGTAACAAGTTAGAATGAAGATGTAGAAAACTTACCAAACGGTATCGAAACAGAGGTGATAGAAATGATTCGGAAGAGTGACATAGTAAGAAGTTTAGTAGCAGAACATCAGTACAAAAAAGCATTGAAGATCGCAAAAGACTTCCGGCTTGGAATAACACCAGAACAGTCATTGAAAATGAAGAAAGCATATGAATGTATGGTGCATGAAAGATTCTATTTATCCCTGGGTGAAGACACTAAGGCAAGAATTGCTGAAGGAATTGAAACGATAGTCAGCATCTACGGAAGGGAGAATGAGAATAATGCCGAAGTTGTATACTAGCAGATTTAGTAACAAAGAACTGAACACAGGGGAGTATACGGTAGTAGGAGTTGTCCGAAGTATGCCGAGATTCCCAACGAAGTATCGGATTTCAGGTGATATCAGACAGATAGCACCACCTGGGTATCTCTGGAATGAAAATGACAGAGCAAGATTCAGAGAACCGTACTTCAAGCATTTGGAAAAAACAGGATATCCAGTTATCGGAGCAATCATTCAGGAATATTTGAATGAAGGGAAAGACGTAGTGCTTTGCTGCTATGAAGATGTCAGAAAACCCGATGAATGGTGTCATAGATTAGTCTTTGCTGAATGGTGGTACGAAAAGACGGGACAGAAGATTGAAGAACTTCCAGACCCGTCACCGAATCCAGGAGAAAAGCAAAGAAAAAAAGAGGAGAAAAAACGGGAAGAACAAGATTCTGGATATGAGCAGTTATCGTTCATGAGTGATCTGTACCGAACAACTTATCCTCACTACAATACTTAACCGCTGATAGCTTAGTGTTAAAGCACCCGGCTCTTTACCGGGAGGACGCAGTGTTTGATTCCTGCTCGGCGGACCAAAAACAATGCCTCACTCATATAGGGTGGGGCTTTTCTTATGCTTGGAACGCTTTATAGCGGAATTCAGAGGCTTTATAGTTCCAGGCAATAAAACATACATAAAAGAAGGAGGGAAAGAAAATGGCGATGTTTCAGAATCCGGGGGCGTTCTTCTTGGGAACGCTGGTTCCATCGGAACAAAAGTTCTTGAAGGTGCTTCTAGAAAATGCCAGAAAGAACGGGTACACAAGATTTGTAGAGCCGTGCGCCGGTGCTTTTGCTATGTCACATTTGGCAATCCAGTCTGGATTTAAACCCGAAGAAGTAGAAGCCTCAGATGTATCTATGTTCACGTCTATCATGGGATATGCAGTCACCGGAAAACCGTTAGATGAATTGGAAATTCATGCAAAAGGATTCAGCGATGAAGAGTTACTAGATCCGGCAGTGGCAATGTATGCATGGAAATACCTCAGCACAGTAAAAAATGCTGGGAAAGAATACTTTTACAATTTCATGTTAGATTTAGCCACGAGAAAAGAGGAACACATTGCTGATATCAGAGAACAACTGGAACGGGCAAAGGGAATCTTGAACGGTATGAATTACAGAGCCTTGGATATGTGGAAGCATATGGACGAAGTTCTGAATGATGAACACTGTATTGTTATTGCGAATCCGCCGACATATGCCGCAGGATTTGAAAAGTATTATGATACCGGTGGAATGATGACATGGAAGGAGCCGGAGTATGGAATCTTTGACCCGAAGACAGGATTACAGGAGTTTATGGATTTATGCAAAGATGCAAAATGCCTTGTGCTTTGCTATGAAGAAAATGAACCAGGAAAGACAGCAGGAGAACCGGTATTTGCCAGATATGGAGTGCGAAGCGGGGTAAATGTATATTTGACTGCTAATCGACCAGAGGAAGCGACTGCATTGGCACACGGAAAGAAAATTGCAAGACCTGGGGAAAGCAAACTGAGCAGTCTGGAATGTAGTATGCTTCCGAGAGATTATGAAATTACAGAAAAGACAAAAGTACAGCTATGTCAGATCGAAAGAGCAGAGGCGCAGTATTATCGCCAGCTTTGGACGCACAATTTTGTGGGTTCTTCGGCACCGATCAATATTGCAGTTCTTATTGATGGGAAAATAGCAGGGGTATTTGGCGTGGATAAAGCAGCGCTTACAATGGGAGCATTTGGTACACAGGTATCAGATGCCGTTTTTCTTATGTATGGAATGACCGTTCCCCATAAGAAGTACAGGTTGGGAAGATTACTTACAATGCTGGCGCAGAACAAAGGCTTTATATTCAAAATCTGTACAGACTTGGAAAAAGAAAAAGTAGGACACTTGAAAACGGTTCAGATGACAAAATATCCGGAAGCAAAAGAAATGAGAGGGGTCATGAAACTGACCAAGAGAGTCCCTGATCCGAAGATGGGATTCAGACTAACTTACGAATCAGAACTGAAGGATAGAACAGAAAAAGAAACGCTTGCAGAATGGTTAAGGAGGGAAAATAAATGGCAGAAGGAAAGAGCGAAGGCCAAAGCAAAATCAGATACGAACAAATAGCTGATATGGGGTCTGGGCTGATTATTGCAAGAGTTCCTGCCGAGTGTATAAGGGAACAGGACATCAATGCCCGTATTATGAAGAATGAAATGCAAAGACAACTCACAGACAATATTAAGAAAAGAGGGCAGCTAGAGTCACTGCCTTTTTGTGCATTGACGGAGGATGGAAACAGAATTGAAATTATTTCAGGACATCACAGAATCCGTTCAGGAAAAGATGCTGGTATCAAAGAATTTTTTGTTATCTTAGATATCAGCGGTCTGAACCGGTCAAAAATCGTAGCAAAGCAGATTGCACATAATGCGATCAGCGGATTTGATGACCAATCTACGTTAAAAGAACTGGCAAAAATGCTGGAAGATGTAGATGATATGATAGAAAGTTATGCGGGAAAGGATATTCTGGAAGAACCAGAAGCAGAACTGGAAAAATATCTTTCACCGACAGTCAGTTTTGATTGGAAAAATTTGACGTTTACCTTCTTGCCACATCAGATAGCTGATTTGCAGAAGCTCATAGATGCATTGGAAAATACAAAACCGGACTTTCTTGGGGTTGCTGATATTGAGCAGTACAAGCCTTTCCTTGAAACGCTTACAAAATATCAGCAATTCGCAAACGTAAAGAATACCGGTGCAGCTATTCATGCAATGATTAAATGCACAGAGCAGATGTTTGAAGATATTGGATATACAGAGGACAGCGAATGGGTGCAGTTGACAAGTATCTTCGGAAGTAGTGCAGTTCCAGCAGAGGCGGCAGAGGTTATACAGGAGGCGGTTAAGAAAATGGCAGACGAAGGCGTAATTGGAACGAAAAATAAGTGGCAAGCCATTGAATACCTGGCTGCGGAATATCTGGCTGGCAAGTAGGCATAAAACATGGCAGCACCGTTGAAATATAACCAGGCATACCACGATGACTGGGCTTGGTCCTTAGCCATAAAAGGTGCTACCGATGTAGAAATAGCTGAAGCCTTCGGAATATCGGTCAGGACACTGAATAGATGGAAGAAGGACCATGATAGCTTTATGGTGGCATTGATGTCTGGCAAGGATCAGGCAGATGCCAAAGTGGAAAAAAAGCTGTATGAACGTGCTATTGGATACAAATACACAGAAAAAGAAACTGTAATGGAAATGGATTCTAATGGCAATAGGAAACCAGCAAAAGTACGGGTGGTTGAGAAAGAGTGCCCTCCTGACGTGTTGGCACAGATGTATTGGCTGAATAACAGAAAATCTGCACAGTATAAGCGAAATCCTGAGAACTTCATAGACAAATCTATTGTATATGAGATTGAAGACATGGACGAAGTGGAGGCGGAAATTTATGATAGTAAAGATTAAAAAATCCGACCTCAACAGGAAGAAAACAATTCTGTTTAATTTCGGTGAAGGACATAAGGAATATATTCGCAGATGCCGGGACTGTACATTCAATATTTTGGAAGGAGCTGTTCGTTCCGGAAAAACTGTAGATAATGTATTCGCCTTTGCTCAGGAACTGAAAACAACACCGGATAAAATTCATTTAGCAACTGGTTCCACGATGGGTAATGCAAAGTTGAATATTGGAGATGCGAATGGATTTGGTCTGGAATGGATATTCAGAGGACAGTGCAGATGGGGAAAATACAAAGACATGGAAGCTCTGTTGATTAGCGGACCATCTACGAATTTCAAGCAAAAAATTGTGATTTTTGCAGGAGCATCTTCATCTGACAGCTTTAAAAAGATTCGTGGTAACTCCTACGGTATGTGGATTGCTACGGAGATAAACTTACATCATGACAATACAATTAAAGAGGCGTTTAACCGACAGCTTGCAGCGAAGAATAGAAAAATCTTCTGGGATATGAACCCGGAACATCCGAAAGCACCGATTTATGAAAATTATCTTGATGTATATGAACGGAAGGCAAAAGAAGGAACTTTGAAGGGCGGATATAATTATGCGCACTTCACTATCTTTGATAATGCCAATATCACGAGGGAACGACTTGAGGAGATTGTAAGTCAGTATGATGAAAACAGCATTTGGTATGTCAGAGATATTCTTGGAAAGAGAAGTATTGCAGAAGGTCTTGTGTATACACAATTTGCTTCCTTGGCAGCGATGGAAAATAATCCGATGAAAATAAGCATTGCAGAAGCACAGGAAATGATGAAGAAGGGAGAACTTCTTGGCATAACGATAGGGGTTGACTTTGGAGGTAACGGATCCGGTCATTCTTTTGTAGCATCAGCACCTACGGTTGGATATGGGAAGCTGGTTGCTTTACTGTCGGAATTGCATAAAGAGGAGCTTGATCCGGATGCTTTGGCAAAAGTATTTATAGCCTTTGTGAAGAAGGTTATTTCTTTGTTCGGAAGTATCAGTAAGATTTATTGTGATTCTGCCGAACAGGTTCTCATTCGTGGATTAAGAAAAGCTATGGCAAAGGCTGAAATGGGAGATATAAAAGTCGGAAATGCAAAGAAAGATCGTATCAATGACCGTATTTTCTGCTTTACTTCTCTAGTAGCACAGGGCAGGTTTGCATATACAGAAATGTGTGAAACGCTTGAGGACGCTCTTAGTATGGCAGTGTGGAAACCAAACACTGTAGAACTGGAACGTTTGGACGATGGCACATCGGATATTGATACACTGGACGGGTTTGAATACAGCTATGAACGAGATATTAAGAAATATATCAAAACACAGGCAGGGTAGGTGAGAATGTGAGATTTGGCATCAAAAATTTTATACGAAAGTGGGTGAGAAAATTGCTGCCGAGAAACAGCATTGAAAAAGAATTAAAAGTGCAGATTGCTATATCCGGTGTTATGGATAATGCAATTCAGCTTTGGAAAGATATGTATGAAAATCATCCACCATGGGAAGGCAAGGATGGAACCCTCTGCACAAACCTTCCGGCTACAATCGCAGAAGAGATGTCCCGATTGGTATTAACAGAATTTGAATTGTCCACAACCGGAAGCCAGCTGGCAGACTTTATCAACACTCAGTTGGAAAGAGAGTTGACAGATTTGGATATTCATGTAGAACGCTATTGTGCAAAAGGCGGGATTGTGATGAAACCCTATGTATCGGTTGGACCAACAGGCTTGCCAGAAAAAATAGAAATAGATTTTGTAGAAGCAGATCATTTCTACCCGACAGCTTATAACAGCAAGGGTGAGATTATGTCTGCTGTTTTTTTACAGCATAAGCGCATGGGAGATTTCCTGTATACGAGATTGGAATACCATGAATTTACTGGGAACAGCATTACCATTGTGAATCGGGCATACCGTTCTGAGAAAATTTCTTCCTACAATGACAGCGAAGAACCGATTATAAATTATCCTTTTGATGAAGAAGTTCCTTTAGCAGAGGTTGAGGAATGGGCTGGACTTTCAGAAACACCAGTAACAATCAACAATGTGGAGAAGCCGCTTTTTGTCTATATTAAAACAGCAAAGAGCAATAACATTGATAATAGCTCTCCGCTTGGAGTATCTGTCTACTCTAAGGCTGTGGAACTTATCCATGAAGCGGATAGAATGATGGGGCAGATTGTATGGGAATACGATGCAAAAGAAGCAGCGGTTCATCTGTCAGAGGAATTCTTAAAAACAGACAAGAAAGGTAAACCAATTCTTCCGGAAGGGCATGAAAGACTGTACAGGTCGTTTGATGAAGCAAAGGATAAAACAGTATTTGATATTTATAATCCAGATATTCGAGATGATCCAATGTTCAATGGGCTAAATAAGTTCCTGAAAAGAATTGAATGGAATGTAGGGTTTGCGTATGGTACAATCTCTGATCCGAATGAACTGGAGAAAACAGCAGAGGAGATCCGCACATCAAAGCAACGCTCTTACCGGACGGTGAGCCGATTACAGAAAGCATGGGAGAAAGGATTCCGGCATCTCATTGATTCTATGGTAGTGTTGAACAGCCTGTATAATATGGCTCCTACTGGGGCTGTAGAGGTGAACTGCACCTGGGGCGATAGTGTATTGGAAGATACTGACAAAGAGTATCAGAGAAGATGGACTATGGTTGTAGCAGGTAAGTTGAAACCAGAAAAATTTATTGCCTGGTATTTTGGCTGCACGGAGGAAGAAGCAAAAGACTATATGCCAGAAGTTCTTCCAGATGAATTTCCAGAAGAAGAGTAGGAGGGAGGAACAGATATAATGCATAAAGTGGAAATTAATGAACTAGGTGTTTGCCTGGATGGGAAGCCGCTTGAAAGTGTAAAGTCCTACAGTCTTGCACAAAAGGAAACAGAAAATGTTGCGAACTTACTCCTAGAACTGGATGTTACTATTTTATCTAATGCAAGAAATACCGGTTTTAGTAATGGCGGAAAAGAGGATAAGGCTAAAATACAATGACAGAAACAATCAAGGAGGTGTAGCCATGCTGACACCTGAATATCTCACCGCATTCTCAAATGGGTATCTCGGCATGGTAGACAACCTCAATGAGCAGATTGTAAGGGATATTGCAAGAAGAATGGTAAAGGCAGGAAAAGTTACAGATACAGCCAAATGGCAGATTAAGCAAGCACAGGAATCCGGAAAGTTGCTAAATGATATTGTAAAAGAAGTTGGCAAGTTTTCTGGGTTCTCTGATAAAGAGATACTTGAAATGTTTAAGGATGCAGGGATTACCAGTATACGAAATGATGGGAAACCTTTGCTGGATGCAGGGGTCATCTCTGAAGTGAATTTATCACAGAGAATGCAGGAATTACTTCTTGCAAATGCCAAGAAAACATCAGGAGACGTGAACAATCTTACACTGACAACAGCAGCAAAAAGTCAAGAACTTTATATCCAGTCACTTAATGAAGCATTGCTCAAAGTACAGAGCGGTGCTTTTTCTTATCAGGAAGCATTGAAGCAGGCAATCAGAAGCGCTGCTATGATGGGAAGTAAAGTCCTATACAGTTCCGGCTCTCAGATGTCTTTAGAATCTGCCATGAGGATGGCACTACTTACAGGAATCAATCAGACAGCAGCTGTGCTTACAGAAATGTATGCCTCAGATATGGGAGCTGAATATTATGAAACCACGGCGCATCCTGGTGCAAGATTGGAACATACTGTTTGGCAAGGACAGGTATTCAAGATTGAAGGAGAAGGGAATGGATACAGGAACTTTTACGAAGCAACTGGATATGGGACAGTAACGGGGCTATGTGGAGCAAATTGCAGACATAGTTTTTTTCCATTCTGGCCGGGAATATCAAAACCAGCATATACGCAAGAAATGCTGAACGGATATACAGAAGCGAAGTATAAATTTAATGGAGATTGGCTGACGGAATATGAATGTAGCCAGATTATGCGCAGACAAGAAAGGCAGATCAGGGAAATTAAGAGAGTTCTTGCCGCCTATGATTCTGCAATGAAAAGTGCAACTGATGCAGAAACGGAGAATTTTTTGAAAGAAGAATTTCAGAAAGAATCCGTAAAGCTGAAAAATAAAGAGAAAAAATTAAAGGATTTCTGTTCTGAAACCGGACATCGGCTTGATACATCAAGAACACAGGTATATGCGGTAAAGGATCAGAATGGAAATATTGTCAATTATGGACGTTCTACCAGTATGAAAGCGGTATGGGCGAATAGAAAAGCGAAGAAGTAGGAGGAAAAATCTTATGAAGAAAACAGAACTTATGGAAAGATATGAAGATGCTAAAAAATGTGGAGAAGAGATTACAGGGATTGTCTTGATTATCCATATGCCGACTGGAGAGCAGGAAACAATTATAAATCCAAATATTGAGGAAAAGATGAACTACATTGACAGAACTTACAATGACGATTTGGTTCACTGCAACTGTAAAGATATTTACATCGAAGATGTTGCCTTTTGCGTTGGAGGAGAGCCAGGAATGATGTTTCCAGAAGCATATGAGTTAATGAAAGAAGGAGCAAAAGTAAAACTTCCTTCCTGGGGCGGCTACTGGTATTGGGATAATGACAAGAAAACTATCATGATGCATACGAAAGATGGAGAAGAACTGGATATCCGCCAGACAGATCGACCAGAATATACATTTGATAATATTTGCTCTGGAGATTGGGTTATTGCAGACGAAGAGAATTGTCCGGAACTTGGTGGCGAGGCTCTGTTTTCATTTGCAGAAGCAATCAAATATTTGAAGCGTGGAATGAAAGTTGCACGTAAAGGGTGGAATGGAAAGAAGCAGTACATTCAGCTTGCAACTGGAATTTCTTACACATTTGAAGGAAAAGTTGTAAATTGCAATCATGAGGCCATTGGAAACAAAGCAATCGCATTTGTCGGAACTTCCGGTGTTCAGATGGGATGGCTGGCATCTCAGGCAGATATGCTTGCAGAAGATTGGGTTTTTGCGGAGTAACTGCTATGAAATATCGTCAGAAGCCAATAGAAGTCGATGCTTTCCAGTTTACGAAAGATTCAGAAGTGTATGCACCGGAATGGTTCTCTGATGCAGTTAAAAGAGAAGATATATTTATCGACAGGTCTATCGTAGATGGCACTGTCAATGTATATGGGTGCAGCATAAAGAAAGTTGGAGGATGGAACAGGGCAAGAATTGGAGATTTTATCATTCAAGAACCAACAGGAGATATTGTATCGTGCAATTCAGATGTTTTTTGCAGAACATATCAGCACATAGACGGAAGGGAGGTGGAGAATGTGAGTTGTAAAGGTAATAGTAACAAGAAGGGCAGGAGAAAGTGAGAGGAGGTGATCCTGCATCTCCCACCCTGAGGGTTAGAAGGGAAGCTGATTTAAGGGATTTTATCCTTTAGGCAATAATTTCTACCTATAAACCTTTAAAATGGCACCCAGAGGCTATCAGAGGCTTATACGGTAGCAACAAAACAATGATTTATACGCAGGTGGTTCTTTCTGTTTTGGAAAAGACCACCTGTTGCATTTTGTCCTGAGTATGACGTTTAAACTATTCCTTCCCTAGCGTGCCGGGATATAAATGCACGATAGCAGAGCCGGAGTGAACCGGAGTATAAACGAAATCAGCGAAGAAAATAAAGGAGGTAGGCAAAATGGCTTACGAATTTTTAAAGAAATTATTTGGCAATCAGAAAGACGGAGAAGAACCAAAGGCTATGACATATGCAGAATTGGAAGCTGCGATTGATGCAGATAAGAAAATTCAGGTTGTAGATTTGAAAGCTGGCGGTTATGTGGCAAAAGAAAAGCTGGATGCCAAAATTACAGAATTGGACGGAGTGAAACAGCAGCTCACAGATGCGAATGATGAGATTCAGTCTTACAAAGATATGGATATTGATGGTATTAAACAGAAAGCAGCCGACTGGGAGCAGAAGTACAATTCAGAAACTCAGAAGCTCAATGATAAGCTGATAAAGCAGGAGAGAGAACACCAGATGGATCGTTATCTTGATACCGTAGGGCTTAAATCCGGTGCTATGTACAGGGATTATGTCAGAAGAGCTTTAGAGGAAAAAGAGTTAAAGCTGGAAGATGGAAAATTCTTAGGTGCAGACGATGTAATGAAAGAGTTGAGAGAAAACCCTGATTATAAAGATGCGTTTGTTGTAGAAGAACCAAATCCTACAGGGAATGAAGGCGGTACTGGTACAGAACCAAACGTTGGAGCACCATATTTTTCAGCTGGAACTAACTCACAGACACAGGAGCCAAAAAGCTCAACATTTAACTTCGGCTTTTCCGGAGTAAGAAAACACGAATAATTAGGAGGATATAGAAATGGCAGCATTAAACTATGCAAAAGAATATCAGAGAGAATTAGAGCAGAATTTCCCGTACGTGCTTTACTTTGGGGCATTGTACAACACACCAAACAACGGTAGATACAGATGGTTGAATGGGAAAACAATTGAAATCCCAACAATTTCCGTTACAGGACGAGTAGATGCAACAAGAGATACAATCGCAACTGCATCTAGAAACTACAACAACTCTTGGACTCCATTAACTCTTGAAAATGAGAGAAAGTGGTCTACATTGGTACACCCAAGAGATGTACAGGAGACAAACCAGGTAGCAACTATTGCTAATATCACAAGAGTATTCAATGAGGAACAGAAATTCCCTGAGATGGATGCTTATACAATCTCCAAGATCTACTCTGACTGGACAACAGCTGGCGAGTCCGCAGATACTACAGCTTTAACAGCTGAAAATATCCTGTCCATTTATGACAAGATGCTTGAAAAGATGGCCGAGGGAAGAGTTCCTAAAATGGGGCTTGTACTCTATGTAACACCAGCAACAAACACATTGATTAAAAATGCACAGGGCATTTACAGAACATTGGATGTAGGAAAACAGAACCAGCTTTCTAGAGCTATTACATCCCTTGATGAAGTGGAAATCGTAGAAGTACCATCTGAATTGATGAAAACAGTGTACGAGTTCACTTCTGGATGGAAAGCTGGCGGATCTGCTAAACAGATTCATATGTGCTTGATTAACCCACTTGCGGTAATCACACCTGTATCTTATGAGTTTGCGAAGCTGGACCCACCATCTGCGTTGTCAGAAGGTAAATATGTTTACTACGAGGAATCTCACGAAGATGTTTTCGTTTTGAAAAACAAAGTGAAAGCTATTCAGATGGCTGTACAGGCCTAAAAATAAAATCACTGCCCTGCTTTAAGTGCGGGGCAGAATTATGAAAGGAGAGATAAGAATGAGTTATTTCGCACAGAAAAAGAATAGAATTATTGCGATTGCTGAGGAAAAAGCACTCGAATATTCTGAAATGGGCTACACAGTAACCGACAAGAATGGAGATGTTATCTGTGAAGCGACAGTAACATCTGTACAGGATGCCAAAAAGAAAATCGAGGAGCTTAATAAGGAGTTGAAAGAAGCGAAGGAGTACGGCGAAAATGCCGATGCAAAGATCGCACAGCTCAAAGAAGAAAATGCTGAGTTGAAAGAGCAGCTTAAAAATGCTAAGAAATCAAGAGGGAAAACCACCGCAACAGCAACAGCTGATGCAGAATAGGAGGTAAACCATGTATATTGCTGAGAAAGATGGCATGACCTGTAGAATCCCGGAATCAAAGAAGCGTGATTATGAATTCATGGGATATACATGCAAAAAAATCGGTGGGAAGGAAGATTCTGAAAAGCCGGTAAGAGCGCAGAAAGCTTCTAAGAGCCTAAAGGCAGATAAAACGGAAGAGCCGTCTGCGGAATAATATAATTATCATAGTGGAGGTGGCAACGTGTTCATAGAAGACAAAAGAAGTCCGTATGTGGATTTCAATTACTATAAAAGCTCATATCACGGTGACAAGTTGACGGCTACAAACTTTGAAACTGCAGAACGACAGGCAGAAGCTTATCTTCATGCAATAACTTTTGGGCGAGTGAGAAAACTGGAAGAAATACCAGTATGCGTAAAAAATGCTATCTGCGATATGGCTGAGGTAGTTAATAGAAGAGAAGAGGAGAAGAGCAACACAGTATCTTCTGAATCTAATGACGGCTACAGCGTTACATACGTTGCTGCTACAAAGGAAGATGATTACAAGAAAGAGCTTTTAGCAAAAGCGAAAATGTGGTTAAGCGGTACAGGGCTCATGTACAAAGGTTGGTCTGAGAAATATGATTGATAACGCAGATATCACAATAATCAACAAAGTAGTTGGGGCCGACAGAAGAGAAAAGTTTGTTCCGACTATGATATCCGGAGCTTGCTGGTATGATGTGCGGTCTATGAGCCAGGCCGAGATGCAAAGAGAAGGTAGTGCTAGGGTAGTAATTAGAATTCCTTTTAATGCCACGATTGAAGGTGGAAAGATATATCTTCCGGAAGAAGAATTTAAAAGAGTTTCAGCCGATGATCTGGGAAAATACTGGACAATCCAAAAAAACGCTTATGTGTTAAGGCGACATATTGTACAAGCTGACAATTGGTTGTTCGACCCGTTCAGCTTCCGGTATGGAAAGATAACAGAACTACTCCCAGAAGAACTGAATCGGTTGAGGAGCGAGGATGAAGATTTCTTTACGATAGTAGAGTATGCAGATAACACACAAAGAGGATCTAATCGTTCCAAACATTGGAGAATAGGAGGTGCCTAAATGAGTAGGGCAAAAATCACCACACCGAGAGGTGCTGTTTTCCAAACGGATAATGGAAAAGCAAAGCTTGAATGGAATCCTAACTTTTCTAGAAGCAGAAACGAAAGTTTTGACCGGAAGCAAAAGTTTGTTGATTCCGAGGTCCTTAGAAGATGCAGCCCAAGAGTTCCGTTCCAAACCGGTATGCTCGATAAATCAGGAAAACTAGGGACCGAGATAGGAAGTGGAGAAGTAAAGTATATTGCTCCGTATTCAGCCTATCAATATTACGGTACTGCAGAATCGAGACCGTATGACGGAAATAGAGGGGCAAAATGGTTTGAACGTATGAAAACCGAAGAAAAGAAAGATATCCTAAATGGAGCAAAAAAGATTTAAGGAGTGAGAAATATGCAACCTGAATCTGTTATACAGGCGGTAACCGACTATTTTATGAAATGTCCATTGCTTAAAGATGGAGTATTCAGAGTAGATGCTCTCGGAACCAACGGTATTGAATATGTTATCGAAACCGGATCCTTTGACCCGATTATTCAAACTTATATAGACGGAAGTTCTATTCGACAATATCAATTCAGCTTTGGCTCTAGAGAATACTACGATATGGATAGGATTCAAAACATACAGAACAGTACGTTCTATGAGCAGTTTGCTGAGTGGATTGAAGAACAAAATAGAAATGGAAATCTGCCAAAACTTCCAGAAGGGATGCATGCTAATGAGTTGGAAGTGCTTTCCCCTGGATATATATTTGACATTACAACAAAGTACGCAAGGTATCAATTGCCATTGCGTCTTATTTATTTTAAGGAGGTATAACAAATGGCGACAAAAAAAGGTGCAATTCAAAGACATGAAATTGCTGATTATCTCAATGTAGCAACTACGAGTGAAGCGAAATGGGCGCTTATGGGATATGGATTCACCACATTAGACGAAGAGTTTGGCGCAGAGTCGGAATCTGCGAAGTACATCAACGAAGCGAGCGAGTCTTCTAGTGTTGTATCGTACAAATCAGTGTTCCCATTCACTACGCATTTGATTCCTGATGAAGAGGCTGTTAACGCACTCTACACAGTAGGGCGAGATCACCTCACAGGAGAGGATGCTGAGTTCGAATATGTTCGTGTAGAACTTTGGAACAAGAAGGAAGCTGACAAATATGCAGCTAGAAAGTTTACAGTATCGGCTGAGGTGTCATCCATGTCTGGTGAGAAAAAGCAGGAGTTGAGTGGAAATCTTAATGCTGTTGGCGACCCTGTGGATGGTACTTTCGACATCAAAGCCAAAAAATTTGAGGTAGCTGTTCAGTCACCGGTTTAAAAAAGAAAAATAACGAAAAATAGTGGAGGTAAAAAAGATGAGTAAAATGGAATTTAACGGAGTGGAACTTGAATTAGATCTTCTTGATGCAGATGTGATGGAAGAATATGATAAAAATATCAACAAAATTGTTGATGATGTGAAAGAGCCTACACAGTACGAAGGGAAAAGCGTAGCCGACCAAATGAGAATCCAGTGCGGACACGTAAAAAGATTTTTCGACACAACATTTGGTGAAGGCACAGCAGAAAAGCTGTTCGGTGAAAAGAACAACTTAGGAGATTGCTTAGAAGCTTTCGGAATCGCATCCGATTTAGCTAAGAAAGAGAATGAAAAAACAAGAGAAATCATGAACAAATATACTCCTGATAGAGTCCAGAATAGGGCTGAAAGAAGAGCGAAAAATAAAAAGAAGCATAACAAGGTTACCGCATACCATTGTTAATGAATATTTTACTTGATTTGCTTCCTGAAACAGTAGAAATCGGAGGTGTGGAATATCCAATAAATACGGATTTTCGCATCTCCGTTTTATTTGAGCTTATGATGCAGGACAATACCATATCTGACGAAGATAAAATACTGGAAGCAATAAACCTATACTATCCGCAGACACCGGATCCGGAATATTTAGACGAAGCTGTTGAGAAACTAATTTGGTTTTATAGGTGCGGTAACCAAGATAAAACAAAGAAAAGAAAGTCTGAAGCTGATGAAGATAACACAGAAGAAGAAAAGCTCGTGTATTCCTTTGAGCATGATGACCGGTATATATATGCTGCGTTCGTGTCGGAATACGGTATTGACCTACAAGACATAGAGGACTTGCACTGGTGGAAATTCAGAGCCTTGCTCACATCGTTAAGTGATGAGTGCGAATTTAAAAAGATAATGGGCTATCGGAGTGTAACCATAACGAGCACTATGTCTCCTGAACAACGTTCGTTCTACGAAAAAATGAAAAGAATACACGCCCTCCCTATGTCTGAGGCAGAACAAGATAAATACGACAGAATCACACAAGCGCTTATGGGCGATGGAGATTTGGAAGGATTGCTATAGCGGGAGTTTTATGAAAGAAGAGAAAAGAGTAACATGCCCTATTTGCGGATATCGGATGCCGATATCGTTCACGGAAGATGCCGAATGTAGTGGTGTATACGTTCTGTGTAAAGGGCGCAAATGTAAAAATGTTATTGAAATAAAAATAAAAAAAGGACAACAGATTAAGTAGAGCCATCATGTGCCGATAATCAATTTTTGCCCCGAAAAGAGGTGAAAAAATAATTGGGCTATGATGGAACATTAAAATTTGATACGTCCATTGTTACTGAAGGGTTCCAAAGTGGGATATCTAAAATCAGTAGCATAGCTGGAAAAGGATTGAAAGCAACAGGGGCGATTATAGCTGGTGCTGGTACAGCGATAGTCGGTCTTGGAACAGCAGCTATTAAAGTCGGAGCGGATTTCGAATCCGGCATGAGCAAAGTGAAAGCTATCTCCAATGCGTCCGGAGAAGAGATGGCGAAGCTCACAGAAAAAGCAAAAGAAATGGGCGCAAAAACAAAATTCTCTGCCGGCGAGAGTGCCGAAGCGTTCCAATACATGGCTATGGCCGGATGGAAGACGGCTGATATGCTAGACGGTATAGAAGGTATTATGAACCTTGCCGCAGCATCTGGGGAGAATTTGGCTACGACATCCGATATTGTAACAGATGCATTAACAGCGTTTGGAATGTCAGCTTCGGATTCCGGAAGGTTTGCCGATGTATTAGCCGCAGCTTCTAGTAATGCAAATACTAACGTTGCCATGATGGGAGAAACATTCAAATATGTTGCCCCTGTTGCTGGTGCGTTAGGATTTTCAGCTGAGGATTGCGCTACAGCTATTGGACTTATGGCCAATAGTGGTATTAAAGCAGGACAAGCTGGAACATCACTAAGGGCTATTATGACAAGGATGGCCAAGCCTACAAAAGAAGTTCAGGCGGCTATGGACGAACTTGGAATATCCATTACAAACAGTGATGGAAGCATGAAAGACTTGAACAGCATCATGCGAGATCTGAGAAAAGGCTTCAATGGTCTAACTCAGGAACAGAAAGCTCAAATGGCTGCAGCTATCGGTGGACAGGAAGCTATGTCTGGACTCCTAGCTATCGTTGGTGCATCTGATGAAGATTTTGAGAAGCTCACAGAATCTATCTACAATTCAGATGGAGCTGCACAGAGAATGGCTGAAACAATGATGGACAACCTTCCTGGTGCTATCGAACAAGCCGGGGGAGCGTTGGAAACATTAGGGCTTACCTTCTATGAGCACGTACAAGAGCCTGCGAAAGATGTGGTTAAGACAGTCACAGAAATGATTGACGAAATGAATACGTCTTTCACAGAAAATGGATTTGAGGGGTTAGTTCAGAGTTTTGGAGAGAACCTTGCTAAGCTGTCCCAAATGGCTATGGAGTCTGCACCAAAGCTAGTCGAATCAGCTACAAATCTAGTGACATCATTTATTGATGGAATTAGAGCGCATGCATCCGAATTTTCAGAAGCTGGTGTTGAACTTATAACATCACTCGCTATTGGTTTTTTGTCATGCACGGCAGAAATTTGGTCTGCTGCGATTACCATAGCAACACAAATCGTAGAAGGGCTCGCTCAAAACGCCCCTATGATTGTACAGGCCGGAATAGATTGCGTTTCAAAATTAGCAGAAGCAATCATATCTAGTGCACCAACATTACTAGAGTCCGGAGTTAAAATTGTGTTTGCCCTTGTACAAGGGATAGCACAGCAAGTGCCAGCTATATTCCAGGCCGGAATAGATTTGCTAGGAAATTTAGCGAATGGAATCAGAGAAAATCTTCCTAATTTGATACCTGTAGCAATGGAAGCTCTGATGAATTTTTCTGGTACTTTAAGAGAAAATGTCGGTCAGTTAGTAGATGCCGGGCTTGATCTTATTATGGCATTAGCTGACTCGTTGATTGATAATATACCGGTATTTATTGAAACAGTGCCGACCATTATCACAAACCTTGCCGGAATCATTAACGACAATGCACCTAAATTACTTGGATGCGGAATAGAGTTACTTGCAAAACTGGCAATGGGGCTGATTGAAGCAATCCCTACGTTGATTGCAAACATCCCGCAGATCATACAGGCTATTGTGTCTGCATTTTTCGCATTTAACTGGGTGAGTATCGGCTCTAAGATTATTACATTCATAAAAGATGGTATAACAAGCCTTGCATCTGCTATACCTGATGCGATAAAAAATATCGGTACAACCGCAAGAGATTTCCTTCATGGAATTGATTGGCATAACTTAGGTGCAAATATCATTAACTTTATCGTTAATGGAATTCAGTCGCTAGTTACATCCATTCCAACTCTTCTTCAAAGCATAGGAACAACCGCTGTAGAGTGGTTCAAGGGAATAGACTGGGTTGATCTTGGAATCAATCTCGTAGAGGGAATTATTGGCGGAATCACAGGAGCACTTGATGGACTGTGGACCACCGTAGGAAATCTTTGCACGGGTTTGCTGGATAAAATCAAGGGATTTTTCGGAATTCATTCGCCATCTACAGTCATGGAGGAACAAGGAAACTTCATGGTTGAAGGTGTAATACTTGGACTGCAAGACCTGCCTTCTAAGGCTGCCGAGTTGTTCGAACAAACATTACAAAGAGCTATTCAATGGGGAACTAACATGGTCTCCAATTGCAAAAAAGCTGCTAGTGATACACTTTCGAATGTATGTAGCTTTATTAGTCAGCTACCAGGAAAGATTGCTGGATTCCTTACAAATGCTTTGAATAATGCCAGAACGTGGGGAAGTAACCTAGTATAACGAATATTAAATAATTGCTATATCAAACGGATGCCGCTTCCTCTTCACTGATTTCATCCATTTTATATTTCCAGTGATAAATCACA
>NZ_SLZV01000021.1 GCF_004346095.1 Faecalimonas umbilicata | reverse complement strand
CGAGAATAGTTCTATATCTTGCAATGACTGTTTTCAAAACGGACTGAGCCATTTGCGATTTAAGACCAAATTTTTCTCTTAGAGTAGAATACAAAGCCTTATTAAGTGAAAACTGCTTTAAATCATGAGTTTGGAATACATAGTCTGAAACATAATTACAGGCATCACGATAAACAGACATAGTTTCATCAAGCAAAACTTTATCTGTATCCGTGGCGACTATTTGAACTTTTGCTGTTATAGTCATCTGTTCCATAGATGTACTCCCTTCATTGATATTTCACTAGATATAGTATATAATATTAGATAGTGAAAGTCAATAATTATCAGAGGTAACTATGGACAATAGATATCATCGTCATAACAGACGAAAATACAGCCTAAAAGTACATATAGTTCTTGTAACTAAATATCGTAAGCAACTACTAAAAGGTTCTATTGCTGACGATGTTAAGCAAAAGATTTTTGATATAGCCAATACTCGTGGCTACGAAATAATTGCTATGGAAACAGACAAAGACCACATGCATTTCTTAATAAGTTATGATACGACGGATAGGGTTTGCGACATTGTTAAGATTGTAAAACAAGAAACAACATATTACCTATGGCAAACGAAAGGATTTAATTTATGAAGCGATGGACATTAAAAGCAAGACTGACATTGTTCTACACAACATTCCTGCTTTTGCTTACCTGCACCACACTTGGAATTTTATTCTCTATGAGTGGCAGAAAAGTGCTGGCTTCTGTGAAAAATCAGCTGGAGAACTCTGTGCAAAAGAGTGTTGAGGAGATTGAAATAGAAGATGGCAGGCTGGAAGTAGACAATGATTTTTATTCTGTAGAAAAGGGGATTTATCTGTCTCTGTACGATGAAAGCGGGTATTTTCTATACGGAAAAGTTCCGTATGGAATCGAGAATGCCTATGGGCTTGAAGATGGAACTATGCGTGAGATCAAAGAGAATAAGCAGAAATGGTATTTGTATGATGTGTTGTATCGGCTGGAAAACGGGCAGAATGTTTATGTGAGGGGGATGGCGTCCATCAATGATGCAGAAGAAAGCTTTCAGATTACGATGCGGTTTGCAGTGATCTTGCTCCCGCTTTTCACATTGGCAGCAGCATTTTTGGGTTATCAGTTTACGAAAAGGGCATTGCTCCCGGTAAAAAAAATGACAGACACGGTCCGGCAGATCCAATCGGATGCAGATCTGTCCAAACGAGTAGGGCTGACAGAGGAGCAAAAAGAAAGTAAAGATGAAATCTACCATTTGGCACAGACCTTTGACGGGATGCTGGAACAGCTGGAAATGGTATTTCAAAGAGAAAAGCGGTTTACTTCCGATGTTTCTCATGAACTGCGCACTCCGGTGAGTGTAATGCTGGCACAGTGCGATGCATGTCTTTCCGAGGAAACATTGACGGACAGACAGAGAGAGCAGATCGAGCTGATTGCAAAAAAGGCGAGAGAGATGGCGGGGTTGATTTCCAGCCTGCTTTTGTTATCCCGGGCAGATGAAGGAAGGCAGAAGCTGAATAAAGAGAGGGTAAATCTCAGTGAACTGACACAGATCATTGCGGAAGAACAGCAGATGATCGCAGAGGAAAAAGAAATTACGGTCAGAACTGATATTACTCCGGATATTTATGCACAAGTGGATGAAAGTTTCTATATCCGGATGGTTGTCAATCTTGTATCCAATGCTGTTTTTTATGGAAGAGAAGGTGGGATTGTAAAAATTTCTTTGCAGGTAAAGGAAGAAAATGTAGTCGGAATCGTGGAAGATAATGGAATTGGGATTTCTGTGCATGACATGGAACATATCTGGGAACGCTTTTACCGTGCAGACACTTCGCGCACAGATGGAAGCCATTCTGGGCTTGGACTTTCTATGGTAAAATGGATTGCCGAAGCGCATGGTGGCAGAGTGTCTGTTGAGAGCAGAGAAGGGGAAGGAAGCAGATTTACATTTTATATTCCTTTTTAAGTATTTTCTAATGTTCTTTTAATGTTTCTACTGTATGATTCAGATACAAAGTAAGAAACAAGAAAGAAAAAACAAAGAAGAAAAGGAGAAAACAGATATGATGAAAAAATATATGGCAGCAGGAATCGTAGCAATCAGTGTATTAGGAGCAACCACGGGATGTGGGTTCACAGGTGGAAAGGACATTGGAAAAGATGCAGCACTGGAAGCGGCACTTCAAGATGCGGGTGTGACGAAGGAGGAAGCGACAAGACTAAAAACATCGAAGGATAGAGATGACGGAAGAATGATCTATGAAATTCAATTCGATGCAAATGGAACAGAATACGATTATGAAATCGCAGCGGAAGACGGGACAATCTTAACTGCTGATACAGAAAATGTCGCTTCCAATACGGCAGCACAAAATAAGGATACGCAGGGGAACGAATCTGCACAGGAAGCACAAAATGGACAGCAGAATAATACGCAAAATAATCAGTCACAAAGCGCAGGAGCAAATGTGGCGGTCAGCCAGGAACAGGCAATGCAGACGGCATTAGAAAGAGTTCCGGGGGCGACAGAGTCTGATGTTCGGATGGAACTTGACAATGATGATGGACAGTATAAATACGAAGGGGATATCATCTACGATCAGAGAGAATACGAATTTGAGATTGACGCGAACACAGGAATTATATTAGAGTGGAGTGAAGAGAGAAGATAACGAAAATAAATCAGGTAAACAGAAGAAAAAGGAGAAACTATGTCAGAATTTTATAAATTTTTTTCCCATAAGCAATGTGAGTATTTCCCATGTCATAAGACAGACGATCCGGACAATTTTAACTGTCTGTTTTGTTTCTGTCCGCTGTACTTAAAAGGAGCAGAGTGTGGTGGGAATTTCAGATACACAGAAAAAGGTGTGAAAGACTGTAGCCAGTGCATGTTTCCGCACGAACGGAAAAATTATACTAAGATGATGGAAAAACTGCGGCAGAAGTAAAGGAGAAAATCTCCGAAAAGTTCCAGCTAGAGATTGTTGGAGCATTTACATTTTTAAATAATGTAGCCTCCTTTCGCTATGGAGAGTTTCAAGCTAGAAAACTTAATACAAAACTGATAGTGATTATAATGGCAGGAAGATATGTTGTGCATTTTTCGGTAGGACTATTGCTGCAAAGAGATTTTATTATTGGTAGTTTTGTAGTCAGTTGAAGGAAAAAATAACCGATTATTGTTCCAAAGACATTTGCAAAAAGATCATTGATATCCGTAGCTCTGTGTAAGGTGAATAACTGTGCGATTTCAATGAAAAATGACAGTCCAAAACCGATCAAACATATATTTTTCTTATTCAAAAAAGTTTTGCTTATCAGTGGGCATAAAAATCCAAGAGGGATAAAAAGCAAAATATTTAATAAAAAACTGAAACTGAATCCATCGTTGAAAGGGATGAGATTTATATTGGGGTGAAAGATAGATTCGCCTAATTGAGCAAGTCTTGTGTATTCATGAAGTGAGGGAATGCCTACAATATTTACAAACATGAAGCATAAATAGTAGTACATGAGTACGGAAAAAACAAGAGTTCTCGTGCATTTTGACTTGTTTCTGTGAAACAACAGTAATATTGTTACCGTAACCAAAATGATACCAAGTAAAAAGACAGGTTTAATTAATAATAATTCTTTTAGGACATCGAATAAATTAGGTCCTATTTTTGCAGGGGATGGACTTGTTGTTACAAAATTCATTAGATCCGCTCTCTCTTTCCTTTATTTTAATGGGTATGAAAAATAGGATAATAGACAAATCTTAATAAAAGTATATATAAAATCTTAAAAGAGTTTGAAATTTTGTTTGATGAAAAAAATAGAAAATCTACTTTGAACAATGAAAGACCAGTCAGGTCAATCGGATTCTGGCTGGTCTTTTTCTGAAAAGCAGATAGATAAAATTAATCAGAATACTTTTCTTTGTAAAATGAGTATTTATTAAAACATTTCATTTTGATTTTTGGCAACTGCCTTAACGGAAATTCCATTGATCTCCACATGGTCATCGATACCAATCACGATGCAGCGGCGCCCATCAATGATTCTTGTTTCGACCAGGTCGGAACGTTCCGGGTTGACATTGATCACAACATCTGGGGTGCGTATCTCAAACTTTCTTGTATTGACAATGTTAGTTGCAAGGAAAGATGGCTGTTCGGACGAGGAAGATGAAGTTGCCTGTTCAAAGTTCCGGTCAAAGTCTTCCAAATGTTCTTCGGTCACACCACTGTGGGCAAAAAGTTTTTTTACTTCTGTTTTGTCAAGGGTAACCGGTTCCGGGGAATCTTTCTTTTCTTCAAGCATTTCATAGAGGTTCTCATGGATATTTTTGACCACTTCATAGTCACGTTCTTCTCCGAGTGTTTCTTCGATCAGTGTCTGGAAAGTTTCTTTCTGTCCTCCGGCAGATAATGGAAGAATGGCACCGAGTAGATTTTCTACAAGAGAAGCACGGAGTTCTTCGGCATTTTTGGCGTAATAAAGAATGCTGTGCAGGTCGGTGCTCCGGTCATTAAAGGCAGGAAACAGAAATCCCACATCCGGCATTTCTACGATCCAGTCGCGGACGCGTTCACCAAAGGTGTTATCTTCTGCATGGTAACTAAGCCCTGGTTTAGACAGTTTTACCGGACAGATGCTGCAGAGCAGATATTCATATACTTCATCGGAGGCATCGAACATTTCGCTCCCGTCACTGGATTTTCCCGGAATGTCATAGGCGGCGTGAATGACAAGGATCAGGTAGTTCTCGCCATAGTCGTAAGATTCGATGATCCGGTCGTAGAATGCATCCAGAAGCGCATCATCGGTCAGTTGGCTGGCACGAAGTTTCAGGAGAAAATCCTGAGTTCCTCCCGCATTTTCCGCAGAGAGAGGGAATTCCATGTTGAGCAGATTTTTTCCAATCGTGCCGGACAGTGTCTTGCGAAATAGTTCAAAATATTTGAAGATTTCTTCTTCAGGAAGAGAGAGAAATGCTTCTTTTAATTGTGTTTTTTTATTTTTTTCGCCGTCGACATAGCAGCCACAGATGCGGGTGATCGCGCAGTTGTCCGGCGTAAATTGCTTTTTGATTTCGGATACTTCTTTTTTATTCATAATCTAACCACCTTATCTATCTAAATTTTTGTGAACAAACTAAGAGCGTGCCAGAAGATCTGTGCACGCTCTTCATTATAACAAGTCCAAAAGAAAATAGAAAGAAAATTCTTTTGTTCTTTAAAATTTTCTGTGACTATTCTACTCCGTTAAAGCAGTAAGTACATACTTTACAAGGAGACAGCCCGATGGATGCAATCAGATCATCCAGTCTGTGATAGCGGAGTGTAGTAAAGTTTTGTTCTTTGCGGATCGCTTCCAGCATGTCGGCATAGCGCTGACTGTTTGGATCTGCATATTCGCTTAAATATTTCTGTGCATCATCGCCTTCTTTCTCTTGGATCACACGTCTTGTGATCAGATCCAGTTCGGATTTGGAGCGAGAGAAATTTAAATATTTACAGCCGAATAAGAGTGGCGGGCAGGCAGGACGTACATGGACTTCTTTTGCCCCACTATTGTAAAGAAATTCTGTTGTCTCACGAAGTTGAGTTCCGCGCACGATGGAGTCATCGATCAGAAGGAGACTCTTGTCTTCGATCAGAGACTGTACCGGGATCAGTTTCATGCGGGCAATCAGATTTCGCTGTTCTTGATTTTGCGGCATAAAAGAACGCGGCCAAGTCGGTGTATATTTGATAAACGGACGGGCAAATGGAATACCGGATTCATTGGCATAGCCGATGGCATGGGCAATTCCGGAATCTGGAACTCCTGCGACAACATCTGGTCTGACATCGTCAAGCGCATCACGTTTTGCAAGCATTCCACCGCATTTGTAACGCATTTCTTCTACATTGACGCCTTCGTAGGAAGAGGTCGGGTATCCATAGTAAACCCAAAGGAAAGAACAGATCTTCATATCTTCTTTTGGCTCACTGACAGTCTCGACACTATCCGGTGTGATGTAAACGATCTCAGCAGGTCCTAATTCTTTGTAGTCGCTGTAGCCGAGATTGATATATGCGAAACTTTCAAAGGAGACACAGTAGGCATCTTTCTTATGTCCTACGACAAGCGGAGTACGCCCGCGTCTGTCTCTTGCGGCATACAAACCGTCTTTTGTCATCAGAAGCAGTGTCATAGAGCCGTCTACGATTTCCTGTACATACTGGATTCCTTCTACAAGAGAATCTTTCTGACAGATCAGGGAAGCGATCAATTCAGTTGCGTTGATCTGTCCGCCGCTCATCTCCTGGAAATGTGTATGTCCATGGGCATACACTTTGTCTAAAAGTTCGTCCATATTATTAATTTTGCCGACCGTTGTGATCGCGAAGCTTCCGAGATGAGACTGGATTAGAAGCGGCTGCGGTTCGAAATCAGAGATACAGCCAATTCCTAAATTTCCCTGTAATTCTTCTACATCTCGTTCAAATTTTGTACGGAATGGTGAGTTCTCGATATTGTGAATGGCTCTGCTGAAACCGCTTGGACCAAAAGTAGCCATTCCTCCCCGTCGTGTTCCTAAATGTGAGTGGTAGTCAACACCGTAGAATAAATCAAGCGTACAGTTTGATTTTGCGGCAACACCAAAAAATCCTCCCATGTGTTCGTCTCCTTTTCTATGTGTAAATTTGAAATATGTTTCATTGACAGAATAAGTTTAGCACGATTCAGAAAGGAAAGCAAAGGGGGATGCTGGGAAATGGATAATTATTTTTAAAGAGAAATAATAAGCAGAGATTATAAATCAGTTGCAGATAGGGACGGTTGTGATCTGATCAGAATAGAATATTTTGAGAAGTCAGTAAGGGAGAAGTGCAGACAACAGTTGTAACTGCAAGAAAAATCCAATATAATAGAATGGGCAAAATAATAAGTATGTGTAATAAGTATGAGGAAAATGGAGTGGCAAAAGATGAAATTATTTCATATATCAGATTTACATATCGGAAAAATTCTGCATGAGGTCAATCTTCTGGAGGAACAGAAAATTGTCCTGGCACAAGTACTTGCGCTTGTGGATCTTCATATGCCGGATGGAATCCTGATCGCGGGAGATATCTATGATAAGGCAGTGCCGTCGGCAGAGGCGGTAAAAGTATTTGACACTTTTTTAAGTGAACTGGCTGACCGGGGGCTTTCCGTCTTTTTGATCAGTGGAAATCACGATTCGTCTGAGCGGATTCATTTTGCAAGCCGGATTTTGCAGAAAGAAAATATTTTTATCAAGGGGATTTTTGACGGGAAACTGGAGCCGGTAGAACTCAACAAGGATGGGCAGAAAGTTTCTGTTTATTTACTTCCTTATATAAAGCCGTTTGATGTGCGTCCGTATTATCCGGAGGAAGAGATTGACAGTTATGACCGGGCGGTGCGAACAGTCCTTTCTCATGTAGATATCAACCCGGAGGCTGTGAATATCCTTGTCGCTCATCAGTTTATTACCGGGGCAGTTTCTTCTGAGTCGGAGACTGTGATGGTTGGAGGGCTTGACAATATCGGTGCCGATGCATTTGATCTGTTTGACTATGTGGCTCTTGGACATCTTCACCGGGCACAAAAAGTAAAACGGGAGACTATCCGGTACTGCGGGACATTATTCCCGTATTCATTTGATAAAAATGAGGGCGAAAAATCAGTGACAATGCTCACAATCGAACAAGGAAAAGAGATTGTGGTGGATACACTTGCAATCCATCCACACCATGGACTTTGTACAGTATCTGGATCATTGCAGGAGGTTCTTGGTGGAGAAGGGTGCGAAGAGTATGTGAAGGTAGTACTGACTGACGGGGAAGATCAAGTGGATGTAGTACCAAGACTTCGAGTGAAATATCCGAATCTGCTGACAGTAGAATTTGAAGGAAGGACACGTGCCGCTTTAGAAGGGATCAAAAATGCAGAGCAGATTGCAGACCGCTCGCCGATGGAGTTGTTTGCGGAGTTTTTTGAAGAGCGAAGCGGGGAGAAGCTGGCGGAAGAAGACCGGACGCTTGTGGAGCAGATGATGAGAGAACTTTTAGAGGGAGGAGAGAGCTGATAATGAGACCGATCACACTGACGATGAATGCATTTGGAACTTATCTGGAAGAGACGACGATTCCGTTTGAGCAGTTTGGGACGAGCGGACTTGTTTTGATCACGGGAGATACCGGTGCGGGGAAGACAACGATTTTTGATGCTATTTCCTATGCGCTTTATGGGGAGACCAGCAGCGGAAATAAAAGGCGGAAGCCAGAGATGCTGCGAAGTGATTATGCAGATGCGAAAAACAAAACGTATGTGAGCCTGACATTTGAACACCAGAATGAGCAATATACGATCACGCGCTCTCCTGCATATTTTCGGGATGGATATGCGACAAAGACTGCTGCCACGGTGGAGATGCTACTTCCGGATGGAACTCGGTTAAAGACGGCAAAAGATATCGATGGGGAGACAAAGGGAGGAACTATCCTATTTCCTGGGAAGATACGAGAATTGCTTGGAATCTCACTAGAACAGTTCAGACAAATTGCCATGCTTGCACAGGGAGATTTTTTGAAATTGCTACATGCAGAGACAAAAGAGCGGGAAAAGATTTTCCGGACTATTTTTAATACACAGATTTTCTTTGATCTTCAGGAAAAGATTTCTGCAACTTACCTTGATAGGAAACGGAGATACGAAAGCCTCCGACAAGGGGCAGAGGAGCAATTAGGAGAAATACGGCTTTCGGAGGAAGAAACTTACGAGAAGAAGCAGCCAGAGGCAGAAGAATGTTGGGAGCGCTTAAAAAGGAATGTGAAGGAAAGAAGACTGGAAGTGCTAGACGAGATTATTCGTGATCTGAAAGTAGTCAATGCCGTTGATGTAGCAGAATTAAAAAAACTTCGTGCTGCGGAAGAACGTATGAGAGAGCATCTGACAAAACTGCAGGATTATGACAGAGAAAAAGAACGCCAGAGGAGAAATCAAGAAGACTGTGAGAAGTTTTTTCAAGAGAGGGAGCGTCTGACCGTGCAGGTACAGTCTGCACAGGAAGCTTATCAGCAAGCGGCAGGTATCGATCAGACACCATGGATCGCAGAGAAAGATCAGATTCAGAAGCAGCTGGAGATCCATGGAAAATTAGAAATGATTAGAAGCAACTGTAAAAAAAGCGAGGCAGACTGGAAGAACAAGGAAGCACAGATCCGGCAGGAAAAACTATCAGCGGAAAAGATGGCAGAAGAAAAGAAGAAGATTATAGAACAGTTGAAATTGTGGGAAACACTTCCAATCCGTCAGGAACAAAACAGACAGCGCAGAGAGCAGTGGAAGGCGCAGGAAGAAATTTTAAAACGCCTTCGATACATGCAGGAAGAAATCTACAAGAAGGAGACAGAGTTAGGAAAAATTCGCAAACGATTGCTAGGAGAACTTTGCAGGAAAGATGAGGCAAATCAGAAGTACAATGAATTGGATACGAAGAGCAGGGCGCATATGGCGGGAATTTTTGCAGCAGAATTGATAGATGGAAGTCCTTGCCCTGTTTGTGGTTCTATTTCTCATCCATCTCCGGCAGGAAAGGTGAGTGGTGTGCCGACTGCGGAGGAAGTGAAGCGGGCGCAGAAAGAACTTGAGCGGGCAAAGGAAGCCTGCGATCATACACAAGAACAGATTCAGAGAACAGAGGCGGCTGTGGAAACCGAGAAAAATCATCTGAGACAGCGTTTGAGTGAATTGTCAAAAGCATCGTGGGAGACGAAAAGATTTGAAGAGATTGCGGATTATCTAGAGCAGCTTACTGAAAAAATCACAAACCGGATAGAAGAGTTAGCGAAGGAACATGAGGAATTAGAGAAGCAAAAAGAAAAACAAGAGGCATGGAACGCACAGCTGGAAATGATTGAAGCAAGGCAAAAGGGACAGGAAGAGAGACAAAAACAGCTGCAGGAAGACAGAGAGCGGCTGCTTGGAAAGTATTTGTCTGATAAAAGTACACTGGAAGTGATGGAAAAGCAGGTGACATCCGCGAAAGAGCAGTTGGAGTCCCAGCTTACTGTGTGTATCAAAACGCTGGAGAAAATCCGAAGAGATACCGAAGCTGCACAGAAGCAGTATTTGGCATCGAAAGAATTGGCGGATAAGACAGAAGGACAACTTCGGGCAGCGAAAGAAGAAGGAGATCGTCTGCAAAATCTCTTGGAGGAACAGGAGAAAGAGCTCTTCCGGTTGGAAATCTTATCCGGAACAGAACAGGAAGGGGAGAGAGCAGAGAAGGAAGCTTTTATGAAGGAAGCTTGTGCACAGTTCCACGAAGCGTATGAGGTTTACTTACTTCGGTCCGATAAAAATGCGGAGTGTGTCCGCAAACTGGAAAAGCGGGAAAAAGAGCTGGGACAGGCGGAGACAGAGTTTGTCCAGATCCGTCGGATCCATGCAGCGGCAAATGGAAATTACAAATTTGAGACGTACATTCAAGGGGTATATTTTGACCAGATCATTGCGCAGGCAAATAAGCGGCTGACCATGATGATGCATCAGCAGTTTGAGTTGAAACGCGGAGAAAAAACTGTGGGAAACAGAGGGTTGGATCTGTTTGTTTATGATTACCGAACTGCGAAAAACCGAGATGTGCGGACACTGTCCGGCGGAGAGTCATTTGTAGCATCTCTGGCGATGGCGTTGGGATTGTCTGATATTGTGCAGCAGCATAATGGAGGGGTGAAGCTGGAAACTATGTTTATTGATGAAGGGTTCGGTTCTCTGGATGCGGATACACTGGAGCAGGCAATTCGCACTTTGAATCAAATGTCAAAAGGAAAGTGCCTGATCGGTATTATTTCCCATGTGGAAGAACTTAGAAAGCGCATTGATAAAAAAATTTATATTCATAAAACAAACCAGGGAAGTCAGGCGGAACTGGTAGTGTAGGAGGAAACATGCAGAAAGAAACAGAACAGAAAAAAAGAAAACAGATGGAAAGGTTTGATATGCTCGGAAAACATCCTGGGAGAGCGCTGATATTTTTTGCGGTGCCTATGATCCTGGGAAATCTGCTCCAGCAGTTTTACAATATGGCGGACTCTGTGATTGTCGGCAGATTTGTCGGGGAAGATGCACTTGCAGCCGTTGGCGCCTCGTACTCATTGACGACCGTGTTTATTATGATCGCCATTGGAGGCGGGGTAGGAGCCTCAGTCATTATTTCCCAATATCTCGGGGCGAAGGAATATACGAAGATGCAGACTGCAATTTCTACCGCACTTTTGACATTTCTTGCAATCAGTGTGATACTTGCAGGGTTTGGACTGTTTGCGAACAGGGCGATTTTGTCTTCGTTAAAGACGCCGGCAAACATTTTGGAAGATGCTGTGTTGTATCTGAATATTTATTTTATGGGGCTTCCATTTTTATTTATGTACAACGTACTTTCGTCAATCTTCAATGCGCTGGGAAAATCAAATATCCCGCTGTATTTGTTGATGTTTTCTACAGTACTGAACATTGCGTTGGATCTTGTGGCGGTAATTGTATTCCAGAAGGGAGTCGCGGGAGTGGCAGTGGCAACCGTGTTTGCCCAGGGAATTGCCTCGGTGCTTTCCTTTTGGATCCTGCTCTGCAGACTGAAAGAATATGAGGGGGAGGATACTCCGAAAAAATACGACGTGGAAATTCTTGGAAATATGGTAAAAATAGCAATTCCTTCCATTATTCAGCAGTCAATCGTATCTATCGGAATGTTACTTGTGCAGTCAGTTGTGAATGGATTTGGATCATCCGTTGTGGCAGGATATTCTGCGGGGATGAGGATTGAGTCCATCTGCATTGTGCCGATGATTGCAATGGGAAATGCTATTTCTACTTTTACTGCCCAAAATATCGGCGCAGGACAGACCGATCATGTAAAGAAAGGATATCGGACGGCACACGGGATTGTATTTGCATTTGCAGTAGTAATCTGTGTGACATTACTTCTGCTGAAAAAGCAGATTATTTCCATGTTTGTGGGAGGCAATGAAAGCTCTCTTGCATTTCAGACAGGAAGTTCGTATCTGTCTTTTATCGCATATTTCTTTGTATGTATTGGGCTGAAAGCGCTGACGGATGGGGTGCTGCGAGGTGCAGGAGATGTGGTTGTATTTACACTTGCTAATCTCTGCAATCTTGCAGTCCGTGTGAGTATTGCCTTTATTTGTGCGCCGCTCTGGGGCGTTCAGGCAGTGTGGTATGCGGTTCCGCTTGGATGGATGACAAACTACATCATATCCTTTGCGAGATATCTGACTGGAAAATGGGAGAGAAAGAGGTTGATCTGACGCTAGACAAGAACAGAAAGGAAAAGTGGTTATGAGACAGGAAAAATTTAAGATGGAACGGCAAGGACTTGTGGAAGAAGGTCAGAAAGTGAAAGTGACGGAGAGGGTCAATGGAAGCCTGTACAGCTATGTAGTGGAGCCGGCGGTGGCAATGTCTGGTATTTACAGAAGCAATGCCAGGATTCAATCCAGAGAAGGGATTATCCGGGAAATTCAGCAAAATGACAGAGGATTTTATCTTCTCGTAGAATTTGAGGAATAGATGACAAGTGGAAAAACCTGTGCTATAATAAATTTTGTTGTAAAAATGTCGCTAGATATGTATTAGGAGGAAATCAAAATGGTAGCAAGAAAAGCAGCAAGAAAAATGAACAATAAGAACAATACAGAACAGAGAAAAGCGACTGCAAAAAAAGCAACGGAAGCTGCAGTACAGAGTGCAGAAGAAGTTGTGATGGCAACAGAGGAAGAGACAGTAGAGGAAAAAGCAGTTGAGACAGTAGAGAAAAAAGATGCCGTGGAAGAAAAGAAGACAGAAGAGAAGAAAGTAGTAAAAAAAGCAGCTCCGAAAAAGGAGATGAAGACTTCTGTAGTAGTAGAATACAAGGGAAAACAGGTAGAAGAAAAAGAGATGATCGCGGCAGTGAAAAAAGCGTGGACAAAATCTGGACGTCGGATCGGTGAGATCAAGACAATGACACTTTATGCAAAACCAGAGGAAAATGCGGTGTACTACGTGATCAATGGAATCGATACAGGAGCAGTTCCTTTTTAGAATGTGGGACGTATCTGCAAAGTGATTTAGCAGATATGTCCTTTTTAACAGAAAACAATTAGATAAAAACTATAAAAATAGAAAAAATAGAAAATAAGTTCAAAAAATCTGAAAAAAGCATTGACAAATCTGAAAAGTATGTTATTATATAGTCATAAACATAACAAGTATAAATAAGAAACAGAAAGGAAATTGAAAGACCTGTCATTATTTTTATTTCTTATGTGGAACGGATATAACTTTAACGGACGGAGTTATATAATAGTAGAAGCAAAGATGCTTGCACAATCTAAGATAAGGAGGTACGGACCACCAGAAAGAGTAAGAAAATCTGACAAATGATAAAAAGTTGGATGTATACCCGAAAGAAGATCAGAAAGTCAGACACAAAAGAACGGAAGCTATGTATCAGTTGAGATTCAGATTTTTGGATGGTGTGCTGTATGAATAGAAGATTTGTATGACGCATTATCGGAAGAAAAGAAGGATTAAGACTACACAGTATTCAGAAAATGAGGTAAAATGAATGATTGAAGAATCAAAGTAAGAGTAGGTATTGATTAGCAAAATGATTGATACCTACTCTTACTATGTAAAAATGAGAGCAGGAGAAGGAACGATGATAAAAGCAGTTATATTTGATATGGATGGCGTATTGATCAATACGGAAAAATATCTTGTGAAATATTGGTGTCAGGCAGCGGAAGAATTGGGAATGCCGATGAAGAGAGAGCATGCATTGATGATTCGCAGTTTTTCGGGAAAATTTGCAGAGCCGTGGTTAAAAGGAATATATGGGGAGACATTTGATTACGTTGCTGTGAGGGAGAGAAGAAAAGAGATCATGGCGGAGCATTTGGCAAAGAATGGGGTGGAGATCAAGCCGGGAGTCAAAGAGACTTTGAACTATTTAAGGGAAAAAGGATACAAACTCGCAGTGGCAACTGCGACGGACCGAGAACGGGCAGAAGCATATCTGGATGAAATTGGAATTACAGAAATGTTTGACCGGATTGTCTGTGCCAACATGGTAGAGAACGGGAAGCCAATGCCGGATATTTATCTGTATGCTTGCGATCAGATCGGGGTGAAAGCAGAAGCATGTGTGGCTGTGGAAGATTCCCCTAATGGAGTGAAATCGGCGTATGGGGCAGGCTGCCGGGTAGTTATGATACCGGATCTGACACTTCCGGATGAAGAGACAAAAGGTTATCTTTGGAAACAAGTAGAAAAAATGAATGATTTGCAGCAGATTTTATAAAGACAAATCTACACATTTACTAAAATTTTACATCGATTTAACTTGTAATTGACAGTGTGAAATTAATTATGATACTCTTGAATTACAGAAGTCATAGAGAATCATAGAGAGTCAGTGACAGGGAGGCAGTGCCATGAAGAAAAGAACAAAAGCTGTTTTGACAATTTTCTTTTTGTCATTGCTTTTTTTTGTGGAAATAAATGTAGAGGCGAGAAGTGTCAGAAACATGTCGGCATATCCGGCAAAGCATGGTCAGTCTTTTGTACAGAGTGTGTGGATGGAGCAGAAGGAAGTCTTTGATGTCAGCTTGTACCGGGCGGTACTCCGTACCAAAGATATGAAACAGAAGAAAAGCAATGAAGGAAGTTTTTTACAACAATATATACCATTACAACAATGGCTCACAGGAGTTCTTTTATGGTCCATGTGCAGTGTCTGGGTGATTCCCGATATTATAGGGGTTCAGAAGAGAAAAGTCTGGTATCATCAGACGCGGATGGAGATCATACATTTGGGAGATGGAAAAAGCAGGATTCCGATGAATAGATAGGAAAAGAGATTTGCAGGCATTTTAGAAATGTCTGGAGAAAAGAAATGAGATATATTCGGAGGAAACAAAAGAAATGAGAATGGAAGATATTTTAATGTTGCTTGGAGGTTTGGCGCTGTTTCTATACGGAATGCAGATGATGAGTAACGGGCTCGAGACGGCAGCGGGCAATAAGATGAAAAGTATTTTGGAGAAGCTGACATCCAATAGGATCAAAGGTGTTGTAGTTGGGGCTGTGATCACAGCCGTGATTCAGTCTTCATCTGCTACAACTGTTATGGTGGTAGGATTTGTCAATTCGGGGCTGATGACACTGAATCAGGCAGTCTGGGTGATCATGGGAGCAAATATCGGTACAACGATCACAGGACAGCTGATCGCACTTGACATCGGAGCAATCGCACCGCTGATCGCATTTGGAGGTGTCGCAGCGATTACATTTGTGAAGAATGAACGAGTACGCCATATTAGTGAGATTTTTGCCGGACTTGGAGTGTTGTTCATCGGTATGGGAATGATGGGAGATGCAATGCAGCCGCTCCAGCAGTCCGAGACATTTGTCAACTTTATGACAAAAGCAAGTAATCCGGTTGTAGGTATTTTAGTAGGAGCAATCTTTACGGCGGTCATCCAGTCTTCCTCTGCTTCGGTAGGAATTTTACAGGCATTGGCAGGGACAGGTGTGATTCCGCTATCAAGTGCTGTTTATGTATTATTTGGACAGAATATCGGAACTTGTATTACAGCAGTTCTGGCATCTATCGGTACAAAGACAAATGCAAAGCGCGCGACCGTGATCCATTTGATGTTCAATATTTTTGGTTCGATCTTATTTACATTTATCAGTATGCTGACACCGTTTGTGTCATGGGTGGAGGCACTTTCGCCGGGCAACACGGTAGCGCAGATTGCAAATGTTCATACAATCTTTAATATTGTGACAACACTGATCTTACTTCCAGTTGGAACTTATATGGCAAAATTGGCAGTATTGATCCTTCCAGAGGGAAAAGAAGAGACAATAGAAGAACGAGGACTTAAACATATCAAAGTATTTGAAAACAGCTATTCAGTAGGAAATGAGGCTCTTGCACTCGCAGAATTGGAGCAGGAAGTGGATCGGATGCGCGGGATGGTTGCTCAAAATATCGAGGAAAGTTACGATGCAGTCTTGACTGGAAATTTAGGAGCATGGGATTCTTTAAAAGAGAGAGAAGAGTATATTGATTATCTGAATGCAGAAATTTCAAAATACATTGTTCGCCAGATGTCCGGAGAAAAGTCGGTTGCAGGATCTAAGAGTATGAGCAGTTACTATATTATTGTAGGCAATATTGAGCGGATCGGAGATCATGCAATGAATATTTTAGGATATGCAAAGAATCTGAACGAATGGGGAATCCAGCTGTCACAAGAAGCTTTGGAGGAAGTAAGACAGATGAAGAAAATTTGCGAGAAAGCGTTGGCAGATATCAGTATGCACAATGGAAGCAGAAAGGAATTTCTTGAGAAGGCTGCGCGGAATGAGCAAAAGATCGATGATCTTGAAGAAATGTACCTTAAGAAACAGATTGAGAGAATGAAGTCAGGATCCTGCAATGCAGAGGCAGGAATTCTGTTCTCGGAACTGTTGACAGACTTTGAAAGAATCGGCGATCATGTGTTGAATATTGCGGAACAGTATCAGCATATGGCGCGATAGAGTGAAGTTGTGATCAATTAGGATGCGAGTGAGGAACATAACATTCAACCAATAAAAATATTAATAAGAATCAGGATAAATTGGGAAAAGACAGAACAGTTTATCCTGATTTTTTAGTTTTTTAATCTTTCTAATATTTTTGTTCTATCATTGAACTTTACAGAAAAAAGGGTATAATAAAAGTAGATAGTAAGACAAGGAGGCAGGCTTATGAAGATTGATATGCATTGTCACGTAAAAGAAGGTTCTGTGGATAGTAAGGTAAGTCTGGAAGAATATATTACCCTGTTGAAAGAGAAAGGTTTTGACGGGATGTTGATCACAGATCACAACACATACAAGGGGTACCGATACTGGAAGGAACATATCAAAGGGAAAAAACATACAGATTTTGTTGTCCTGAAAGGAATTGAATATGATACAAGTGATGCGGGACATATTATTGTAATCATGCCGGAAGGAGTTAAGATGCGGATGCTGGAGATGAGAGGACTTCCGGCAGCAGTCTTGATTGATTTTGTACATCGAAATGGTGGAATTTTAGGACCGGCACACCCGTGCGGAGGAAAATATTTGAGTTTTACGAATACGAAACGATATTTTAAGAATCCGGAACTGATCAAGAGATTTGATTTTATGGAAGCGTTTAATGCGTGCGAATCGGTGGAGTCGAATGAGGGAGCACTGCGGCTTTCGCAGAAGTATCAGAAGCCGGGAATCGGAGGCAGTGATGCCCACAAGCCAGAATGTGTCGGAAAAGGAGCGACCATTCTTCCGGAGAGGGTTACTTGTGAGACAGAGCTGATTTCTTTGATCCGTAAGAAAGGTCCTTTAGAAGCAGGTGGAACACTCTATAATAAGACGACAAAAGAAAAGATGGGAAAGGCTGGAAAACTTCTCACGTATTCTTTTTGGATTTATAACAAAGGCGGAGGGCTTTTGAAATATTATAAAAGAAAAGTAAAAGGAAAAGAGGAGAATCCGATCGATCCGATCGATCCGATCGAGCTCCATTATTTGAATAAATAAAGCTTTTGTTCAGAAAGTCAGATCAATCGTTTGCAAGGAGGGACGATGAAGTTTTTTAATCAAATGATCATCACAGGGATGCTGACAAAAATTGCAGTCACAGATTGGAAAGAACAGAAGATTTTCAATCAGGATGTCACAATATTGTTCTGTTATTGTCTCATGCAGTTATTCTTTTGCCTGAATCAAGGTGAATGGGGAAGACTTCTTTTTTATGTGATTTCCGGAGTGTGTTCTGCCAGTGGGGTGCTTGTGCTGATTACGATTTTAAGGCCTGGAGCCTTTGGAGGAGGAGATATCAAATTAATGGCAGCAGTGGGAAGTTTGCTGGGGCCTGTAAAAAGCCTGTATTCCCTGACTGCTGCCATTATTTTATGTGGGATCTATATTCTTGCCGGGATGGCAAGTGGTAAGATCAAACGAAATTCAGTTGTTGCATTTGGACCATTTCTCTGTGCTGGAATCTTATACCATCTGTGGAGCATGCCCATCTGATCTTATCAGATGGACTGTCATTTCAACTACACCTATCTAGAAAATTTCCATATTTTTGAAAAATTAAAATAACAGTCCGATATGGTATACGAGGAAACTCATAACCCATGCGACAGCAAACTGGAAGAAAATGATCAGTGCTGTCAGTTTTTTGCTCTCTACTTCCCGGTTGATCGTTGCGATGGTAGCAGTACACGGGATATAAAGAAGGCAAAATACCATTAGTGCATAGGCATTTGCTGCCCCGAATCCAAGAGCGCCGAGTGTTGCAACCATGGTACTCATACCATCTGTAGTTGTAATGTTTTGTACCCCGAATAAAACGCTGCAGCTTGATACAACGACTTCTTTTGCTGCAATTCCTGCAATCAGGGCAACGACAATCTGCCAGTATCCGAGTCCGACTGGTGCAAAGAGAGGAACAGCTGCTTTCCCGATGATAGATCCAAAGCTGTTTGAAATATCTGTCACATATCCGGAAGGACCAAAGTTTAATAATCCCCATAAGATAACGGAAGCAACAAAGATGACTGTTCCGGCTTTCGTGAGGTAGTCCTTTACTTTCTCCCAGACATAGATTGCGATTGTTCTGGCATTTGGAGACTTATATTCCGGAAGTTCGATCAAAAGTGCATGTTCGGCTTTGCTTCCATCTAATTTGGATAAGACAAAAGCAGTAGTGATCGCAACGATGATTCCGAGCAGATACATAGAGTAAGATACAAGCATTGCATGTTTTGGAAAGAACATCTGCGAAAACAATACATAGATTGGAAGTCTTGCACTGCACGACATAAACGGTGTGATCAAAATAGTTTTTAACCGGTCCTTGCGGTGTTCCAGTGCACGGGAGGCCATGACGGCAGGAACAGAACATCCAAATCCGAGCAGAAGCGGAATGAAAGCACGTCCGGAAAGTCCGAGATGTCCCATAATATCATCCATGACGAAGGCGACACGAGCCATGTAGCCGCTGTCTTCCAAAAAGGCAAGCGCGAGAAACAGGATGAAAATGTTTGGCAGGAAAGTCAGAATTCCGCCGACACCGGAGATGATACCATCTACAACCAGGGAAATCATCATGTCGCCTACATGTAGGGAGGTAAGTCCGCTTGTCACTGCTGCCGAGAAGGATTCCAAAAAGATTTCAAAATATCCTTTGAGCCAGTCGCCGACGGTAAAGGTCAGCAGAAAGACAAGTGCCATAATTCCGAGAAAGAGTGGAAGTCCCCAGATCCTGTGTGTGAGAAAGTGGTCTAATTTCTCGGTAAAAGCTTCTTTTTCTGATTTGTTGACCAGTATCTCCTGAATGATCTCCTCGATAAAATCGTATTTTTGATTGATGATCTCCTGTTCATAGCTGCGGTCGATGATCTTCTCAAGATCTGGAAGAGGAAAGGCCGCTGTGACAGATTCATCTTTCTCAAGCAGCTTGATTGCATGCCATCGAGGGTTTTCAAGCGTTGGGTAGGAGCAGGCGAGTGCATCCATGATCACATCAATCTTATCTTCAAGGGCATCCGAATAGACCATCGCATATTCTGTATGATGATTGTGTTCATGACGGCTCTGTTTGTCGTGATGATGATGAATCAGAGGATTCTGGATCGCATGGTCTGCATGATGGGATACTGCGTGCATCAGAACAGAGAGCCCGCTTTTTTTTCGTGCAGAAACCGGAATGGCAGGAATGCCGAGCATTTCCGGAAGTCTGTGCAGATCAATTTCCATTCCACGTTCTTCGACAATGTCCATCATGTTCAGCGCAAGAATGACCGGTTTCCCAAGCTCGATCAGCTGAAGCGTCAAATACAGGTTGCGCTCGAGACACGAGGCATCTACTACGTCCACAATGACGTCAATCTCATCGCTCATGATGCATTCGCGTGAAACTTTTTCTTCCATTGTATAGGAAGTTAGACTGTAAATTCCCGGGAGATCTACCAGTTTGAACTGTTCTCCTTCATAAGTTGTGTAGCCTTCTTTTTTCTCGACCGTGACGCCAGGCCAGTTTGCCACCTTGAGGTTCGCCCCGGTAAAGGCGTTAAAAAGTGTGGTTTTCCCACAGTTTGGGTTGCCGATGAATCCGACATTGATCGTTTTACTCATGGGAAGCTGCCTCCTTTACTGTGATATGGTCTGCAATCCGCTTTCCGACAGCAAATCTTGTGCCGCGGAACTTTACAGTCATGGAGCCACGTTTTTGATTATTTAAAATAGTGATGCGGGTTCCGGGGGTCAGACCAAGTGCTTCCAGCCGACGTTCCAGTGGAAGTTCCAGATCCATCGCCTCTACAATGTAAGTCGTGTTATCTTTTCCTTGTTTTAACTGCATAGGATCATGTTTCTCCTTTTGTAATTGTGTTAATGATAATGATTATTCATTATCATTATAATAAAGAACCGGGGAAAGTACAAGAATTTCTGAATGGAAATTGCAAAAAGATATTTACAGAGAAGAAGTTCCTCTATATAATGAAATTTATCTTTAAGGCAGAATGCTGCTGAACGTGTGAGATGGTAAGCAGCAGAAGGAAAAGAAAGGGTGAGAGTATGTCGGTTTATTTTATCTTGCTATATTTTTTTGTATATGGATTTCTTGGGTGGTGTACGGAAGTTGCATTTGCAGGCGTTAAGGAAGGAAAGTTTGTCAACAGAGGATTTCTAAATGGTCCGATCTGTCCGATTTATGGAGTAGGGGTGGCTGTTGTTGTGTCCTGTCTGGATGGGCTCAAAGACAATCTGATCCTGCTATATATTTCTTCCGTTGTACTTGTGACAGCGTTGGAGTGGTTTACCGGATTTATTTTGGATAAACTGTTTCATAATAAGTGGTGGGATTATTCTTCCATGCCACTGAATCTGAATGGATATGTGTGTCTTTTGTTTTCTTTGATCTGGGGTGTGGCATGTGTACTGATCGTGAAGATTTTACATCCGTTGATCCATAAAGCACTGGACTTTTTGCCGGAATTTGTGGGCTGGACATGCATTGTGTTGTTTGGGGTGACTTTGTTTGTAGATTTGTATGTGACAGTGACAGATATTTTGAAGATGAATCGAAAGCTGGCCAAGATGAATGAAATTGCCACAGAACTTCATCGGATCTCAGATGAGATTGGGGAAAATATTTACGAAGATGTCACAGAGGCATTGGAACTGAAAGAAGAGATGGCGGACCGTCTGAAAGAGCGGGCAGCAGAGTTCCATGAGAGAAGAAAGGATCTTTCAGAAGATATGCGGGAGCAGATCATTGAACTGCGCAAACATTATCGGGAGTTGATTTTGAGAAATCCGGCGCATATGAAGCGAATCATCCGGGCATTCCCGAAGCTGGAGTCTAGAAAGTACAAAGATGCATTGGAAGACCTTCGTGAGTACATTCGGAAAAATGGAAAGAAGAAATAGAATAGAAAGAGAAAGAAGGATTTTGCAGATCTTCATTGAGAAGATTTTGCAAAATCCTTTTTTTGAATGAATAGGAACGGTGTTTTGCTGCGTTGCTAAGAGAAATTCTGCCTTTTTAATTTTTTCATGGTAGAAATGTAAAGAGGAACGAGGATGATATTTGCTGCGATCCATGCTGCCGGATTCGCAAAACAGATGGCAGTGTAACCGAAAGCGGATGACAAGAATGCAACGATTGTCCGGGCAAGCATTTCAAAAAGCCCAGCTCCCATAGCAATCACACTGTGTCCAAGTCCCTGTAGCGTATTTCTGAAAATCAGCAGGGAAGCAAGCGGAAAGAAAGTACAGCTGTTAAAGAACAGAAGCTTCTGGATGCATTCTGTGATATACGGAGTCATATCACTCTGCTTCATAAAGAGCAGAGACATCGGCAGACAGACAAGATTGATCAGAATCATCAGCACGATAGAGCAGACGACAGAGAAAATCATAGAAATTTTCACGCCATTTTGAATTCGGTCAATTTTGCCGGCTCCGAGGTTTTGACCGGAGTAGGTCGCAAGTGTTGCGCCAAGAGCTTCAAACGGCTGTGTAAAGATCATCAAGATCTTCATAGCAGCATTGACTGCCACAACGGCATCGGCGCCGAGCAGGTTTACTGCACTCTGGAGGACAACACTTCCGATTGCTGTGATAGAAAACTGCAGTCCCATTGGGATTCCGATGATCGTGGACTGACGGATGGAATGGAGGTCAATTTCCCATTCTTCTTTTTGGAATGTGAGGATGTCGTACTTCTTTTTCAGATAGACGATGCAGAGAATACCGGATAATGCCTGAGAAATCACGGTTGCGATCGCGGTTCCGGAAACGCCCATATGAAAGATACAGACAAAAATCAAATCCAGAATGACATTCATAAATGCGGAAAACAACAAAAAGTACAGTGGAATTTTGCTGTCGCCCAGTGCACGAGAAATATTGGCAGGTACATTATAAAGAAGCGTGGCAGGAATCCCGAGAAAAATGATAAAGATGTAAGTGTAAGCATCCTTATAAATACTGTCCGGTGTCTGCATCAAGCGTAAAAGTGCTCCTGTAGAGCAGGCGATGACGATAGTCAGCCCAATGCCGAGCACGATAGAAATTTGCACTGCGGCAGCGATCTTTCTGCGCATGTCCGATAATTTATTTGCACCATAGCGTTGTGCAACGGGGATGCAGAGACCGCTGCTTAACCCGAGCACAAATCCGATAATGAGAAAGTTTAACGAACCTGTGGAGCCTACTGCGGCAAAGGCATCCTTTCCGACAAAACGGCCGACGATAATACTGTCTGCCATATTATAGAGCTGTTGAAATACATTCCCGATGAAAATCGGAAATGCAAAAATTAAAATACGTTGAAAAATATTTCCGGTTGTCAGATCTTTTTCCATAAAAATTTCCTTTCTGAATGATATGATTGGTATTGCAAGTGATAGAATAGAACAAAGTTTTCATTTTGTACATGTAAAATAACGCATAGTTCTTGTAAAATAGCGATATTTTAGATATCCTTGGAAATAGAAAATCATATGGAGAAAAGTTGAAAGGAGCATGATATATATGTATTTTTGCCTGAACACAGATCAGATTCCGAAGATATCATACATGAACAAAACCGATATGCAGGAAGGCTGGATACATTTTCTGCGGACAGCAGAGGAATATATTTTGTATTTTGTCAGACGTGGGACGATGTACTTAAGAGAGGGAGACAGAAAGTATGAAATCCGGGAAGGAGAATATATTTTATTGCAGCCCGGTATGACTCATGTTGGTTACAGAGAATCAGAATGTTCCTATTATTATATTCATTTTGGGGCGGAAACGTTACAGGAACTTTCCTGTACGGAAGAAGGAAAAATCAGAGAAGTATTATCAGAAAACCGCAAGTTGTTCTATCAATGCGATCCGCTTGGATATGAATTTTATGAAAAATCAAAATTGATTTTTCCGAAGACCATGCGGATAGAAAGTCCGGGGATCCGGCAGAAGATCCAGAGGCTGATCGAGGAGGCAATCGATGCATTTGTCTATCGGAAAGAACATTTTAAGTTGATTTGTTCCTGCAAATTGATCGAGGTACTTACTGAAGTGGGCGCATACTATTCGCATACGGTATTCAATGAAAGAGAAGATGACCCGATTCAAGTGCAGCACAGAGAGAAAGTTCAGTTGATCCTAAATTTTCTATATGGCGCTTATGGACAGAAGATTACCGGGAAGCGGATTTCGAATTTGTGCAGTATGAGTTTTGACTATCTAAATCGAATGTTTAAAAAGCAGACGGGAATTACAATTTTTGAGTATCTGAACCGAATACGGATCAACAAAGCAAAGGAGCTTCTGCTCACAGGAACGATGAAATCCAGTGAGATTGCGGCGGCAGTCGGATATTGTGATGAATATCATTTCAGTAAAGCATTTAAAAAGGCTGCCGGAGTATCTCCGCGGAAATACCTGGAGGGAAATCATGTCTTGACATCCGAAAAGAAAGAAGATATATTGTATTAAAACAATAATACAAATGAAGTAAGAGTGACAGAGAGTGCATGGGAGACTAGAGAGAAAGGGTGGAAAAGAAAGTATGTTGCGGATCGAACATTTTTCAAAAAGATATAAAGGTGGAAAAAAGGCGGTGGATGATCTGAATCTTTTTGTGGAGGCAGGAGATATTTATGGATTCATCGGACATAACGGAGCCGGGAAAAGTACCACGATCAAATCGGTGGCAGGTGTGCTGGAGTTTGAGGAGGGAACGATCACGATTGACGGGATAGACATCAAAGAGAATCCGGTTGCTTGCAAAAAGTGTATGGCATACATTCCGGACAATCCGGATCTTTACGAACATCTGACAGGAATTCAGTATCTGAACTTTATCGGGGATATTTTTGAGGTGGAAGCGTCTGTGAGAAAAGAGCGGATTCAGAGGTATGGGGATCAGTTTGCATTGACGGGTGCGCTCGGAGATCCGGTGGCATCCTATTCTCATGGAATGAAGCAGAAACTGGCAATTATCTCGGCGTTGATTCATGAGCCAAAGTTAATGATTTTGGATGAACCATTTGTTGGGCTGGATCCGAAGGCAACGCTGCTTTTGAAAAACACGATGCATGAGATGTGTCGAAGAGGAGCGGCTATTTTTTTCTCCACCCATGTACTGGATGTGGCGGAGAAACTCTGCAACAAGGTTGCGATCATCAAAGATGGAAAACTGGTTGTTTCTGGAGAGATGGAGTCGATCCTGAAAGATGCATCCCTCGAACATCTCTTTATGGAGGTGACGGAGCATGAGAAGTAAATGTCTTCTGTTAGTGAAAATACAGATTCAGAATCTAGGCCTAAAAAAGAAGTGGGGAGTAAAACAGATCTTTCTGGCAGCGATATATGTGATACTTCTTGCAATGCTGGCATCTTATTCCTTTGGTTTGGCGTTTGGACTTGGATTCCTTGGAATGGAAGAACTGGTTCCCGGATGTGCGGTCATACTGCCGGGGATCGTGACATTTTTTTTCTCAATGCTGAAGACGAACGGGATATTGTTTGCTTATAAGGATTATGAGATGCTGATGTCCCTTCCAGTGCCGACACGGACAGTCATCGCGAGCCGTTTTCTCCTCATGTATCTGTTTCATCTGGGGATGACAGCATTTGTGCTTGTACCGATGGGGATTGGATATTTTCTTTGGGCAGAGAGCTCTGTCATGGCAGTTCTGATATGGATTACCGGAATCTTTTTGATTCCTCTGATTCCGACAGCGGCAGCGACACTTGTAGGAGCCGGAATTATATTTATTTCAGCGAGATTTCGCCGTGCAAATGCAGTGTCCACAGTTCTTACAGTATTGCTTACTATGTCAGTACTGATTGCCTCTTTTGGAAGTACAGCTGTGATTCCAGAGGAAGGATTTACACCAGAACAGATTGGAATGATCGGTAAAGCACTGAGAGACAGTATCTATCAAATGTATCCCCCGGCGAATTGGTTCTTCAGAGGCGTGACAGGGGCGGGGCTGATGGATTTCTTTCTGTTTGCTGCTTTGTCAGTGGGAGTGTATCTGATTTTTGTTGTGCTTGTATCAAAAAATTACAAAAAAATGAATACCGCATTGATGACACATCGGACAAAGGGGAATTATCAAGTAGAGAAAATTACAGCAAAACATCCGGTGACGGCGATCTGCCAAAAGGAGATAAGACGGTTTTTTGGTTCTACCATTTACTGTGTGAATATGGGAATCGGTGTGCTCATGAGTCTGATGTTGGCAGTGGCGTCATTCTTTGTGTCAGATGCAGATCTAAAGCGGATGCTCGGAGTGCAGATTCCAGAACAGATGTTGAAGGGAATCCTCCCACTGATTCTTGGGGCATTGATCATGATGACATGTACGACAAGTGTTTCCCTGTCCCTGGAAGGGAAAAATCTGTGGATTCTCAAATCACTTCCAATTACGAAGGAAGAAATCTATAAAGGAAAAATGTTGTTCAATTTGTTGCTTCAGATTCCGACAGCACTGATTAGTTCTGCACTTCTCGCAGTACGGTTTCGTGTTACGGGAATGACACTTATCACACTGTTTGTCTATCCGGTGGCGGCAGCTTTTGCGGGGACCGTGTGGGGATTGTTTATCAATTTGAAGCTGCCGGTTTATAACTGGACAAATGAGACAACCGTAGTCAAGCAGAGTGCAGCTTCCTTTTTTGCCTTGATTTTTGGAATCATTGTGAGCATTCCGTTTATGGGACTCATATTTTTTGTGGGAGATGTTTCGGTGGGAGTTCTTGGAGTGGCAGAAGCAGGGGTGCTGCTCCTGATTGCAGCGGGACTTTGGAGTTATTGCAGGAGAGTGGAATTTTAACACTCTCCTTTTTGCTTGACATTTAGTTTTCAGGGAAATAAGATAGAGGAAAGGCAATGAATGGAAAGGATAGAAGGAAACATGTTATATACCGTGCCGCATTATTATAGAAAGTTTCAGTGTACCGCATCTGCGTGTACAGACACTTGCTGTGCCGGATGGCAGATTATGATCGATGACAAGTCACTTAGAAAATATAAAAAGATACCAGGCGCATTTGGAAACCGTATGAAAAATTCTGTGGACTGGAAGGAAGGCGCTTTTTTACAATATAAGGGAAGGTGCGCTTTTTTAAATGAGGAAAATCTGTGTGATCTGTACGCGGAGAAGGGAGAACAGATGCTTTGCCGGACTTGCAGAATGTATCCCCGCCATATCGAGGAATATGAGGGGATCCGAGAAATCTCTCTTTCCCTCTCATGTGTGGAAGCGGCAAAGATTATACTTGGCGGCAAAGAACCGATTCGTTTTTTGAACAAAGAAGATGACAGAGAAGAAACGTATGAATCCTTTGACTTTTTCTTATTTACAAAACTGATGGATGTTCGGGAGGCGATGATCGGTATTCTCCAAGATCGGAAGGAGTCAATGGAAGTTCGGATCGGGAAGGTGCTGGCGATCGCCCATGATGTACAGCGAAGAATCCGGGGAGAAGCTCTTTTTGAGATTGATCAGCTGCTTGAGCGTTATCAAAAGGAGAAGAATCGTGAGAGGTTCAGAGAAAAATTAGAGAAAATTAGACCAAAAAGCAGATCACGTTATGAGATAATGAGTCAGATGTTCCAAGTCTTTGGAAAACTGGAAGTATTAAAGGCGGATTGGAAGCCTTATATAGAATCTGTGGAGCAGAAGCTGTTTGGACAAGGTGAGGCATTTTATCAGGAAGCATTTGCGCGGTTTGAAAGAGAAGTTTGTAAAGAAGAGCGTTGGGAAATTTATCTGGAACAGCTGATGGTATATTTTCTCTTCACATATTTCTGCGGAGCTGTTTATGATGAGATGGCATACGAGAAGGCGAAATTCGCAGTTGCCAGCACACTGTTGATTCAGGAGATGGTGTTTGCCTCCTTCCTTTCACATGGGAAATTTCCACAGGTGGAAGAGGTGGCAGAGATTGCACACAGGTATGCCAAGGAAGTGGAGCACTCAGATACGAATTTAAAACGGTTGGAAGAACTTTTTCAGAAAGAAAAATCGTTCCATCTGTTATCGCTTCTGGCGGTAGTATAGATCGAGAAGTAAAGCAGAATAAAAAAGGGGTTAGAAGTAAATGGCGACATTGACAAAGGAGATGAAGATTTTTTCCTATCAGACAAGTCCGGTTGTGGGTTGGGAAGGCGAGTACGGTGGATTTTCCCTGGAACTTTTTGGAAATGGAAATCTGAGATATTGTACTTATAAATTGTTTGATGATATTCAGCTGATGCAGATGTTTAAGGTGGATCGAGATACTGTATACGGAATTTATGAACTGATCCAGGAGACGAAAGAAGAAATTGGGGAGATACCGAGGAATCTTGATAATGGTTCTCATGAAGGTTGGATCAATGAGTTTCATTTTATTGGGCAGGAAAAGATCGTGGCTCGAAATATTAAGACATCACTGCCGAAACTTACGATGTTCACAAAGCGTTCTTATTACGAAAAATATAGGGAGAACATGGCAAATGAGAACAGTGTGTTGCGGATCTTTCATGAAATTTGCCGTCTGTTGCGTACCCAGGGGGTGCGTCTGTCTCTGGGACAGTGCAAAATTGATCAAGATTTTAAGCTGAAGGTGACATGGTAAGAAAGTGAAAAGCAGGACATACAAAGGAGGAGAGGCGTATGAAATGGATTCGCAGAATACTGGTAGGGATGCTTCTGATCATTGTCTGTGCAGGGGGATTTGTTGCCGGGAAGGGATATCGGATGTATCAGGAGGCGCTGGAAGAGAAGAGTCTTGTGCAGATCCGGAAGGAAACAGTGGAAGATGAAAATTTCGTATCGGCAGAGCAGCTCCCGGATATTTACAAGAAAGCAGTTGTGTCAGTGGAAGATAAACGGTTTTACAGACATAAAGGAATTGATCCTATTGGAATTGCGCGGGCATTCTATCACAATATCCGTGCGAGAAAGCTTTTGGAGGGAGGAAGCACGATTACTCAACAGGTGGCAAAAAATTTCTATTTTGACATGGATCAAACAGTTGAGCGGAAGATTGCCGAGATATTTATGGCAATTGCGATGGAAAAAGAATTTACAAAAGAGGAGATTTTAGAACTATATGTAAATCATATTTACTTTGGGGATGGATATGACTGTGTAAGAGAGGCAAGTCTTGGATATTTTCAAAAAGAACCCGGACAGATGAATGACTATGAGAGTACGTTGCTGGCGGGAATCCCAAATGCACCATCAGTTTATGCGCCGACTAAAAATCCGGAACTTGCCAAACAGAGACAGCAGCAAGTGTTAGAGACGATGGTAAAAAATGAGATGCTCACGGAGGAAGAGAAAAATGAGATTCTGGCGCAGGCAGAATAGAGAAAAGCGTTTGTAGAAAAGGGATTGACAATTAAATACTACAAATGTAATATAAAAGAAAGGAAAGCGGAGCGCTTTCTTATCTTTTTACGACAAAATATTACAAATGTAAGAATAGCAACCGTATAGGGTCAAAGGAGCTGGTGGCGATGATTTGTTCTGAAAAGACAGTGGAAAAAGAAAGGGGAGATAGAAATGGAGACAGGACAAGGAAAAAAGAGAAAGAAGCGGTGTGTGTGCAAGTGTGTTTTACTGTTTTTGACAATACTTCTTCTGTCTGTCTGCGTGCAGGGATGTGATCGCACAGATGAGAAGGCAAAAGTAGAAGTGTCCGGGGAGATTACGAAATCAGAGCAGGAGATTCTGCTTGCGGAAGCAGAAACAGCGGCAAAAGATTATCAGAAGATTTATAAGGAAAAGCCGGAGATTTCTTTGAAAGAGATGGTAGAAAAAATGGGGAAACGGGGGTATATTATAATAGATGAAAATAATCAGACCAATTTGCAGAATCCGAAGAAGCTAAGAAAGTTCTGCGAAGAGATAGCATCCGGCAGAGAGGGAACCGTACGGTTTTACCGAGCGCTGGAAAGAAACGGAATCCGGCAGACCGATCTGACTTTTGATGGAACAAACCTGATCATAACGAATGTTGTCCTAAGCAGAGAGAAAGAAGATCAGTTTATCTCGTATATGGAGCGTTATGCAGCAAAGGAGTGGAAGGTAACCGAGAAAGGATATTTAATCTATAAGAAATATCGTCCGGCAGGTTATGATGGAGAGGATGCAGTCGATGCAGTTCGGATGGAACCGATTCCGGATGAGTTAAGAGAAGTGTGTAAACGTTATGTTCCACAAAGTGGGTACTACAACGGAGGGTTATTTTTTGAGGAGTGGAATGAGAAGAATTATGACAGACTGGATTTTCGGTCGTTGTTTGAAGAGTTTTACCGGATACAGAATGGAAATTATCCGGCAGATGATGCATATCCGGAGGGAATTCCGGCGCAGGAATTTGAGTCGGTAGTGCAGAGTTACCTTTCGGTTCCGGTAGAAATTCTTCGGGGAAGGCAGGAGTATCAGAAAGAAAAGAACTGTTATAAACGGGAAGAAATGTTGTATCGAAGATATAATATTACAAATGTGCCGGTGCCGGAGGTGACAGCTTATAAGGAAAATCCAGATGGAACATTGACCATAACGGTGGAGGCGGTCTGGAAAGAACGGATGACAGATTGTGCGTTCATACATGAAGTGACCGTAAGGCAACGAGGGGAGAGAAGTTTCCAGTATATTGGAAATAGGATCATTCAGTCGGAGGAGAATATGCTTCCAACTTATATGGAAGAGGCTGAGAAAAAGTAGAAGGGAGTATTCATGTCAGAGAAGAGAACACAAAATAAGGGTACAAAAAAACAACAAGAGATACAGAATTACAAAAGGAAAGAGAAAAGCTTCAATTGGGTGTGGCTCGGGATTTCTGTGCTTTTGGTTATTGGAGTGATCGCAACCGGAGTGATGTTGAATGTTGCAGACATCCGACAGACTCCGAAGATGGTTATGAAAGAATATTTTGAATTACTTTCCAAAGGAAAGTATGAAGAGATGTATACGTTTGTCAGTGACACAAGCGGAATAGAAAAGAAAGCTTTCCTTGAGAAAAACAAAAATATTTATGAAGGAATCCAGATGAGTGGACTTCAAGTGAAGTTTGACAAGGAGAAGAAAAAGAAGGACAAAGAGAAGACAGCTGTAGTATCTTATCAGACGAAGATGGAAACGGTGGCAGGAGAAAAAGCATTTTACAATGAAGCAAGTCTGGTCAAAGAAAAAGGCGGTGACTGGAAACTTGTATGGGAACCGTCATTGATTTTCCCGGAATTGAGGGAAGATGACAGAATTGTCGTGTCCACGGTTTCGGCACGCAGGGGAAATATATTGGATCGGAATGGAAATGGGCTTGCAGTCAATGGAACGATACTTCAAGTCGGTGTGGTCCCGGGAAAGATGGATGAGGATAAGACGGGAGCGATTGAAAAAATTGCAGCAGAAATGGATATGACAGAGGAAGAGATAGAAACAAAGCTCAGCGCTGCGTGGGTGACAGATGACGTGTTTGTGCCATTAAAGTCGATGGCAAAAGGGAATGAAGAAAAAGAACAGCGTCTGCTGGGAATCAAAGGAGTTATGATCTCTGAGATGGAAGGAAGAGTCTATCCTCTTGGAGCGGCAGGAGGACATCTGACTGGCTATGTGCAGCCGATCAGTGCAGAGGAACTGGAAGAAAAACAGTCGGAAGGGTATCATGAAAATAGTGTGATTGGAAAATCAGGTTTGGAACTTGCCTATGAGAAAACACTAAAGGGTTCCGATGGCTATGAAATCTACACAGCAGATCAGAATGGCAAGACGAAGATTCTTTTAGCTGCGAAGGAAAAAGAAGATGGACAAGATGTGGTGGTGACTATCGATGCTGCAATCCAGCAGAAAGCGTACGAACAGTTTCAAGGAGATCCTGCAATGGCTGTTTCCATAAATCCAAAAACAGGGGAAGTGATGGCACTTGTGAGCACGCCGGCATATGACCCGAATGAGTTTGTCTATGGAATTTCCGATCGGAGATGGACAGAATTAAATGAAGATCCAAACCGACCGCTTTTGAACCGATTCTATGCGGCTCTTGTGCCAGGATCTACGTTTAAACCGATCACGGCAGCAATTGGCATGGATGCAAGGAAGCTTGATCCAAATGAAAACAAAGGATATGTGGGGCTAAGCTGGCAGAAAGATGCAAGTTGGGGAGAATATATGGTTACAACACTGACCGATTATGGAAGCGAGGTCAACTTGCAGAATGCGCTTGTCTATTCAGATAATATTTACTTTGCACGTACAGCGCTTGATATTGGGGCGGATACGATGATCGAGGGCATGCGCCGGGCAGGATTTGAAGAAGAACTGCCATTTGATATCGGTGCACAAGTATCTACATTTGGAACAGACAGTAAGATTTCTTCTGAAATTCAGCTGGCAGATACAGGATATGGACAGGGAGAATTACTTGTCAATCCAATTCATCTTGCGTCCATTTACTCTGCGTTTGTCAATGAGGGAAATATGATTCTTCCGGTACTGCAGATGGAGGAAGGACAGCAAGCAGAGTATTGGAAAAAAGATGTATTTACGGAGGAGACGGCAAAACAGATTCAGAGTGATCTTGTGCAGGTTATTGAGAATCCGACTGGAACTGGAGCAGGCGGAAGAATCGAGGGAGTTTCCCTGCTTGGAAAGACCGGAACAGCCGAGACAAAAGGAAGTCAGGAGGATGCAGGAGCTCTTGAATATGGATGGTTTGCATGTGAAACGACAGATGGGGAAGAGCGGCCGCTGTCTGTAATCGGAATGGTGGAAGATGTACAGAAAAAAGGTGGAAGTAATTATGTTGTGTCAAAAGTCAATGCCATCATGGAGTTGTATTATGCAAATTGATCAAAAAGAGCATGATTTTTTGTGAATTCCCATAATTTTACAAAAAATATTGACAGATACTGTCGACAGTTTTATAATAAAAACAGCGTTAAATAAGAAAAAGAAGGAGGTAAAACTATGAACGCAAAGAGAACAATAAATTTAATGGATTGTACAACAATATACAGCAACCGTTTGGAACGTTTACCTCAGGAGAATCTTTTTTAGAGTAAAGTAAGAATAGAAAGATTGTGCTTTCTTTTTGTGCAAAAGCTGTGGTATGCGTGCCACAGCTTTCTTTTTTCAGGAATTTTCTGGAAAAGAAGCGTTTCTGGGTGGATATCTTTGGAGAGATATCTGTTCTGGGAGAATCTTGCAGAAAACATAGAAGAAGCACATCTTATAGAAGAAGTTTGATCCGCAATAGGGAAAATCAGGATGTGCACCAGGCATGTCCTTTTTTTGTGGGAAATTTCATCTTTTAATCAAAAATTTCAGTAGATTCCTGGCGGAGCACAGAAGTGTGGCGCTTTGGAAGAGAAAAGATTCTTAGGAGCGAAAAAGGTCTGTTGTATAAGAGAGGAAAGGAGAACGGGGAAACTTATGAAAAAAATATCAAAATATCTGTTGGAAAAGTGGTATGTGTATGCGTTTGCAATCGGCTGCCTGGTTATCAAGGTCAGTCTTGACATGCTGTCTCCACAGATTACAAAGCGTATGATTGATGATGTGATTGGAAAGGGACAGAAGGAAATTTTTCCAATGCTACTTTTTGGAGTCTTTTTCATCGGAGTAGGAAGATGTGTTTTTGGATATCTTCAAGAATTTACTTTTGACCGGGTGGGATCGGAGATCGCGATGGATATTAGAAGAAGGCTGTTTGATCATATCCAGTCGTTGTCCATGCGGTATTTTAACAATACAAATACTGGAGAACTGATGTCGAGGGTCAAAGATGATGTAGATAAAATATGGGGATCACTGACTTATATCAGCATGTTGCTCGTAGAAGTCATCTTTCATACCAGTGTGATTTTGGTTTGTATGTATCGCCTTGACAGAGGTTTGTTTCTTATTCCGGTGATCGCAATGCCAATGGTAGCGCTGTTTGCAATTATGATGGAAAAGAAGCTTGGAAATGTGTATGAGGAGATTAGTGAGGAAAATGCTGCTCTGAATACGGTGGCGGAAGAAAATCTTGCCGGAGTGCGTACCGTCAAAGCATTTGCAAGGGAGAAATTCGAGATCAGAAAATTTTTATCTCACAACAAGCGTTATTACGAACTGAATATGAAGCAGTCTAAAGTGCTGGTTCGATACCAGCCGTTATTTCAGGCAATCACAAAGCTGCTTCCAGTTATTGTTATTATTTTTGGTGGACACCGTGTGATTGAGGGAAAAATCACACTGGGAACGCTCGGGGCATTTGTGGAATATTCAATGAACATCGTCTGGCCGATGGAGATGTTAGGATGGCTGTTCAATGACTTTGCGGCGGCAGTTGCATCCAATGAAAAGCTGAAGAAGATTTACCGACAATATCCGGAAATTACAGAGCCTAAGAGCCCGGAAAGACTGGAGAATGTAAAGGGGAATATCACATTTGAACATGTTTCTTTGGAACTTGACGGACATTCCATTTTGCGAGACATATCCTTTGATCTGCCGGCAGGAAAGACGCTCGGGATTATGGGAGAAACCGGTGCGGGAAAGACTTCTGTCATCCATGTACTCCAGCGGTTTTATGATGTCACGGGAGGAAAGATCCTTTTGGATGGGAAGGATATTCGAAAACTTCCGCTTCATCAACTGAGAAGAAGCATTGCGCTCGTTATGCAGGATGTCTTTTTGTTTTCAGATACGGTGGAAGAAAATGTACGGTTTGGAAAGCGGGGAGAAGTTTTGCGGGAAGAAGTGGTTGCCTCTCTTGATTGTGCGGAGGCAAAAAATTTCGTAGAGCGTATGGAAAGCCGGTATGACACGCTGATCGGTGAGCGCGGGGTAGGGCTTTCCGGTGGACAGAAACAGAGAATCAGCATTGCCCGGGCGATTGCAAAACGTGCGCCGATCCTCGTATTAGATGATTCGACTTCTGCACTCGATATGGATACCGAGCGTCAAATCCAAGAGAACCTACGGAATGTGACAGATGTGACAAAGATTATCATCGGACACCGGGTTTCTTCAGTGCGAGATGCAGATGAAATTCTGATTTTGCAGGATGGAAAAGTGGCAGAGCGGGGAACGCATGAAACATTATGGGAGAAAAAGGGAATTTATTATCAGACCTGTCAGATACAGGGGGAAGTTATTTAAAGGAAGGAGAGAAAAACGATGGCGGTAAATGCAACGAGAACAGATGAGCAGGTCCAGACAGTGTCAAAGAGAAGGACACTGGCGCGGATGTTCTATTATCTGCTCGCATATAAAAAGCAGGTCGTGGCAGTGCTGACGATTATGCTTGTATCAGTTGTGATCACACTGATCAATCCGCTGATCATCCAACAGGCGATTGACGTTTATATTGCAGGAGAAGACTGGCATGGGTTAAAAAGGCTTGGTATTGTGGCAGTTCTTTTGAACCTGACACTTGTCCTGCTTGTGAAAATGCGTATGTATATTATGGCGAAGGTGTCAAATGAGGTGCTTCTCACAATCCGTGAAGAATTGTATACGCATATCCAGACACTGAGTTTTCAGTTTTTTGACAGCAGACCGACCGGGAAGATTCTTGCAAGGATCATAGGGGATGTCAATTCTTTGAAGGAGGTGCTGTCAAACAGTGTCACGACACTGATTCCGGATTTTATCACAATCTTGTCGGTGGTCGGGATCATGTTTGTCAAAAACTGGAAGCTGGCAGCGGCAGCGCTCTCCAGTTTGCCGCTTATGATCCTCGGAGTTGCCTTTGTGCAGAGCAAATCCCATATACGGTGGCAGATCCACCGAAAAAAAGGATCGAATATGAATGCATTTGTCCATGAAGATCTTTCAGGGATGTATGTTGTGCAGAGCTTCGGGGCGGAGCAGGAAACGAAACAGATTTTTGAAGAATTATTACAGGAGCATAAGGACTCCTTTGTAGATGCAGTGCGCTATGCAGATGCGTTTGGTCCAATTGTAGATTTCTGTTGGGGACTTGGAACAATGGTACTATACTTTTTCGGGGTTAATATGATTCTTGACGGAATGCTGCAGGTCGGAACGCTGATCGCATTTGGAACATACATTTCAATGTTCTGGCGACCGGTCATGAACCTCAGTAATTTCTATAATCAGCTTGTGACAAATATTGCAGGAGCAGAGCGTATTTTTGAGATTCTTGACACGAAGCCGGACCTGACTGACGGAGAGACAGCTTGCGAGATGCCGGAGATCACAGGTGCTGTCAGCTTTCGGCATGTAACCTTTTCCTATGAGAAAGAAAAGGAAGTATTAAAGGATGTCAGCTTTGAGATTGAGCCTGGTCAGACAGTGGCGCTGATCGGACCGACCGGAGCAGGAAAATCAACGATTGTCAATCTGATCTGCCGCTTTTATGATATTCAGCACGGGCAGGTCTGTATTGATGGCAGGGATGTAAAGAGTGTGACGATTGAAAGTCTTAGAAGTCAGATGGGAATTATGACACAAGATGTCTTCTTGTTTTCGGGAACAATTCGGGAAAATATCCGATATGGAAGGTTAGAAGCCAGTGAGGAAGAAATCATCCGGGCAGCAAAGGCAGTCCATGCCCATGAATTCATCATGAAGATGGAGAAGGGATATGATACAGAGTTAAAAGAGCGCGGCGCAGGACTCTCAGCGGGACAAAGACAGCTTCTCGCATTTGCAAGAACGATGCTGTCAGAGCCTAAAATACTCATACTGGATGAGGCGACATCTAGTATTGACACACATACAGAACTTCTTGTGCAGAAAGGAATTGAAGCGTTATTAAAGGGAAGAACCTCCTTCGTGATCGCACACCGGTTATCGACGATCCAAAATGCCGATCGCATTTTCAGGGTAGACAATGGCGGAATTTTGGAGTTAAATAGTTTTGAGGAAATTGAAAAGTGATGTCTGTTTCAAGGAAGTAAGACGGCGGACAGGAAAATGAGCATGTAAGGAGGAGAAAGATGAAGCATGATACATCGCAGATGATTAAGAGAGAGGAGCATCTTCCGGTCATTTTGATCGGAGAGGGTCTGCTTGTCGGGATGATTGGAGGCCTGATCGTCCTTGCCTACCGCATTGCATTGAAGTATGCCGGGAAGTGGATGGATGAGATCATCACCTTTGCGGGACAGTCTCCGATGCGGATGGCAGGGTGGCTGCTTGTCTTAATGGTGTTGGCAGTTCTTGTAGGATTGCTTGTCCGGTGGGAGCCGATGATCTCAGGGAGCGGGATCCCACAGCTGGAAGGAGAGATGGCGGGAAAATTATCGCAGAAATGGTGGCGTGTGCTGCCGGCAAAATTTGCAGGAGGATTTCTGTCACTGCTGGCGGGATTATCGCTTGGAAGGGAAGGCCCGTCGATCCAGCTTGGAGCAATGACGGGAAAAGGGATTTCAAAACTGTTAAAGCGGGATCGGACGGAAGAAAAGTTTCTGTTGACCTGTGGGGCGAGCGCCGGGCTGTCGGCGGCATTTCATGCGCCTCTTGCGGGGGTGATGTTCTCACTTGAAGAAGTGCATAAAAATTTCTCGGTATCTGTGCTGATTTCGGTGATGACCGCATCGATTACTGCAGATTATATTTCTTCTCAGTTTATCGGGATAGAACCGGTATTTCAGTTTGATATCGGAAATGTACTTCCACAGAATTATTATTGGATGATCGTTGTGCTTGGAGTGATTCTTGGATGCTTCGGTGCATTTTACAATTGGTTTACGCTGACGGTGCAGGCAATGTATAAAAAAGTCTCATGGTTAAATGAAGTGACACGACTGCTGATTCCATTTACGCTTGCCGGAATTTTTGCATTTACAGTGCCGGAATTACTTGGAAGCGGACATGAACTGATCGATCTGATGACGGATCATAAGCTATTGCTTGGGGGAGCAATCTTTTTGCTCGCAGCGAAATTTGTGTTCTCGGCAATCTGCTTCGGTTCCGGGGCGCCGGGAGGGATTTTCTTTCCACTGCTTGTGCTTGGAGCACTGACTGGGGGAATCTTTGGAATGATCGGTGTCAATTACTTTGGAATGGACCCGGATTATATCAATAATTTTGTCTTACTTGCAATGGCAGGCTATTTCACCGCGATCGTGCGTGCGCCGCTGACCGGAATCATCCTGATCTTTGAGATGACTGGGTCAGTGAGCCAGATGCTGTCACTCTCGATCATCTCGATCGTGGCATATATTGTGGCGACGTTATTAAAGTCTGATCCGATTTACGAAAGCCTTCTGGAACGCCTGCTCGCGGGCAGAGGAGAACGGAAAGAAGAAGGAAGCAGGGAGAAAGTACTGATGCGGCAGTCTGTGATGTTTGGCTCAGCGGCAGCGGATCATGAGGTTGGAGAAATCCAGTGGCCGGATCACTGCCTGCTTGTGTCGATTCAAAGAAGCGGAAGAGAGATTATTCCGAGAGGAAACACAATGATCAGAGCAGGAGATGTTCTTGTGACGATGACAGAAGAACAATATGCGGGAGAGATGCATGATGAAGTTCGGGAAATCTGTGAAGAGTAGCAACAGCTTCAAAATAGTGTAGAAGAAACTTCCTTTTTATGTTATGATAAATTGATAGGTCTAAAAATAGATTTTGGAAGACCTTGCAGAGCAAACAAAAGAAGAGGAAGAAAACAATGGGAATCATAGAATTATTTTTGATCGCGGTAGGTCTTTCCATGGATGCGTTTGCAGTGTCAGTCTGCAAAGGATTGGCGATGAAGAAATGTACATGGACAAAGGCTGGCATTGTCGGACTTTATTTTGGTATATTTCAGGCGGGGATGCCGCTTTTGGGATATGCATTGGGTGTGCAGTTCAGCCATGTGATCACTTCGATCGATCACTGGATTGCATTTGTACTTCTTGGGATCATCGGTCTGAACATGATCAAAGAATCGCGGGAAGACGGCGAAGAGTGCGGGATGGAAGAAGATTCTCTTAAGGTGAAGGAGATGCTTGTGCTTGCGGTTGCGACCAGCATTGATGCGCTCGCAGTAGGGATCACATTTGCATTCTTGCAGGTGGACATCATTCCGGCAGTTGCATTTATCGGAGTGACAACATTTTTACTGTCCGTAGGCGGGGTGAAGATTGGGAATGTATTTGGTGCAAAATATAAGTCCAAAGCGGAACTGGCAGGAGGATTGATCCTGATTTTAATGGGAATAAAGATTCTTCTGGAGCACCTGGGGATTTTCTAATACAGTAAAGTAAAAATAGGCAGAACAGAGAAGATAAGGAATCTGTTATTGGGAGAAGATGCAGATTAGATTTTTTAAAGAGGTGAATGATTATGAGATGGAACAAATTCAGATTAAAGACAACAACAGAGGCAGAAGACCTTGTCAGCAGTATGTTGATGGATCTGGGAATTGAAGGTGTGGAGATTGAGGATAAAGTGCCGCTTACACAGGCTGATAAAGAGCAGATGTTTGTAGACATCCTGCCGCAGATCGAGAGTGATGATGGGATTGCTTACCTCAGCTTCTACCTTGAGGAGGAAGTGGATAAAGAGGAGATGCTTGCAAAGGTCAGAGATGAGTTTGAAGCGATGCGTGCCTATGCGAATGTAGGAGAAGGGACGATCGAAGAGTCTCAGACAGAAGATCTGGATTGGGTAAATAACTGGAAGCAGTATTTTCATCAGTTCTATGTCGATGACATTTTAATTATTCCATCCTGGGAAGAGGTAAAACCGGAAGACGAGGATAAGATGATCATTCATATCGATCCGGGAACAGCATTTGGAACAGGAATGCACGAGACGACACAGCTTTGTATTCGTCAGCTGAAGAAACATGTGACAAAGGAGACAAGAATTCTTGATGTAGGATGTGGAAGCGGAATTCTTGGCATGCTTGCCTTAAAATTTGGCGCAGCTTATTCTGTGGGGACAGATCTTGATCCGTGTGCAATCGATGCTACTTATGAAAACATGGAAGTCAATGGAATTACTAGAGACCAGTATGAAGTCATGATTGGCAATATTATTGATGACAAGGAAGTGCAGGATAAAGTCGGCTATGATAAGTATGACATTGTTGTGGCAAATATTCTTGCGGATGTTCTTGTGCCACTGACACCAGTGATCTTAAATCAGCTGAAAAAAGGTGGTATCTATATTACAAGCGGAATCATCGATGACAAGGAAGATACTGTTGTAGAGGCAGTGAAGGCAGCGGGGCTGGAAGTGCTGGAAGTGACCTATCAAGGAGAGTGGGTATCTGTTACCGCAAGAAAAAATTTCTAAGAAAGAGGATAGAAGAACATGCAGCATTTTTTTGTAGTGCCAGATCAAGTGAGGGATGGATACATTGAGATTACCGGGTCGGACGTCAATCATATGAAGAATGTACTTCGTATGAAGACGGGAGAGCAGTTGGAAATCAGTGATGGCAACAATAAGAAGTATCTCTGTGAGATCGAATCACTGGAGGCAGACAAGGTAATGGCTCGGATTTTGGAGGAACGGGAAGCGGAAAATGAACTTCCATCAAAACTTTATCTGTTTCAGGGGCTCCCAAAGAGCGATAAGATGGAGTTGATCATCCAGAAAGCGGTAGAACTTGGGGCATGGGAAGTGATTCCGGTTGCGACAAAGAGGGCAGTGGTAAAGCTGGATCAGAAAAAGGCGGCAAAGAAGAGAGAACGGTGGAGCGGGATCTCAGAGAGCGCTGCAAAACAGGCTGGGAGAAATGTGATCCCGGAAATAAAACAAGTGATGAACTTTCAGGAAGCGCTTTCTTATGCGAAAAGCCTTGATGTTCTTCTGATCCCATATGAATTGGCGGAGGGAATGCAGGCTACAAAAGAGCGGATCCAAGCGATACAGCCGGGGCAGTCGGTTGGGATTTTTATTGGTCCGGAAGGCGGATTTGAGCAAGAAGAGGTGAAGCTTGCCATGGAGGCAGGAGCATATCCGATCACGCTTGGAAGGCGGATCCTTCGCACAGAGACGGCGGGGATGACGATGTTGTCTGTGCTGATGTATCATCTGGAACAGGAATGACATAATCTGATAGTAAAAGAAAACAGGAGAAAACTATGGAAATATATCTGGACAATTCGGCGACAACAAAGTGTTATGAATGTGTGCGGGACATTGTTGGAAAAGTAATGTGTGAAGATTACGGAAATCCATCTTCTATGCACAGAAAAGGAGTCGAGGCAGAACAATATATCAAGGAAGCAAAGGAAATCATTGCAAAGGCGATGAAAGTGCAGGAAAAAGAAATCTTTTTTACTTCCGGAGGAACTGAGAGCGATAACCTTGCGCTGATCGGTGCTGCAAGGGCAAATCATCGGGCAGGGAGACATCTGATCACTTCGTCCATCGAGCATCCGGCAATTTTAAATACGATGCATTATCTTGAAGAAGAAGGATTTCGCGTGACGTATCTTCCGGTGGATGCAGAAGGAAAGGTGAAGCTTTCCGCACTGCAGGAAGCGCTCTGTGAGGAGACAATCCTCGTATCGATCATGTATGTGAATAATGAGATGGGAGCGGTTCAACCAATTGAGGAAGCAGCGCGTATCATTAAGGGGTACAACAATAAAATTTTATTTCATGTGGATGCAGTTCAAGGATTTGGAAAATATCGGATTTATCCAAAGCGGATCGGGGTTGATATGATGTCTGTGAGCGGACATAAAATCCACGGACCGAAAGGAATCGGAGCGCTTTATATCAACGAGAAGGTGAAGATCCATCCGATTATTTTCGGAGGAGAACAGCAGAAAAATATTCGTTCCGGCACGGAGAATGTTCCGGGGATTGCTGGACTTGGAAGAGCCGTCAAAGAGATTTATACGGATTTGGATGAAAAGACCGCAAAGATGCGTGCGCTAAAAAATCGGTTCATTGAAGGAATCCAGAAAATCGATGACGTAGTGATCCATGGAGTGACAGATGAGACGAGTGCGCCGCATATTATCAGTGTCGGTGTAGCTGGAATCCGAAGTGAAGTGCTGCTTCATACGTTGGAAGACAAAGGAATCTATGTATCCTCCGGTTCTGCCTGTGCATCAAATCATCCGGCAATCAGCGGTGTGCTGAAAGGAATCGGTGTGAAGAAAGAATACCTCGATGCGACGCTTCGATTCAGTCTTTCCGAATTTACAACCGAAGAGGAAATTGACTATACACTGGAAACATTATATAATTGTGTACCGATGCTGAGAAGGTATACAAGACATTGATATAATATGCAAAAGAAAGGATAAGAAAAATGATATTTCATGCATTTTTGATAAAATACGGAGAAATCGGGATCAAAGGGAAAAACAGATATCTTTTTGAGGATGCCTTGATTCGTCAGATGCGCTATGCGCTGAAAGATGTGGATGGAACTTTTGATATCCACAAATCCCAGGGGAGAATCTATGTAGAATGTGAAGGAGAGTATGACTACGAGGAGACTGTCGCAAGTTTAAAGAGAGTTTTTGGAATCGTGGGAATCTGTCCGGTAGTCCATGTGGAAGACCAGGGATTTGAACAATTAAAAAAAGATGTTGTAGATTATATGGATCAGATGTATCCGAATAAAAATACAACATTTAAAGTAGAGGCAAGAAGAGGCAAGAAGAGTTATCCGAAGAATTCTATGGAGATCAACTGCGATCTTGGAGAGGCTATTTTAGAGGCATTTCCAGAAATCAAGGTAGATGTGCACAAGCCAGAGATCAAGCTGAATATTGAAATCCGCGAACAGATCTACATTTATTCAGAAATCATTCCGGGACCAGGTGGAATGCCGGTGGGAACAAACGGAAAGGCGATGCTTCTGCTCTCCGGTGGGATTGACAGCCCGGTAGCAGGTTATATGATTTCCAAGAGAGGAGTCGGGCTGGAGGCAACTTATTTCCATGCACCACCGTATACAAGTGAGCGTGCAAAGCAGAAAGTGATCGATCTTGCGAAATTAGTGGCAAAGTATTCAGGACCGATTAAACTGCACATTGTCAACTTTACAGACATTCAGCTGTATATTTATGATAAGTGTCCACATGATGAGCTGACGATTATTATGCGCCGTTATATGATGAAGATTGCAGAACATTTTGCAAAAGAGAGCGGATGCCTTGGGTTGATCACAGGGGAGAGTATCGGACAGGTGGCGAGCCAGACGATGCAGAGTCTGGCAGCAACCAATGATGTATGTACACTGCCGGTATACCGTCCGGTGATTGGATTTGACAAGCAGGAAATCGTGGAGATTGCAGAGAAAATCGATACTTACGAGACATCTATTCTTCCGTTTGAGGATTGTTGTACGATCTTTGTCGCAAAACACCCGGTGACAAAACCGAATATCAATGTGATCCGCAGATCAGAAGAAAATCTTGCAGAAAAGATTGATGAACTGTTTGAGGCAGCTGTGAACACTGTGGAGACGATTGTTGTAAAATAGTAAAAAAATAGATATGTTCCTGACCGGAGCCGGCCGGAACATATCTATATTTTCTTACAGACATTCCGGAGAATATCTGTATACTTCTTTATCAAAGTCGTAGGTGACTGTTGAAAACTTATACTAAGTATGGAGCAAGCGCTTCTAAAATAGTATCAAGGTCTTTTTCAGCGTGGATGTTTAAGTCGATCGGTTTTGATAAGTCTAAGCTGAAAATACCCATGATAGATTTTGCGTCAATCACATATCTTCCGGATACTAAGTCGAAATCGTGATCAAATTTTGTGATTTCGTTTACGAAAGATTTTACTTTGTCGATTGAATTTAATGAAATTTGTACTGTTTTCATTGAATAATCCTCCTTGAATTTTGTTCTACCCTTATCTTAAAGTTTGGGGGTATAAAAGTCAAGAAACAAAGTGCCAAAGAAATGGAGAAATTTTCGTGATTTTGGATAACAATTACATAGAAGCAGAAAAAGAAAGGGAAAAAAGATGAAAAAAGCAGCATTACATAATCTTGGATGTAAAGTCAATGCATACGAGACAGAGGCGATGCAGGAACTGTTGGAACAGAATGGCTATGAGATTGTTCCGTTTCAGGAAGGGGCGGATATCTATATTATCAACACATGTACGGTGACCAATATGGCTGACAGAAAGTCAAGACAGATGATCCACCGGGCAAAAAAGATGAATCCGGATGCAATCGTTGTGGCGGCGGGATGTTATGTGCAGGCGCAGGAAAACAGCGATAAGATCGATGAATGTATTGATATTGTCATCGGAAATAATAAGAAGCAGAATTTGATCGAGATTCTTGAGGAGTATGAGCAGAAACGAAAAGAAGCAGACGGTGTGTTTGTGCAGCAGGAAGTCATTGATATCAATCACACGAAAGAATACGAAGAACTCCATCTGACCAAGACTGCAGAACACACACGGGCATACATTAAAGTACAGGACGGCTGTAACCAGTTTTGTACATACTGCATCATCCCATACATGAGAGGTCGTGTCAGAAGCAGAAGAAAAGAAGAAGTTGTGGAAGAAGTGAGTGCACTTGCGGCCAATGGCTATAAGGAAGTTGTGCTCACAGGAATTCATCTGAGTTCTTACGGAGTTGACTTTGAAGAAAAGGAAACGTTACTTTCGCTGATCCAGGCGGTTCATGCAATCGAAGGAATCGAGAGAATCCGACTCGGATCGTTGGAGCCCCGCATTATCACAGAAGAATTTGCGTCGGCGCTGTCTGCACTTCCAAAAATCTGTCCGCATTTTCATCTGTCATTGCAAAGTGGCTGCGAGGAGACTTTAAAGCGGATGAACCGAAGATATTCCGCAGAAGAATATTTTGAAAAATGCATGCTGCTCCGTAAATATTTTGAAAATCCGGCATTGACTACAGATATAATCGTCGGATTCCCGGGAGAGACCGAAGAAGAATTTGAAGAGTCAAGGGCATTTGTAGAAAAAGTAAATTTTTATGAGACGCATATTTTTAAATATTCAAAGCGTCAGGGAACAAAGGCTGCGGTAATGCCGAATCAAGTGCCGGAGCCGGAGAAGACAAAAAGGAGTAACACGTTACTTGCATTGGATGAACGGAACCGGAAAGCTTATGAGGAGCAATTTGCGGGCAAAGAGACAGAAATTCTTGTAGAGGAACAGATGGAGAAAGACGGAAAGACATATTGGATCGGACATACGAAGGAATATATCCGGCTGGCAATCTTGTCTGATGAAAACTTATCTGGTAGATTATTAAGAGTGACTGTCGGAAAAGATGCATGGACAGTGGATGCATTGTAAAAGTAGAAAACTTTATTTTGAGAATCATTTTAAAAATCCTTCACAAAATATTCATTGTATTTTTGGTACATTTATATTAGAATAGAAATGTATGAAACGGAGGAAGAAAAGATGAAAGATTTGAGCAATACACAGTTCTTTCATGTGGAGACCGGACCACAGATCAAGGCGAAAGACATTCTTGAGATCGTGTATGGGGCACTGAAAGAAAAAGGATACAACCCGGTAAATCAGATCGTAGGGTATATTATGTCAGGAGATCCGACTTACATCACAAGTCACAATGGCGCGAGAAGTCTGATCATGAAGATGGAGCGGGACGAGCTTGTAGAGGAGATGCTGAAAGCGTATATCGAGCATCACGGATGGGAATAATATCGTATGAGGATTATGGGACTGGATTATGGGTCTAAGACGGTGGGGGTCGCAATCAGTGACCCTTTAGGTCTTACTGCCCAAGGAATTGAAACAATCTGCAGGAAGGAAGAGAACAAGCTAAGAAAGACACTGGCTCGTATTGAGGCGCTTGTGCAGGAATACCAGGTCGAGGAGATTGTTCTTGGCTTCCCAAAGAATATGAACAACACTGTCGGTGACCGGGCAGAGAAGTCGCTGGAATTCAAGGAGATGCTTGAGCGGAGAACAGCACTTCCGGTTACGATGTGGGATGAGCGCCTGACAACCGTCGAGGCAGAACGGACATTGATCGAAAATAACGTACGAAGAGAAGACCGCAAGAAATATGTAGATAAGATCGCGGCAGTTTTTATCTTGCAGGGATATCTGGATTCTGTTTATTTCAGACAGAAGTCAGACGAGGATATGGAAGAAGTGTAGGAGTTTTTATGGAAAAGATTACATTTACATTTGAAGGAGAAGATCAGGCAGTAGAATTTTTTGTGTTAGAACAGACAAAATTAGGCGGTGTGACATATATTCTTGTTACAGATTCTGAAGAAGATGATGCAGAATGTCTGATCTTGAAGGATTTAAGTAAAGTAGAAGAGGATGAAAGTGTATATGAAGTTGTGGAAGATGATACAGAACTTCTTGCAGTTTCAAAAGTATTTGAAGAATTATTAGAAGACGTTGATATTGAAATGTAGTTTAGATACATTTGAGTATAGAACTTTGCAGATGAGGTGGCATATGACATTAAACCAGGAAGCGTTTAAGAAAATATTAAAAGAGCAGGGACTGAAAGTGACAAACCAGAGACTGCTTGTACTTGAGGTGCTTGAAAAACATCGTGGTGAGCATATGACAGCGGAGGACATTTATGAACTGGTGAAAGTTGACTATCCTGAAATTGGATTGGCGACCGTATACCGGACGGTACAGTTGTTACTGGAATTGCAATTGGTGGATCGGATTAATCTGGATGATGGATGTGTCAGATATGAAATCGGAACCCTGATCGAAGGCGAGGAAGGAAAGCATCATCATCATCATTTGATATGTAAAAGTTGTGGAAAGGTATGGTCTTTTGAAGATGATCTCTTAGAGGAGCTGGAAAGTTATATTGAGAGGAAAACGGATTTCCATGTTCTGGACCACGAGTTGAAATTCTACGGACAATGTAAAGAATGTGCAGAAAGAGAAAGTGCAGAGAAAAGAAAGTAGAATGAAACATGGAGGTGTAGCTTTTGAAAAGAGAGAGCAATTCAAAATTAAAGATCATTCCGCTCGGAGGACTTGAGCAGATCGGAATGAACATTACTGCCTTTGAATATGAGGACAGTATTATTGTAGTAGACTGTGGACTGGCATTTCCGGAGGATGATATGCTAGGGATCGACCTTGTGATTCCGGATATCACTTATTTGAAGGATAATATCCAAAAGGTGAAAGGATTTGTCATTACCCACGGACATGAGGATCACATCGGAGCATTATCTTATGTATTAAAAGAGATGAATCTTCCAATCTATGCGACAAAGCTTACGATGGGAATCATTGAAAACAAATTAAAGGAGCACAACCTGCTCCGCTGTACAAGAAGAAAGGTTGTGCGTCACGGACAGTCGATCAATCTGGGGCAGTTCCGGATTGAATTCATTAAGACAAATCACAGTATCGCAGATGCTTCTGCGCTTGCAATTTATTCGCCGGCAGGAATCGTTGTGCATACAGGTGACTTTAAAGTCGATTACACTCCGGTATTTGGAGATGCGATCGATCTTCAGAGATTTGCTGAGATCGGAAAGAAAGGTGTGCTTGCGCTGATGTCAGACAGTACGAATGCAGAGCGCCCGGGATTTACGATGTCAGAGCGGACAGTTGGAAAGACTTTTGACCAGATTTTTGCAGAACATAGAAATACAAGGATTATTATTGCTACTTTCGCATCGAATGTAGACCGTGTACAGCAGATCATTAACTCTGCCTATAAGTATGACAGAAAAGTTGTCGTGGAAGGACGGAGCATGGTCAACATTATTTCCACAGCATCAGAGCTTGGGTATCTGAATGTGCCGGACAAGACATTGATCGAGATCGATCAGCTGAAGAATTATCCGGATGAGAAGACGGTTCTGATCACAACAGGAAGCCAGGGAGAGTCTATGGCGGCATTATCCCGTATGGCAGCAGATATTCATAAGAAGGTCAGCATCAAGCCGGGAGATACAGTTATTTTCAGTTCAAACCCAATCCCGGGAAATGAAAAGGCAGTGTCAAGGGTGATCAATGAACTTTCCCAGAAGGGTGCAGATGTTATTTTCCAGGATGCACACGTATCCGGGCATGCCTGTCAGGAAGAGTTGAAATTGATCTATTCTCTTGTGAAACCAAAATATGCGATCCCGGTTCATGGAGAATATCGTCATTTGAAGGCAAATGCAGGAATTGCGACAGCGCTTGGCATTCCGAAGGAAAATGTATTCATCCTCAAATCCGGAGAGGTACTGGCGCTGGATAATCAAAGTGCAAAGGTTGTAGACAAAGTACAGACGGGAGCAATCCTTGTAGACGGACTCGGTGTTGGCGATGTTGGAAATATTGTATTACGTGATCGTCAGCATTTGGCAGAAGATGGTATACTGATCGTAGTCCTGACACTGGAGAAGGGAACCAATCAGCTCCTTGCAGGGCCGGACATTGTTTCGAGAGGATTTGTCTATGTAAGGGAGTCCGAAGGGCTGATGGAAGAGGCAAGACAGGTACTTTCCGATGCGCTTGAGAACTGTTTGAGAAACAATCGCAATGCAGACTGGAGCAGAATTAAATTAGTGATCCGCGATACGATGAATGATTTTATCTGGAAGCGGACTAAGAGACGTCCGATGATCCTTCCGATCATTATGGATGTATAGAAGGAAAGAAGGGCGGAGGATTTTGGTTCTCCGCCTTATTTTCTGAGGTTTTGCAATTCAGAAACAGAGGAGAAGGCATATGATTGTAGATGAAAGAATGGTGACGTTCATTAATTCTCTTGACACAGAAAACACAGCGATTTTGGAGCAGATCGAGCAGGAGGCACTGGATACTTATGTACCGATCATCCGGAAGGAGATGCAGAGCTTTCTGAAAGTACTGCTTGCGATGCAGAAACCGAGGCGGATTTTAGAGGTTGGAACGGCTGTCGGATTTTCTGCAATTCTGATGAGTGAATATGTGACAGAGGAATGTGAGATCACAACAATTGAAAAATATGAGAAACGGATTCCGATTGCCCGTGAAAATTTCAGGCGGGCAGGAAAAGAAAAACAGATCACACTTCTGGAAGGAGATGCGATGGAAGTGATGCAGTCCTTAAAAGAGCCGTATGATTTTATTTTTATGGATGCGGCAAAAGGACAGTATATTTATTATCTGCCGGAAGTGATGCGTCTTTTGAATCCGGGAGGCGTCCTCGTATCGGATAATGTGCTTCAGGAAGGAGATATCATTGAATCTCGCTTCGCAGTGGAGCGCAGGAATCGGACGATCCACAGCCGAATGAGGGAATATCTGTATGCATTAAAGCATGATGACAGACTGCTGACGTCTATAGTTCCGATCGGGGACGGAGCAACAGTCAGTGTAAAGATTGGAGAAAAATAGAAAAGAAACAAGTTGTACAGAAAGGAAAAATATATGGCAAGACATCCAGAATTATTGATTCCGGCGAGCAGCCTGGAAGTATTAAAGACAGCTGTTATGTTTGGAGCTGATGCGGTTTACATTGGAGGAGAGGCGTTCGGACTTCGAGCGAAAGCGAAAAACTTTTCCATGGAGGAAATGCAGGAGGGAATCGCATTTGCACATGAACACGATGTAAAAGTATATGTAACTGCCAATATTCTCGCGCATAATGCGGATCTTTCAGGGGTACGAGAATATTTTAAAGAGTTAAAAGAGATTAAACCAGACGCATTGATCATTGCCGACCCTGGTGTATTTGAGATCGCAAAGGAAATCTGTCCGGAGATTGAGCGTCACATCAGTACGCAGGCAAATAATACAAACTATGCGACTTATAATTTCTGGCATAAGCTGGGGGCATCTCGTGTCGTATCAGCAAGGGAATTGTCTTTGGAGGAAATTAGAGAGATTCGGGCAAATATTCCGGATGAGCTGGAAATTGAGACATTTGTCCATGGGGCGATGTGCATTTCTTATTCCGGAAGATGCCTGCTCAGCAACTATTTCACCGGAAGAGATGCAAACCGGGGAGCATGTACCCATCCATGCAGATGGAAATATTCTGTGGTTGAGGAGACCAGACCAGGAGAATATATGCCGGTGTATGAGAATGAGAGAGGAACTTATATTTTTAACTCCAAGGACCTCTGTATGATCCAGCATATCCCGGAAATTTTAGAGTCGGGCATTGACAGTCTGAAGATCGAGGGACGTATGAAGACCGCACTCTATGTAGCAACGGTTGCAAGAACATACCGCAAGGCGATTGACGACTATCAGAAGGATCCGGCACTCTATGAGAAAAATATGCCATGGTATCTGGAACAGATCTCTAATTGTACTTATCGGCAGTTTACGACAGGATTTTTCTTTGGAAAGCCGGATGAGACAACACAGATCTATGACAGCAATACTTATGTGAAAGAGTATACCTATCTTGGAATCGTAGGGGAAGAGCGTGATGGCACTTACCGTATCGAACAGAGAAATAAGTTTTCTGTCGGAGAGACGATCGAAGTGATGAAACCGAATGGCGAAAATATTAGTGTGGAAGTGAAGCGGATCTTAGATGAGGATGGCAATGAGCAGGAGAGTGCTCCGCATCCAAAACAAGTATTGTATGTAGATCTGGGAATGCCGTTAGAGCAGTATGATATTTTAAGAAGACAGGAAGCGAAAGAAGTATAATGTGATGAGGAAACCGAAAGCGGCAAGCATTTTCAGTGAAAATGAGCCTTTGCTTTCGGTTTCTTAGTATTCTGTCAAGATTCCGGAAAGAAGATGCGCAATTTTTCCACGGCGCTTTTTTCAATGCGTGATACGTAAGAGCGGGAAATTCCAAGCCTTTTTGCGATTTCACGCTGCGTGTATTCTTCCTCATTGTAAAGTCCGTAGCGCATTTTCAGAACGAGCCGTTCCCGGTCAGATAATTCGGATTCTACTTTTTCGTATAAAGTGCGTACATCGTCTTTGAGATTGATTTTCTCGTGGATATCTTCATCTGTTGTCTCCATGACATCAAACAGCTGGATCTCATTACCTTCCCGGTCAGTACCGATCGGTTCGTAGAGAGAGATTTCCCGGGAGGATTTTTTTCTAGAGCGAAGCATCATCAGAATTTCATTTTCAATACAGCGGGCTGCATAAGTGGAAAGTCGATTTCCTTTTTCGGGATTAAAGGTGATGACTGCTTTGATCAGTCCTACGGTTCCGATGGAGATCAGATCTTCATTGTCTTCCTCCGGACGTTGATATTTTTTGACAATATGTGCTACAAGCCGGAGATTGTGTTCGATCAGGATGTGTTTTGCTTCAAGGTCGCCCTCTGTGTATTTTTGCATGTAATATTGTTCCTCAGCAGAAGTGAGGGGAGTTGGAAATGATTTCAAGATAAGCACCTCTAAGCATATTTAATATAGCTTATGTGCTGGAGAGAAGATTTGTGCTTTTCCACATGAAAACAGAGAAAAAAGCATCAAAATGTCTGTTTACTATCAAAGGAGAACGTGCTATCATATACTTATGTCTGACAAAGTGAAGGGCGGCAGCTGCCGCAAAAATTATATGAATGGCGGGATTGTATGGGCAGATTATTTGACACAGACAATATTGTCTGGAGATTTTTAGGAAGGGTAGCCGATTTGGTCATCCTCAATTTTTTATTCCTTTTATGCAGCATTCCGATCGTGACGATCGGTGCTTCGTGGACGGCGCTGTATTCTGTAACATTGAAGGCGGTAAAGAACGAAGAAAGTTATATTGCCAAAGGATTTCTAAAAGGATTTAAAGAGAATTTCAAACAGAGTACGATCGCATGGTTAGTGATACTTTTCGTTGGAACAGTGCTTTTTGTAGACATCAGGTTTGCGATGGGACTGGAAGGCGGATTTGGAAAAGCATTTGGGGTGACCATTTATGCAATGTCTTTTGTTTATCTGATGATTGCAATGTATATTTTCCCTTATATTGCACGATTTCACGCGACAATGAAGCAGATTTTCAAAAATGCTCTGTTGATAGGTATCGGCAGTTTTCCGTTCACATTACTTCTTTTTGGAGTCAATATTTTAGTACTGTTTGTGACGTTTTTCAGTGCACGGGCAATGATCACAGCACTTGCATTTTGGTTCATGACTGGATTTTCGTTTCTGGCATTTGTCACATCGTATATTTACCGGAAGATCTTTTCAAAATATGAGCGTGTGGAAGAACCCGAAGCAGAGACAGAAGAAGCATAACAAATTTTACGAATATTTGTAAAAAGCAGAGAAAAGAAGATAAGAAAATGATACGTTCCGGCAGAAAGTGTTTCTGCACGGGACGTATTTGCGTTAGAGAGAAAATGCAAGCGATTGCATGGAAAACTGCAATTATTCATAAAAATATTATAACCCTTATGTAGCATAAACAAAAAAGATATGTTATAGTAAAGAAAATCATTCTGAAGACATCTCTTTCAGAATTATTCCGGCGTTTCTGCCAGAAAATCAACGATCAAAAATAGTATGGAAACACAAGAAAAAAGAAAGAAAATCGCATGTGCGGTTCTTATTTTTGTACAGAAATAAAAGAGGCTAAGAGAAGATACGCAGTGCGATTTGGGAAGGAGTGGTATCGGCTTTGTTTAGCACAGTTTTATCAGCATCTCTGCAGGGAATGCAGGCAGAGTTTATCCATGTGGAGGCAGATGTGGGAAATGGACTTCCATTTTTTCATATGGTAGGTCATCTTGCATCGGAAGTAAAAGAGTCGGCGGAGCGTGTTCGCACGGCAGTAAAAAACAGCGGCATACAGATTCCGCCAAGAAAGGTAGTGATCAATCTTTCTCCGGCAAATGTAAGAAAAAGAGGAGCGGCATTTGACCTCCCAATCGCGGCAGCAGTGCTTGCGGCCAATGGGGTGATCAGTCAGAAAACGCTTGTAAATGTACTTATAATCGGAGAGTTAAGCCTCGATGGTGGTGTGAAAAAAGTTCCCGGGATTCTCCCGATTCTTCTGGAAGCAAAAGAACATGGATGCGTCCGCTGCATGATTCCAAAGGAGAATGAACAGGAAGGGAGAAGTATCACAGGGATGGAAGTGATCGGTGTGTCAAAATTGACAGAACTGATTGAAGTTGCAAAAAAAATAGAACAGGAGGGTGAGGAAATTGTCTGGAAAAATCATAAAGTGTCAGGAGAGCGGAATATAGAAGTTGAGGATAGATGTCAGGGTTCAGAGGATTTTAGCGAGATCAAAGGGCAGACATTTGTAAAGCGGGCGGCAGAAATCGCAGTTGCAGGAGAACATAATCTTTTGCTGATCGGACCGCCAGGTTCCGGAAAAACGATGGTAGCAAAACGGATTCCGACCATCTTTCCTCCGCTTTCGATGGAGGAATGCATAGAGATTTCGAAAGTGTATAGTGTTGCAGGATTTTTGGATGAAAAACAGCCTCTGATTTTAGCTCGTCCATTTCGTGCGGTACATCACACGGTCACAAAGGCTGCGCTTGTAGGAGGAGGTTTGCATCCTGTTCCGGGAGAATTGAGCTTAAGTCATGGTGGATGTCTGTTTTTGGATGAGGCGGCAGAATTTCGAAAAGATGTGCTGGAGGCGTTAAGAGAACCGTTGGAAGAACAGAAGATTCATATTGTCAGAAATGGAGGAAGTTATATATTTCCGGCAGATACGATTGTAGTGGCGGCAATGAATCCGTGTCCATGCGGACAGTTTCCGGATTACAATCGATGTAGGTGCAGTGAACAGGAAATCCGCAATTATTTAGGCAGAATCAGCGGACCACTGCTTGATCGGATCGATCTTTGCGTAGATGTACCGAAGGTGAGGTATGAGAGCCTGATCCAAACCGATGAGGAGGAGACATCCGATATTATCCGTGCGCGAGTATGTGCAGCGCGAGAGATTCAAAAGAAACGATATGAGGGGCAGAAGAAGCAGACAAATGGAAGAGTATCCGTCAAAACACTGATGGAGCATTGTGAATTGGATCCGGAGGGAAAAGAAAAGATGAAAAGAAGTTTTGAGACGCTTCAGTTGACTGCCCGCTCCTACTATAAAGTACTTCGGGTAGCAAGGACGATCGCAGATCTGGAAGGCAGTGAAAAGATTGAATCGACCCATTTGGATGAAGCGTTGATTTACCGTACAATGGATCAGAAATATTGGAGATAAGGGTGGAGGAATAATGTGGAAAAACAAAGAGAGAATCAGATAGAACAAGATGAACTATTCCGTTTTTGGTTTGCGGGATTAAAGGGAATCGGAAACAGGGAAAAAATACAGCTGACAAAGGAATTTCCTCAAAAAAAAACGCTATATTATATAGAAGAAACAGCACTGAAGAAGAGGTTAAAAGAGAAGTGGACGGAGGGAAAGGCGGAGACGATCACGCAGATCATACAAGAAGGAAAACGGCGATGGAGCAAAGAAATTGTTGCAGAATGGCAAAAAAAAGGGATTGCGCTTGTCACATATGAACAGGAAAAATACCCGGACAGATTAAGGAACATTTCTTCACCGCCTTATGCGCTCTATGTGATGGGAAAACTTCCGGAAAAGGGAAGAAGGACTGCGGCAATTGTCGGCGCCAGAAACTGTACGTATTATGGGGAAACTTATGCAAGAAAGATTGGAAAAATATTGAGTGAAGCGGGGATTTCTGTGATCAGTGGGATGGCAAGAGGAATCGACGCAGCAGGTCAAAGAGGGGCAATCCACGGAAGCGGAGGAACATTTGGTATTCTTGGAAGCGGTGTGGATATTTGCTATCCAAAAGAGAATCGAGGACTCTATGAAGATTTAAAAAAATATGGAGGAATTTTGTCAGAACAACAACCGGGGAGTCCGCCGCTTGCACAGTATTTTCCGGCGAGAAACCGGTTGATCAGTGGGTTGGCAGATGTGGTGATCATCATTGAGGCGAGAGAACGGAGCGGGTCGCTGATTACAGCTGATATGGCGCTGGAGCAGGGGAAAGATGTATATGCACTTCCGGGCAGTGTGGACAGCCAATTGAGCAGAGGCTGCAACCGTCTGATCAAGCAGGGAGCGGGGATTATTTTATCACCGGAAGAGCTTTTAGAGGAACTGAATATTTGTGGAAATTTTGTGAAGAATTTGACAGAAACAAAAATAATACTTGAAACTGAACAGAATATAGTGTATAGTTGTCTCGATTTGAACCCGAAGAGTATCGGCCAGATACTGGCGGAAACAAAGCTGTCGATTCCAGAGCTGATGAGGCAGCTTGTTTCTTTGGAAATGAATGGAAAGATCAAAGAAATTTCCAAAGGATACTATGTGAGAGGAAATTGGTAGAAAGAAAAGAAATCGAAATAAAGGGACAGAAATAAAGGAGTAGTTTATGGCACGTTATCTTGTGATTGTAGAATCGCCTGCAAAAGTTAAGACAATTAAAAAATTTCTGGGAAGTAATTATGTTGTGACAGCATCCCAGGGACATGTGAGAGATCTGCCAAAGAGCCAGCTTGGAATTGATGTAGAAAATGATTTTGAGCCTAAATACATTACAATCCGCGGGAAAGGAGATATTCTTGCGAATCTTAGAAAAGAAGTGAAGAAGGCAGATAAAATTTATCTCGCAACTGACCCTGACCGTGAGGGAGAGGCAATTTCGTGGCATTTGTATGTAGCACTGAAGCTGGAAGGAAAGAAAGTGTACCGTATCAGCTTCAATGAGATCACGAAGAATGCGGTGAAGGCGTCTATCAAAGATGCGCGGGAGATCAATATGAACCTGGTTGATGCACAGCAGGCAAGGCGTGCGTTAGACCGGATGGTAGGGTACAAGATCAGTCCGCTGCTTTGGGCGAAAGTAAAGAGGGGATTAAGTGCAGGGAGAGTACAGTCTGTGGCGCTTCGCATTATTGCTGATCGTGAAGAAGAAATTGATGCATTTATTCCGGAAGAATACTGGACACTTGATGCAACGATCCATGTTGAAGGTGAGAAAAAGCCGCTTGTGGCAAGTTTCTACGGGAAAGATAAGAAAAAAATGACCATTCATTCGAAAGAAGAGATGGATCAGATTGTCCGTGAAATTGAGCACGAAAAATTCTTTGTAGATGAAGTGAAAGTAAGTGAGCGTCTGAAGAAAGCGCCACTTCCGTTTACGACAAGTACACTGCAGCAGGAAGCGTCAAAGGTACTGAACTTTGCTACGCAGAAGACGATGCGGATTGCGCAGCAATTGTACGAGGGAGTTGATATCAAAGGCAGTGGTACGATTGGTATTATCACATACCTCCGTACGGATTCCACAAGAATTTCGGATGAGGCAGATGCAGCGGCAAGAGAATATATCCGAGAAGTTTATGGAGAAAATTTTGTGGCAGAGGGAGAAAAGAAGAAAGCTTCTGAGAAAAAGATTCAGGATGCCCACGAGGCGATTCGACCGACAGATCTTAGCAGGACACCGGCTTCTGTGAAAGAATCTCTGACAAGAGATCAGTTTCGTTTGTATCAGTTGATCTGGAAGCGGTTTGCAGCAAGCAGGATGCAGCCGGCGAAATTTGAATCTACTTCTGTAAAAATTGGCGCGGGAGCATATCAATTTTCAGTATCAACTTCAAAAGTTGTGTTTGAAGGATTCCGCATCGCTTATGTGGAGTCAGACGAAGAAAAGATGGCGAGCAATCTGCTTGTGAAAGGATTGGATCAAGATTCTGTTCTGACAAAAGAAGCGTTGGAAGAAAAACAGCATTTTACACAGCCGCCGGCACACTATACAGAAGCAGCACTGGTAAAGACACTGGAAGAACTGGGGATTGGACGGCCGAGTACGTATGCACCGACAATCTCTACAATCATCGCAAGACGATATGTTTCGAAAGAAAATAAGAACCTCTATCTGACCGAACTTGGAGAAGTTGTAAATAACATGATGAAACAATCATTCCCAAGTATTGTTGATGTGAACTTTACTGCCAATATGGAAGGGCTGCTTGATATGGTTGAGGAAGGAAAAGTGGAATGGAAGTCTGTGATCCGCAACTTCTATCCGGATCTTGATGAGGCTGTAAAAGTAGCAGAGAAAGAATTGGAGAGTGTTAAGATCGAGGATGAGGTGACTGACGTTATCTGTGAGGAATGCGGAAGAAATATGGTGATCAAGTATGGTCCACATGGAAGATTCCTTGCATGCCCGGGATTCCCGGAATGCAGAAATACAAAGCCTTATTTGGAAAAAATCGGTGTCCCATGTCCGCTCTGTGGAAAAGAAGTTGTACTGCGCAAAACAAAAAAAGGTCGGAAGTATTATGGATGTGAGGACAATCCGGAATGCGAATTTATGTCATGGCAGAAGCCATCTAAGGAAAAATGTCCGGAATGTGGCGGATATATGATCGAAAAAGGAAATAAGCTTGTCTGTGCAGATGAAAAATGTGGATATGTCAGAAATAACAAAAAGAATTAGAAAAAATCCGTTGAATTTTTTGAAAATGCGTGATAATATAGACGTGTGAAAAGAGTTTTGACGTTTTGTGGATATATTTGCTACAATAAACAAAAGCAGTAAAATAGACAGACGATGGACGTCGTGAACGGAGGCGAATAAATGAGCGTACAGTTATTAGACAAGACAAGAAAAATTAATAAACTTCTGCACAATAACAATTCAAGCAAAGTTGTATTCAATGACATTTGTGAAGTGTTGACAGAGATTCTTAATTCTAACGTATTTGTTGTGAGTAAAAAAGGAAAAGTGCTTGGAATCAGTAAATGCGAAGGAGTCGATGAAATACAGGAGCTGATTACAAATGAGGTCGGAGGACACATTGATGAGATGTTAAATGAGAGATTGTTAAGCATTCTTTCTACAAAGGAAAATGTGAATCTTCAGACACTTGGATTTTCACCAGAACATGTAAGAAATTATCAGGCGATCATCACGCCGATCAATATTGCAGATGAAAGACTGGGAACGTTGTTCATCTATAAGAGAGATTCTTTATACGAGATCGATGATATTATTCTGAGTGAGTATGGAACAACTGTTGTAGGATTAGAGATGCTTCGCGCGGTCAATGAAGAAAGTGCAGAAGAGGTCAGAAAAGAGCAGATTGTCAAGTCGGCGATCAGCACTCTTTCCTTCTCGGAGATGGAGGCGATCATCCATATCTTTGATGAACTGGAGGGAACAGAAGGAATTCTTGTGGCAAGTAAAATTGCGGACCGTGTAGGAATTACCCGTTCTGTGATCGTAAATGCACTTCGTAAGTTTGAGAGCGCAGGAGTGATCGAATCTCGTTCTTCCGGTATGAAAGGAACTTATATTCGTGTCATCAACGATTTTGTTTTCAAAGAACTGGAAAATTTGAAAAAAGATACAAAGCATAGAGAATAAGAAAAAAGGGTATCAGAGGCAGAACTGATACCCTTTCGCTGATTGTGACAGGAAAGGGGCAAAGATAATGTTTGAAAATTGCAGAGCGAAAATATCGATGGAAGAACTGATCGGAACAAAGGAAGAAAAAAGTGAGAACAGCTATGAAGGAATCATTTTGATGTATGATCCGAAGACAGAGTGCATATATTTGAATCTGGAGGAGACAGATCTTTCAAAAATTTCGCTGGATGTATCGTATCGCTGCACGGTTTTTTTGGGAGAAGAGGCAGAAGAATGCGTTGGAAGAGTGAGAGAGAGATTCCTTGGAAAAAGCGGAAATATTCTGATTCTTCAAATTGAAAATGGATTTTATAAAATAAATATAAACTGAGTTGACAAATGAAAAACATAGTGCTATTTTATTAGTAAAGCAAATTAGCACTCGAATAAAATGAGTGCTAATAAAGGCGGCGCAGACACCCCGTACAGATAGACTGTGTGGGGCGGAAAGCTTTTGAGGCTTTCGCACAGACCTTGAAATTGCGGTAGTATAAGGAGGAATTTACATGAAATTAGTACCATTAGGTGACAGAGTCGTATTGAAACAATTAGTCGCAGAAGAAACAACAAAATCCGGAATCGTATTACCGGGACAGTCAAAGGAGAAACCACAGCAGGCGGAAGTTGTAGCGGTAGGACCTGGCGGAACAGTTGATGGGAAAGAAGTTACGATGAACGTGGCTGTCGGAAATCAGGTGATTTATTCAAAATACGCCGGTACAGAAGTTTCCTTAGAAGATGAGGAATACATTATTGTAAAACAGAGTGATATTCTTGCAATCATCGAATAGGAATAAAACAACAGAAAGAGAATAGAAAGGTGACATCAGGTCATCGAAGAAGATAGAGAGACAGAATTTAAGGAGGACATCAGTCATGGCAAAAGAAATTAAATATGGCGCAGAGGCCAGAAGTGCTTTGGAATCAGGTGTAAATCAATTAGCAAATACAGTACGTGTGACATTAGGACCGAAGGGAAGAAATGTAGTTCTGGATAAATCATTCGGTGCTCCGCTGATCACAAATGATGGTGTGACGATCGCAAAAGAGATTGAACTGGAAGATGCTTTTGAGAATATGGGAGCACAGCTGATCCGTGAAGTGGCAGCAAAGACAAACGATGTTGCCGGAGACGGAACAACGACAGCGACTGTATTGGCACAGGCCATGGTCAATGAAGGAATGAAGAACCTGGCAGCAGGTGCAAATCCAATCGTACTTCGCAAGGGTATGAAGAAAGCAACAGATGTTGCAGTGGAAGCAGTTGCAGGCATGAGCAGTAAAGTAGAAAGCAAAGAAAGAATCGCAAATGTAGCTGCAATCTCCGCAGGAGATATAGAAGTTGGAGAGATGGTTGCAGATGCAATGGAGAAAGTATCCAATGATGGTGTCATTACGATTGAAGAGTCTAAGACAATGAAAACAGAGTTGGACCTTGTAGAAGGTATGCAGTTTGATCGTGGATATATTTCTGCATATATGGCGACAGATATGGATAAGATGGAAGCAAATCTGGAAGATCCATATATTCTGATCACAGATAAAAAGATTGCGAACATTCAGGAATTACTTCCATTGTTAGAGCAGGTTGTGCAGGCAGGAGCAAAACTTCTGATCGTTGCAGAGGATATCGAAGGAGAAGCGCTGACAACATTGATCGTCAATAAATTGCGTGGTACATTCCAGGTAGTTGGAGTAAAGGCACCGGGTTATGGAGACAGAAGAAAAGCTATGTTAGAAGATATTGCGATTCTGACAGGCGGACAGGTGATCTCAGAAGAATTGGGATTAGATTTAAAAGAGACTACACTGGATATGCTGGGACGTGCAAAATCTGTAAAAGTTCAGAAAGAAAATACAGTGATCGTAGATGGACTTGGAGAGAAGGAAGCAATCAACGCACGTGTTGCACAGATTAAGGCACAGATTGAAGAGACAACATCTGAGTTCGATAAAGAAAAACTTCAGGAAAGACTCGCAAAACTTGCTGGTGGTGTTGCAGTAATCCGTGTAGGTGCAGCGACAGAAACTGAGATGAAAGAAGCAAAACTTCGTATGGAAGATGCGCTTTCAGCAGCAAGAGCAGCAGTGGAAGAAGGAATTGTAGCAGGTGGTGGATCTGCATATATCCATGCATCCAAAGAAGTTACTAAGCTTGCAGAAACATTAGAAGGAGACGAGAAGACAGGTGCAAATATTATCTTAAAAGCACTGGAAGCTCCGTTATTCCACATTGCGGCAAATGCAGGTTTGGAAGGTTCTGTCATCATCAATAAAGTAAGAGAACAGCAGCCGGGAATCGGATTTGATGCTTATAACGAAGAATATGTTGATATGGTAAAAGCAGGAATTTTGGATCCGGCAAAAGTGACAAGAAGTGCATTACAGAATGCGACAAGTGTTGCATCTACACTTCTTACAACAGAGTCTGTTGTGGCAAATATAAAAGAAGATGTTCCTCCTATGCCGGCGGGCGGACCAGGAATGGGTATGATGTAAATTTTGAAAGGACAGATGAGTACCGGAGAATAGGCCGGTACTCATCTTTTTTTCTTTACTGTTTTTTAGAATGTGATATAATAAAAATATATGTAAAAAATGGAGGTACAGCAAAGATGAGTGATTTTTACACAGAACAACTTGTCAAGAGAAAGGCATCAATGGGTACAATGGTGGCAAAAGCTGCATTGATCGCGCTTACAGTGGTATCGCTTTTATCGTTTTTTCTGTTTCCGCTGGGGATTCTTTTCTTTGGAATTATGATAGTGGCAGATATTTTTTTGTTCCGGCAGTTAGACCTGGAATTTGAATATTTATATGTCAACGGGGATCTTGATATCGATAAGATCATGGCGAAGCAGAAGAGAAAGAGAGTGTTTCAAACAAATGTCAGCGAACTGGAAGTGATTGCGCCTACAGGGTCAGCAGAACTGAATGCATTTCAGAATATCAAGGCACATAATTTCAGCACGATGAATCCGGATCATAAGACATACACAATGGTGGTAGTAAAGAACGGACAGAAGGAGAAGATTATTTTTGAACCAAATCAGACAATTCTGGAAGGAATGCGAATGCTGGCGCCAAGAAAGGTAATTCTCTAAATAAAAAACAATTTATAGCTTGACATTGTGCCAGGTTTTTTGTAATATAACAATACCTTATAAAACGACAAAAGTTATTTATAGTATTAATAAGTTATGCTTATAAGTGCTGTAAAGATGAAATGTTACTAAGAAAATGGGATAAACAAAAGAAAGAGAGGAAGCAAAATCATGGGAAAAATTATTGGAGAAGGTATTACATTTGATGACGTGCTGTTAGTGCCGGCTTATTCAGAAGTAATCCCGAATCAGGTTGATCTGTCTACAAATCTGACGAAGAAAATTAAATTAAACATACCGATGATGAGTGCCGGAATGGATACGGTTACAGAACATCGTATGGCGATTGCAATGGCTCGTCAGGGTGGAATCGGAATTATTCACAAGAACATGTCAATTGAAGAACAGGCAGAAGAAGTCGACAAAGTAAAGCGTTCTGAAAATGGAGTTATCACAGATCCATTTTATTTGTCACCGGAACATACACTTGCGGATGCAAATGATCTGATGGCGAAATTCCGTATTTCCGGAGTTCCAATTACAGAAGGAAAAAAATTAGTAGGAATTATTACAAACCGTGATTTAAAATTCGAAGAGGATTTTACAAAGAAGATCAAAGAATCTATGACATCCGAAGGTCTGATTACAGCTCCGGAAGGCATCACTTTGGAAGAGGCAAAAAAGATCCTTGCAAAGGCGAGAAAAGAAAAGCTTCCGATCGTGGATAAAGACTTCAATCTGAAAGGGCTTATCACAATCAAAGATATCGAGAAACAGATCAAATACCCACTTTCAGCGAAGGACGAGCAGGGACGTCTTCTCTGTGGAGCTGCAGTTGGAATTACAGCAAACTGTCTGGAACGAGTAGATGCACTCGTGAAAGCAAAGGTAGACGTTGTTGTTATGGATTCTGCACATGGACATTCTGCAAATGTAATCAGAACAGTTCGCATGGTCAAAGAAAAATATCCGGATTTACAGGTAATCGCAGGAAATGTTGCAACAGGAGAGGCTACAAGAGCATTGATTGAGGCAGGCGTTGACGCAGTGAAGGTTGGTATCGGACCTGGATCTATCTGTACAACACGTATTGTTGCAGGAATTGGTGTTCCGCAGATTACAGCAGTGATGGATTGCTATGAAGTTGCAAAAGAATATGGCATTCCGGTCATCGCTGATGGAGGTATCAAATATTCAGGAGATATGACAAAAGCAGTTGCGGCAGGAGCAAATGTATGTATGATGGGAAGTATCTTCGCAGGATGTGATGAGAGCCCAGGAACATTTGAATTATTCCAGGGAAGAAAATACAAAGTATACCGTGGAATGGGATCGATCGCAGCAATGGAAAATGGAAGCAAAGACCGTTACTTCCAGGCAGATGCGAAGAAACTTGTTCCAGAAGGTGTAGAAGGACGTGTGGCGTATAAAGGAACTGTAGAAGATACCGTATTCCAGCTCATGGGTGGTCTTCGTGCCGGAATGGGATATTGCGGGGCAAAGACAATCGAAGAACTGAAAGAAAGTGGAAGATTTGTGAAGATTTCTGCTGCTTCCTTAAAGGAAAGTCATCCGCATGATATTCATATTACAAAAGAAGCACCAAACTACAGTGTGGACGAATAGAAAATAAAGAGAGGACTGCCAGACGGCGGTCCTTTTGCGACATTTTAAGAAAAACTTCATTCTTTTAGGGAAATCTTGTGCTAGAATAGATAGAGATAAGAGAATCAAAAGGATAAAAGAGCATGAGATACAGAAAAAGAGATTATTATGGAAGAGGAAGAAAAAGAAAGCACATAGTAGTTGCAGCAGGAATTATTATTGTTTTTGCTTTGAGTATAGTGTTAGGTCTGATGAAAGCGTGCGGAATCGGGTTTTTCGGAAGGGCAGAACAGCTTAGCCAAGAGGAAATTGAAGAGCGGAAACCAGATATTGATGTTCAGCTGCTCGCAGTCAATGAATATTCCAGACCAGGGACGGAAGTGGAAAAAATCAGAGGGATTGTGATCCATTATACGGCAAATCCGGGTTCTACAGCACAGAATAACCGAGATTATTTTGAGGGACTGAAAGATAGCCATGAAACGAGTGTAAGCAGCCATTTTGTTGTCGGATTGGAAGGAGAGATTATCCAGTGTGTTCCGACGTGGGAGATGGCATATGCGTCTAATTCAAGAAATGTCGATACAGTTTCCATTGAATGCTGTCATCCCGATGAAACTGGTAAATTTAACAGGAAGACATATCGTTCCGTTGTAGAACTGACTGCATGGCTTTGCCAGAAGTTTGGACTGACGGAAGAGGATGTGATCCGTCATTATGATGTGACAGGAAAAGCATGTCCGCTTTACTATGTTGAACATGAGAAAAAATGGGAAGAATTTAAAAAAGATGTAAAAAAAGCAATGCGATAAAATAGAAAAAAGACAGGGTACGGGGAGGAAAAAGATGTTCGATATGTTTTTTCCGGATGAATATGTGGCATCCACATATGTGATTCCGTTTGAAGAATTATATGAAAAAGGGTACAGAGGTGTATTATTTGATATCGATAATACGTTAGTGCCGCACGGTGCGCCGGCAGATGAGCGGGCCAAAAAGCTGTTTGCAAGACTGAAGGAGATTGGATTTTCTTGTTGTCTGATTTCAAATAATCAGGAACCAAGGGTGAAGATGTTTAATGAGGAAATCCAGGTGCCTTATATTTACAATGCCCACAAGCCGTCCACAAAGAATTATCGAAAAGCAATGGAACTGATGGGGACAGATGAAAAGAATTCTTTGTTTGTGGGGGATCAGTTATTTACCGATGTATTTGGTGCAAAGCGTGCAGGAATGCACAACATTTTAGTGAAGCCGATGCATCCGAAAGAAGAGATTCAGATTGTTTTGAAACGGTATCTGGAGCGGATTGTGCTTCATTTTTACAAGAAAAAGCAGAATAAGCCAACTCTTAAGTAAAAAAAGGTTGAAAATACTCGCGAAGTATTATAAAATGGTAAACAGTCAAATGAATGAGAATTGCTTTCATGGGCATAATTTAAGGAGGATTACAGATGATTTCAGCAGGAGATTTTAAAAACGGTGTAACAGTTGAAATTGAAGGAAATATTTTCCAGATTATGGAGTTTCAGCATGTAAAACCAGGTAAAGGTGCGGCGTTTGTTAGAACAAAATTAAAAAATATTATCAGTGGGGGTGTGGTAGAGAAGACATTCAGACCTACTGAGAAATTCCCAAAAGCTCACATCGAGAGAAAAGACATGCAGTACTTATATACAGATGGTGAATTATATCATTTCATGGATGTCGAGAATTACGAGCAGATCGCGTTAAATGAGGATGCGATTGGAGATTCTCTGAAATTCGTAAAAGAAAATGAAATGGTAAAAATCTGTTCTCACAAAGGAAATGTATTTGCAGTAGAGCCGCCGTTATTTGTAGAGCTTCAGATCACAGATACAGAGCCTGGATTCAAAGGAGATACAGCACAGGGAGCTACAAAGCCAGCTGTTGTTGAGACAGGTGCTACAGTATACGTTCCATTGTTCGTAGAGCAGGGAGATGTATTAAAGATTGATACTCGTACAGGAGAGTATTTATCAAGAGTTTAATTTAAATAAGATTGACAGTGGCTTAACGACCACAGAAGACCAGATAAGACTGTTGCAGATATGTGACAGTCTTATTTTTGTGTGCGCCTTGCGGCGCACGTCGCTAATGGATGAAAGTTCCTAATCCGCCCTAGTAGTGGGAAGGATACAGCCAAGACCAAGGGTGTCC
>NZ_SLZV01000020.1 GCF_004346095.1 Faecalimonas umbilicata | reverse complement strand
GTTTGTGAAAACTAAGGAACCGCCTAGTACTGAACGGTATGCTAGGTGGTGTGAGAGGTCGGCTAATCAATTAATGATTAGCCTCCTACTCGATTTTGGATTAAAAACTTCTGATTGTTTCTTCGTTGAGCCGTTTGACAATTTCCACGGCGAGTTTTACCGCATTTTCGTAATCTTCCAGTGTGCAGATTCCATGATGACTGTGGATATAACGGACAGGAATGCCAATCACGATGGTTGGGACACCGTGGCGGGAAGCATGGATGTATTTTCCGTTTGTACCGCCGCCGCTGCGGACAGATTCCTGCACTGGAATACCGAGTTCCTCCCCAAGATCCAGAGCAAACCGCTGGAAACGAGGATTTGTGATCATCGAACAATCAAAGTGGCGAAGCATTGGACCTTTTCGGAGTGCTACCTGAATCAGATAGTCAGGAGAAAAGGTATCATCTGCCGGACATCCCTCAAATACAATGCACACGTCGGCATCGATGTTATCGACAGCAGCCATAGAGCCTCTTTCTCCCACCTCCTCTTGCACGGTCAGAGTTGCCTCTACCTCTACATCTAGCATTTCCGTACTTAACTGGTTCAGTGTTTCAATCAGAGCGGCGCATCCAATCCGGCAGTCAAACGCTTTTCCCATAAATAAATCGTGCGTTTCATCATAGGTGCATGTCACGTCCGGGACAACCGGAGCAGCCATACGGATCTGAAAGTTTTCTTTCAAATCCTGCGCGCTTACAGCACCGACATCGATAGCGAGATCTGAAAGTATCTGCCCTTGATTTTTCTCTGCAGCACTGACAAAATGAGGAGGTTTGCTTGTAATGATCCCGGGAATATACTCTCCTTTGGCAGTCTGCACGCGTACTTTATTTGATGGGAGACTGGAAATATCACTTCCTCCGATTGTGAGGAAATTCATAGTACCATTGGGTTTGATCGCCTGCACGATATATCCGACTTCATCGCTGTGTGCATCAATCCAGACCTTACAAGGTTGCTTACGGTTATTTTTCAGGCTCATGTAAGTATTTCTTAAGGAGTCGATTGTTACATTGCAGTATGCCTCGGTCTCTTTTCGGCCAAGTTCTGCAACTTCATCCTCAAAGCCAGATACGCCGTTTGCATTGCTCAGTGCCTGGATGAGACATATGTTTTCTTCTTTTGTTCTCATAGCTAAGATTCCTTTCTTTCTGATTTCTACGGTAAAAACAGAGGATAGATCTGTTTTCGTTTTCTATTATCGTATCATACATTTTAGATCTGCTACAATCGGTTTTTTGAAATCGAAGCAGAAAAATTCTTCCGGTTTCTTTTAGGGGAATGTGCTATAATATAGCTAAGACAGGAGAGGAGGGACGATATGATTCGGATCAGACCTGTAGAGAGTGCAGATTGGGAGTTCTGGTATCAGCTGGATGGGCATTTGACGCAAGAAGAATTTGAGAATAAAGTGCGTACAAGAAGAGGATATGTTCTTTTAGTGAATGAAAAGCCGGTGGGATTACTCCGTTACAACCTTTTTTGGGATAATACACCATTTTGCACGATGCTTTTTATCGCAGAGAAATATCAGGGGAATGGTTATGGAAAACAGCTTTTAACATATTGGGAAAATGAAATGCGGATGCAAGGATATGAAATGCTGCTGACTTCCACGCAAGTTGATGAGACGGCACAGCATTTTTATAGAAAAATGGGATATAAAGATTGTGGAGGGTTTGTCATTGATATTCCGAAGTATGCACAGCCGATGGAACTTTTTCTGATAAAAGATATAAGTTTATAGTGGAAGCAATTTCTATGGAGGAAGCGGATCCGTTCGGGATAAAAAATACCGGATAGGGATAGCTTCCTCTATTTTGTGAAAAGAAGTTTTTAAATATCAAAATGTTTATTCTTGATCAAAAATGCAAAAGAAGCAAGTGCGCAGGCGCCGATTGCTCCGCGATAATCATCGAATTGAGTAATTTCAATTTCGATATTCCGTTTGGTCGGGATAAAATTTAATTGTTCCTGAATCAGAGCGGTCAGCTGATTTTGGAAGGAATCGTGCCGGAACAGCCTGCTGTTTAAGTATATTTTATCGATGTCTTGAATGATCAGAGTGTTTGCGACGGATACACTTAAAAGGCGGATACCGAGGTCGATCTGCGTGTTAAAATAAGGATCGCCGAGTTCATAGGCTTTGATCACTGTATCGATGTCGATTGCCTCTGCGTTATCTACAAGGCTTCTGAAAATGCTGGAAGAAGACTGGTGAAACAGAAATCTCGCATTTTTGATCAGCCATGATTCGGAAATATAAGTCTGAAGGCATCCGCGTTTGCCGCATTCACAGAGAGGGCCATTGATATCTACAACCGTGTGACCGACTTCACCAATATAATAGTTATTTTTTACCCCCAACTGCTCTGCATTGAAAAAGGAACAAAACAGACCATGACCGATATGATAGAACAAAAACTTGTCCGGAGAATTTTTGGCTTGAAACAGATATTCTCCAAGAGACATACATTCTACATTGTTGTTGACGATGAATGGAAATGGAAAATATACTGAAATTTCTTTTAAATTAAACGCTTTCCAAAGAGGATTGTTGGAGATGATCGTCTGTGAGTCATAATCGAAATGTCCCGGAATGGCAATCCCCGCTCCGAATATTTTCGAAGGATCCACTTTTTTGAGCAGCAGATTCAACTGTAGAACAATTTCTGAATTGATATTATTGACATCGTAGGACGAAAAAGTTTCGCAAGCTTCTGTGATCACCTTTCCAGAGAGATCTGTTATCACGAAAAAGATTCCTCTCATATTTAGTTCAATCCCGATCAGATATCCTGCAGAAGCATTTAAAGTAAGAAGCTTCCGCTTTCTGCCGGAGCCGGGTGCGTTGCTGATCTCGTCACCGATTTCGACGATTAAATTCTGGCTTTTAAGGTCTCCGGTAATCTCTGTCATCAACGCGGGAGTCAGACCGGTTGCGTTAGCGATTTCGATTCGTGAGGTTTTCTGTTTTCGGTAAATAAATTCCAAAACAGAAGAGACATGCTGACTGTAAACATCTGATTTCTTTTTATACATAAATAAAATACAATCCTTTCTTTATCGAAAATAAATAAGTAAGATAAAATGACTGTCATATCGATGTGATTTGTTTCTATTTTATCACGCAAAGGAAGTTTTTGCCATAAGAAATCACTGTAATCTAAAAAAGAGCGGATAAAAATGCTAATTTCGTGGTAAATTAGACAAAAAAAGAATTTTATTTATAAAAAATAAAATAAAACTTTACAAATGCTGTCGAATAGTATAATATATATTTATAAAAAATAAATAAAAACGGAGGTTGCTATGAATCGTATTTTAGCATTTTTAGAGGGAAAACTCGCTCCGCTCGGAGAGCGGATTGGAAAACAGAGACATTTAAAAGCTCTGAGAGAGGGAATTATGATGGCAATGCCATTGGTATTATTGGGATCATTCTTTGTTTTGATAAAAGATTTCCCGATACAGGCATGGACTGCATGGCTGCATTCTCATTGGAATCTGGATGTTCTTTTAAACACAATGGCAAATAACTCATTCGGCTTGATGGCGCTTGTAACAGCATTTGGAATCGCGTATCGTCTGTCAGAATCGTATGGAACTGACGGTCCGTCAGCAGGTGTAATTTCGTTGGGAGCATTTCTTCTGATGACACCGCCACTGGCAGCAGAAGACGGAGCAGTTGGAATTCCTTATGGAATGTTAGGTGGAAAAGGAATTTTTGCAGCAATTGTTGTAGCTATGATTTCAGCGGAAATTTATCGCTGGTTTATCCAAAAGAATATTGCGATTAAAATGCCGGCAGGTGTTCCGGATGTAGTAAGTAAATCATTTTCTGCATTGATTCCGGGAATCGTAATTTTAACATTTTTTGCAGTTGTATTAAAAGTAATTGAAGCGACAGGACTTGGAAGTTTAAATGCAATTCTTTCTATTGTAGTAGGAAAACCATTAGGATTGATTGCAAGTACATTGCCGGGAACATTCGTTGCAGTATTATTAAATTCTCTGTTCTGGTTCTGTGGTGTCAATGGTGGACAGGTAGTCGGAGCAGTTATGAATCCTCTTTGGATCCAGTATGCAGATGCAAACCGTATCGCTCAGGCAGCAGGAGAAGTTCTTCCAAATATCGTAACAGCGCCGTTTATGGATCTGTTTGTGTATATTGGAGGGGGCGGTGCGACAATCGGTCTGGCACTTTGCCTGATGTTTTTCAGCAAGAGCAAAGAATACAAAACACTTGGAAAAGTATCTGGTATTCCAGCATTATTTAATATTAACACAGCAATTTTATTTACCTTCCCAACAGTATTAAACCCAATCATGTTGATTCCGTTTGTACTGACACCAGTTATCAATGCAGTAATTACATATGTAGCAATGCTGACAAATCTTGTTCCTTATACAACAGGTGTAACACTTCCTTGGACAACACCACCGATCATCGGAGGATTTTTAGCGACAGGAAGCTGGAGAGGTGCGGTATTACAGATCGTGCTTGTGATTGTGTCCTTTGTTATCTATTACCCGTTTTTCAAAGCGGCAGATAAGAGAAACTTATTGAAAGAAAAAGAAGGTGCAAACTAATGAGTATAAAAATTTGGTATCAGACAGAAGAGCAGGAATTTCTTCATGCAGAGATGCAGCATTATTTTGAGGCAGTATTACAAATGCAGGCAGAAAAAGCATCTGAGCAAGATGCAGATCTGAAAGTGATCGTGGAAAAAGAAGATACAGATATGGACCATATCTGTATCGAACTACACGGAGGAAAGGGAAAGATTCAGGCAGATTCTCAAGTGGGAGTACTGATTGCCGTGTATCGTCTTTTCCATGAATTTGGCGTGAGATATCTTCGTCCGGGCAGAAAGAATGAATTCTTCCAAGTTCTTTCTGAAAACGACTGGGCAGAAAAGGAAATCTCTATTGAGGAGACGGCAAGTTTCCGACACAGAGGAGTCTGCATTGAAGGAGCAGATTCTTATGAGAATCTGAGAGATTTTATCGACTGGCTTCCGAAGATTGGAATGAATACGTTCTTTATCCAGTTTGAAAATCCATACTCATTCTTTAAGAGATGGTATGAACATGAATTTAATCCATATGCAGAAAAAGAACCGTTCAATACAGAAATTGCTCAGGAGATGAGCGATCGGATCGATCGGGAGATGAAGATCAGAGGAATTGTGCATCATCGTGTAGGTCATGGATGGACTGGGGAAGTGCTCGGATATTCTTCAAAGTATGGATGGGAATCAGGTCTTACCCTTCCGGAAGAGAAAAAACATCTTGTGGCAGAATTAAATGGAAAAAGAGAGCTGTTTGATACAGCGCCGATCTTGACAAGTCTTGACTTTGCAAATCCGGAAGTCGGAAACAAGATGGTAGAACTGATCGTCAATTATGCAAAAGAAAGAAGAGATGTAGATTATCTGCATGTATGGCTTTCCGATGCAAGAAATAATATCTGTGAATGTGAGCACTGTCAAAAAGATCTTCCATCAGATCAGTATGTTCGCATTTTAAATCAGCTGGATGAAGCGCTGACGAAAGAAGGTCTGGATACAAAGATTTGTTTCTTGTTGTACCATGAACTGTTGTTTGCGCCAGAGAAAGAAAAACTCAAAAATCCAGAGAGATTTACAATGATGTTTGCGCCGATCACGCGTACATTTGAAATGAGTTATGAAGATGTCAATTACGAAACAGATGTTCCGGAACCGAAGGCATATGTAAGAAATAAGATCGTGCTTCCAAATTCATTAGAAGAGAATCTTTCTTATCTCTTTGCGTGGAAGAAGATGTTTGACGGAGACAGCTTCGTATATGATTATCCGCTTGGAAGAGCACATTATGGAGACCTTGGCTATATGAAGATCAGTCATGTGATCTACCGCGATATTCATTTCCTGAAAAACCTGCAGTTAAACGGATATATCAGCTGTCAGGAACTTCGGGCAGGATTTCCGCATAACTTCCCGAACTATGTTATGGGACAGATGCTCTGGAACAATACACGCGATTACGAAGAGCTGAAGGAAGAATACTTCAGCAGCATGTACGGAGAAAATTGGAAAGAAGTGATCACTTATCTGGAAAATCTTTCTGCATATTCTTCCTGCGATTATTTCAACGCAATCGGTGAGAGATTAAATCCAGTTCTGTCAGCAAGATATGAAGTGTGTGTAAATCTCGCAGAGGAGATGCTTCCGGTGATCGAGGCAAATACAGCTAAAAGAGATGGTCTTCAAAAGCAGGAGTGGAAACAGTTAGGATACCACAGAGAATATGTGATGAAGATGGCAGAGGCACTCCGTTTGATCAGTGCAGGAAAACATACAGAAGCACAGCGTATGTGGAGAGATGTACTTGACTTCATTCGCAGAAATGAAATGGCATTCCAACAAAATCTGGATGTGTACCGTGTTATTGAGGTAGCCAAGAATTATGCAGGATTCAAGTTGTAAAAGGGTAAAAGTCCTTTTGTGATAAGGTGAGCGAATATGAAAAGAGACCATAAAAAAATCATTGTAACATTTTTGCTGCCACTACTTTTTCTGTATGCAGTATTTCAGTTATATCCATTGCTCCTGAATCTGTTTTATTCCATGTTGAATTGGAATGGAATTACAAAAACGGCAAATTTTGTAGGGCTGGACAATTATGTAGAAGTCCTGGGAGATGGTTTGTTTTGGAACGCAGTGAAAAACAGTGTATTGTATGCAGTGGCAGGAACTTTTTTTCAGGTAACAGTATCGTTCTTCCTTGCTTATCTTGTAGAGTATAATACATTTAAAAAGAAAAAAATGGTCCGCCTAGTATTTATCATGCCAATCGTAGCAACTTCTGCTACGATTGGTATTCTGATGAAAAGTATTTTCAGCTATGATGGATTTGTCAATACGGTCATCAGCGGTGTTGGTCTTGAGAAGATTGAATGGCTGACAGAACCTAAGTGGGCATTTTTAATGATTATCCTTGTATCTGTATGGAAAGAGACAGGGACATTATTTATTTACTGGATGGCAGGATTTCAGATGGTATCTCCGGCAGTAATTGAAGCATCTAAGGTAGATGGAGCCAGTGAACCGGCGTTTGTCCGCTACATTTTGATCCCGACAATGAAGCCGGTCATCTTTACGGTTACTTCCGTGGCATTTTTAAATGCCTTGAAAATGTTTGATATCATACAGACATTGACGAGTGGAGGCCCTTATTTTTCGACAGATATGATATCGACTTATATTTACAGGACAGCATTTTCCAGTTCGTTTGGAGCGCCGAGACTTAGCTATGCAAGTGCGGCAGTCGTGATGTGTCTTGTATTTTTGATTTTGTGCAGTGGATTGATACGATTCTTTCAAAAGAAGTGGAAAGAAGGAAAAGAGGCATGTTAAAGAAAATTTTATTATTTGTAAGCACAGCAATCTGGCTTGCACCATTCCTGCTGATGTTGTTGATCGCGTTCAGCAGTAAAAATACGAATTCCTTTTTGGAGTTGTTTGCAGACAATCGTGCTACCTTTCAAAATTTTCAAAATGCATGGGAGCAGGCGGAATTTTCCCGATATTTTCTGAACACGGTGATTGTGACGGTTGTTTCGGTTGTTGTGATTCTTGCAGTTACAGCGCTTGCGGGATATATTATGGGCTGTTTTGAGTTCCGGGCAAAAAAAATTATTTATACGGTGATGATGATTTCTATGGGAATCCCGACAATCTTTTTTACAATCCCGGTGTATCAGATTTTGCGGATGCTCCATTGCGAGAGTTCTTTGATTGGGCTGATTTTGGCAGAAGTCGGTGGTGGACATGTGATTTTTATTTTGTTGTTTTCAAAATTCTTTCAGTCGATCCCAAAAGCGCTGGAAGAATCTGCAGTGCTGGAAGGGGCAAGTGAATTTGATGTGTTTTTCCGAATCATGTTTCCGCTTGCGGGACCGGTGATCGGAACCGTAGTGATCACGCAATCAATCTGGACATGGAACTCTTTCCTGTATCCACTTATTTTGTCTGTGAATCAGCCGAAAATCCGTACACTTTCTGTCGGTCTGTATTCTTTTCAGGGAGAAAATATTGTGGAGTGGGGAAGTATTGCAGCGGGAGCTTGTATTACCATTCTTCCGATGCTATTGTTGTTTGTAACATTCCAAAAATATTTTATCCAGGGAATTTCAGGGGCAGTCAAAGAATAGCGGAAAGAAAGGGATGCCATATGAGAAAAAGAATTGCAGTGCTGTTGGCAGGAGCATTGATAGGTATGACTGGCTGTGGTGGAGTAAAGGTTGTAAGTCCGGAAGCAGGAAACAGCAGTCAGAAAGCAGAGTTTGAAAAAATTAAGACACCGGAAGATGAAAAAGTCGTATTGAATATCGTCGACTGGAGTGACAGTACAAAAGATGCCAGAGAAAAATTGAATGAGCAGTTTATGAAGGATCATCCAAATGTCACTGTAAATTATACGACGCTGACACAGGCGCAGTTTAATGAAACGATGCTGTCCGGAATTCGGGCAGGAGATGCTCCGGACTTATTTCCATTACCGTCTACGGTTACGTTTTCCACGGCAGTCAGTGAGGGATGGTTTCTTCCGATGAATCTATATTTGGAAGAAGATTTCTTTGCGCAGATCCAGCCGGAATTTCTATGTGAAAATGTTACAATGAAAGGGGAAGATGTCTATCTTCTTCCAGAAGCGGTAGACATTCCGAGTGCACTTTTATTTTATAACCGGGCTCTCTTGGAAGAAGTGGGGGCAGAGATTGATCCGGAGAAAGTAACCTGGGAGGAGCTTCGACAAATCTGCGAGCAGGTTACGGAAAATGGAGATGGCAAGTATTACGGCATGGTTGCAAGCGGTGCACAGAAAAATCGTATGGATATTGAGCTTCGTGCCTTTTCAGAAGTAGGAGGAGCAAAATTAGGACCGGCAGGACAAGTATTTTTGCAGAAAGAGCAGACAACATTTGCAGATCCTGAGGTGGTTCAAGCGTTTGACCTCTATCAAGAGTTGTATGAAAAAGGATGTTTTCATCCGGATACAGCATCGTTGACAGCGCCGGAGGCAAGAAAGCTGTTTGGAGAAGGCAAGGCAGCATTTCTTGTGCAGGGAGCATGGTGCATTCCAGTTTGGGAGAAGGATAATCCGGATTTGGATTTCGGAGTGATGAAAGTTCCGGTGAATGAAAAACTTCCGGATGGGAAACTACTGCGTCCATTTACAAAGGGATGGATGGGAATTTCAGCGAACAGTAAACACCCGGATATTGCGGCAGAATATTTAAAATATCTCTATTCTTATGAATATCAGAAAAAACTGATGGCGCAGGGAGGATTTGTGTCTGTGCGAGGAGATCTCGGAGAAAAAGATATTGAGAATGAACATATGAGACGTTATTATCAATATGCGATGGAGCAGAGCATTGCTGTTCCGAATCCGGTGGCAGAAAATGGCAATATCGAGCTGGTTTACAGTATGATCCAGCCGGTTGTTCCAGATTTTGGTGACATTGCCTCTTCTATTTTTTCTGGAAAAGAGATTTACAAAAAAGAATTAAAAAACTACGCGAGTCAGATGCAGGAGAACCTGAAACGATCTGTAGAAACCGTGAAGAAGCAGAAGGATATCTCTTTGTCAGATTTTAATTATAAGGACGGAAGGTAGAGAAGTTCCTTTTGAAATTGCTTTAGACAGAAAAATAAAAATGTTTTGAAAAGATGTAAAAAGTATTGACAAATTTATATTTCTGTAATAAATTAATAAAAAATAACTTTTTAAACCGTTGAGAAAGAGGAGTAGGTTATCAAACGACATTCCAGAGAGTGGCAGGAGGTGCGATTGCCATATGAAGTTGATGATTGAATGGACTTTCGAGGGCGGCCTGAAATCAGTAGGAGAGTATGGTACGTCGGGAACCGAACCCGTTATCAATCAGGAGTGTATGTTAGTACATGAGAAAGAGGACAGTACGTGTCAATTTGAGTGGTACCGCGATAATAATACCTATTATTACCGTCTCAAGCAAGAGCTTGAGGCGGTTTTTTTCGTGTTGGCAAGGATCGTGAGCATTTTTCCAGGAAGGCGCTCGTTGTGCTCGCACAAAAGAGAGCATTCCTGGAAAAATATTCGCGGGCTGCCCGCGACTGAGAGGCGAAGCCTCGAAGTGCTCACGATCCCATTGCGAAATGTGAAGCATAAGAAGGCGCTCGTTGTGCTCGCACAAAAGAGAGCATTCCTGGAAAAATATTCGCGGGCTGCCCGCGACTGAGAGGCGAAGCCTCGAAGTGCTCACGATCCCATTGCGAAATGTGAAGTCTCGAAGGAATCACGATCCGAATTGTCTAATCTTTGCTAACATCATAGTTATCTGCCTGGCAAGTGGATATCAGCATAATTAAAAAAGGAAAAGGAGCAGAGAAAGATGATGAGAAGAATGAGTAAAAAGGTAGGAAAATTAACAGGAAGTCTGGCAGCTGTGCTAGCGATTGCGGCAATCACAGGCTGTGGAAGCAAGCAGGAAGCAAAGAACGAGCAAGGAGAGCAAATCTATCGTATCGGTATCTCGCAGTTTGCGGAGCATGCCTCTCTTGATAACTGCAGGGAAGGGTTTTTGGAAGGATTAAAAGAAGAAGGGTTGGAAGAAGGGAAAAATCTAAAAATCGAAGTGAAAAATGCAGCGGCGGATATGGGCACTGCAAGTCAGATTGCGGATCGGTTTGTGGCAGATCAGATGGATCTGATCTGTGCAATCGCAACCCCAAGTGCACAGACTGCATTTAATGCGGCGATGGATACAGAGATTCCAGTCATCTATACGGCGGTGACAGATCCAGAAACGGCAGAGTTGGCAGGAAAAGATAAAAAGCCGGCAGGGGAAGTGACCGGGACAAGTGACAGACTTCCGATCAAGGATCAGCTTGAAATGATTCGTCAGATTCTTCCAGAAGCGAAAAAAATCGGGATTCTCTATACGACAAGCGAAGTAAACTCTTTGTCCGCAATTCGAGTATATGAAAACTATGCAGAAGATTATGGATTTGAGATTGTGACAGCAGGTGTCAGCAATACATCGGAAATTGCGATGGCAGCAGAAGCATTAGTAGGAAAGGTAGATTGTCTGACCAATCTGACAGATAACACGGTAGTAAATTCCCTTCCGACGATTCTTGAACGAGCAAAAGAAGCAGAGATTCCAGTATTTGGAAGCGAAATTGAGCAGGTCAAGCTTGGATGTCTGGCGGCAGAAGGACTTGACTATGTGGAACTTGGAAAGCAGACTGGGAAAATGGCAGCAAAGATACTGACAGGAGAGGCAAAGGCATCGGAATTGGAATATGAAGAGATTTCAGGAGGAAATCTTTATTTGAATACTGCAGTGGCAGAACAACTGGGGATCTCTTTTGGAGAAGAACTTTTGGAAAACGCTGAGATATGCGAATAAAGGATATGAGGAAAGGATGGCAGGAAAATGAGCTTGATCATAACAACAATGGAGCAGGGGTTAATCTATGGAATACTTGCTCTTGGTGTCTATATTACTTATAAAATACTGGATTTTCCAGACTTAACTGTAGATGGAAGTTTTCCGCTCGGCGGAGCGGTAGGAGCTGCGCTGATCACAAAGGGAATGTCCCCATTTCTGGCACTGCTTCTGGCATTTCTGGCAGGAGCGCTGGCAGGAATGCTCACTGGATTGATTCATGTGAAAGGAAAGGTCAGAGATCTTCTGGCCGGGATCATTATGATGACAGCTCTGTGGACGGTAAACTTACGGATTGCCGGGACGTCAAATGTCCCACTGTTTTCTCAGAAAACCATTTTTAAAAATGATCTGATCGATAGGATGTTTCCGGGAACACTTAGAAACTATGCCACACTGGCACTGATTTTTGTTATTGCGGTTGGGGCAAAATTATTGTTGGATCTTTATTTGGGAACAAAGTCAGGATTTCTTCTGCGGGCGGCAGGTGACAACGACAAGTTAGTCACTTCTCTTGCAAAAGATGCAGGAAATGTAAAAATCATCGGACTTGCGATTGCCAATGGTCTTGTGGCACTTGCGGGATGTGTATTCTGTCAGGAGGAGAGGGTTTTTGAAATTTCTATGGGAACCGGGGCGATGGTCATCGGGCTTGCCAGTGTGATCATCGGAACGAGCCTGTTTCGCAAGCTTTCCTTTCTGAAAACAACTACTACTGTCTTTTTCGGAGCGGTGATTTACAAGTTGTGTGTCGGTATTGCAATTAAAAACTTTGAACCAAGAGACATGAAATTGATCACAGCAGTGCTGTTTCTTGTGATTTTGTTGATCAGTACGGAGAGAAAAAGGAAGGTGAAAGGAAATGCTTGAATTAAATCATATTTATAAATACTATAATCCCGGGACGGTTCATGAAATGTGTTTATTTGAAGATTTTGGAATGAAAATAGATCGGGGGGATTTTGTTTCTGTGATTGGAAGTAATGGGTCAGGGAAAACCTCTCTTCTAAATCTGATCTGTGGCAGTATCCTGCCGGAAGCAGGGCAAATCTGCATGAACGGGAAAGACATCACAAAAGAAAAGGAGTATAGGAGAAATCAGAAGATCGGAAGAGTGTATCAGAATCCTGCATTTGGTACTTGTCCTGGGATGACGATTCTTGAAAACATGGCGATAGCGGATCACAAAGGAAAACGTTATGGATTTGCAAGAGGAATCAATAAAAAACAGATTTCCTATTATCGGGAACTATTATCTTCCTTAAGGCTTGGTCTGGAAGAAAAGTTGGAGACAAAAGTGGGAGCATTGTCCGGCGGACAAAGACAGGCAATGGCTCTTCTGATGGCTACTATGACACCGGTGGATCTTCTGATTCTCGATGAACATACAGCGGCGCTGGATCCAAAGACGGCAGAGCGGATCATGGAGCTGACAGATGAAATTGTGAAAAAGAAACAATTGACAGCGATCATGGTGACACACAATCTTCGCTATGCTGTAGAGTATGGGAATCGGCTCTTGATGATGCATCAGGGAGAGATCATAATGGATCGGTCAGGCAAAGAAAAGCAGCAGACAAGTGTGGAAGAAATTTTAAAGTTGTTTAATGAAATCAGCATTGAGTGCGGCAACTAAAATAGAAGAGAGAAAATAAGGATGGAACAGCAATGTCCATCCTTATTTTTCACAAAATTTAGAAGAACGGAAACGAAGATTTTTGTATAATATTTTCGCGCAGTTCTTGTTGACGGTGCTTGCAGGAAGTGGTAATATTGTTCGTGCAGACACATTATCTAGTTTGCTAAAAGATAATAAAACACTAAATATAGATGAAATAATGGGGAAAGGAAGCAAGTGTAGTATGGTGAAAGTAATCAAGAAAGACGGGACTTCAGAAGAGTTTAATGTACAGAAAGTAGTAGTCGCAGTCAATAAATCAGCTTATCGTGCATTGATCCAATTTACAGATGCAGAGCTTGAATTTATCTGTAAATTTGTGGAAGAGAAAGTAAGAGATATGGGAGTGGAAGAAGTCCGGATTGCCGAGATGCACAACATCGTAGAAGGTGCATTGGAGAAAGTGAATCCGCTTGTGGCAAAGAGCTATCGTGATTACCGCAACTATAAGCAGGACTTTGTGCAGATGCTTGACGAGGTGTACAAAAAGAGTCAGTCAATTATGTACATCGGTGATAAGGAGAACAGTAATACAGACAGTGCGCTCGTATCTACAAAGCGCAGTCTGATTTTCAATGAACTGAATAAGGAACTTTACAAGAAGTTTTTCCTGACAACAGAAGAGATTCAGGCATGCAGAGATGGATACATCTATATCCACGACATGTCCGCGAGACGCGATACAATGAACTGCTGTCTGTTCGATGTAAAAAACGTGCTGAGCGGGGGATTTGAGATGGGAAATCTCTGGTACAATGAGCCGAAGACACTGGATACAGCATTCGATGTGATCGGAGATATTGTTCTAAGTGCAGCAAGCCAGCAGTACGGTGGATTCACTGTGCCAAGTGTAGATGATATCTTAGAGCCATTTGCAGAGAAATCATTCCATAACCATGTGGAGAAATATCTGGGACTTGGAATCGAGCGGGAGAAGGCAGAAGAGGTCGCATGGAAAGATCTGGAAAAAGAGATGGAGCAGGGATTCCAGGGGTGGGAATACAAATTTAACTCCGTATCTTCCAGCAGAGGAGATTATCCGTTTATTACAGTGACAGCAGGAACCGGAAGAAGCCGTTTTGCAAAGCTTGTCACGATCACGATGCTGAAAGTCAGAATGAACGGACAGGGAAAAGAAGGTCATAAAAAGCCGGTATTGTTCCCGAAAATCGTATTCCTCTATGATGAGAACCTGCATGGACCGGGAAAAGAACTGGAAGATGTATTTGAAGCAGGAATCGAATGTTCAAGAAAGACAATGTATCCGGACTGGCTGAGTCTGACTGGAAAAGGTTACATCGCAAGTATGTATAAGCAGTATGGTAAAATCATCAGCCCGATGGGATGCCGTGCATTTTTATCCCCATGGTACGAAAAGGGTGGTATGTATCCAAAAGATGAGACAGATACGCCGGTATTTGTCGGAAGATTTAACATTGGTGCAGTAAGTCTTCACTTGCCAATGATCTATGCAAAGGCAAAACAAGAGAACAAAGATTTCTATGAAGTACTTGATTACTACTTAAATCTGATCCGGAAGCTCCATATTCGTACATATGAGTATCTCGGGGAGATGAAAGCATCGACAAATCCGCTTGCATACTGTGAAGGTGGATTTTACGGTGGAAATCTTGGTCTGCACGACAAGATCAAGCCTCTATTAAAATCAGCGACTGCTTCCTTTGGAATCACAGCATTCAATGAGCTTCAGCAGCTTCATAATAAAAAATCACTTGTGGAAGACGGCGCATTTGCACTGGAAGTATTAGAGTACATCAACAAGCGTGTCAACGAATTTAAAGAAGAAGATGGACATCTGTATGCAATCTATGCGACACCGGCAGAAAATCTCTGCGGGCTTCAGGTAAAGCAGTTCCGCAAGAAATACGGAATCGTAGAAAACGTATCTGACCGTGAATATGTCAGCAATGGATTCCACTGTCATGTGACAGAAGACATCACACCGATTGAAAAGCAGGATCTGGAGTATCGTTTCTGGGAACTCAGCAACGGAGGAAAAATCCAGTATGTGAAATATCCGATCAACTACAATAAAGAAGCAATCAAAGCCCTTGTGCGCCGCGCGATGGATATGGGGCTTTATGAAGGGGTCAATCTGTCTCTGGCGTACTGCGACGATTGCGGACACGAAGAACTTGCGATGGATGTCTGCCCGGTATGCGGAAGCAAAAATCTGACGAAGATCGACCGGATGAATGGATACCTTTCTTATTCAAGAGTCAAAGGAGATACACGTCTGAACGATGCAAAGATGGCGGAAATCGCAGAAAGGAAGAGTATGTAAGATGCGATATCACAACATAACAAAAGACGATATGCTAAACGGGGATGGACTTCGTGTCGTATTGTGGGTGGCAGGCTGCTCTCACTGCTGCAAAGAATGCCACAACCCGATCACATGGGATCCGAACGGGGGATTGGATTTTGATCAGGCAGCAAAAGAAGAGATTTTTGAGGAACTTTCCAAAGATTATATCAGTGGAATCACATTTAGCGGAGGAGATCCGCTTCATGTCAGAAATGCTTATGATGTCAAAGAACTGGCAAAAGAAATCCGAGAGAAATTTCCACAAAAGACAATCTGGCTTTACACAGGTTCTCTCTGGGAGGAAATTAAAAACACGGAGATTGTGAAATATCTCGATGTGCTTGTAGATGGCGAATTCGAGTGTGATAAAAAAGATGTAAGTCTTCACTGGAAGGGAAGCGCAAATCAGAGAGTCATCGATGTGCAGGAGTCTCTTCGCCAAGAGAAAGTGATCTTGCACGATTCCTAAAATTTCATTTTTGTCGGCGAAAATGTAAGCTTGTCCGGCAGAAAGACTGGGAAAGAAAACGATAGATTAGCCGGGACTTCTTATGATTTTCAGCATGGAGGAACCGGCTATCTGTTTCGGAATACAGAAACATAAAGAAGAAACGACAAGAGAGAAAATAGAAACGGGAGAAAACAAATGAAACGAATTGCAAAATTTCAGAAAGTAAGTTACGAGCAGTTTACAGAGGGATGGATCGACACTTTTGGTGCTACCAATGCAGAAGAAATCAAGACGATTTACGATCATATCAAACTTCCAAAGCGTGCTACTTCAGGATCGGCAGGATATGATTTCTATGCACCGGTGACATTGACAATGAAACCAGGGGAAACTGTGAAAGTTCCTACAGGAATCCGTGTGGAGATGGAAGAAAATTGGGTTCTAAAATGTTATCCGAGAAGCGGTCTTGGATTCAAATATCGTCTGCAATTAAATAATACGGTTGGAATTATTGACAGCGATTACTTTTACTCTGATAATGAGGGGCATATTTTCGCAAAGATCACAAATGATACAAACGAAAATAAAACCGTTGAGATTCCAGAAGGAACAGGATTTATGCAGGGAATTTTTGTGGAATATGGAATCACAGTTGATGATGATGTGACAAGTGTGAGAAACGGTGGTTTCGGAAGTACGACACAGTCATAGAAAATGCGAAAACTGTAAAAAAAGTATGATAAAGTACTTGCAATCCATAGATTTGCTATGCTATACTTAAACGGTCGTAAAAAACACGCATATGGTAATCTCTGCCGGTGCCAATATTCTTCAATGGATTCTGAATAGGATTTTCATCTGTATCTCATTTGAGAGAAAGATGGAAGCCAGATAAGATCAGGACCGCATTATATATAGAAGAAACGGTTGCAGAGTACAGGAAATATGCGGAAGAGTAAAAACCAATGGAGGAAAAATCATGAGCGTTATTTCAATGAAACAGTTATTAGAAGCAGGTGTTCACTTTGGACATCAGACAAGAAGATGGAACCCTAAAATGGCAGAGTACATCTACACAGAGAGAAACGGAATCTACATTATCGACTTACAGAAATCAGTTGGAAAAGTAGATGAAGCTTACAAAGCAATCTCTGACATCGCAGCAGAAGGAGGAACAATCCTTTTCGTTGGAACAAAGAAACAGGCACAGGATGCAATCAAATCTGAAGCAGAACGTTGCGGAATGTTCTATGTAAACGAGAGATGGTTAGGTGGAATGCTCACAAACTTCAAGACAATCCAGAGCAGAATCGCACGCTTAAAAGATATCGAAAGAATGGCAGAAGACGGAACATTCGACGTATTACCTAAGAAAGAAGTTATCGCAATCAAAAAAGAGTGGGAGAAACTTGAAAAGAACTTAGGCGGAATCAAAGATATGAAGAAAGCTCCAGATGCAATCTTTATCGTAGACCCTAAGAAAGAAAGAATCTGTGTTCAGGAAGCACACACACTTGGAATTCCGTTGATCGGTATCGCAGATACAAACTGTGATCCAGAAGAATTAGACTATGTAATTCCAGGAAACGATGATGCAATCAGAGCAGTTAAGTTAATCGTTGCTAAAATGGCAGACGCTGTAATCGAAGCAAACCAGGGTGTTACAGGAGAAGAAGAAATTTTTGAAGAAGTAACAGAAGAAGCAGCTGAAGAAGTAACAGAAGAAGCTTAAGATTGGAACTAAATGCTTCAGCCTGAATACAGGTTGAAGCATTTTTTTAAAGAAACTATTATCAATGGAGGAAATGATCATGGCAATCACAGCTAGTATGGTAAAAGAATTAAGAGAGATGACAGGTGCAGGAATGATGGACTGCAAAAAAGCTCTTAATGAAACAAACGGAAACATGGACGAAGCAGTAGAATACTTAAGAAAGAACGGACAGGCAAAAGCTGACAAGAAAGCAGGAAGAATTGCAGCAGAAGGTCTTGTAAAAGCTGTTGTAAAAGATGACAAAGTAGCAGCAATCGTAGAAGTAAACTCTGAGACAGACTTCGTTGCTAAGAACGCTGACTTCCAGGCATATGTAGAAGAAGTTGCAAATCAGGCAGTAGCAACAGAAGCAGCTGATATGGATGCTTTCTTAAGCGAAGCATGGTTAGCAGACAACACAAAGACTGTAAAAGATGCTTTGACAGAGAAAATCGCTGTTATTGGAGAAAACTTAAGCATCAGAAGATTTGAAAAAGTAGTTACAGACGGATGTGTAGTACCTTACATCCACGGTGGCGGAAGAATCGGTGTTTTAGTAGAGGCTGAGACAGACGTAATCAACGACGAGATCAAAGCTTGCTTAAAGAACGTAGCAATGCAGGTAGCAGCTATGTCTCCAAAATACGTTTCACGCGATGAAGTATCTGCAGAATACTTAGAGCACGAAAAAGAAATCTTATTAGCTCAGGCTAAGACAGAAAACCCAGAGAAGCCAGACAACATCATCGAAAAGATGATCATCGGACGTCTCAACAAAGAATTAAAAGAAATCTGCTTATTAGATCAGGCATACGTACAGGATGGTGACTTATCTGTTGCTAAATATGTAGAAAAAGTAGCAAAAGAAAACGGTGCTAACGTAACAGTTAAGAAATTCGTTCGTTTCGAAACTGGAGAAGGATTAGAGAAGAAAAACGAAGACTTTGCTGCTGAAGTGGCTGCACAGATGGGAAACTAAATTCCTAGATAAAATGCAGGTTAAACCCCTTGAAAAGCTCAGAAAATGGGCATTTTCAAGGGGTTTTTGCAGTTGGAGAGAAAATTCATAAATTATCGTAAAATACCGTATTTTATCATTAGATTTGGGGGAAATTTGGGGGAAGACTTGGGGGAAAAGCTTCCCCCAAATGCCATCTTAAACTTTGCCTCTTTCTTCTGAATAAAGAGGAGAAGTTTGCTTGTCGTTTCTTTTTGGGGGATAACGCTATCCCCCAAATTTGAACGTAAAATAGTATATCTTCCCCCAAATTATCGTAAGTTATCGCATGGAAAATAGGGATTGTGGAAAGACGGGGGATAATTTATAATATAAAGAAAGAGACAAGTGAATACGTGGCAGAATATTTTGTCTCCTAGTGTGTCGGAGCCTTAAAAAGCGTGATATTTGGCAGTATTTAGTGCTGTTTTGTACGGAATTTGCGGATATAGAAGATCTAAATGGACAGGATGATACGAGCCGAATGGATGGAATTTGTGACTTTTTGTGGAGAAAATTCGTAATGAGAATAGTACATGCATAAAAAAAGTGGTGTAGTGTGGAGGAAAAGAATGAGATTACTTGCAAGAGATTTGAAACCAGTAACATTAATGAAAGTAAACGGTGACCTTTATCATGGTATAAGAGTGAATCTGCAAAGTTCGGTAAATAAACTATTAACGCAAGCTTTTGATATACCTTTTGAAGAAGGTGATTTTATTGAACGGGAACTGAAGAATGGTATAAAAGAAAAATACATAATTTTAAAAATAAATTATTCTACAAATGTGATTAACATGGATATTGAGAAGGTTACAGATTTAACTAAAAATAGAGGAGAGAAGATCATGGAGGAGAGGGAGAGAATAGTAAATAACACAAATAATTTTTATGGAGAGGCAACAGGAATACAAATTCAGCAAGGAACAAACAATTCTTTACAAGAGCAGACAATAACCCAAGAGTTTAATTATGCTAAAGTGAAAGAAGTTTTAGAGCAAATTAAAAAGTATGATAGTATGTTTGATGAAGAGTATGGAGAAAAAGCACCGGAGCTAAGAAATATGATTGAAGAAATAGAAGTTTTATTACAAAAGAGAGAAAATCCGAGTAAAATAAAAATGGTATTGACTGAAATTAAAAATTTATCTATTGGTATAGCAGGCAGTTTAATTGCTTCGGGTATCCTTGCAACTATTGCTCCGATATTATAGGTGGTGAACAAAAGTGGGAATAGTAATTGAATTACAAAGAGAGGCGTTAGATGAAAAAATATCTATTGAATCTTTGATGAGAAAGGCTTACTTAGTAGCCAGAAAGCTTAATCTGAAAGAGTTTGAAGAATGGATAAGCCAAGAGCAAAATGGGTACAAACAAGAAGTTCCGGAATATCGGAATATAGCAGGTGAAATTAAAGCATGGAATCCTTATCATGGCTGGATTCCAATGGTCTTATCTGCTGACATATCAGATTTGGTTTCTAAAATGCCGATACCTACTTCAATTTCAGAATTACAAGATGTGTATAACTCAAGTGAAGGTACAGTATGTTTATCTGTAAATGGAACCTTAACCGAATGGTTTAATTCTAATATGGATTTTATACCCACCAAGTATCAATTTTTTTCTACGAAAAGTGAATTGTATAGAATTATGAGTACGGTGAGAAATAAGATTTTGGATTGGGCATTACTTCTTGAAGAAAATGGAATAGTGGGCGAAGGAATGACATTTACCGATATAGAAAAGAAAATAGCTCATAACACTCAAGTTATCAATAATTACATAAATAACTTTTATGCTGAAGTTTCTGATATAGATATGCAACAAGGACAATAATGAGCTTTATATATCTAAAAGATTTTTTGCATTTTTGAAAATTCAAAGCATCATTTCTATTACTATAAAATTAAAGCGGAGGTGTTGATAATGACATTCAGAGAGGGTGTAGTTATTTCTGCTTATATAGGGGGGGCTTTGTGAATTGTTTCGATTTGTTCACGAATACATCAAGGAAATATTGGGAGGGGAACTGTTTAGATATTAAAAAGTTTAATATTTGGCGATATTCAGAGCTGTTTTGTACGGAATTTGAGGATGAAAGAGGACTAAACGGACGGGATGATATGAGGTAAATGGATGGAATTTTTGACTTTTGGTTTTATAAAGATTTATAATAGGGAAAATTGATTGGGAGGATACATGGCATTAGATTTTTGGTACAATGAAGCTGAGAAAAAAGAACAAGATGAAAAATGGAAGCAGGATTTTAAAAATATCGGAGGAGATGTATATTCCTTTTTTATAGACACTGCGATTGAAAAAGGATATGAAAATCGAGAGGGACAATGGGATATGTCTTTTGAAATAACAGATGCAATGAAGAATCGACAGCATATTGTAGTCGAAGCAGGCGTTGGAATTGGAAAGACATTTGCTTATATTGTACCTCTTTTATATTATCATAAGAGATATAAAAAGCCGATAGTAATAGCGACATCCACCATTGCATTACAGGAGCAGTTAGCAGCGGATATTAAAATCATCGAGGATATAATTGGATACTATCCAGATATAGTTCTTGCAAAAGGGCAGAATCATTTTCTATGCAAATATAGATGTGATGCGTATTTCCTTTGTGAAAAAGATGAAACGATTAGAAAAATATATGCGGAAATTGAAAAAGGCGGATGTCAGAAGGCAGATTGGGATATTTATATACCAGATAATATATGGAATCAAATAAATGTAAAAGAGTTTAATCCTGTATTTTGTAGGCAGAATTGCGTTCATAAAGATTACTGTTTCTATTATAGCTTGAGGCATGAACTATTAACCACAAATGGAATTATTTTATGCAATCAGGATTTATTGACGATAAATTTAAGAAAGCGTCATAATTTTTCAAAAGAAATTATTACAGATAGATTTCAATTCGTTGTAATAGATGAAGCACATAACTTGGAAGGTAAAGTTAGAAATTCATATACAACAGAGGTAAGTTATATTTCACTGCAAAGGACCGTTGAGCAAGCAAGAAAAATTGCCAGAGGATTGGGAAATACAATTGATAAGAAACTTAAAAGATATTATAAACATTTGGACAGCGTTTTTGATTCTTTAAACTTACAAGTAAAAGATCAGGATAGAATAGCAAAAAAAGAAAATCGTGAAATTGAGAGATATTATCTTGACCGAAACATTCCGGCATTGCAAGGATTAAAAGACTGTGTTCATGATATATTTTTGGAAGTATCTATGCAGTTTGGAGTAGATGATTCTTATAGAAATAAAGATTATGATGCAGAATTAGAAGCATTGGAGTTACAGGAAGAGTTTTGGACAGCTATGCTGAAAGAAGAGTGTGAAGATATATTTTGGATGACTTTAAATGGAAAAGGGAAAAAGGGAATAGTATTAGCAAATTGTCCAAAGGATGTTAATAAATTAACTGAACGTCTCTTTTTTTCGGATGCTGATTTTACAACAATACTGACATCAGCAACGATAACAAGTGGCGTCGGGGAAGATTATGAAGAAGGTTACAAATATTTTATTGCAAACACAAATTTCCCGATGGAGAAAGGTTTTATTGCTGAACCTAAATATTCTCCTTTTAACTATGATGAACATGCAATGATTTATTACACAGAGGATATGCCTCACCCAAGTCATGAACGGAAGAGGTTTATTGAAAGAGGGATTGACGAGATTGTACGGATATTGGAAATATCCAAAGGAAAGGCATTGATCCTTTTTACTGCTAAAAGTGATATGCTTGAAGTATACGAAGGGTTAAAAGAAAGAGTGCCATATAGAGTTTTAATGCAAAATGGAAGTGCATCACAAAGTGATACAATTGCTGAATTTAAAAAGGATGTTAATTCGGTATTGTTGGGAACGGGTACATATTGGGAAGGTATCAGTGTTGAAGGAATAGCATTGTCAAATTTAATTATCTTTAAATTACCGTTCCCAGTTCCAGAACCGATTATTGATTATAAAACAAGTATTTGCCAAGATGGCTTAATGGAAGTGTTAGTACCTGAGATGATTATAAAATTGAAACAAGGAATTGGTAGGTTAATAAGAAGTGAGAAGGATTTTGGAATTGTTTCAATTATTGATTCAAGAGTAGGTGAAAAATCTAAAGCAAAATATAAAAGGAATATTTGGGAAGCACTACCTATAAAGAATAGAACATCCGATTTTGATGAAATTGAAGAATTTTATAATTTATTGAATAGCGGCAAAAAGGAAGATGTATGTTTACAAAAGAGGAATCGGTAATAAAAAGTATTTTACTGATTCATAAGGAAATATTTACAGCAAGATATTACATACCCAGTTGGTTTTACAAGAATCAACTGGGATTTTTTATGCCTAAATTTCCATACATAGCCATTCCCCACAAAGGAGTGGCTATTAAATTTGAGAAGAAAGGAGGAAGTCAGAGGATGACATCAAAGTGTAAAGTAATTGCGATTGCGAATCAGAAAGGAGGCACAGGGAAAACAACGACAACGGTAAATCTTGGAGTGGGATTGGCAAATGAAGGGAAAAAGGTGCTTTTAGTAGATGCTGATCCGCAGGGAGATTTGACCACATCATTAGGTTGGGCAGATCAGGATAATCTTCCGGTAACACTTGCAACACACATGGAAAGTATTATCCGGGATAAGAGTATAAAACCGGATGAAGGAATGCTGCACCATGCGGAAGGCGTTGATTTAATTCCAGCAAATATTGAATTGTCAGGAATGGAAATGTTGCTCGTAAATGCAATGAGCAGGGAAACAACATTGAAAACGTATCTGGAAACGTTAAAGAAATCTTATGACTATGTTCTGATTGATTGTATGCCAAGTTTGGGAATGCTGACAATCAACGCATTAGCGGCAGCAGACAGCGTGATTGTGCCGGTTCAGGCGCATTATCTGCCTTTAAAGGGAATGACGCAGTTAATGCAGACGATTAAAAAGGTACAACGCCAAATCAATCCGTCTTTGAAAGTAGATGGAGTGCTGCTTACGCTTGCGGATATGCGGACAAATCTTGCCCGTGCCACAGAGAACAGCCTGAAAGAAAACTATGGAAAATTTATCAAAGTGTATCAGACTGTAATTCCGGTTGCAGTAAAGGCAGCAGAGACAAGCGCCGCCGGCAAGAGTATTTACAGTTATGACAAGGACAGCACGGTAGCGAAAGCATATCAAGCCTTTACAAAGGAGGTGGTTCGGGATGGCGAAAGGCAGAGAAATCAACTTCAATCTTCCCTCAGCCGATGATTTGTTCAGTACGCAGGAGGAACGAGATGAAGCGAAACGGGAAATGATTATGGAAATTTCTATTGAAGAGATCTGTGATTTTCCGAATCATCCGTTTAAAATCCGAATGGATGAGGAAATGGCGAATCTGGTGGAAAGTGTAAAACAGTATGGTGTTCTTTCGCCGGTGATCGTCAGACCAAAGGACGATGGCAGCTATGAAATGATTGCCGGGCATCGGAGAAGATATGCAAGTGAACTGGCAGAAAAAACAGAAATTCCATGTATTGTAAGAAATCTTTCCGATGAAGAATCGACTATTCTCATGGTTGACTCCAACTTACAGCGAGAGAAGATATTGCCATCAGAAAAAGCGTTTGCCTATAAAATGAAACTGGATGCCATGAAACGTCAGGCAGGAAGACCAAATAAAAATTATGTGCCAGTGGCACAGGATTTAAGGGGAAAGACATCAAGACAGATATTAGGAGAACAAGTAGGAGAAAGTCAAGACCAAATCCGTCGTTTTATCCGTTTAACAAATCTTATCCCGGAGTTGTTAGAGTTAGTGGATAATTCTGTACTAAAGGAAAAAGATAAGTTGCAGATTGCTTTGCGTCCGGCGGTGGAGTTATCGTATCTGTCAGAAGAGGAACAGTCAGATTTATATGAAACGATAGAATCGGAAGACTGTACGCCGAGTCATGCGCAGGCAATTAAACTGCGGAAGTTATCGGAAGAGGGACGGTTGGATGAAAATGTGATTTTTTCAATCTTGACAGAGGAAAAGGGAAATCAAAAGGAGCAGTTTCGGATGCCGAGAGAGCGGATACAGAAATATTTTCCACCGAAAGCAACGGAAAAGCAGATTGAGGATACGATTGTGAAAGCGTTGGAGCTGTATCGAAAACGGGAACGCAGTTTAGAACGATAAGGCTTGCCATTTTGGGAAACATGTCCCCGCATCTGGACAGCCTTTTTCTTTTTGTTCCCCCTTCCCACACCCTACCCCCTCAAGATTACCAGCAGTTTACCAGCCGAAAAAAGAATAAGGGGAATGTGGCTATCCACAATTTCCAACAGTTGTAGTAGATTTGGAGCAAGTTAAAAGTGAGAGAGAAACAGGAAATACCCCGCAGTTTGTGGGGATTTTTTTATGAAAGGATTTAGACTATGAGAAAGAAATTCAAAAGAAACAGCCGAAGAGTGCTGGCATTTATGTTAGGTGTTTTGACAATGCTGACAGCATTCGGAACATCAGTAACTACCGCATTTGCAGCGGACGGAACGCTGCATTTGCAGCGGACGGAACGCTGCATTTTAATTCCGGAGAAACCATTGCGTATGGAGATTATTATACAACAAGGATGACGTTTGATGGGGAAAACACAGCTTACTGTTTGGAACCTTTGAAGAAAACGCCGGAGGCGGGAGAGTATGAGTATAATTTACTTCCGCAGGACTCACCAATCCGCAAGGCATTGTATTATCTGAATGGTGGATATGGCTACGAAACGATTACAAGAGACCAGTGTTTTCATGGATGGTCTGATACGGATGCGTATGTGATCGGACATCTGACGGTTGCCTATATCTATGATAACTATAATGATGCAGGTGGGGCATTTTATGGCGCACCGCAAAATTTTATTGACAAGACAAAGGAAGTCGTAGGTGTGATCAATTCCCTGCCGGAACCGCCAAAATCGTTCCGTGCCTTTATTCTTCCGGCGGCAGATCATCAGACTGTTGCAGGAAGTTGGTATGAAAAACCGTATGGCTGGATTGAGCTGTATAAGAGTTCAGCAAATGGCAGTATTTCAGATGGAAATGGAAATTACAGTCTGAAAGGTGCAAAGTATGGTATTTATCAGGGAGAGACGCAGGTTGCAGTGCTTACAACGGATGAGAATGGGTATGCAAAGTCCGGGGAATTGGAAGAGGGCAGTTATACGGTGCGTGAAATCGAAGCTAGTCCCGGATTTGCGATTGATGCCAATGGATATGATGTGTCAGTTGAGTCAGATGTAACTGCGACGTTAAAGGTGCAGGAAGTTCCGCAAAACAACCCGATAGATATTGTGCTTCAGAAAATAGATTCTGAGACACAGAAGAATGAACCGCAGGGAGCCGCATCTTTGGAACATGCAGAGTTTACGGTAAAATATTTTAAAGAGCAGATGGACAGTAATCCAGAAGAGGCGGGAAAGACAGCGGAGAGAACGTGGGTATTTCAGACAGATCAGGAAGGGAAAATAAAATTTACAAAAGAATATCTTCTTTCCGGGGATGAATTTTATTATCAGATGGATGGAGCGACTCCATGTCTGCCGCTTGGAACAGTAACGGTGCAGGAGACAAAGGCGCCGGAAGGCTATCTGATCAATCCGGAGATTTTCGTTCAGAAGATTACCGGGGACGGGAAAGCAGAGACAGTTTTCTGTTATCAAGCAGCATCCGTTCCGGAGCAGGTGTATCGTGGAGATTTGGAATTTGTAAAAGTGGGAGACGGAGAACTGAACCGACTTGCAAATGTTCCATTTACGATTATCTCAAAGACAACTGGTGAGAGCCACACCCTTGTGACAGACAAAAATGGATATGCCAGCACATCTTCCGAGTGGGTAAAACATTCACAGAATACGAATCAAGGAGAATCTTCTGCCGATGGAATCTGGTTTGGAAACGAACCGGTAGATGACAGCAGAGGAGCACTTCCCTATGACACCTATCTATTGGAAGAACAGAGATGTGAAGCAAATGAGGGCATGAATCTTTTAAAAATCGAAGTCACAATTTATAAAGATTCCATTACTGTACCGCTTGGGACATTGACGGATGATCAGATTGAAATCGGGACAACTGCGCTGGATCAGGAAACGGAGTCTCATATTTCCAAGCCGGATGAAAAGGTGACGCTTGTGGATACCGTGGAATATGAGGGCTTGAAGAAAGGGCAGGAATATCAGTTGATTGGAACGCTGATGGATCAGAAAACAGGGGAACCGATTCTGATTGATGGGAAGCCTGTGACAGCAGAGAAAACGTTTAAAGCAAAGAAGAGCAGCGGAACGGTAACTGTAACATTTACGTTTGACGGTGTTTCCTTGAAAGGGAAAACCGTAGTTGTATTTGAAGAACTGTATCAGGAAGATTTAAAACTGGCAGTACATGCGGATCTTTCCGATGAAGACCAGACCATTCATTTCCCGGAAATTGGAACAACTGCGAAGGATGAGGCAACCGGGGAGAATTTCGCGCATGCAGGGGAAAAGGTGACGCTGATTGATACCGTGGCATATCAGAATCTGCTACCGGGACAAGAATATCAGGTAGTTGGAACTTTGATGGATAAGGAGACAGAGAAACCGGTAGAAGTAGATGGAAAACCGGCTACTTCCGAGGCGGTATTTACACCGGAGAATGCAGATGGGACGGTAGATGTAACCTTCACATTTGATGGAAATGTGCTGAAAGGGAAGACAGTTGTTGTATTTGAATCCTTATTATGGAAAGAAAAAGAGATTGCGGTACATGCAGATCTTTCGGATGAGGGGCAGACCATTTATTTCCCGGAAATCGGTACAACCGCAAAAGATACAGAGACGAATAGTCATGTATCGAAAGCAGATGAGGAAGTAACGATTGTAGATACGGTTTCTTATCAGAATTTGGTTCCAGGGAAAGAGTACAAAGTTTCCGGTGTGCTTATGGATAAGGAAACCGGAGAAGAACTGTTGGTGGATGGAAAGAACGTGACTGCGGAGACCGTATTTACACCGGAAAAAGCAGAAGGAACCGTGGAACTTACTTTTGTGTTTGATGGAAGCGCTTTAGAGGGTAAAACGATTGTTGCCTTTGAAACACTCACCTATCAGGAGAAAGAAGTTGCAACACATACCGATATCGAAGATCAGGAGCAGAGTATTTATTTCCCGCAGATTCATACAACAGCGAAAGATGGAACTGATGGAGATCAGGAAGTTACGGAGTCTGAGAAAGTGACGCTTGTAGACACGGTAGCCTACGAAAATCTGGAAACAGGAAAACAATATAAAGTGGCAGGCATGCTGATGGACAAAACGACCGGAAAAGAATTGCTGATTCAGGACAAGCAGGTAACAGCGGAAACCGTTTTTGAGGCGAAAGAAGCAAAGGGGACGGTGGATGTGACTTTTATTTTTGATGGAACCGGACTTGCGGGAAAGGAATTGGTTGTATTTGAAAAACTGTATCTTGTAAGCGAAGAAGGCGAGATTGAAGTAACCGCACATGAGGATCTGGAAGATCAGGGACAGACGGTAAAAGTTGTGGAAAAAGAGTTGCCGCCAAAACCGGAAACACCAAAATCAGATGCACCGAAAACGGGGGATCGCAGTCAGGCTATGTTGTGGTTGATTGTAGCGGGTATTTCCGCAGCAAGTGTAGCAGGCTTTTCTATTTGGAAACGAAGAGAAAACCGTAAGAAAAAATAAGAAACAGATAAAAGAAGTTATGTCAGGGGCGGAGTAATCTGCCCCTGTTTGAAAGCAGGGAGATGATCGATATATGGCACAAATCAATCAAAAAGCGGTGAAATGTCTGTCTAAGTTAATTAGTGAGGGATTTGATACCGAAAAAGCCGTTCTTGCAATGACAATGGATGAAATCTTATCCATACCCGGAATCACGGTGGCAGAAATCAGTCTGATCAATGAGATTCAAAAAGCAGTAAAAGCGAATAAGGTTTTTAGCTTTTTAGCGGGGACAGATAAGGAACAGAAAACAGAGGATTAAGTAACAAGAGGAAGGTGTTTGAAATGGCACGTTATGTTATAAGAGCAGAAACGGATCAAGAGATTCGTGTATTAGAAAAGGTAGGGTTGAAGCTATGGCGAAGAAATATGATTTGATTACAGAGTTGTATGCGGAAGGAATCAAAGAAGTAACAGCAACCGCAGAACAATGGCTTCACTTTTTAAATTCTGCCTGCCGGAATTTCCGGCTGCCCTTTGATGAACAGCTTCTTGTTTATTTGCAGAGACCGGAGGCGTCCGCAGTTCTGGGAATGGAAGACTGGAATCGGAAGTTTGGACGGTGGGTAAAACATGATTCCAAAGCGATTGCTGTATTTGACAAAAGTGGAAGTACCACAAAGCTGAAATATTATTTTGACGTCACGGATACGTCAGAAGGAAAATACAAGCGTTTGGTTCGCCCAGTTCCTTTGTGGGAAATTACAGAAGAAAACCGGGGAGCAGTTCAGGAAACGCTCCGCAATGCATTCCGGGTATCAGAGGATGTGACAGAATTTGCAGAGGTGATTTTGCAGGCAGCACAGCATGCGGCGGAAGATAACCTGTTGGATTATATGCCGGATATTCTTGCATACAGACAAGACAGCTTCTTAGAAGAACTGGATGCGTATAGTGTAGAGGTAGAAACGAGAAAACTGTTGTCAAACAGTATTGCATACATGTTAATGGTTCGGTGTGGGATCGACTCTGAGTTATATCTGGAAAAAGAAGATTTTCGCAATATCCGGGATTTTCATACACCAGAGCTTGTCAACTTATTTGGAACTGCTACCAGTGATGTGGCAGAGATGGCGTTAGCGGAGATATCCGATACCATCCGAACATTACAACAGGAACAGAAACGGAATGATCGCACCTTTGCACAAACAGAAAACGTTTCTTATACTGAAGAAAAAGGCAGGAAAACAGCCGAAAGAGAAAGGAGTTTTGCACATGAGAAGCGTGACATACAGCAGGCAGGGCGATTATCTGTTACCGAATCTGACCGTACCGGACGAACCGGAAGTACACATTGGGAAATATGGCTCCCTTCGTCTGAATTATCTGAAAGAACACCGTTACGGAATTTATCTGAATCTTCTGACGCAAGGGAAACTGAGCCGGCATTTGAAAGAGATACAGGAAACAGCACAGAGCAGAATGGAACAGCTGGTAACAGAGATGATGAAAGCACAGAACGTGACGGAAGAGATGAAAGCCAGCGATCCGATGCAATGGGTAGGAATGGTGAACAACATCCGGCAGTCAGCGGAGGAGATCGTGAGGACAGAATTGATCAACCGTTAGCATGGTATGACAGAAGTAAGGAAGATAAAAGCCTTCCATTTTTTCATCGGGATCAAGATATCAAAGAACTTTTGCTTACCACACCTTATTTGAAAGCGAAGAAAGCAGAAATCCGTGCATTTTTTGAATGGGAAGACGATCGGGAAAGACGCAGAGACTATATCAAGAATATTTTTAATAATGAACCGACAGAGTTGACATTGCAAGATGGCAGAACAGTTGGTTATAAAACCTATCAGAATGTGTTACATCTATGGGAAGGAAGCGTTTCTTCTCGTACTGCGCAAAGTTATTATGACTGGAGTGTGATTGCGGATTATTTTGAGGGCATGCGGCTGCTTGGGGAACTGCGGGATCAGACAGAACCCTTACGAACCGTGGATGGACAATTTGAATTTTTACAAGATTTGGCAGAGGAAAAGACCTCTGCTTTTTCTTTTTCACAGGAAATGGTAGATTATGTGCTGCGAAGCGGGAGCGGAATCCAGCATGGAAAGTTCCGCATTTACTCTTATTTTTTGCAGGGGCATAGCAGGAGAGAGCAAGAAGAGTTTCTGAAAGAAGAGTATGGAATGGGCGGACGGTCTCCAATTTTAAGTGGGACGGGAATCAGCGAAGAGCATAGTGCAAAAGGATTAAAGCTGAGCAGAGGATATCAGGAGGGAGCACCTCAACTTTTATTGAAATGGTCGCAGGTAGCGAAACGGATTGAAGAGCTGATAGCTGCTGAACGGTATATGACAGCGAAAGAACTGGAATATCTTCCAGAATATGAGAAACACATTCTTACTAGAGAAATCTATCATTTTTATTCTGATCAGCCGGAAGAGGTGATACGACCATATGAGCGCGGAGCGGTGTATGACGAAGCAGTCCGGCAGATACGACCACAGCTGGAAGAGAAAAAACGTGTGGAACAACTGGCGGAAGAAATGTCTGCTATTCTTGCCAATACCGCAGATTTTGATCGGAAGTATGCGTCTATGCAGAAGACATATCGGGATGTGTGCGAGTTCCGGGATGGTGTTTTCAGTTTGTTTACACCGATACCAGCCGAAAAAGAAACGGTTCCACTTTCTATGCTAGAGCCGATTCCTTCCCTTGAGCATATAGAGGAAGAAACGGAAAAAGCGGAAGAGAATACAGAAGATTTAGCGCCGGATCAGGAAGAACTCTATGAGTTACAGACAGATACGCTTGTATATATCGGAGTGGATGAATATGAGATTCTTTCCATTTCTGAGGATGTAGTTCGCCTGCGTAATCAGAAGTATCCGATTTTCACAGAGGAAATGCCACGAGAAGAGTTTGAGCGGAAACTGCGAGAAAATCCGGCAAATGATTCTTTGAAGAAAGGGAAAGGGACAGAAGAGATCTCTTTGCAAGAACCGGATTTACCAGCCGAAAAAGAAACCGCTCAGGACTTATCTCCGGCGTGGGAAAAAGCCACGCCGAGAAGGAAGGATTCTTTTGATCTCCATCCGGAAATTCCACAGTCCCAACGACTTCAGTTTCAGATCACAGACGATGCGCTTGGAAGGGGAACTGCAAGAGAAAAGTTCCGGGCAAATGTGAAAGCCATTCAGGTGCTGAAACAATGCGAAGCACAGAATCGCTATGCGACAAGAGAAGAACAGCAGATTTTATCTGGTTATGTTGGCTGGGGCGGATTAGCGGATGCGTTTGATGTGTCTGTTTCCGCATGGAATCGTGAATATGTGGAACTGAAGAGTATTCTGACAGAGGAAGAATATCGGGCAGCAAGGGAATCGACCATGACTGCTTTCTATACGCCGCCGATTGTGATTCGTTCCATTTATCAGGCATTAGAGAATATGGGAGTACAATCCGGAAACATTTTGGAGCCGTCTTGTGGAATTGGAAATTTTATCGGGATGAAACCGGAGCATTTATCTGACTGTAACATCTATGGAGTGGAAATTGACTCTATTTCTGGAAGAATTGCGAGGCAGTTATATCAGAAATCTGCGATTGCAGTACAAGGATATGAGGAGACAAACCTGCCGGACAGTTTCTTTGATGTGGTCGTTGGAAATGTGCCTTTTGCCAATTATAAAGTTTTAGATAAGCGGTATGATTCCTTAAACTTTTTGATCCATGATTACTTTATAGCAAAGTCTATTGATAAAACAAGACCGGGCGGCGTTCTTGCGCTGATAACATCTAACGGAATCAGCGGCGGCACAATGGACAAACGAGATAACCGGGTACGGAAGTATATCGCAGAGCGATGTGACCTGCTGGGAGCGATTCGTCTTCCGAACAATACTTTTTTGGAAAATGCAGGAACTATCGTCAACACGGATATTCTGTTTTTGCAGAAGAAAGAGAATCCTAGAAGTACAGAACTGCCGGCATGGGTGGACGTAAATGTTCTTCAGCGAAATGATTTTACAAATGAAAATGGAGAAACGAAGCATCGAATCGTCTGTATCAATCCGTATTTTCAGGAGCATCCGGAGATGGTTTTGGGGAAATTGGAGATTGTATCCGGTGCATATGGACCGCAGCTTGTCTGTAAACCATTTGCAGATGCCGATTTGGGAGAAATGCTTTCAGAAGCGATCCAAAATATTTCTGCACAGATTACAGAGTATGAAGTAGAAGAACTAGTAGAGACAGAAGATCATTCCATTCCGGCAGAGCCGGATGTGGCAAATTTTTCGTATGCGTTACGGGATGGGAAAATTTATTACCGGGAAAACAGCAGGATGCGTCCGGTGGAATTATCTATAACCGGAGAAAATCGGGTAAAAGGTATGATCGCCATCCGGGATTGTGTACGGGAACTGATTGCATATCAGATGGAAGAATATTCAGATGAAGTCATTGCAGACCAGCAAAGAAAATTGAATCGTTTGTATGACCAGTTTCAAAGCAGATATGGATTATTAAATTCCAGAGCAAACAGTCTTGTGTTTTCGGAGGACAACAGCTACCCGCTTTTGTGTTCTCTTGAAATTGTGGCAGAGGATGGAACATTAGAACGGAAAGCGGATATGTTTACCAAGCGTACGATCAAGCCGCATCAAACCGTTACACGGGTAGATACAGCCAGCGAAGCCTTGTCTCTGTCGCTGTCAGAACATGCGCGTGTGGATATGGAATATATGTGCACCTTGACTGGAAAGAGCGCAGAGGAGATTGAAAAGGAACTGGAGGGCGTGATTTTCCGTCTTCCGGATCTGTCGGGAAAAGAGCCGACGTTTGTATCGGAAGATGAATATTTGTCCGGAAATGTCAGGGAAAAGTTAAAAGAGGCAATGTTTGCTGCTGAGAGTTCGGAATTATATCGACCAAATGTAGAGGCGTTAAATCGGGTACAGCCCAAAGACCTGAGTGCATCTGAGATCAATGTCCGACTTGGAGCAACATGGATACCACCGGAAGATATCAAAGACTTCATGTTTGAATTGTTGCAGACACCGAATTACTGCCAATGGAAAATGAATGTCCGGTTTGTTCCTGTGACCGGAGAGTGGTATATCGAAGGGAAAAGCATTGATAAGGGAAATGTAAAGGCAAACAGTACCTATGGAACCCATCGGGTAAACGCCTATCGGATTTTAGAAGATACCTTGAATCTGCGGGATGTCCGTGTGTATGACTATGTGGAGGACGAGGCGGGAAGGAAGAAACCCATTCTCAACAAGAAAGAAACCGCCATTGCACAGGGCAAACAAGATTTAATCAAACAGGAATTTCTGAACTGGATCTGGAAAGAACCGGAACGACGCCAGCGGTTGACTGCGTATTATAATGAAAAGTTCAATGCCATCCGTCCGAGAGAGTACGATGGAAGTCATTTGAACTTTTATGGAATGAACCCGGAGATTCAGCTGCGCCAGCATCAGAAAAACGGAGTAGCCCGTATCATTTATGGAGGAAACACACTGCTTGCCTATGTGGTAGGAGCTGGAAAAACCTATACAATGGTTGCCGCCGCAATGGAGTGTAAACGTCTTGGTTTATGTAATAAGTCAATGATCGTTGTGCCGAATCATATCATTGATCAGTTTGCGGCAGAGTGGTTACAATTATATCCCTCTGCCAATTTGCTTGTGGCAACGAAAAAAGATTTTGAGACGAAAAACCGGAAAAAATTTTGTGCGAGAATTGCTACCAGCGAGATTGATGCAGTCATTATCGGACATTCTCAATTTGAAAAAATCCCGTTAAGTGTGGAGCGTCAATGCCGGATGCTGCAGGAACAGATTCAGGAGACGGTGCAGGGAATCCAGGAGGCAGGAAGGGAGAGAGGGAATCGGATTACAGTCAAACGACTGGAGAAAATGAAGAAAACGCTGGAAGCGAGACTAAAAAGGCTCAATGATCAGAGTAAAAAGGACGATGTGGTTTGTTTTGAAGAGTTGGGAATTGACCGTTTATTTGTAGATGAAGCGGATTCGTACAAGAATTTGTACCTTTATACCAAAATGCGGAATGTGGGTGGAATTGCACAGACAGAAGCGCAGAAATCTTCAGATATGTTTATGAAAACAAGGTATATGGATGAAGTGACTGGAGGGCGAGGTGTTATTTTTGCTACGGGAACGCCGATCAGCAATTCGATGGTCGAGTTATATACGATGCAGCGTTATTTACAGTACAACACGTTGGTGGAACACAATTTGCAGTTCTTTGATGCGTGGGCGTCTACCTTTGGGGAGACGGTTACTGCGATTGAGCTTGCCCCGGAGGGAACAGGATACCGGCTGAAAACAAGATTTGCAAAATTCTATAATCTACCTGAATTGATGATGATGTTCCGTGAGGTGGCAGATATTCAGACTGCTGATATGTTGAATCTTCCAGTACCAGAAGCAGAATACCGGGTAATCAGCGTAAAGCCAAGTGACATGCAAAAGGAGATGGTAACAGAGTTAGGGGAACGTGCGGAACGGGTGCGAAATGGTATGGTCAATCCGACAGAAGACAATATGCTTTTAATTACCAATGAAGGAAGAAAGCTGGCGTTAGATCAGAGGCTTGTCAATGAAATGCTCCCAGATGATGAGAACAGTAAGGTCAATGCCTGTGTTGATGAAGTATATCGGTTTTGGTACGATACGAAAGAAGATAAACTGACACAATTATTATTTTGCGACTTGTCTACACCGAAAAAGGACGGAAGTTTCAGTGTGTACAACGATGTGCGTGATAAGTTGGTTTCAAAAGGTGTGCCAGAAAAAGAGATTCAATTCATCCACGATGCGAATACGGAAGTCCGAAAAAAAGAACTGTTTGCAAAAGTGAGGAAAGGGGATGTTCGTATTTTGATGGGCAGCACCTTCAAGATGGGCGCCGGGACGAACGTGCAAGATTTGATTATTGCCAGTCATGATCTCGATTGCCCGTGGCGTCCCCGTGATGTAGGACGGATTTTGCGGACATTCAAAATAAAAAAGAATGTGGAGGTAACAGACAATGGCAAAATCATTATTTGAGGAACTGGGCGGCAAATACGAAAGGCAAGGGGATTATTTGATACCGTGCTTAACTGTACCCGCCGAAGAAGAACAGGCAATAGGCATCTGGGGGCAACGGCATTTAGATTATCTAAAACAGTACCGTAAAGTTACATACACCAATCTTCTTACAAGCGGCAGGCTAAACGCCTACCTTGCCGACATCAACAGACAGGCACAGGAACGCTTTGAAAGGCTCATAGAGGGTATGAAACAGGCACAGGGCATAACGGAACAGCTAAAGGCAGAAAACGCCTTAGAATGGACAGGATGCCTCAATAACATAAGGGCTTGTGCGAGGGAGATTGTGGAAAAGGAAATTATTTTTGCATAAACAGATGATTAGTGGCAGGGGGAAATCCTGCCGCTTTTTCTGCTTTAGTTTGTCAGCTTGACAAATAAAGGGTTAAGGAATATAATTAGATTCAGTATTATACAAGGAGTTAATAAATATGCGGCAAGGTATTCTTAAATAAACTGTCAATTTGATAGTGGGAACAAAAAGTAGCAGTCTCGTTTCACTTTTAATATGGGGCTTAGTTTTTTGTACCCAGTTTAAGAATACTTTTATCATGTAATTTTATATGCCCGAAAACATATAAGTGTTTTGGGGCTATTGGAGTTATTTACCCAGTGATAGGAGTATTTATCACTGGGTATTTTTATGCCCTTTTTTGGGTGTTGATAGGAGGAAAATCACATGAAAATAATTAACTTAGGCATTCTGGCTCACGTTGACGCAGGAAAGACAACATTAACGGAAAGTTTATTGTATACCAGTGGTGCAATTGCAGAACTAGGGAGCGTAGATGAAGGCACAACAAGGACAGATACAATGAATTTGGAGCGTCAAAGGGGAATCACTATCCAGACAGCAGTGACATCTTTTCAGTGGGAGGATGTAAAAGTCAACATTATAGATACGCCAGGCCATATGGATTTTTTGGCGGAAGTATACCGTTCTTTATCCGTATTAGACGGAGCAGTATTATTAGTTTCTGCAAAGGATGGCATACAGGCACAGACCCGTATACTGTTTCATGCACTACAGACAATGAAGATTCCGACAATTTTTTTCATCAATAAAATTGACCAAGAGGGGATTGATTTGCCAATGGTATATCGAGAAATGAAAGCAAAGCTTTCTTCGGAAATTATAGTGAAGCAAAAGGTTGGGCAGCATCCCCATATAAATGTAACGGACAATGACGATATGGAACAGTGGGATGCGGTAATTATGGGAAACGATGAACTATTAGAGAAATATATGTCAGGGAAACCGTTTAAAATGTCAGAACTGGAACAGGAAGAAAACAGGAGATTCCAAAACGGAACGTTATTTCCCGTTTATCACGGAAGCGCTAAAAACAATCTGGGGATTCGGCAGCTTATAGAAGTGATTGCCAGTAAATTTTATTCATCAACGCCTGAAGGTCAATCTGAACTATGCGGGCAGGTTTTTAAGATTGAATATTCAGAGAAAAGGCGGCGTTTTGTTTATGTGCGTATATATAGCGGAACATTGCATTTGAGGGATGTTATTAGAATATCTGAAAAAGAGAAAATAAAAATCACAGAGATGTGTGTTCCGACAAACGGTGAATTATATTCATCCGATACAGCCTGCTCTGGTGATATTGTAATTTTACCAAATGATGTTTTGCAGCTAAACAGTATTTTGGGGAACGGAATACTGTTGCCGCAGAGAAAATTTATTGAAAATCCTCTCCCTATGCTCCAAACAACGATTGCAGTAAAGAAATCTGAACAGCGGGAAATATTGCTTGGGGCACTTACAGAAATTTCAGATGGCGACCCTCTTTTAAAATATTATGTGGATACTACAACGCATGAGATTATACTTTCTTTTTTGGGGAAAGTGCAGATGGAAGTCATTTGTGCCATCCTTGAGGAAAAATATCATGTGGAGGCAGAAATAAAAGAGCCTACTGTTATATATATGGAAAGACCGCTTAGAAAAGCAGAATATACCATCCACATAGAAGTCCCGCCAAATCCTTTCTGGGCTTCTGTCGGGTTGTCCATAGAGCCGCTCCCTATTGGAAGCGGAGTGCAGTATGAAAGCAGAGTTTCACTTGGATATTTAAATCAATCGTTCCAAAATGCGGTTATGGAGGGGGTTCTTTATGGCTGCGAGCAGGGGCTGTATGGATGGAAAGTGACAGACTGTAAAATCTGTTTTGAATATGGATTGTATTATAGTCCTGTAAGTACCCCCGCAGACTTTCGGCTGCTTTCCCCTATCGTATTGGAGCAGGCTTTAAAAAAAGCAGGGACAGAACTATTAGAGCCATATCTCCACTTTGAAATTTATGCACCGCAGGAATATCTCTCACGGGCGTATCATGATGCTCCAAGGTATTGTGCAGATATTGTAAGTACTCAGATAAAGAATGACGAGGTCATTCTGAAAGGAGAAATCCCTGCTAGATGTATTCAAGAATACAGGAACGATTTAACTTATTTCACAAATGGGCAGGGAGTCTGCTTGACAGAGTTAAAAGGATACCAGCCAGCTATTGGTAAATTTATTTGCCAACCCCGCCGCCCGAATAGCCGTATAGATAAGGTTCGGCATATGTTCCACAAGTTAGCTTAACAGCTTGCAAAAGTCATATAAAATGAGATTTGAAAGGATTAGAGACTAATTATGATGAAATGCGAATGGATATTGTGTCCTGTTTGTGGGAACAAAACCCGTAATAAAATTAGGAAGGACACTGTTTTGGAGAATTATCCCCTTTATTGTCCAAAATGCAGACAAGAAAGATTGATTAAAGTTGACAACTTGAAGATAACTGTCATCAAAGAGCCAGACGCTTAAGACGCAGAGCCGATGAAATTGTGGAACAATTCACGAATCATCGGCTCTTTTTGTTTCGTATTTGAAAGAACAAACTCACCAAATAAAAAAAACGATATTCGGGTGGGTTATTTTGTTATACCCTAAATTACCCTCTGAATTTGTTTTTAAATTTGGAGGGATTTTTTTATGTCCTTTTTTCGGGCAGTTATCTATCTGCTCATACGAAGCAAAATTTATCAATACATAGCATATCAGAGAACGGCAGGAAACCAGTTAAAAAAATTTCTGCCTATGCAACGGCACTTCCTGCCTTGAATGTAGAAGTACAATCTCCATACAACAGAATTAATATTTCCCATAACCGTAAAGGTCATAGAGCCTTTGCGGTTTTTCTTTTGTCGATTTTTGTTGGAAAGTGCCATAGGGCTATTAGTGGTGTTAGGTGTCGTTCGCCACCTCTCCATCTGGATTTTGAACATTTCAAAAATTCAGATGGGAGGTACTTACAGTGAAATACGCACCGAGAAAGGTATATATCAAGGAAAGCGGCAGATATGTGGAACTGTCCTATACGGATTTCTGCCGCCGCAGGGAATCCGACCAGACCTATATGGACAAGCTGTTTATCCCCATTCAAGGCTGTCTGCTTGAAGTCGTGAGGGAGCAATACACGGACTTCTACCGAGATAAGGAACGGTGGCGTTATCTGAAAAAATTAGATACGAAGAACAGCCTGCTTTCTCTGGATGGATTTACGGACAGCGAGGGGAAGCCTTTAGACTTTATCGCTGATGAAGCGGCAGACATTGCGGAAACCGTTGTCAATGCGGTTATGGTGGACAGGCTGAAAGCCGCCCTGCCTTTGCTGTCGGATAGTGAACAGGAATTGATACAGGCAATCTTTTTTGACGGACTTTCTGAGCGTGAAGTCGGGGCGAGGTTCGGCATAACCCAGAGCGTTGTGAACAAACGCAAAGCCAGAATCCTAAGAAAACTAAGAAAGATAATAGAAAATTAAAATTTAAGGCGTTCAGCCCCCTTGTTTTTTCCTTTGGGAAAATGAGGGGGTTTTTCTCTGCCCTCTCAATCAATTCTGATTGGAGGAAAAGAAGCATGGCATATAACCACGGACGGGAGGACAGGAAATGGCGTATCTGGAAAGAAGCGGAGGAAAAGCTGCTGCGTGAGTGCGGCGTTGATGAAGCGACCATTGAGCAGATACGCATTGCGGACAGGGCAGACTTCAATTCCAACAGGCGGTTTTACCGATGGACGAATGACATTGCGGAATACCTTGAGGACATGGCAGACAGGGAGCGGCAGACGGAAGTGGGTACGGTTGCGGAGTTACTGGACGAGATTGAGAGCGAAAATCTCTATCAAGTATTAGTCGCGGTGGACGGGCGTACCTTGAAAATCGTCCTGCTGAAAATGCAGGGGTATTCCACAAAGGAGATTGCCCCGCTCGTGCATTTGACGACTGGTGCCATCTATGCGAGGTTAGACCATCTGCGGAAGAAGCTACGAAAATTTTATAGCGTCTAAAACAGCCTGCCGTCCTGCGGGCTACTGGGTGAGGGATGGAAATCCCCTCACTTATTTTTTGCAGGAGGCAAGCGGGATGGCATACAGAGTTAAGGCGTACACGCTTCGGGAGGAATCCACGGAAAGCGGCACAAGGTATTTTATCAGCTTTAAGGACGGGCAGGGCAAATCCCACGAGTTGGAAGTGTCGGAACAGTTCTTTATGGAGTTTCGGCAGATGGAACGCAGGAACAGGAATCTCCTCCAATGGGACGAGCGGCACAGGGAGTTTTCGGAAGTATGGGACGAAACGCTGAACAGGCGGGCGTTGAAGCTGCCTAAGAGCATAGAGGAACAAATGATTGAGGCAGAACGGGCAGAACTGCTCTGTAAGGCGGTTGACGGACTGCCAGAGATACAAAGGCGGCGTTTCCTGCTCTACTACGAGTATGAGTTCAATTTTTACCAAATCGCCGCTATGGAGCATTGCACCGCTTCGGCAATACAGAAATCTGTTGCGATTGCAAAGGAGAAAGTAAAGGCGGAAATGAGGAAGTATCTCCAACCGTGACCGACACCGCCCGAAAAAGAAATCTGTTTTTTATTTGTGTGGGATTGGCGGCATTACATACTCTCACTTTTTCTTCGTGGGAGTAAATCTATTTTTAAGGAGGTCAACGCCTATGTGCAACGAAAACAAAAACACCGCCCGAAAGGAGGAAAGCCATGCAGAAGTTACAGACAGTCAACGCCGAAACGCTCCTTTATGAACCGCTTGAGAAGCCGTCCTTTGTGGTGGACAGCCTTATCCCCACAGGCTTGTCGCTGTTCTGCGGCTCACAGAAGATAGGAAAGAGCTGGCTCATGCTGAAGCTATGTTTATGCGTGTCGCAGGGACTTCCCTTGTGGGATATGCCGACAATGGAGGGCGACGTGCTTTACCTCTGCCTTGAGGACACGTTCTGCCGTATACAGGACAGGCTGTTCCGATTGACGAACGAAGCGAGCAGGCGGCTTCACTTTGCCGTGGCAAGCTGCAAGCTGTCAGACGGTCTTATCGTGCAGCTTGAAGATTATCTGAAAGATTACCCAAACAGCAGGCTTATTGTCATTGACACTTTGCAGAAAGTCCGTACAGCTTCAAAAGACAATGCCTACGCAAGCGACTATGGGGACATCTCACTAATCAAAGACTTTGCCGACAGGCATTCATTGGCGGTCATTGTCGTACACCACATCCGAAAGCAGAATGACAGCGATGTGTTCAACAAGGTGTCTGGGACGACAGGCTTAACGGGGAGTGCGGACGCTACCTTTGTTCTGGAAAAGGAGAAACGGGCATCCGACACCGCCAAGCTGTATGTGACGGGCAGGGACACGCCCTATCAGGAATACACGCTGCGTTTCCGTGATTGCAGTTGGGAACTTGTGGAGAGAAAAACGCAGGAGCAGCTTGCGAAAGAAACGATACCAGACGTCCTTTTTCGGTTGGTGGATTTTATGAGGGATAAGGAAGAATGGGCAGGCACGGCAACGGAGCTGTTAGCCGCTATGAGGGAAACGGAAACCATACCCACGGTGATTACGAAATGGCTCAATGAATACCGCACCACATTTTTAAATGAGAACCATATCGTTTATCAGTACAGCCGCAAAAAACACGGCAGGCAGATTTCGCTTGCAAAGCGGGCGGGTGACAGCGGTGACGGTGGTGACAGCGATATTGGGATACCCCCTGTTACTGTCATTGACGCTTAAAGCCGTGTAAAGCTGGCGACTCTGCCCTGCGGGTGACAGCGGTGACGGCGGTGACAGTGATTTTAGGATACCCTGCCGCTGTCATCCCTGCGGGAGAACACCCCGTAAACGCAAAGTGCAGGCGTAGGATTTACCCGCCCTTTTCGGCGTGTAAAACCACCCCTGCGGTCAGAAAAATCCTTCCGATTTTTCCGACTGCGTTTACAGGGTGTAACACACTACACTTTGCCCTGCAAAGTCGTGTGCCAGACGTTCCCTCTGGACTCCCTTATGGCAGGTCTTACGCCCTGCTTATCCTACGCTCCACGCTTCGGATAAAAGAATGGCAGCATGACGGTGACGGCTCTTGCGAGGGGGTATTCCAAAAACACCGTCATCATCGACATGACCGTCATGCAGGGAATAAGGGTGACAGTTGAGGCAGTCGGTAGGGGGTATCCCAAAACTGCTGTCACCGCCGTCACCGCTGTCACCCAAAGGGCAGTTTACCCGCCGAAGAAAGGAAGATGATGAATTATGCCCTATGCAATCCTGCGTTTCCAGAAACGCAAAGCGGGCGGCGTTGCGGCTTGCGAACGCCACAACGAGCGTAAAAAAGAAGCCTATAAAAGCAATCCAGATATAGATATGGAACGCTCGAAAGATAACTACCATCTTGTGAATCCGCCGAGGTACACCTACAAGAAAGAGATTAACCGCATGGTAGCCGAAGCAGGGTGCAGGACGAGGAAAGATAGCGTGATGATGGTGGAAACGCTTATCACGGCTTCGCCAGAATTTATGAACAGCCTGCCGCCCAAAGAACAGAAAGCGTATTTTACGATGGCTCTGGATTTCATTTCAGAGCGTGTCGGGGAGAAAAATATCCTCTCCGCAGTCGTCCACATGGACGAGAGAACGCCGCATATGCACCTCTGTTTTGTGCCGATTACACCAGACAATAAGCTGTCTGCCAAAACAATTTTAGGCAATCAAAAGAGCCTGTCCGAATGGCAGACCGCCTACCATGAGCGGATGTCCTCACGGTGGAATCAGCTTGAAAGAGGTCAGTCCTCAATGGAAACGAAGCGGAAACATGTCCCCACATGGCTCTATAAGTTGGGCGGCAGGCTTGATAAACAGTATGAGGAAATTGTGTCTGCACTGTCCGACATCAACGCCTTTAATGCAGGGAAGAAGCGTGACAAGGCTCTGGAACTGATTGCGGCATGGCTCCCAGACGTGGAGAAATTCTCAAAGGAAATCAGTAAGCAGAGTGCCTATATCAATAGCCTAAAGGAGCAAATCGGGCAGGAATCAGACTATGCGGGGCGTATGCGTGATGAAAAGTATGAGCAGGAACTAAAGGTGCAGAAAGCGAACCAGAAGATATTTGAGTTGCAGAGAACCAACGAGCAGATGGGGCGGCTGCTCTCAAAGATACCGCCCGAAGTGTTGGAAGAATTGCAGAAAAACCATAAAAGCAGAGCGAAAGAAAGGTAGATATGTGAATGAAGAAACAGGATTTTAAGGTGTTAAAGACCAAAGACTTGTACCCGTTTCCCGACAATCCGTTTCATGTGGCAGAGGATGAAACGCTGTCAGAATTAGCGGAAAGCATCAAGGAATTTGGCATTGTCACGCCGATAATCACACGCCCGAAAGAGGACGGGAACGGCTATGAAGTGATTGCAGGGCAGCGGCGTGTCCGTGCGTCTGAACTTGCAGGGATAAATACCGTGCCTGCGTTTGTCCTGCCCTTAGACCGTGACCGAGCCATCATCACCCTTGTAGACAGTAATTTACAGCGTGAGAATATCCTGCCATCAGAGCGGGCGTTTGCCTACAAGATGAAATCCGAAGCCATGAAGCGGCAGGGTTTCCGCACAGACTTAACCTCGTCACAAGTTGTGACGAAGTTGCGGACGGACGACAAGGTGGCACAGGGCTTCGGCGTAGGCAGGATGACCGTACAAAGATTTATCCGTTTGACGGAACTGATACCGCCGATTTTGCGGATGGTGGACGAGGGGAAAATCGCCCTCACGCCTGCGGTGGAACTGTCCTTTTTGAAGAAAGACGAGCAGGAAAACCTCTTTGCCACGATGGAGAGCGAAGAAGCAACGCCCTCACTCTCACAGGCACAGCGGATGAAAAGCCTAAGCCAGAGCGGGCGGCTTGACATGGATACGATATTTGCAATTATGACGGAGGAAAAGGGAAACCAGAAAGAAACCTTGAAAATCAACACAAGCAAGCTGAAAAAGTATTTTCCGAAGAACACAACGCCGAAGCAGATGGAGGAAACCATCATTAAACTTTTGGAGCGTGAATTGCAGAGGAAACGGGGCAGGGACAGCCGCTAATCTTCTCTTTTCGGGAGGTAAATGCAGAAAATTGAGGTATGAAGAATGAAAGAAATCCAGTATGAGATTGTAAAGGAAATCGCCGTATTGTCTAAGGGCGACAGCGGCTACACAAAAGAAATCAATCTTATCTCATGGAACGGAAGAGAGCCGAAATATGACATCCGCAGCTTTTCCCCGAACCGTGAGAAGTGCGGAAAGGGTATCACGTTGAACGCTGATGAAGCAGCAGCACTCCTTGAAGCATTACAGAAAGAAGTAAACAGCGGGGATTGATGGTATCTGATTGACAGGGCGGGGCGTTTCCAGACGTTCTCCTGCCCTGTCTGGAAAGGAAGATTTAAGTATGGGCGAGGATAAGAAAGCAGATAAAAAGAGAAAGCGTATCGTGCCGAAAGCACCAGTTCAGATGATAATCAGCCGTGAATATGTCGGCACGCAGACAGTCACAGAAGCGTTTATCCCGATTATTTCCGAGGATATTCGGAAGAAGATTGCCGAGGGCGACACCTTCGACAATGAGGGGCTGTCCGCTTAGAATGTACGCAATGGAACATGAAAACAGATAGGACAGATATGGAGGTTTTACAGTATGGCAGGAATAAGAATGGAGAACAAGATTTATGAAGTCGGCATGTACTGCCGCTTGTCAAAAGACGATGGCACGGATAACGAGAGTGCGAGCATTGCGACACAGAAATCCATCCTCACGGATTATGTGAAAAAGCAGGGATGGCACTTAGCAAAAACGTATGTGGACGACGGTTACTCTGGTACAAATTTCCAAAGACCAAGTTTCCAGAACATGATTAAGGACATTGAAAGCGGTCTGATAAACTGCGTTATCACGAAAGATTTATCTCGTCTGGGGAGGAACTATCTTGATTGCGGACTGTATCTGGAAGTGTTTTTCCCAGAGCATAATGTGAGGTATATAGCGGTCAATGACGGCGTGGACACGCTCAATAAATCCGCTATGGACATCACGCCTTTCCGCAACATCCTAAACGAAATGTATTCCGCCGATGTGTCGGTCAAGATAAAATCGGCGTACCGAGCGAGGTTTCAGCAGGGGAAATTCATGGGGACGACAGCACCATACGGTTACGTCAAAGACCCCGCCGACCACAACCATCTGCTGATAGATGACAAAGTTGCCCATGTGGTAAGGGAAATATTTGACCTTGCGTTAGCGGGCAACGGAATCGCCAAAATCCGCAAGCACATCAACAAACAGCATATCTTACGCCCCGCCGCTTATGCGGCGGAGCAGGGGGCAACAGGCTATGAGAGGTATTTTGAGGAGAATGAGGAGAACCGTTATATTTGGAGCGAGAACAGCGTAAGGGGCATTTTAAGAAGCCCGATATATGCGGGAAACCTTGCAGGCTACAAGCGGATTGCCGCCAACATGAAAAGCAAGAAACGCCCCTCTAAGCTGCCCGAAGAATGGGAAGTGATACCAGACACCCATGAGGGGATAGTCACGCAGGAGGAATTTGATACCGTACAGCAGCTTATTACAAGCCGCAGATTACCAGAAAACAAGGGCGGCTTTGAGAACATCTTTGCAGGCGTTATTAAGTGTGCGGACTGCGGCTATGCGATGCGGGCTATGAGTGCCAACAGGAGGAAACGCCCCGACATCATCGACTGCGTACAATATTCCTGCAATAATTATGGCAGATACGGTAATATCATGTGTACCGCACACAGCATTGAAGCGAGGGACTTGTTCAACGCTGTCCTCACCGACATCAACCGATTTGCGGATATGGCAGTCAATGATGAAAAGGCAGTGAGGGCGATTGAAAAGCGGCTCACGGAAACAGACCAGAGCAAGGCAAAGGCACTGGAAAAGGAGCAAAGAAAACTGAACAAACGCCTTGCAGAACTGGACAGGCTGTTTTCCTCACTCTATGAAGATAAGGTGATGGAGCGTATTACCGAGCGGAATTTTGAGATGATGTCGGGAAAATACCAGAAAGAACAGCTTGAAATTGAAGCAAGGCTGAAAGAGGTAACGGAAACGCTCAGCGACAGCTATGAGAAGACGCAGGGTGTCCGTGATTTCCTCTCCCTAATCCGCAACTATCAAGGCATTAAGGAACTGGACGCAACCATCATAAACGCACTTATAGACAAGATACTTGTTTCGGAACGTGAGAAACTTACAGACGGAATGGTGCGGCAGGAAATCAAGATTTATTATAAATTCATCGGCTTTGTCGGTGAATTACATATCACACCGACAAAGCGGTGGACTGCGTTAAAGCCTAAGAATTGTACGGTGTGCGGTGTTGAATATGTTCCCCGCTCTGGCATATCGAAGTATTGTCCTGCTTGTGCCAAGAAGATACAGAGGGAGAAATCAAACGAGAGCAAACGCAGGAGCAGGGAGCGAAACAGACAGGCATGTATTGAACTGTCCGCAAAAAATGACCGACTGATCTGGAGCAGAGAGCCGGTAGGACGGTCCGTCAGGGAAATAAAAATAAGAAGGTGGACATTATTCGCTATGTGACGGAGGGAACCTTTGATGCGTATCTCTATCAGGTTATTGAAAATAAACAGAAGATTATCAGCCAGATCATGACTTCCAAAAATCCGGTAAGGGCAGTGGAAGATGTGGATGCAACCGCACTGTCTTATGCGGAAATCAAAGCGCTTGCTGCCGGGAATCCGTTTATCAAAGAAAAAATGGATTTGGATATTCAGGTGTCGAAGCTACAGCTTTTAAAGCAGAGTTATCTGAGCCAAAAGTATGAAATGGAGGATAAAGTGATGACGTATTTTCCACAGCAGATTAAACAGCAGGAAAAGTGGATTGCAGAATATAAGGAAGACTTGGCGCATGTAAAAGAATATACACCGAAAGATCGAGAGACTTTTCCACCGATGCAGATACAAGGAATAGTATATGCAGATAAAAAAGAGGCGGGACAGGCATTGATTGCGGCATGCAAAGCAATGAAATCTCCAGAGCCGGTTGTACTTGGAGTATACCGAGGATTTGGGATGGAACTTTCTTATAATACCTTTTCAAAAGAATTTGTTGTAGAACTGAAAGGAAAAAGAAGTTATCCGGTAGCGCTTGGAACAGATATCTATGGAAATATCACACGTATTGACAATGAGATTGAGAAGATACCGGATCGGCTCTTGCATTGTCAGGAGCGATTGGAAACGTTAAAGGAACAACTTGAAACAGCGAAACAGGAAGTGCAGAAGCCCTTTGCTCAAGAGGAAGAGTTACAACAGAAAACTGCAAGACTAGGGGAATTAAATGTAATGCTTGATATGGATAAGAAAGAACATCCGATTTTAGATGTGGAGCCGGATGAAAGTGTGGAAGTGGTAGAAACAAAGTGTAAAGTTCTGGAACGATGAGAGATGTGGTGTCAGAGGGCTGGCACCGCATATGATAGAATGAGCATTGTTTTATTAAAAGGATGGTTCAAAAAGAAGTAATGGATAGCCGGGGTGTTTTAGAAAAGACATCTCGGTTATTCTTATATGTAAACATAGAAAGTCTATCATTTTGTAAAAAAATTGCAAAATAAGAATGATATAATTGACGTTTGAGCATAATAAGCATATAATTATAGTATGATTTTGCAAGAATTAAGCAGAATGGAGGTAAAAAATATGCTTCTTGAATTTAAGACGAAAAACTATAAATCATTTGTTGATGAGGCGTGCTTTTCTATGATTACTGCACCGAAACAAAAGGGATTAGATTACAGTATTATGAAAGAAAAAGTGAAGGGAAAGGAAATTAAAGGGTTAAGTTCCTCTGTTATTTATGGACCAAATGCGGCAGGAAAAACAAATATCATCGGTGCAATGGATGTGCTGAGAGCCATTGTGCTAAGAGGAAATATCCGAAATGCAGAAGAGAAATCATCTCCTAACCCTGCTTCTGTGGCATTGGAACTAATCCCTAATAATAGTGCTACGGAGTCACACCCAGTATATTTTTCTGTTGAATTTTATGAAGAGGATGAAAAGAATAAATTCAAAATTCAGTATGAATTGGAAATTGATTTAGGGATGTTCCTTGATGAAGACTATGCAAGAAATATTGTATTTGAAAGTCTTACGGTAAATGATGAACTGATTTTCAGACGTACACAGGATTTAGAAATAGGAGATATGAAAGTAATTAAATCATATCTTTCGGATGTGACAGAACAGAATACAGAGAGTATCACTGAAATTGCGAAGAATAGTTTAAGCAGGGATGAGCTGTTTTTGGCAAACGGATTTAAACTGATTATTTCACAAAAATTTGCAAAATTGGTATTAGATTGGTTTACAAATAAATTTATGGTTATTTACCGTGCGGATTCCATGCAGTTGATTAAAAGATTTGCTGATCCGAAAAAGAAAGCGATTTATGTAGAGAAAACGACAGATGAAGCAGCAAAATTATTTGGAATCAATTCAAATGCAGTTGGATATGTCGTAAGTGAAGATGAGCCGGACGCAAAATTATATTCTGTTTTTCGGAATTCTAAAAATAAAAAAAATGCCGCGATTGCATCAGAGATATTTGAGTCTTATGGAACAATCCGCTTTATCAATATGTTTCCATTGGTCATAAAGGCAATTCAGACAGGCGGAACGCTGATTGTGGATGAGTTTGATGCATCTATTCATCCAATGGCATTGATGAGCATTATCAATGTATTCCATAATGATGATGTGAACATTCATCATGCACAGCTGATATTTAATACACATAATCCCATTTTCTTAAATTCTAATCTTTTTAGAAGAGATGAAATTAAATTTGTAGAACGGGATGATGATAGTCATCAAAGTGTTTTGTATGCACTTTCTGATTTTGGGACGACAGGAGATAAGGGGGTTCGCAGACACGAAGATTATATGAGTAAATATTTTATTAGTCAGTATGGTGCAATCAAAGATATAGATTTCACACCAATCTTTGAAGAAATTTTAGAACGAGAGGTGTAGTTATGCAAAAGAGAAAGCCAACAAATAAATATTATTTTAGTGTTGAGGGAGAAACTGAGCAATGGTATTTGAAATGGTTGCAGGATATGATTAACAGTACAGAGGAGTCCGTATGTAAAGTGTCTATTGATTGTCCTGTAAAGAAGAATCCATTAAAACATGCAAAATCCCTGACAGTTACCAGAAAAATAGAAATATATCATTTTTTTGATTATGAAAGTGATGAGCCGATCCATGTGCAAGGCTTTCAGGACGTTATGGATAACATGAAAAAGGCGGAAAAACTGGGAAAACAGATTAAGTATAAATCGGGATACAGTAACTTTACATTTGATTTATGGATCATTTTGCATATGATGAATTGTAATGCTTCTTATGCACATAGGAAACAATATGTTACTCAGATTAACCGGGCATTTGGAGAGAGATTTGAAAATATGGATGAATATAAACACGAGGATAATTTCAAACGGTGTTTAAGTAAAATGGATCTTTCAAATGTAATAGCTGCTATTGGCAGGGCAAAGAAAATCATGCAGAGAAACAAGGAGAATGGATATATTCTGCATCAATATAAAGGATACCAGTATTATAAAGAAAATCCATCCCTTACGGCATGGGAAGCAATAGAGAAGATTTTGAATGAGTGCAAATTATTGTAAAAAAGGAATGCGTGGAGTTAAAAATGGAAATGAAGATTGAAAATGTATTCAGAAAAATTCCGGAGTTTTCTAATATTGTTTTGGATACAATTCTTTTTGAAAGTAAGTATCCAGTAATGTTTACATGTAAAAATAAAGGAGATTTGTATTTGTTTATTTGCTGTCTTGTAAATGCTGAAAAAGTAGAGTGGATAGGAAGTAAGACAACATATGATAATTTAATTGATCTTCTGGAGAATAAAATTACTATTCGAGATGCTTTCCTGAATATTACAGAAAATAAAATTATTATTGAGTATAATGGAAAAGAGACAGATTATAAGATAGTGAAAGGAAATGATGTCCCTGATGATTTGTTACCTACTGCTGGTGAGTATATGGAAGCAGAAGGGGACGAATATGAGGAAGAGATTAGAATTGCCGCCATTTGAAGAAGAAACAACAGAATAAAATTTCCTTATCATCTACATAGCCGAGTGGTTTTCAATATGAGAATCACCCGGCTATTTTTATGCCCTGATATTCTAAAAATTCATTTGAGAATATCAAATCATGGGCAGGAGAGGAGATGAAACTTATGCCTTATATCGCACCGGAAGTTGTGCAGGAAGTAAAGAGAATGGATTTACTGACGTACCTGAAAAACTATGAGCCGCAGGAGCTTGTGCATTTTTCAGGGAATACCTACACAACGAAAAGTCACGACAGTCTGAAGATTTCCAACGGGAAATGGATGTGGTGGAGTCAGAGTATCGGTGGTAGATCGGCGCTGGATTATCTGATCAAAGTCAGAGGATATTCCTTTATGGAGGCAATAGAACTTATTGCAGGACAGGCGGCGATTCAGCCGCCGGTTTCGGTATCTGCCGAAAAGAAAACAGAGAAAGTGCTGCTATTGCCGAAGTCATATCGTTATGCAGAGTATGTGGTTTCATACTTGAAGAACCGTGGAATTGATATGGAACTGATTGAGTTTTGCCTGAAAACGGGGCGTTTGTATGAGAGTGCAGACTATCATAATGCTGTATTTGTGGGCAGAGATCAGGAGGATCAACCGAGGTATGCAGCGTTACGGGGAGTGGGAACAGATTTTATCGGAGAAGCAAGCGGAAGTGATAAACATTATTCATTTTCCATTCCGGCAGAAGCAAGTTGTAGTGAAGTGCACTTATTTGAATCAGCTATTGATCTGTTATCGTATGCCACGATGGAGAAACTGGACGGGAAAAACTGGAGAGAAACACATCTGTTATCTCTTGCAGGGGTTTACCGACCGGCACAGAAACTGGAGGAAAGTAAGATACCTTCTACGCTGGTTCGTTTCCTGAAAGAATACCCCTATGTGCAGACGATCGTATTTCACTTGGATAACGACCGGGCAGGAAGACTTGCAACAAAAGCGATTCGGACGGTGCTGCCGAAACAGTATCAGACGAAAGACAAACCGCCGCTGATCGGGAAAGATTACAATGATTTTTTGTGTTCCCGGTTGGGATTACAGCGGACAATCCGTGAGAAAAAGAGTCAGGAGAAAGGAAGAGAACGATGAAAGCAATCAAATATGAATTGAAAATGATCCACAAAAAAGAGATTGTACTGGCGGCAGACAGCCGAAAAATGATTGAAGAAAGTCTCAAAACAATGCTGCAAGCAGAGAAGGATTTGGATGTGACCGGAGAGGAATTGCTTGGAATTGTGGTGGAAGAAAAGGATGAAAGAGACTGTCCGGGAGCGTGTGATGGGTGTCCGTATTATTGTCCGAACGAGGAAGACTGTATGATGGATGATCTGGAGAACAGGTGTCAGGAATGTGAAGCTTTCTGTAAAAAATGTGGAAGTTGCACCATGATATCGTGCGGGGAATGTGGAGATGAAATGTGCGAAACCTGCCATTGGCGCTGCCAGGAGTGTGGGAGCTGTACCCATCCACAGGGAGAAAAGTTACCGTAAGAAATTGTTATTTTCGGCAAAGTGATTTTGGTACGCCCGAAGCGGTGACGCAAGGGGTACGGGATACACAATACCAGCAAGCAACGCCTTTGGATAGCCAGACGGATTTTCCGTCTGTGCCATCCTGCGGCAGCTTGTCAGGGAAGTTCCCTGAAACCCTTGTGAAAAAGTGCAGGAAGAATAAGAGCGCAGGAAAGGAAGTTGGAACGATGCAGGTACAGATAGAAGTCAAAGAGAAAAAGAAAGACCGGAAACGGATGGAGCAGTATTTGGAACAGTGGAAGAAGAAAGGGGGACACAAACATGCTGGCTGTTAAAGTGTTTGCGGAAGGAGTGGCAGAGCAGATCAAAGCCTATCTTCCGCCGGAATATGAATCGGTAACGTGTTCTGTAAAAGAGCAGAATAAGACAAATGGTGTGATGCAGGTGGGAATTCAGGCAGATATGCCGGGACACGCCGCTTCTCCGATTGTCTATATGGAATCGTTTTACAATGAAGTGCGGAGTGGAGAACCGATGGATCAGATTATGAGGAACATCGCAGAAGTGATTCAGGATGCACTGGATGGTCCGGCATTGGATCAGAGTATCCGGATTGAGGAATTTGAGTCAGTCAAAGATTATTTATCGGTTATGGTTGTGAATACGGCGGAGAACCGGAAACTGTTAGAGCAAGTTCCACATAAAGAAGTAGCAGATCTGTCGCTGCTTTGTTATGCGGATCTTCCGGTAGAGCAGGGTGGTTATAACGCAACGTTTAAGATCACGGAACAGATGTTGCAAAAGTGGAATGTAGATCGGGAGGAATTGTTTCAGATTGCATCAGAGAATACAAATCCTGCCAATACTCCGGTGTTACAAAACTTAGAGGAGGTAACAAGGCAGATTCTTATGGGAGGCGCTGCACCGGAAAATTTACTGAAGAAAGAATTTGATTTTTCCAATCAGGAAGCGATACTTCTGGTGCTTACAAATGAAAAGAAAAATTTCGGTGCTGCCATGATGTTTGAACCAAGGGTAATGGATCAATTAAGTCAGTCCTTTCCGGAGGGATTTTATATTTTACCCTCTTCTTTGCATGAAGTGTTAATTCTTCCCGATCGTGGGGGCATTTTACCGAAAGAACTGGGAGCGATGGTGCGGGAAGTCAATCGGAGTCAGGTAGAGAAAATGGAACAGTTATCCGATCGGGTTTACCGTTACGATAAGGAAGCACAGAAGATTGTAGAAGTTCCAGAATCCATAGAGCGGGGAAAGGAGATGTCGCGATGAGGAAACGGAATATTGCTATTATGTTTCGGTTGAATCGGAAAGAAGCAGAGGCGTTGGATAAGAAAGTGAAGAAAAGCGGTTTGAACCGGGAGGCTTATCTGCGTCAAGTCATTACCGGGATTGTTCCAAGAGACGCACCGCCGCCGGATTATTATTCCATGATGCGGGAGCTTCATAAAATCGGGAATAACCTGAATCAGATTGCGCAGAAAGCACATGTGCTGAATGTGATGGACGTTCAGAGATATGATGCAGCAGTCCGGTTGTTTGAGCAGACGGTAAAAGAGATTACTGAAGCTGTGATTTTACCGGAGAAAAATCCGCAGGAAAGAACGGGCAGATGTGAGAAAAGAGGTCAGTGAGATGGCAACCACATCCATTTGGAGTGTGAAAGGGTGGCTTGGAAAGGTCGTGATTTATGTAGAGAATCCGGAGAAGACGAGAAATCCAGTTTATGTGGAGCAAAAAGAAATCACGGAAGAAGAATCACAAGGGCTGTCCGATGTCATTGCATATGCGGTAAATGAAGAAAAGACAAGACTTAAACAACGTGGAAAGGAAATTGCGGAGGAAGTAATGGTTATGCAGCAGTATGTTTCCGGCGTGAATTGTGCACTTGCTACTGCCCGTGGAGAAATGATGGCAGTCAAAAAACGGTACGGGAAAGATGAGGGAATCATGGCATTTCATGGGTATCAGTCTTTTGCGCCGGGAGAATGTACGCCGGCGATGGCGCATGAGATCGGTGTGAAACTGGCAGAAACATTGTGGGGTGATCGGTTTCAGGTGTTGGTGGCAACCCATTTGGATAAGGAGAACCATTTGCATAATCATTTTGTAGTCAACTCGGTTTCCTTTTTGGATGGAAAACGGTATCACCGGACGAAACAAGATTATCGCAGGATGCGAAGGGAATCAGACAGATTATGTAAGGAGTATGCGTTATCTGTGATTGAACATCCAAGTGAGGGGAAGTCTCAGCATTATGGGGAGTGGAGGGCAAATCAGGAACAGAAGCCGACTTACCGGGGAATGGTACGGGCAGATGTAGATGAAGCAATCCGTATGGCAAGGACGGAAAATCAGTTTTTCCATTTTCTAAGGGAGAAAGGGTATGAGATCAAGTTCGGACAGGATATTACCTTGCGACCGTTGGGAAGAGACAGAGGATTGAAACTTGCCCGCAACTTTGGAGAGGCGTACACAATCGAAGCAATCCGCAGGAGAATTTTAGCAGAAGAAAAGAGTCCGTTTCTGAAAACTTCTTATCGTTTGGTACAAGAGCAAAGAAGAATCAGACAGATCTATCTGCGTGGAACATTCCAACCGAAACGAAAAATTGGAGGATTACGGGGATTGTACCTGCATTATTGTTATCTGTTAGGAATTCTTCCGAAAAATCGATCACCCATGAATCAAAAAGAACTGCATTTATTGCTGAGGGAAGATTTAAACAAATTGAATCAGATTAAAAAAGAAACAAGGCTGCTTTGTCGTTGTCATATTGATACCGCAGAGCAGCTTTTTTCGTGGAAAGAAACTTGTGAAAGCCGACGAAAACAGTTGGAGGATGAGCGCACACATCTCAGGTATCGACTCCGAAGCGCAAAGGATGAGAATGTGCAGGAAGCGTTGAAAGCTGAGATTTCCAAATTGACAGAAGAGATAAAAGAACTGCGGGAGGAGGTGAAACTTTGTGATGGAATTGCCACACGTTCTCAAATTTTAAAAGAGAAGATATCTATTGTGAGGCAGGAGACAACAGAGAGAAAGGAGGAGGTAAGACATGAACACATCAGGGGAAGCCGCTGATCAAGTAGTACGGATGTCGCTGGAAGTGGGAGAAGCAGCATTGAAAATTTCCGGGGCAGGAGCCAAACAGCTTGCAGTGCTTTTATATGCCATTTTGAAAGAACAGAAAAAGACGCGTGGGCGGGCGAGATTGGAAACGCTGGTGCGTTCGGGACGTCCGCTGACGGTATTTTCCGTGAAAGAAAGTGATTTGCGTAAATTTGTGCAGGAGGCAAAGCGGTATGGAATCTTGTACTGCGCGGTGCGAAATCCAAAAGGAAGCAGCGATGGAATGGTAGACATTATGGTAAAGGAAGAGGATGCGCCCCGGATCAACCGTATTGTAGAGCGCTTTCAGTTTGCAACGGTTACGGAGGCGGCGCAGATTAAGACGGAAATCGAAAAATCACGGGAACAGAAAGCAAAGACCGTTGGAGAAGAAAGAACCGGAGTGAAAAAATCCGGGCAGTCTCAGGATGTGCCGGAGCGAACCGGAAGGGAGAAATCCGATACGGATCAGTTGATGGAGGAGTTGATGGGTGCGCCGAGTAAGAAAGAGGAGACACAGCCGCGAAACCCCTCTTTGGCAAAGACAGAGAAATCCCTTCTGTCCGAGCCTATCTCCGAGAGGCACAGCAGAACCGCCGAGGGTACTTCTAATTTGTATATGCCGACAGCGCCGCAGAAGAAATCGGTGCGGGAGGAGTTACGGGAGATTCAGGCGGGAAGAAACCAGAAGAAACGAAATCAGCCAGTTTCCGATCGTGTACAGCAAAGGGGAAGAAGACAGCAAGAAAGAGTACTGGAGCATCGGCAACCACAGAACAGGAAAGTGAAAAAAACAAGCAAAGAGAGGTAAAAGAGATGAGTACAAATTTTGATTCTATGTTAAATGTATCCGCAGTTCCGCAGGATGACCGCACAGCGGCATTTATTGCGGAGAGTAAGAATAACCGGAACCGTTGTTATGAATTGTCAGAACAGATTACGGCGGCAGTTGCAACGGATAGTCAGATGTTTCAGAAATATCTGGATGTGCAGAGCCGCTTTGACCGCTATACTGCGAGTAATTCCCTGCTGATCTTAGCGCAGCGACCGGAGGCGCAGAAGTTAGGCGATTATAGCTACTGGAGAAGTCAGGGAACCTTTGTGAAACGACAGGAGCGGGACAATCCGGTACTCATCTTAGAGCCGGGAAAAGAGTATGAGCGTGAAGATGGAAGTATTGGAATGTATTACAATGCCAAGAAACTGTACGAGCCATCGCAGACCAGTTTACGCAATTATACGCAGGAGAAACCGCAGATCACAGAACAACAGTTAATCCGTGCGCTGCTCAGCAATCCTCCGGTGAATATTGTTCCGGCAGAACCGGATCAGATGCCGGAGGGGAAAGGTGCGCTGTTTGCACCGGATGAAAGATGTATCTATGTAAGAAAAGGGATGGATGCACAATCCATTTTTCTTTCCCTATCCCCGGAACTTGCGCTTGCAGGGTTCGCAGATGGAAAGAAGATATATGACCGGGATGCAGAGGCATTTCATGCTTACTGCGCGTCTTATATGCTTTGCAAGAAGTATGGTATTGACACACAGTATTTTGATTTTAGCCATGCGCCGGAGTTTTTTGAAAACATGGAACCGCAGGAAGTCCGTGCGGAATTAGCGAAAGCGCAGGAATCCTTTAAGAACATCAATGCCCGGATGGAGAAGTCTTTGCAGCAGGAACGCAATCAGACGGAACGCCAGCAGCCACGCGCGGAATCTCATCCGCAGAGAGGCGATGCGAGATAGAGCAGAGAACGAAAGGAGCGAAAAAACGAATGAGAAAAAGAAAGTTCCGTATGGGAGGTGAGGACATTTGCATGAGGAAAAAGTGACTTTGAAATTAGACCGATATGAGTGCGGCATAATTTTTCATTCCCTGAAAGATAAGCGGAATCAGTTGTTGGAAACGAATCAGGATACAGAGCTTGTAGAGGATGTGCTGATGAAAGTCATTGAAGGGATGGAACAACTGCCGGAGAAAGAACGAAAGGGGCGGTGGCACCGTGAAGAGCGATGAGAGGAAAGAGAGCAGGATACTGATTTTCTCCGGAATCGTTCCGGTGGTATGGCTTGCGCTATTGACTGCACCGTTTTTCTTTGATGGGCTTTTGCGTGTGATGGAAAAATTACCAGAAGCAATCCAGCACCCGTTTCGGATTCAAATGTGTAAGGACAGCCTGAAAACTGTCCTTCTTTTTCTTGCTTGCTATGGAATGGGAATCGGGATTTACCTGTCTACGAGAAGAAATTACCGAAGAGGTGAAGAACATGGTTCGGCACAGTGGGGAAACGCTCAGGAGATCAACAAGAAATACAGCGACAAGAAATTTGAGGCAAACAAGTTGATGACGAAACATGTGCGGATTAGCTATAACAGCCGGAAGCACCGGAGAAATCTGTTAACGATTGTCGTGGGAGGAAGTGGTTCTGGAAAAACCCGCTTTTTTTGCAAGCCCAATCTGATGCAGGCGAACACTTCGTTTGTAGTGCTCGATCCCAAAGGAGAGAATCTGCGGGATACGGGGCATCTTTTGGAGGCGGAAGGTTATGAAGTCCGGGTGCTGGATTTGATCAACATGGAGAAAAGTCATTGTTACAATCCCTTTGTATATCTGAAGGATGACAATGATGTGCAGCGGCTGGTGACAAATTTATTTAAGGCAACGACACCGAAAGGAAGTCAGAGCAACGATCCCTTTTGGGATACTGCCGCATCCATGCTTTTGCTGGCGCTGATTTTTTATCTGAAATACGAAGCGCCGAAAGAGGAACAGAATTTTCCGATGGTAATGGAAATGCTGCGGGCAGGGGAAGTGCGGGAGGACAACGATGATTATCAGTCACCGTTGGATGAATTGTTTGAGCGGCTGGAGATGAAGAACCCAGATCATATCGCTGTAAAGTATTATAAAGACTATCACTCAGGAAGCGCCAAAACCTTAAAATCCATTCAGATTACGCTGGCGGCAAGATTGGAGAAATTCAATCTTGCCAGTCTGTCTGCATTGACTGCAACAGACGATTTGGATCTGTCCTCCCTCGGAGAAAAGAAAGTGGCGTTGTTTGCGGTAATACCGGATAACGATACCAGTTATAACTTTTTGGTGTCTATTTTATATACTCAGTTATTTCAGCAGCTTTTTTATTCGGCGGATTATAAACATGGAGGAAGTCTGCCGGTTCCGGTCCATTTCCTGATGGATGAGTTCAGCAACGTATCGCTGCCCGATGATTTTTCTAAAATACTCAGCGTTATGCGCTCAAGGGCGGTGAGCGTGTCGATTGTCTTACAGAATATTGCCGCATTAAAAGCATTGTTTGAGAAAGAATGGGAGGCAATCATCGGGAACTGCGATGAATTTCTTTATCTTGGAGGAAATGAGCAGAGTACCCATAAATATGTGAGTGAATTGTTAGGAAAAGCCACCATTGACCTGAATACCTATGGAAAATCAACGGGGCATTCTGGAAATTATTCTACCAATTATCAAATCTCAGGGCGTGAACTGATGACGCCGGACGAAGTGCGTATGCTGGATAACCGCTATGCACTTCTTTTTATTCGCGGGGAGCGCCCGATTTTAGATGAGAAGATTGATATTTTAAGCCATCCGAATGTTGCGCTTACAACGGATGGAAAAGGAAAACCGTACCGCCACGGAGAAGTGACAAAGGCGGTTGCAGGAATTTCCCTGACGGATAGTCTGGAAGGAGAAATTCAGGCAGAAGACGTGGGAGAAGTGGATGTGCAAGCGTTGGAACTTTTCTCGAATGAAGAACTGGAAACTGTATTTAGTCAAAACAAGGAGGAAGAAACAGATGATGTTTAAACAGAGAGACAGACAGCAGAAGGGAGCAGAAATGAGAGGTAAGAAGAGAGGAGCAGCCGGAGAAATGCAAAAACTTCCTATGGGAGCAAAGACGAAAAAAGCCTTTGGCTTGTACTTGGTGCTGGTGTTGATGCTGACGATGGGAGGAACAACCGTATTTGCAGCCGGTGATCCCATTGCAGTAGTCAATAACCTGTCCGATTTTATTTTCGGACTGATCCGTGCCATCGGTATGATTTTGCTTGGGTTTGGAATTGTACAGATCGGGTTGTCTTTAAAGTCCCATGATCCGAGTCAGAGAGCGAACGGGTTTCTGACGCTGGCAGGCGGTGTAGTCATTACCTTTGCCAAAGAGATTTTGACTCTGATTGCAGGTTAAAAAGAAACAGGCAGGATTCCCCAAGTGCGTAAAAAGCAGCTTGGGGAATGTGCTGCCGGAAAGGAGGGTTGTGAATGGAATCAGACAACTGGGTAGTACAAAATCTCGTCAATGCGTTGGAAACGTGGAACAGTAAGCTGGCGGAAATCTGGCAGATTATCACACAGTCTCCGGAGACATTCAAAGGCGGTGATATCTGGAATGTGATTGTAAGTATTAACGGAGCATTGCAGGCGATCGGCTATGCTTTGCTTGTGTTATTCTTTGTTGTCGGTGTGGTAAAAACATGCGGAAGTTTTGTGGAAGTGAAGAAACCGGAACATGCATTGAAATTATTTATCCGTTTTGCCATTGCAAAAGGCGTCATTACCTATGGACTGGAATTGATGATGGCGCTCTTTGAAATCATACAGGGAGTAATGAGTACGATTATGAATGCGGCAGGCTTCGGACAGCCGCAGCAGACCGTTCTGCCGGAAGAAATTGTGACAGCGGTGGAAGACTGCGGTTTCTTTGAGAGTATTCCCTTGTGGGCGGTAACCTTGATCGGTGGACTGTTTATCACGGTATTAAGTTTCATTATGATTATGAGTGTGTATGGGCGTTTTTTCCGGCTGTATCTTTATACTGCCATTGCACCGGTTCCTCTTGCGTCTTTTGCCGGAGAGCCGACACAGAATGTAGGAAAAAGTTTTATGAAATCGTATGCGGCGGTTTGTCTGGAAGGTGCGGTTATCGTGCTGGCATGTATTATCTTTTCGGTCTTTGCGGCTTCGCCTCCGGTGGTGGATGCAGATGCGGCGGCAGTGACGATGGTGTGGAGTTATATCGGAGAACTGATCTTTAACATGCTGGTACTGGTTGGTGCAGTGAAGATGGCAGACCGGGTGGTACGGGAAATGATGGGATTGTAAAAGGAGGAACAAACGTTGGAAGTAAAAATCAATCGGGAAATCCGAAACTATACGGAATCTATGTTTTTTGGACTGTCCATGCGGCAGTTTATTTTTTCTGTCTTCGCCTGCGTGGTTGCAGTCGGACTCTATTTTCTGCTTCGCCCATACATGGGAACAGAGACAGTAAGCTGGGTGTGTATCTTAGGGGCAGCGCCTTTTGCAGCGTTGGGATTTTTCAAATATCACGGGATGACCGCAGAACAGTTTTTGTGGGCATGGTTGAAATCCGAGTTTCTCATTCCGAAAAAGCTGGTGTTCCGGTCAGAAAATCTGTATTACGAGCTGCTAAAAGGAGAGATTGAAGCAAGGGAAAAGGAGGAATGGAAGAAACATGATTAAGACATTGCGGACAATTTTTAAACAGGATAAGGAGAAGTTTTGCATACCGAGGAGTGTACAGCAGGTCATTCCCATCCAGGCGGTATGGGCAGACGGTGTCTTTCAGGTGGGGCGGAATAAGTTTACCCGGACGTACAAATTCATGGATATCAACTATGCGGTAGCAAGCCGGGAAGATCAGGAGGCAATGTTCTTGGAATACAGCGAACTGCTCAATTCCTTTGACAGCGGAGCGACCACAAAGATCACGATCAATAACCGGAGACTGAACCGGCAGGACTTTGAAAAAGCAATTCTGATCCCAATGCGGGAGGACGGACTGGATGTGTACCGGGAGGAATACAACGAAATGTTGTTGGAGAAAGCAACCGGTTCCAATCGAATGGTGCAGGAAAAGTATGTGACGGTATCGGTGTATAAGAAAACGGTGGAAGAGGCGAGAAGCTATTTTGCACGAGTGGGAACAGATCTGATGGGGCATTTTGCAAGACTGGGTTCCAAATGTGTGGAACTGGATGCGACAGAACGACTGCGGGCACTGCATGATTTTTACCGGGCAGGTGAGGAAACCGCTTTTTTCTTTGATCTGCAGCAGGCGATGAAGAAAGGACACAGCTTTAAAGATTTTATCTGTCCCGACAGCTTTGAGTTTGAACGGGATCATTTTAAAATGGGAGACCGTTATGGAAGAGTGCTGTTTTTGCGGGATTATGCGTCTTATATCAAAGACGATATGATTGCGGAGCTGACAGAATTAAACCGGAATCTGATGCTGAGTATTGACATCATTCCGATTCCGACGGATGAGGCAGTACGGGAAGTGGAGAACCGACTCCTCGGTGTGGAGACGAATATCACAAACTGGCAGAGAAGACAGAACGCAAACAATAACTTTTCCGCAGTGGTTCCTTATGATATGGAGCAGCAGAGAAAAGAAAGCAAGGAGTTTCTGGATGATCTGACCACCCGTGACCAGCGGATGATGTTTGGCATTTTAACGATTGTGCATACCGCAGATACAAAGAAAGAACTGGATGCAGATACGGAAACACTTCTGACCATTGCAAGGCAGCATTTGTGTCAGATGGCTACTTTAAAATTTCAGCAGATGGACGGGCTGAATACCGCTTTGCCGATCGGACAACGGAAAATCAATGCGGTTCGCACCCTGACAACGGAAAGCCTTGCGGTGCTGATGCCTTTCCGGGTGCAGGAGATTATGGACGAGGGCGGCATTTACTGCGGGGAGAATGCGATTTCCCATAATTTAATCATGTGTAATAAGGCGAAGCTGCTGAATCCTAATTCTTTTTTACTTGGTGTTCCGGGAAGTGGAAAGTCCTTCAGCGCAAAAATGCTGATAGTATTCCTTGCCCTTGCGACCGGGGACGATATTTTGATTTGTGATCCGGAGCGGGAGTATGCATCACTCATTGAGGCGATGGGCGGAGAAGTCATCCGGATTGCGGCGGGAAGCAAAGACCATATCAACGCTATGGATATGGTGGATGGTTATGGGGACGGTGGCAATCCAGTCATTGATAAGTCAGAGTTTGTATTATCGCTTTTTGAGCAATTAGACAAAAAAGGGGTAAGCGCCAAAGAAAAATCAATCATAGACCGTTGCACCGCCGCTGTATATGACGATTACCAACGAGGCGGAAATATACCGACGCTTTGCGTACTCCGGGACAAAATACTGGAGCAGCCAGAGCGGGAAGCGCAGGATCTTGCACTGGAACTGGAATTGTTTACAAGCGGAAGTCTGGATGCCTTTGCCCATGAAAGTAATGTGGATGTGAAGAACCGGATGGTGGTGTATGATATTTTGGACTTGGGAAAACAGTTGAAAACGATGGGGCTTTTGGTCATTACAGATGCGATGTTAAACCGTGTGACAGAGAACTGGAAACTGGGAAAACGTACCCATATTTTTTTGGATGAGTTCCATGTAGTATTTGAAAATGAATATTCCGGAGCGTTCTTTAATTCTGCATGGCGCAGATTTCGTAAGAGAAATGCCTATCCGAATGCCATTACGCAGAATGTAGATTATCTGTTGGATTCCGTTCTTGCAAGAACCATGTTGTCCAACAGCGAGTATATCGTGATGTTAAATCAGGCGGCGCCGGATCGGGAGAAACTGGCACAATTACTCAATATTTCCAATGAGCAGATGGGATATATCACCAATGCAGATGCAGGATGTGGACTGATCAAATATGGAAGTTCCCTTGTGCCATTTGTGAATCAGTTTCCGAAAAATACGAAGCTTTATCAACTGATGACAACGAAACCGGGCGAAGATCATGCCAACCGGAATCGTCAGCCATAGAAAGGGGAAAAGAAGAATGGAATTACGATTTGCATCGAAAGAGCATAAACAATTTTTCTTTGCCATGATGGAGGAAGTGAAGAAAAAGGACAGTTATCATCAGGCATTTTTCTACTGCGTGGGAATTTCGGATATGACAAGAGATAATGTGAAACGTCTGTTTTCATTTCGGGAAGACTGTATCAACCCAGCGGCATTGCATGAAGGATGGCAGACAAGCGGAAGTATGCGGATTACCCGGCTTGCTTTTAATTTATGGAACGGATACAGCGAGAAGGGGATGGAAAGAATGTCTACCCCGTATGAACTTTTTGATTGTGGATATGCCCCTTATTTCTTTGAGGCAATCCGGTTGAAGTACCCGGAATTTTGCAGGGAGTTCCAATCCGGTAAAGCGTGTCCGCATAGGGAAGAACGGTAGTAGTATGAGCAAGGAGATTAAGACGCGTAAGGTTCGCAAAGACATCAAGGTGTTAGATAAAGCGGCAATGGGAACCGAGCATGTAAAGCGGGCATATGTGCGGACGAAAGAACAGACAGAGGAGACAAGAGAACCGGCAGCGGCAACACCCGTGGAAGATGCGGAAAATCAGATTGCAGCCGGGACAGAACGAAGTGTGTTGGGGGCAGTGCATCAGGTACGAAAGCAAGGCGGCAGGGTGCAGCGTCAAAGAGCAAAGAGGAAGGTGTCTGCGGACACCTTCAACCAGCCGAAAGAGCAACTACAAAAAACCGGGCAGGAGTTGGCGAAGAAGAAACGGGTTTCCGCAGGAAAACTTCAAAATGCCACCATTAAAACCATAGAGCCCGGAGAAAAAACGATCAAAACCGTGGGGAGTAAGGGGAAGCAGACCGGAAAAGGAACGGTGAAAACTGCCAGCCGGACAATCAAAGGTACGAAGCAGACAGTACACAATACAGTGAAGACGAGTCAGACTGCCGCAGTTCAGGCAAAACGGTTGGCTCAGACAACAGCAAAGACAGCAGAAAGAACAGCGATGGCAGCCAGACAGGCGGCAAGAACAGCAGCCCAGACCGCAAAGGCAACTGCCAGAGCCACGTTGGCAGCTGTCCGGGCAATCATTGCAGGAACAAAAGCGCTTGTGACAGCACTTTTGGCAGGGGGATGGATTGCGGTACTGATTTTGTTGGTTGTGATTCTGTTTGGAGGTGTCCTTTGCATGACGGGTGGAGGAAATTCTAATACGGTTTCTGCTGTCAGCGCGGAAGTGGAAGCCTATGAACCGTTGATCCGTCAATATGCCACACAATATGGGATTGGAGAATATGTGGAACTGATCAAAGCGATTATGATGCAGGAAAGCGGCGGGCGAGGACTTGATCCAATGCAAAGTTCAGAAGGGGCATTTAATACCCGGTTTCCGAGACAACCCAATGGGATTACTGATCCGGCGTATTCCATTGAATGCGGGGTTCAGGAGATCAAAGCGTGTCTGGTCAGTGCAGAAGTGGAAACTCCGGTGGATATGGAACGCATTAAGCTGGCGCTTCAGGGCTATAATTACGGGAATGGTTATATCCCGTGGGCAAAAGAAAAAGATGGAGGGTACACCCCGGCAAATGCGATTGAATTTTCCGATATAATGGCAGAAAAACTGGGATGGAGCAGTTACGGGGACAAGCAGTATGTGGCACATGTATTGCGCTATTATCCATTTGGACGGATTCCGACCGGAACGGGAAGTCAGGCAATCGTGCAGGTGGCGCTGTCTCAAGAAGGAAATGGCGGAGAGACGTACTGGAGCTGGTATGGATTTGACAGCCGGGTAGAATGGTGTGCCTGTTTTGCATCGTGGTGTGCCGATCAATGCGGCTATATTGAAAGCGGTGTGATACCAAAGTTTGCCAAGTGCGATGTCGGTGTAAACTGGTTCCAAAACAATGGACAATTTCAGGATGGAAGTTATACCCCGGCGGCGGGAGATTTCATTTTCTTTGACTGGGGAAATGATGGAAGCATCGACCATGTGGGAATCGTGGAAAGTACGGCGGATGGTGTTGTGCACACCATTGAGGGAAACAGTAGTGATGTAGTCAACCGGAGAAGTTATAGTATCGGAAGCGCATCGATCTATGGGTATGGTGTTCCGGCATATTAAGAAAAGCAGGAGAAAAATTGTAAGAGCAAAGGAACAATGCTATAATAGGAAAAGCGGGCAGGGCAAATGTCCTGCCTGTTACAAATTTGAAACGTACAATCGTCAGATTGAGAACATAGAGTCATTGGGGAGTGGAATATTTGAAACGGGAAGAGATTTTTGAATATGTAAAAAAGCAATATGGAACAATTCCAGAATATCTTTGGAAGAGTTCTCCGGAGAACGCAATCCTCCGGCATAAAAATGGAAAATGGTATGCAGCTATTCTGCGAGTTGAAAAATCCAAGTTGGGATTAGAAGAAGAGGGCATGGTAGATGTGATCAATGTGAAGTGCGAACCGGATATGGTGGGACTTCTGACACAGACCTATGGCTTTCTTCCGGGATATCATATGAATAAGAAGTATTGGATCACGATGCTGCTGGATGGAAGCGTAAGTGAGGCGAAAATCTTAGACTTTCTGGATCTGAGTTATGATTTGATAGATGGAAAGAACTAGAGAAAATTTAGAATGGAAGATAGAGACAGATATTGAGAAACCCATGCTGCTGCTTTTCATAACAGTATCATGGGTTTCTTTATCAAGGGAAACGGATTGTGGACAATGAAAAAACAGCAAGGTAAAATAAAACAGAAAAAAGAGTATTTCGTGAGGTTTCTGTGACATTTGGGTGATACTCTAAAAAGAAAAAGGATGTGATACGATGCATATTTTAGTAGTCGAAGATGACCACTTATTAAATAATACGTTATACTACAACTTAAATGCCGCCGGATACAAGGTGGACTCTGCACTCTGTAAACAAGAGGCGGAAAATTATATTGAGAAACAAAGGTATGAGTTGATCGTACTGGATGTGAATCTGCCGGATGGGAATGGTTTTGATTTCTGCAAGGAGCTTCCTGTATAATTCAAATATAAGGAATTCCAAGAAAGAAGGTTGAGAAAAAAATACCTCAGTGTAGAATAAGATTACTGACTTTGCA
>NZ_SLZV01000019.1 GCF_004346095.1 Faecalimonas umbilicata | reverse complement strand
TTGCGGACTCTTCGGAGTCCGTTTTCTGCTTTTAGGCATAAAAAAGGGAGCTATTGCTCTATAGATGATTACTCATCTATTTTGCAACAGCCCCTCTTTTCTTTCTATACAAAATATCTATTTATTGCAATTGTTACAATATTTCTTCTACTTCCACACTTACAGCGCTATCGTACATTAGACATTGATCTCAGCGGTCATTCCAAGAACTGCTTGATTCTCTTCTAAAACCGGACGGATTACATTCTCAAGGAAGCTTTCTACCTGTTCTTTCGCCCGTCCTGTATATCTGGACGGTTCCATTGTTTGTTGCAATTCTTCCAATGTCATATTAAATGCCGGATCTGCCGCAATTAATTCCAACAAATTATTATCCAGACCTTTTTCCTTTACATTGCGTCCTGCCTCCATAGAAAGTTCGCGAATTCTCTCATGAAGTTCCTGTCTGTCTCCTCCGGCCTTTACTGCATCCATCATAATATTTTCTGTTGCCATAAATGGAAGTTCTGCACGCAGACGCTTTTCAATCACCTTCGGATATACGACAAGTCCATCCACCACATTCAGGCACAGATCCAAAATACCATCTATTGCCAAAAATCCTTCCGGTATGCTAAGCCTTTTGTTTGCAGAATCATCTAAAGTTCTTTCAAACCACTGTGTAGCAGATGTGATTGCCGGATTCAGTGCATCTGCCATCACATATCTGGACAGAGACGCAATCCTCTCGCTCCGCATTGGATTTCTCTTATAAGCCATCGCAGAAGACCCTATCTGGGATTTTTCAAATGGCTCTTCTACTTCTTTTAAATGTTGAAGCAAACGAATATCATTAGAAAATTTGTGCGCACTTGCCGCAATTCCCGCAAGAACATTTAACACCCTTGTATCTACTTTTCTAGAGTAAGTCTGACCGGAAACCGGATAGCAGGCTTTAAATCCCATTTTCTGTGCAATCATCGGATCAATCTTATCGATGGTGTCCTGGTCTCCATCAAACAGTTCCAAAAAGCTTGCCTGAGTCCCTGTTGTTCCTTTGGAGCCGAGAAGTTTCAGACTTCCGGCTACATATTCTAAATCTTCCAGATCCATCAGGAACTCCTGCATCCAAAGCGTTGCCCTCTTTCCAACTGTCGTAGGCTGTGCCGGCTGAAAATGCGTGAACGCAAGCGTCGGAAGTGCTTTATACTCATCTGCAAACTTTGCAAGTTCTGCGATAACATTGACCAGTTTCTTTTTCACAATTTTAAGCGCCTCTGCCATCACAATAATATCTGTATTATCTCCAACATAACAAGATGTAGCTCCAAGATGTATAATTCCTTTCGCCTTCGGGCATTGCTGGCCAAAAGCATACACATGCGCCATCACATCATGTCGTACTACTTTTTCACGCGCTCTTGCCACATCGTAGTTGATACAATCTGCGTGCGCCTTCATTTCTTCAATCTGTTCTTCCGTAATATTTAGTCCAAGTTCTCTTTCTGTCTCCGCAAGCGCGATCCAGAGTTTTCTCCATGTGCGGAATTTCATATCCGGCGAGAAGACAAACTGCATTTCTTTACTTGCATATCTTTCTGATAACGGGCTTTGATATCTGTCAGTGCTCATATTGTTATTCTCCTTCTACTTTTCTTTATAAAAGTCCAAGACGGCGGAAAACCTCTTCATAGGCTTCCTCGACGTTCCCCATATCACGGCGGAATCTGTCTTTGTCAAGTTTTTCATTGGTATCTACGTCCCAGAGTCTGCATGTGTCCGGTGACACTTCATCTGCAAGAATGATTGTTCCATCCGGCAATCGTCCAAATTCAATTTTAAAATCAATCAATTTCATACCTGCATCCAGGAAATATCCTTTCAAAAATTCATTTACCTTTTTTGCATAAGCACGAATGGTGTCAATCTCCTCCTGCTCTGCCAATCCCAGTGCTAACGCATAATCATCATTAATAAATGGATCTCCAAGTTCATCATTTTTATAACTAAATTCTAAAATTGGGCACAGGAGTTCTGTTCCTTCTTCGACACCCATCCGTTTTGAAAAGCTCCCGGCTGCCACATTTCTTACAATCACCTCAAGTGGTACAATCTCCACTTTCTTCACAGCAGTTTCACGGTCATTTAACTCTTCTACCAGATGAGTAGGGATCCCTTCTTTTTCCATCATCTTAAAAACATGATTTGTCATCCGGTTATTGACCACTCCTTTTCCAGAAATCGTACCTTTCTTCTCTCCATTAAATGCTGTCGCATCATCCTTATAAGATACGATCACCACCTCAGGATCTTCGGTCAGAAATACTCTTTTTGCTTTTCCCTCATAGAGTTGTTCCATTTTTTTCATATGCTTTCACCAGTTCCTTTCCTATTTTTCAATCAGCAAAGTTGATTGCGTCGGTACGTTGATTTTATCTTTTCAATTTCCAGCAGCTTTTCTTTTCCTTCTGCACATTTTTCCTGTGCGTATGTCTGCAGTTCCTCCATCAGTTCCCGGTGCACTTTCGGGTACACTGTGTTTTTCAGCAGAAAGAGTTCATATTCTTCCTTTGTATACGCCTTATACGCACAGTAAATATACGCTTTGACGATCGACGGCTCTTTGTATGTCTGAAACGCCTTTTCATACATCTCCATCGCTTCCCGGTAAAGAAATTGTCTGCCATATGCCGATCCAAGGCACGCATAAATCTTTCCATAAAAAGCATCTTCCACCGAATCATCCCTATCGCCATATAAAATGGACTGATACACAAGAATCGCATCTTCGAATTCTCTGTTTTCCAAAAGATTATCCGCTTTATATTTCTGTCGTTCAATTTCTTTTTGATTTTTCAACCGGTCCAAAATATTTTGGATCTGCTGCAGTTCTCCCGCTGTATAAATCGAAGAGCTCGACAAAATCCGCATGACAAATCGCTCTTCCGAGCTATGTTTTTGCAGCATCGTCCGAAGTTGCTCTGCCAGCCTTAAAAGCCCAAGTTCTGCTTCTATCCAGTCACAGAGTCTCTCATTGACAATCGTATAATCAATCAGATACAGATTATTGGAGAGATAATAGCAGAGTTCTTCCAATGTGTAGATCCGGCAGTGGATCCGTGACACTTCGTACGGCTGTTTTGCGCGCTTTTTATTACATAGTATCAAACTGCTCATTTCTTCCTCCTAAATAAATCGTATGTTCCCTGACAAAATCCGTAGCCGGGAAAAATTCTCCAAATCCGACATCTTTGAACAGAATCTTGCAGACATTCTCTTCGACAAAAAGAACTTCTACTTGAAGCCGGATCGTATATTTTGCACGTTTGGGAAGCTCATTTACTTGCACGCGCTCGATGCGTGATGTGCCGGTCAACAAGGACTCCACCTTGATTTCAATATCATCCGTGTCTTCTAAAAGCACTTCCCACTGACCATCTCCTTCATACCAATGTCTGCCCCATGGTACAAGTGGGTACCATTCTTCTTTTCCATGCTGCCGCAGCTGGATAGAAATCTGCTCTTTCAGCTTACTTTCATCAAGATACACCGGCCCTTCCTGTTCTTTCATCAGTTCTTCCTGTCCACGCTGGTATGCTGTATAGCATGCTCCTTTGCTGTACAGATTATTTCCAAGAAATGCCCTTCTTCCATTACACAACACCTTCAAGGAATTCGGATACCAGTTATTTTCAAATCCTTCTCCCATCAAAAATACAGAGGAAACGATTTTTTTCTCAAATACACTCTCGATAAATTTTTGAAAGCGAAAATCTGCCATCTTAGCCTGCTCGACATTCAGCACCGGATACACCGCTTTCAGCTCTTCCATCTGAGCACTTGCCACCTCATCCACAGTGACAAACGTCTGCTTCTTCAACTTTGCTCCCGCCGCAATCTGACTTAACATATATGCCTTAATCTGTCTTTTGTCACAGTAAAACAGCGCTGATTCATATTGCCAAAGCTCTTTTGGCTGATAAAACATAAAATAGCAGTAACTTTCTTTGTAGTCCTGCACATGGATCTTCTTCCGTTCGATCCCCATCCGCTGTCCAATGCCCCTCAGCATCCTTGCAATATCCGGACTCATCTCGGGCACACAGAAGACAATCGACTCAATCTTGTCAAACTGCTGAAGTGTGAGACGGATAAATTTTGCAAGAAGCCACACTGCATCGTAAGTTCTTCTCCCCAAATGGATCTTAGCTCCGTGCATACTTTTGGCAAGCAGATCTGTCGCCATAGCCCCGTCCTTGTGTTTTGCATGACTGCGAGCCTCTTCCCCGATATACCATGCATCATTCTTGCATCCGATCACAAGAGGAATCTGATATTCTCCGGACTCGTTTTTCACTGTCTCCGGCTCATGCTGCGCTTCATTATAATAGCTGATCTGGCATCCTTCTTCACTCAGATCATATCCAATAATACTGCCTTGTCCCATATCTCTCCCCCCTATCAATAAATCGGAAACAGAAGTTCTGACATCTGCTCTTCCTCTGCAAAATTTTCTATCAGTTCTTGCTTTTGTCCTTCGCGGATCAGCTGGTTGATGCGCATATATTTTCCAATCTCCTTCTGTCGATCCACTTTCCTGCAGACCGCCTTTTCCGTACGAATCTCACTCATTTCACCAGATTCCACGAAATAATAGCGGAGTTCTTCTCCTTCAAACAAGATCATCGACTTCACATAGACATTCTCATAGACCGGACCAAGTACCTCCGAATGATACTCTCCTGTCTCTTCTCCATCCCGGATCAATTGATATCGAAAAGTTACTTTCCCTTTCTTTTTTGCATAATATGCTACCATCGTCTTATCATATAGCTGGAGTTCCTTTAACCAGTCTTTGCGATACTGTAAGAAAAACGGAAAATAAATCTGGCGGATACTCAGTTCGCGCAGAAACGTCAAGAGCATGTTTTCCTGAACATCTCCCCACGCATGATCTGCATAATACTGAAGTACAGCAATCTGACACACTTCTGGTATCGTTGACTGGTGATGATATTCCATACATAAAATTTCCATCACTTCATCGGCAATCTCTCTTTGCTTTGTGACATACTCTCTGCACACATAAACAAGATATGCCCATTTCAAACGATAATATGGCTTTCCATAATAATAATCCAGAAAAATCTCCGCCTCCCCAAACATCTGCTCAGAAAACAGCATCTGTGTCAAAATACGTTCTGCTAACTGGAAGGTCTGTATCTCATACTCTCTCGCCACACGCCAAAGCCGTTTCATATCTTTTGTCGGTCCACAATAGTAATTTGCCAGATAAGTCAGCACTGCCTTATCATAATATTCCTCCTGGAACAAAGAGAAGGTCAGGTAGGTAAGAAAATCATCTTCCGCATAGTTATCCTCTCTGATTTTTTTACTGCATAGATGAAAAACTTCTTCGTGCTCATACTGTTCTAATCCATTGTCCTGCACCTCTTCAAACGTCAGCGGTCGGCTGCAGTATCCTTCTTCCTCTTCCTGCTCTGGATCCGGTCTGCACAATTCTAAATAATGCTTATCATAAAAGAGACGTCTGCTCTCATAATTTACAGATTCTACATAGTGGATCCCATTTCTTCCTTCCCAGACAATGCGGTCTTCCTTCGAGTACAGATGGATTTGTGCTTTTCCATCGATCACAGAAACTCTGTTTGCAATCTCTCCTTCGGCGTTGATTACGATTACTGATTTCATCCGGTCAGACTGCACGATCACCTCATAGACATGACAGATTTCATTCAAAGCTTCCCTTCGTTTTGGAGTCAGATTTTCTTCATTTAAAAAGCGTTTATAAATGATCCGGAGCGGCTCTGTAATATGCTTTTTCTCCAGCTGGGTCAATGCAAACTGTTCCATCTTCTCCCGATATTGTCCATATAGCTCACTTGTCTCCTCTACATGAAGAATCACATTTGCATATAACACTGCAAGCTTCGTATAATCCAGCACAGATCCGTGCAGAAAATACAGATAAATAGATTTTGGCAGGGGTTCCTTCGCTTTTTTACCATGAATTGTGATCATATAAGATTCATAGAGTTGTGCAATCTTCAGACCTGCTTTGACCGCCCGCTCATACCACACAAAATATTCTCCATCCAGTCTGCTTCCCTTGATCAACATCGTGCAGACTGCATTTAAAATCATCGGATCCGGATATTGTTCGTAAGCTTTCCCAAGGATCTGGTAAATGTTCTTATCAAATCCTTTTAACTGTGTGGCAAGATTCGCGATATATAATGCTACTTCCTCACTGAGCAGACCATATTTTGCCGCAAAAGAAAAGACACGGATTTCAAATGCCCCAAGCTTTTTAATACATTCCGGTTGCTCCCTATAACACCGGTATGCCTGCAAATAAAACAAAATACTATTTGCACCTTTTTGATACTGTTCCTCCAGACGAGAAAGTTTATCCTGTTTGTCCTGATAAATTTCATCTAATTCCACTAAAATGCACAGAATCTGCCAGGATTCTCGATTTTTCATATACATTCTTCGAATATCTTCTACCGTTTTCTTCGTGTATGCTTCTTCAGCCCGGCACACCGCAGTCAAATAAAGGTAATATGCGTCCATCTCAAATTTCTTGCTCAAAGAAAATCTGCTGTAACTGTATTGATCTAAATTATCCTGAGCATCCTTTTTGCGTCCCTCTAATATGGCAAGCTGTGCTTGTAATAACAGGTACAGATCATTGTCCGAATCTTCCTGCAGCCTTCTTTGGATATATCCTTTTGCCTCCTTAATCCACATTTCCTTCTGAGCTTTTCCAGCTTCACATTGTAAATAAGAAGATAAAAGCCTGATCCATTCTTTTGCCTGCTCTCGCCTATCACTGCTCTTTGCCGGGTTTTGAGAAACTACAACTGTATATGTCAACGTTTCATAGGGAGTGCGAATAACAATCTCCCCATAATTTTTCCCGCCATGAAGCAGATCACTTTCAATTACATATTCTAACTGATACCGGTTTCCGACAAAATCTTCTGTTGAAAGACGATTCTGTACAAGACAAAGGAAATCACCCTTCACCTCCACGGCCACTTCCATATATCCCCATGTGTTTTTTGTAATACGGATTGCTTCTTTTTTAGACGTCTGCAGATCAAAAAACGATTCCGCCTCTTCTGACAATGTCAGAAAAATCCGTTCTTTCTGCTTCGTTCCAACTAAAAATTCTTCCAATCCCTGTTCATCCAGAGACCATTTTCTCATATTGCTGTACAGATTGCTCCAACGCTTCTCTTCATATTTCAAAATCTGATAAAAATCTCTTGAGCGGAACAGCCTCGCTGCCTCCAGGTAATCTTTCTCTGCCAACCTGCGAAAGCTCTCCATATCTTGTACTTTCCCAACAGATGTCATAACATACGGCTTTTCAATGATCGCAGTAAACGGAAGTTCAAATTCTCCCCCACTGCATACAATGGTAAAATATCCCTTCTCTATCTGCCCGGGAAGCATTCCCGACGCATCGTATGTGAAATGAATCTTAACCTGATGTCCTTCAAATCCTTGCTCGCTGCAATGCATGCGAAAAGAAGAGGCATAGACAAGACCTCTTACGTCTCCCTCTTCTTCGTTCTCTATTAAAAATTCTCCATGATAAACTTCTCCCTCTCCGATCTTCATTATGATCTTCGTCTCGGGAAGTCGGATTTTCGGTTGGATTGCTCGAAAATCGCCCTCTGAGAAATGTTTGATTTTATTCTTCAAATCGTTCACCTACTTGTCGTTTCTTACATTGCTTTTTCTTCATTGCATGATAATAAATTATAGCATTATCCTCCATGTTCTTGCAATGCTTTCATGACAGACTTTTCAGATACTTTTTAAAGCTTCTCTTCTCCCTCTCATCGAACCATTTCCCAAAGAGCAATAATCTATTCCACAATTTTGTAGTATTCCCTTGCAGTTACTGCAAAAATAATGATATAAAACACTGCAAAAAGCAATGAGACTGCCACAGTACATCCGAGAAACAACATTGTATTGGTAAATCCAAATCCTGCCAACAACTTTGTCAACACCTTAAATGCCACAGTAATGTGAAGAATGGATGCTCCAAGCGGCAGAAAGAATACAAGCAATATCTGACTTTTGATAGAGTCTCTCACTTCTTTTTTACTCATCCCCACTTTCTGCATAATCTGATATCGCTCGCGATCCTCATATCCTTCCGAAATCTGCTTATAATAAATAATTAAAACGGTTGCCATCAAAAATAATATTCCAAGATAAATACCAATGAACAACAAGCCTCCATATACAGAAAACATCCCTTCTTTTCCTTCCTGTCTCGTTTCATAAAATCCCGGAATCCCTGATGCTTCAAATGTTGCACGCAGTTCGGCAATCGCTTTCTTGCAATTTTCCTCAGTCCCCTCTAAATTCGACTGTAGTGTATAAGAAATAACAGAAGCCTCCTGAATATACTCCTCTTTCATTCCACTGTCCTGATACATCGCCTTCAAAATACCATTGATCGATTCCATGTCTGGCAAAATCACATAATAATCCTCTGTCATATTTTGCGTAGAACTTCCCGCAAATTTTAGTTCTTTTAACTGCTGTATGACATGATATCTACGCTCTCCAAAAGCAAGCGTTCCCGGAAGTTCTTTCTTTTCATTAGATACATACACCAGCATCTCATCCTGCGCAAGCGATACCGACATTCCCTCCATCTGATTATAATCTTCCAGCGGAATCAAATATACCTGGCATACTTCCATCATATCTTCCTGGCTCACTTCATTTTCCTTGAGAAATCGTTCTCCGTCTAACACTGAGGCAAATGAACCGGAATGGTATTCCATCGTTTCGACCATTTTCACATCATATTTCCCATAGACTTCTTCTGCTATTTGACGCACTTGTCTGTCCTGCTCGGGTGTAGAAAAGCTAGTTTTTATCCGGCTCTCTCTCGGATAACGGCTGGAGATGACATCATCAATTCCCAGATACAGTGATGCAGTTGCCGAAATCATAACAAGCACAATCGTACTTAAAATACAGATATTCGCAAGGCCTGCTCCATTTTGCTTCATTCGGTAGATCATTCCCGACACAGAGACAAAATGTTTTGTCTGATAATAAAAATGCTTCCTTCCCTTCAAAAATTTCAAAAATGCGATACTCCCTGCAATAAATAATGCATATGTGCCGATGATCACACAGATTACCGCCAGAAAAAATTTAGGAATTGCTTCCAGTGGAGATTCTGTCGTCAACGCAATATAATATCCAATTCCAAGAAATACTGTTCCTGCCAGGGCAAGCACCCATTTCGTCCGCGGCTCTTTTTCCCCTTCTTTTCCTGCCCGCAGTAACTCCGATGGATTTGACAGCCGGATCTGCAGCAGATTATAGCAAAGTGTCAGTGCAAAAATCCCAAAAAACAGTACTGCCGTCGAAAAAACTGTCTCCATATGAAATTCTGACTTCATCCCCGTTTCAAACCGTAACAGTTTCTGCAGACATAAATACATCAATTTTTCAAACGTAAGCCCCGCCAGTATTCCACCTACAATGCTTACAGATGCTGTCACAATTGTTTCCATTGTCAGCATTTTAGCAATGTGTTGCTTTCCCAGACCCAAAATATTATAAACACCGATTTCTTTTTTTCGTCGTTTCATCAGAAAGCTATTCGTGTAGAACAAAAACAGTACCGAGAAAATCACTACTACTGACAAAGAATATTCTAATACCATCTGCAATGTCCTGTCACCGACTGAACTTCCACTTGCAAGTCCACACAAAATGTAATACATCATCACGGTTACAATGGCAGTCAGCACATACGGCACATAAGTCTTTCTATTGTTTTTCAGATTGGTCAGTGCCAGCTTTGTATAAACCGATCTACTCACCTTGTTCACCTCCCGTAGCAAGAACTGTCAATGTGTCAGAGATTTTCTGGTACATCTGCTCATTCGACAGATTTCCGCGATAGAGCTGATGGAAAACCTCCCCATCCTTAATAAAGAGCACCCTTTTTGCAGTACTTGCCGCCTTAATACTGTGCGTCACCATCAGAATCGTCTGTCCGTTCTCATTAATTTCATGAAACAAATCCAAAAGTTCATCTGCCGATCTGGAATCAAGCGCTCCTGTCGGTTCATCTGCCAAGATCAGCTGTGGTTTTGTGATCAACGCCCTTGCAACTGCTGCCCGTTGTTTTTGCCCGCCAGACACCTCGTAAGGAAATTTTTTTAAAAGTTTCTCAATTCCAAGCGATGCCGCAATCGGCTCCAGTCTGCGTGCCATCTCCGGATACTTCTTCCCGGAGAGGACTAGCGGAAGGAAAATATTGTCCTGCAGCGAAAAGGTGTCGAGCAGATTAAAATCTTGAAAAACAAACCCTAAGTTCTGCCTGCGGAATGCTGCCATCTCTTTCTCTTTGATTGTTCCAAGCTCTCGTCCTTTTAGAAACACTTTGCCGCTCGTCGGTCTGTCAAGCGCAGCCAATATGTTCAACAATGTCGTTTTTCCCGAACCGGATTCTCCCATGATTGCCACGTATTCTCGCGGTTCCACGGAAAAATTCACATTTCGCAATGCTTCCACCTGTGTTCCTCCAAATCGGGTTGTATAAATTTTCTTTAGATTATTTACTTCTAATAATGCCATATTCATTACCTCCTGTCTTTCGATCACAGTGTCATTATACAAAATATCCGGTTTTCTCTGCCATCGTTTTCCCTTACATTTTTCTTCGCTATCTTACATTTTTGAAAGAAATAAAAAATCTCCGAACAGTTTTCTTTTTCCTGTCCGGAGATTTTTTCTATTTTCTTACCAAAACTATGGTCATGGATTTTTATAACAAGAAATATTTTCCTACAAACAGAACAGCAAGGATGATCATCAATAAACTCATCTTCTTTTCTTTTGCTTTTCCTGCTACAAGATTGATCACAACATAAGTGATGACTCCCATAGCAATTCCTTCTGAAATGCTGTAGAAAAACGGCATTGCTGCGATACAGATAAAGCAAGGAAGCCCTTCTGTAAAATCAGCGAAATCAATATTTACTACATTGGTCAGCATATAGAATCCAACAACGATCAGCGCCGGCGCTGTCGCAAATGATGGAATGGCAAGGAAAATCGGTGAAAGCAATAACGATGCTCCGAATAAAACTGCCGTTGTCACTGCTGTCAATCCTGTTCTTCCTCCTTCTGAGACACCGGAAGCACTTTCAACAAAAGTCGTCACCGTCGATGTTCCAAGTACTGCACCTGCTGTTGTAGCAACCGCATCTGCCATCAGTGCTCCTTTAATTTTCGGAAGCTTTCCTTCCTGATCAAGCATACCCGCCTTTGTTGAAACACCGATCAGTGTTCCAAGCGTATCAAAAATATCTACAAACAAGAACGCGAACACAACGATAATAAACTGTCCGATATTAATTCCTGAAAAACTCAGTTTTCCAAAAATCGGTGCAAGACTCGGCACACTGATTCCTTTGCTGAAATCCGGTAACAGACTAAACATTCCGAGTTCTGCATTTGGAACATAGAGACCACTGATCTGGCAAAGGATTCCAAGGATCCATGTGATCAGAATTCCCCATAAAATATTTCCCTTTACGTTTTTTACAACAAGAATTGCTGTGATGATCACACCGATCACTGCAAGAAGTACCGTGATCCCCACATCATTCATAGATGCTTTCACACCATTCAGCTCATTATATCCCTCAATAGAAAACAACTGCACCAAAGTAGATCCACCAATTACAATCTTTGCATTCTGCAGTCCGATGAATGCGATAAACAGACCGATTCCCACACTCACTGCTGACTTTAAGTTCAGCGGAATTGCATTAAAAATCGCCTCACGCACATTTGTCACAGACAATACAATGAACACAAGACCTTCTACAAAAACTGCTGCCAGCGCGATCTGCCAGCTATATCCCATACCAATTACAACTGTGTATGCAAAATATGCATTCAGCCCCATTCCCGGAGCCAGCGCAAATGGATAATTTGCAAAAATTGCCATCAACATCGTTCCTAAACATGCCGCCAACGCAGTTGCAGTAAACACTGCACCTTGATCCATCCCGGCCGCCGCCAGAATGCTTGGGTTGACTGCCAGAATATATGCCATCGTCATAAATGTTGTGATTCCGGCAAGCACTTCTGTCTTCACAGTCGTGTTGTTCTCCTTTAATTTAAACAACTTCTCTAACATCTCTCATTTCCTCCTTAAGTGTATCGATGTACTTTCTCTCTCATGTGCGAACACTTCCTTTGTGATCTGCCATGACCAAAACCGTACATAATTTTATCAAAGATTTGTAGGAAAGTAAATCATTCACCTATCATATATACTAATAACTATTTATAAGTCAGATATCCACTACTCTGCAACCTCAAATTCACGCCCAAAATTTAAGATCACCGTCGTTCCTTTTCCCACTTCGGATTCAATTTCAATCAAATGTCCCAATTTTTTCATGATTTTTTTGCAGAGATACAACCCGATTCCTGTAGATTTTCTATCCTGTCTGCCATTGTATCCAGTAAATCCTTTCTCCATCACTCTTGGCAGATCTTCCCTGCTGATTCCGATTCCGGTATCTCGCACGATGATGCTGTCCCCTTTTATCTGAACAATGATTTTCCCTTTTTTTGTGTATTTTAATGCATTAGATAAAATCTGCTCCACAACAAACACCGCCCATCGTTCATCGGTCAGTACTTCCACCTTCGACGGGTGAAATTCCAATTCGATTTTTTTCAAAATAAACAAGGACGAATATTTGCGGATTGCCTTTTTTGCAATTTCATCGAGAAAATAGCGCTGCAGGACAAGATCGGAGGATAGATTGCCCGCACGCAGATAAGATAATACCATCTCCACATACTGCTCCGTCTTAAAAAGTTCCGCTTCCATCGCCCTTCGATTGATCTGGTCTGACTGATTCAAAAGCTTCATCGCCGCAATTGGTGTTTTGATTTGGTGAGCCCACAATGTATAGTAATCAACCATTTCCTGATAATTAATTTCTGCTTCTGACTCCAACTCTCTTCTGTATGCTTCCAGGCGGATCAGCAGCTCCTGATACTGGTCCTCGATGGATTCCTTCGCTTTTGGAAGACTGCTAAGTTCCATTTGTTGCTGCATTGAAATATCGTGAAGCTTTCCAGATCGACGCACAAAATCTGCAAAATCAATTATCCCAACAATGCACATCAAAACTGCAGACAAAAAAGCAGCATACTGCACAGTGTCAACCGGAACTGATGACAAGAAAAATACAATGAAAAAAATAGTTACAATCCCAATATATACTGCAATCACCTTTCGGCATTTTTTGAGATATGCACCTGCTAATCTGATCATTCGATAATATACCCGATTCCTTTCTTCGTCTTGATAAAGTCCTGTACCCCTAACTCTTCCAGTTTTTTCCGCAGACGAGTCATATTTACAGTCAGTGTATTGTCATCAATAAACTCATCACTTTCCCAAAGGCGCTGCATGATTTCCTCTCGCTTTACAATTGTTCCTGCACGCTCCATCAGAATCTGAAGAATCTTATAATCGTTTTTTGTCAGTTCTATCTTCTGACTCTGAAATGTCACACTTGCATCACTGAGATTTAACATAACACCCTTGTGCTCCATCACACTTGCACTGCCCTGAAATGCATATGTTCTTCGAAGAAGTGCCTGAATCTTCACCGTCAGCACATTGAGATCAAACGGCTTTGTCACAAAATCGTCCCCACCCATCTGAATGGCCATAACAATATTCATATTGTCAGACATCGATGACAAAAATAAGATTGGTACGTTTGATGTCTTTCGGATCTCTGTGCACCAGTAAAATCCATTATAAAACGGAAGTCCGATATCCATGAGAACAAGATGGGGAGCATACTCTTTAAATTCTTTTGCCACCTGCTTAAAATCCTCTGCGCATCGAGCCTGATAGCCCCATTTTTCCAAATGTTCTCTGAGCAGTCTTGCAATCGTCTCATCATCCTCCACGATCAATATCTTATACATCCATTTGCTCTCCTTCCTTTATTCCTCCGGCTTATTTTCTTTTTCGTAAGCTTGATTTAACCAGTCAACCGCTTTTTCTAGTCCTTCCTTATCAAAAGAAAAATCTGCAGAATGTTTCTCATCGTTCAAAACTTTTTCCCAGCAAACATCTCTCCACCAGAAAGTACCTTTTAACCGTTCCTCGTCTTCGACTGCCACTTTTTCCAGACGATATCTCATCTTTCGAAAACTTCCTGTAAATGCTGATTTTTTTAAAAATGGAATACTTACAATACCGTATAAATCGATCATTTTTTGCCTTCTTTCCTCAAATCTCTTTACTCATATTTCCAATAAATTGTTATTTTTTGAAATGCACTCTCTTCCCGATAAAAATACTCTACGGTAGAAAGACCATACAATTCTCCAAGATACTGCACCATTTCCGGAAGAATTTCCTCTCGGATCTTCACTTCCGCCTGACCAAATGCGTCCGCTGACCCGAATTTCAAAGCCGATTCACTCTTCTGGCCTTCCACATCTTCCCGGAGCGCCTGACAGATCTGCTGTTTCTCATAGTTCTCATAAAATCTGTTATTTTTCCGATAATACTCCTGCTCATAAGCATCACATACCGGAAGTACAACCGATTCTTCCGGTATATGTGTCAGAAAAAGCTGCTCCTGCGGACAGCAAAGATAATCATAGACGATCGTTTCCTTTTGTGTCCCCTCTCCGGTCCAGACCGGATCTGCCCATGTAGTATCTACATAAGAATACTTTCCGTCGCACTTCACAAGATTCCATGCATGATCCTGCGTCTCCCCGGTATCCGGATCTGTTGCTGTCCCCGTCACATAAGTGACAAAAATTCCTGCCTTCCCTGCCAGATACTGCATTGTCTTGGCATATCCTGCACAGACAGACTCCCCATTTTGCAGCACACTATAAATATTCTGATCGTCCGCTCCACCTTCCTGATACTCGGTTCGCCAGACAATCTGCTCATAAAGATATTTGATTTTCTCATATTCCGAAACATTTTCAGGTATATCCGCAAGCCATTCCTGTGCCGCACTCTCGATTTCTTTTTGCCGGCGCATGCTCTCCTCATTGTCATATAAGTATTCTGGAAATAATTCTATTTTTTCCGCCATTGGATAGTGTGTCATTTGCAGTGTGCCAGAGCACCAAAACAATTCGGGATGATCATTTAGCAGAAACTGATAAACTTTCCCTATTTTTTCTGTATCTGCTCCTAGGATTTCCACAGATTCCCGGTGTGAGGAGACTCCTTTCAAGAGACTCGTATAAATGTGCTGCTCTTCCTCTGAAAGCTGCCGAAAATAAAAGTCTGACGTACTTTCATCCTGAGATTTGCTTTGCCTGTCTGTTTCTGCAGTTTCTTTCCACTCTGCGGTAGGCTTAGATTTGTACTCATCTTTTCCCTTGCCCTCATAATTCCGACTCAACATCCAGAAACCTGCCGCCAACAGCATAGCAACCAATATAAACACTATCCAAATCCATCCTTTTCGCCTTTTCCTCTTTATCCTTCGATTTCTTCCGCGATTTCTGCTCATATCACAATCTCCTTTTTGCAGCCTCCATCCATATTCTGCCAATGCACTCTACATATTTTTCTGCATATAGTAACAGTAATCTTAATCACATGAGGTCTTATTATGAAATCAATTCATACTATGCAGGCAGACACACCGGATAAAGGAAGGTTAAAGATCCAGATCAACTCTGAAATCACTTCCTTCCCGATTGCCGATGCCTCCATTTCTATCTCCTATACGGGTGTTCCTGAACAAACTTTAGAGCAAGTCACTACAGATTCTTCCGGTCAGACCGAAACTTTAGAACTCGCTGCTCCTCCACTGGAATACAGTCTGAATCCCACAATTGAATCACAGCCTTATTCGGAATACACGCTCTCCGTCACCGCTCCTGGTTTTGAACCGATCAATATTTCTGGTACCGAAATTCTCCCGGACGTCACCGCTATCCAAAACATTACTATGCGCCCGAGCACTGCTACTCCTCAACAGGAAGTGTTTGTCATACCAGCCCATACCCTGTACGGCACATATCCGCCAAAGATTGCCGAAGATGAGATCAAACCGACAGACGAGACCGGTGAGATTGTACTAAGCCGTGTTGTTGTCCCGGAATTCATTGTTGTACATGATGGTTCTCCGCGTGACTCCACCGCCCAAAACTATTATGTAAAGTACAAAGATTATATCAAAAATGTAGCTTCCAGTGAAATCTATGCGACCTGGCCAGAAAATACTATCCGTGCAAATGTACTTGCTATTATGTCATTTACCCTTAACCGGGTATACACGGAATGGTACCGGAACAAAGGATACGATTTTACAATCACCTCCTCCACTGCATTTGACCACAAATGGATTCCGGAAAGAAATATTTATGATACCATTTCCGTCGTCGTAGATGAACTATTTGCAAACTATCTTTCCAGACCAAATGTCAGACAGCCGATTCTGACACAGTATTGTGACGGAAGACAGGTAAGCTGCCCGAATTGGATGACCATATAGTAACAGCGTGTAAACAAATTTTCTTTTTTCTTCATTTCATTATATCTTTATCGTTCTTCAAAATGATTGTACTTAAGAATTGTATCACATTCTTGACAGAGGAACAATCCATGATGCCCTTTCAAAAACTCTAGGAATCCCATATGGCAGATATATTTATGCTCCCTCCTAAGTGACAAGTTTTTACTATCTTACTTGTCTGCCTAGAAGGGAGCATCTCATTTTGCAAATGCTATTTTCTATTTTTTATTTTCTACTTTTGTGATTTGTTTCTCGCTCTTTTCATAGCTCCGTCTGTCTATATCTGACGTCCGACTTCAAATCCTTCTGCCACTGCATCGATCGCACGTCTTGCAGCTTTTGCATCGCCAATCACATGGAATGGAATCTGTTTTTTCTCACAAGCTTCTGCCAGCAAATGGGAATCATTAGAATGAAAACCGACCGCAAAAACCGCGCAGCTGCACGGAACTACTGTACCATCTTCTAACACGATTCCTTCCTCTGTAAACTTGCAGACTTTACTATTTGTAAGCATTTTTACATTTAACTGCTGCATTTTCATCATTACTGCGATCTTTCTAAGGCTTCCAAGATCACTTCCGATGCTGTCTTTCATCTCCAGGATCGTCACCTCACATCCGGCGCTCGCAAGTGTATCAGCGGTCTCCAGTCCAACAAGACCTCCGCCGATTACTGCAACCTTTCCTTCTGGTTTCACTTCTCTTCTCAGTACTTCCGGTGCAGATACATGGGTAAGCTTATCCGCTCCCTCCAGCTGAATCTGGATTGGGGAAGATCCGACTGCAAGGATCACTTCATCCACATCTCCCTTTGCGATCATCTCTACATCAACCACTGTATTTTTATGAACAGTCACCATTCGCTCTGTCTGCGCACCCATCTCCAGTGCAGCTGCTTTCATCTCACCTTTTCCCGGAGCTTCTCCTGCAAGGAGAAATTCTCCGCCCAGTGTATCTGCTGCTTCGAATACTGTCACCTGATGCCCTCTTTTATGAAGGATCTGAGCTGCTTCCATACCGGCTACACCTCCACCGATCACCCATACTTTTTTAGTATGTTCTGCCGGATCAAGTGTATATTCTGCCTCATGTCCGATCATCGGATTTCTCATACAAGTAATGTGCGGGCGGTTTGCCACATCACAAAATCCATCATAGCATCCCTGATTACATCCGACACAGTGTACAATATCCTCTACATGCCCTTCTTTTGCCTTGTTTGCAAACTCCGGATCTGCAAGCTGTGCTCTTCCCATCACTACCATATCCACTTTATCATCTGCGATCAGCTCTTCTGCCAGTGCAGCCGTATTGATTCGTCCCACACCAACTGTCACCATACCGGTTTCCTTTCGAATCCTTGCTGCGTTCTCTACGTTAAATGCATTTGGCACATCGATCGGCGGAACTTCATACATGGATGCTGCTGTAATAATATTCCCCCTGGAAACATCTAGCACATCGACCCCATGCTCTTTTGCAATTTTACAGAAACGAATCACTTCCTCGATGCTCATTCCATTTTCAAGAAGATCATCCTGTGCGTCGATACGGATAAATAACGGCATTCCTTCCGGCATTCTCTTTCTGAGCTCATCAATTACTTCCAGCGGGAAGCGGCACCGGTTTTCAAAGCTTCCTCCATATTCATCTTCTCTGTGATTCAGTCCCGCACTTAAGAAAGAATGCGGGAGATAGTTGTGGGCCAGATGGAATTCCAGACAGTCATATCCCGCCTTGACCGCACGCTCTGCCGCAGCGCCATAGCACTCGATCACTTCTTTGATTTCTTCTTTTGTGATCGCTTTCAATGTATACGGACCAAAGTTCATATCGGAAACTACAAGAATCTTTGCTTTTGGATCCATAGATGCAGCGATAGATCCCTGCCATAACTGAATTCCGGCTTTTCCGCCATTTTCATGAATCGCATCAGTCAGTTTTTTATGACCCTCTATAAATTTATCCTCACTGATCGATACGAAATGTGCCGGAGCACTTGGAGTATGTACGGCTGCCACCTCCACAATATTCAATCCACATCCGCCTTTTGCTCTTGCAGCATGATATGCAACCAGTTTTTCTGTCACAGATCCATCTGCATCTGCCATCCTTGTTCCCATTGCAGGCAGGATAATTCTATTTTTTAGTTCCATCTCCCGAATCTTGATCGGGGCAAATACATGTTCAAACATTTTTGACACCTCTGTTTTTTTCTTTCATTATAGGTCAGTTGAAAAGAAATAGATATTCATATTTTTAACTATTATTATCATTTTTTTACAAACAATCGATATTCCGACCGGTATTCGCTCGGCGTCTGATTCATATATTTCTGAAAACTTCTCTGGAATGTCGATATACTTCCGAAACCTACATCCTGACCGATTTGCGTAACACTTCTTTCTGTCGCCGCAAGATAGCTGCAAGCCATACGTACTCGGATTTCTTCCAGTAATTCTTGTACAGTTCTTCCAAACTGCTCTCTGCTCCGCTTTTCCATTTGAAATGGTTTCATTTTTAACTGCTGCGCCATCTCTTCCATCTGAAATGGTTTATGAAAACACAATAGTAAATATTGCAAAACCTGAAGTGCCTCTTCTTCTCCCCTCATGCCAACTCCTGCCCCGATATGTTGTGTCTGATACTCTCTCACGCTCATTTTCATGTATCGCTTAAACACCCTGCAAAAGTCTTCCAGATTTGTAAATCCAAGGTAATCGCTGATATACTGCAGATCCAGATCCGGAAAATGCAACAGTGCACAGGCATGGAAAACCTTTCCCATTTTCTGTAGCTGAAAAAACGTATACCCACAATTTTTCGTAATATGCCGGTTCAATGTCACCGCTGTCATCCCTGCTGCCTTTGCATACTCCTCAAGAGAAAGTGTCTTGCTTGTATCAAGCAGTACCCTTTGGATCACACTCCAAATCTGCGATGCACCTCCGGATAACGACTCTCTTTTTTCCATCGCATACCGACAATATAATGCATGAAGTTCCATTGCAAGGTAGATACTGATGTTTTGACTCCCGAACCTCTGCGTCTCTTCTTCCAAAAGCAGTTCTGCAAAAATCGTTTCGACACGCTTCTGTTCTTCCATATTTAAATAGAGCAGCGGCTCCACCCGGTAGATCAACATTTCATTTTCCCATACTTCCCTCTTTTCAAAGCAGAGGAACATAAAAAGTCCGATATGGAAAGAGACTTTCACACAATCGAGTGGCTCCTCAATCTCATCAATCCGATAAAACAGATGCATATACAGACAGAGGAAACTCCCTTGTCTGACTTTAAATTTTTCCCCGTTGACCCAGATTGTGGCCTTTCCGCTTCTGACATAATAAATTTCTGTCCGCTCATGAAACACCTGTTCCACAGGATTTATTATACAAAGCTCCTGAACAGAAATCTGCCGCTCCCTGAAATTATAATAATCACTTCCGGTGAACCAATCTTTCTGATACCACATACGCGTTTTCCTCTCTTTTCACAATTCTTTTCCCTGTTTTTTGCATCTTATTCGCTTTTATCTGTCTGACTGCTGTCTTTTACAAGTTCTATAAATTTCTGCATCTCCTGCGTCACCCACTTACTTTTGTGATAAAGCAGCTGGCTGTACATCACCACAGTCGGGAGGTCTGTCCTCACTTCCAAAAGCTGTTCTTTTTTCAGTTCTTTTTTCACGGTAAATTCTGGAAGAAATGAATATCCCATCCCCTTTTGCAACAAGTGGATGATTGTCTCTGTATTTCCAATCTCCAGAACCGGAAGAATCTCCAGATCCCTATCCGATAGCAGACGTTCCAGTTCATACTGATAGGCAGCACCGGACTCTGTCAATAGAAAGGCTTTTGTTACCAGTTCCCTTGCCGGCACCTCTGCTTTTCTGTCAGAAATCTGCCCTGCCGGTGCCACAAAAAGAATCCTCTCTTTTTTCTGTACCGCCCCACACCACTCTGCATGACAGATTTTTCGATCCAGCGTAAAGACAAGATCAATCTCATTGCTTTTTGCCATCTCCATCAGTTCCTGGGTTGTTCCTGATTTTATGATAATCTTCACTTTTGGATACTGTGCATAAAAAGAACACAGCAAATCTGGCAAAAGCGCAGTGCAGACGGATTCTACCCCTCCGATCCGCAACGTCCCGTCCAATTCCCGTTGATCTTTTGCAAAGAAACGTGCCTGATCAGTCACCCGCATGATCTCATTTGCATAGGAGATAAACTCCATCCCACGCTCTGTCAGCGACACACGCTTCCCAATCCGTTCAAACAACGGCGTCCCTAATTCTTTCTCCAGCTGACGGATTTGCACAGTCACTGCTGACTGTGAATATCCAAGCTGCTCTGCCGCCTTGGAAAAATTTTGAGTCGCCGCCACCTTTAAAAATGTATTGATATTTCTTAATTCCATGATTTTTCCCTCATATCGGTAGTTTTTCTTATGAATTATTTTCATATATCTTATAAAATTTATGAATTTTACGGATAGTTAAAAGTAGTATACAATAAAATCACGCAGGCGTAAAGTTTTGCCTGATCGCTATACAACGATGACAGCAGTATCCCTGTCAAGATCTGCTCCATCTATTTTTGATTTTAGAAAGGAAGTATCATTTATGCTGAACAGTGAAAATGTTTTAAATAGCGCACAATTGGAAGAAGCAATCAAGAAATTTGTACATACGTTTTGTCAAGAAAAACACGATATCCATTCTCAAAAAGTGACCTGGTATACCGACGAGACACAGTCAGAAAAAATCAGACAGATTGGATTTCCAAAGGACGGAAGACCTGTGGACGAGGTCGTCGCAGAGATGTCAGAGGAAGTCTATCGTTACCGCGGAGATGCCAACCATCCAAGGTTCTTCGGATTCGTACCGGGACCAGCCTCTTCCATCTCCTGGCTTGGAGATATTATGACTTCTGCCTATAATATCCATGCAGGCGGCAGCAAACTGGCCCCGATGGTCAACTGTATCGAGCAGGAAGTGCTCCACTGGCTCTGCGAGCAGGTTGGCTTTACAGAAAACCCTGGAGGTGTCTTTGTCAGCGGTGGCTCCATGGCAAATATCACCGCACTGACCGCTGCTCGCGACCACAAACTAACAGATGAGACGATGCACCTCGGAGTTGCCTATCTCTCTGATCAGACACACAGCTCTGTTGCAAAAGGATTGCGAATCATCGGAATCCCAGACAGCCGAATTCGAAAGATTCCGACAAACAGCGATTTCCAGATGAGGACAGAAGAACTGGAGGCACAGATTCAGACGGATATAGAAAATGGCCTGATCCCATTTGTTGTCATCGGAACTGCCGGAACAACAAATACCGGAAGTATTGATCCACTGGAAGAGATTGCCGCAATCTGTTCGAACTACAAATTATGGTTCCATATCGATGGTGCCTACGGCGCTTCGATCCTTTTAAGTCCGAAGTACCGCCATCTATTAAAAGGAACCGCGCTTGCTGACAGTATCAGTTGGGATGCACATAAATGGCTGTTCCAGACTTACGGCTGTGCGATGGTACTTGTCAAAGACATCCGCCATCTATTCCACAGCTTCCATGTAAATCCGGAATATTTAAAGGATATTGAAAGCGATGCAACTCACATCAATACATGGGATATCGGAATGGAACTGACACGCCCTGCCCGTGGCTTAAAATTGTGGCTCACACTGCAGGTGCTCGGAACAGATCTAATTGGAAGTGCGATCGAACATGGTTTTGACCTCGCTGTCTGGGCAGAAGAGGCACTAAGAGATCTTGACCACTGGGAAATCGTGTCCAAAGCGCAGCTTGCGATGGTCAATTTCCGCTATACCTCCGAAGATCTGACTGAGGAAGAGACTGATCTTCTCAATGAAAGAGTTTCTGAGAAAATTCTTGCAAGTGGTTATGCCGCTATTTTTACAACCGTCTTAAACGGCAAAAAAGTACTGCGGATCTGCGCACTGCATCCAGAGACAACAAGGGATGATATGCGCACGACCATCCATATGCTTGACACCTTTGCAAGAGAGATACACTCTTCCATAAAAAAAGAACGACTGCCAGAAAAATAAACTCATAATAAAAACCTGCCGCAGGATAAGCTTTCACGTCTCTCTCTTTAGAGAATTTCCATGAAAACTTGTCCTGCGGCAGGTTTTATCCTTTATTGATCTTGTGTTTTGTGCTCTATTCTTATTGAAAAACTTTTGGAAGACATTCTGTATCCATCTTTCTACAACAGATACTCATAGATTGCCTTTGCTACTCCATCCTCATCATTGCTTGTTGTGACTGTCTTCGCAATTTGCTTAAGTTCCTCCTTCGCATTTCCCATCGCTACCGGAAAACCGACCCGCTCCAACATGGAAAAATCATTTGCATTGTCACCGATCGCCATCACCTGTAAAAGTGATATGCCCAATGAATCGCAAAGAGCTTCCAGCGCCTTCCCCTTATTTGCCTCTGCCTGCGTGATTTCAATGTATCCACTTGTCGAAACAGCCATCTCCAATGTCACAAATCGTTCCAGCATTTCCTGCAGCACCAGAAGTTTTTTCTCATCTTTGGAAAACACCTGGATCTTTTCTACCGGTTTCTCATTTTCCCGCACCCACTCATACAGATCTTTCTGTACCCTATGCGCTTTAAAATCTCTATGATATGCTACATAGCGGTATGCTGCCTGCAGGAAAGAATTATCATAGCACTTCCCTTCCTGATGGATCGCAATTCCAATTTCTTCCTCCTGACACTTTTTCAAGATCGCACAGGCGGTCTGATTTGGGATCAGCCTGCGGTAAAGGATCCTCTGCTCCTTAAAATCATATGCTTTTGCCCCGTTGGAAGTGATGAAATACTCCACACCGTCCATCCGACGAATCTTTGCAGGAAGTCCTTCCAGGCATCTGCCAGTAACAGGAACAACCAGGATTCCTTTCTGAATCGCAAGTTCCAGGGCCAGCTTCGTCTGCTCTGTCATCTGATGTCTGCTGTTTACGACAGTTTCATCCATATCTACTGCCAACAATTTGATTTCCATATCCATACCTGCTTTCTTCTTTTAATTTTCTATTTCCTTTTTCTTCCAAAACGGAAGCAAACCTAACAATGCTCCACCTGCCGCCGGCAACATCCAGCCAAGATGCAGTTCATAAAGCGGAAGCTTTTTCGCCCATTCCGTCAGCATCTCCAGTTCAATTCCCACACCTTCCATCGCATTGATAAATGCAATACCAAATGCAACAGCCATACTAAAGATATAGACCATCTTTCTTCTCCCTATCCATTTGTGTCCAAAGGATAGAACGATCAACACAATCAGTACCGGGTAGATCATCATCAGCACCGGCTGAGAAATGGTAATCATGTAAGACAGCCCTACATTGCTGACTGCAAAACTGAACAGACAGACAATTGCCGTGATTCTTCGATACGAGAGCTGCGGAATCAACTCGTGAAAATAATTGGCAAAAGATGTCGTAAGCCCGATCGCCGTCGTCATACATGCCAAAAATACTGACATTCCAAGTACAATCCCACCTGCCGGACCAATCAGATCACTTGCCACTGCATGAAGAAGTGCTCCACCATTTGCAAAAACAGTCTGCGTCGTTGCACCGATGTATGCCAGCATATAGTAAATCCCGCTTAAGATCAATACCGCACCCATTCCTGAAAAAATCGTATATTTTACAATGCTTTTTCGTTCTCTCACCCCAAATCCAGTAACTGCATTGATAATGATGATCGCAAATACAGGCCCTGCCGGACCGTCCAACGCATTATAACCTTCTATCATCCCTTTAAAGAACGCAATATCCTGATATTCTCCGGTCGACTGAACCGCTCCATACTGTATGACATTACCCGATTTATCTGCAAACAGACATACAAAATACAACACGGTAATGCTGAGAATCAAGATTGGAGTCATATACTGTCCGATAATATCAACAATCTTTTTCGGATTTCCACTGAAATAATAAGTCAGCGAAAAAAATACCGCCGTCACAAGCAGAGAAACCAACCACACATATTCTTGTGGAATATACGGGCGGATTGCCAGTTCATACGATACACTTCCGGTTCTTGGAAGTGCAAAGAGCGGTCCGATCAACAAATATACTGTCACTGACAAACATAATGAAAATCTTCTACTGACCAGATTTCCTAAATCTGTGATCCTATTTCCAAGTAAAACAACTGCAACAATCCCAAGCAGAGCGATCCCTGCATCTGTCAGAATAAACCCTGCAAGTGCCTGCAAATAATTTTCTCCCGCAAGCTGTCCCATCGCCGGCGGAAAGATCATATTGCCCGCTCCAAAAAAAATAGCAAACAAAGTCAAGGTCAATGACGATATTTGCTTCAGATTCAATTTTTCCATATATCTTACTCTCCTGTTTCCTCTTCTCTTTTCCGATTCTAAATCCGAAAATTGTTTCTAAAATATCATCAAATCTGATATTTGTCAACTGTTAGCCACTTCGTTTATTCTCTTCAAGATAATCATACCTCATATAAAATAACTGTTGCCACACTTTTCTGAAACTGTTATAATAAAAACCGAAAGAAATGACGATAAATTTCACAATAAGAAAGGACAACCAATGAAAAAGACAACCTGGAAAGTACAAGACCTCACTTTATGTGCACTTTTTACTGCGCTGACTGCAATCGGCGCATTTATTCAAATTAATATCCCCGTAGAACCCATTCCGATGCACTTTACACTGCAATTTTTCTTTGCACTGCTGGCAGGATTTTTGCTCGGGGGAAAACTTGGCAGTTTAAGTATCGGCATCTATCTGATGATCGGACTTTGTGGTGTTCCGATCTTCGCATCCGGTGGCGGACCATCCTACCTGTTAAAACCAACTTTTGGATTTCTGCTCGGATTTTTCTTTGCTGCAGGTGTTGTTGGAATGCTGACCGACCGATTTGCCCCGAAGCGGTTTCTCACTTACTTTTTTATTTCCATGGCAGGGCTTTTTGTGATGTACTTATCCGGCAACCTCTATTTCTACTTTGTCAGCAACTACATCGCACACATCACCGTATCGTGGAAAATTGTTCTGATCAACTGCTTCCTTTTAACTGTAGCCGGAGATTTTGTCCTGTGTGTGTTATCAGCAATTGCTGCGCAGCGGCTGACCATTATTATGAGAAAAATTTTACATTAAATCCATTCAGGCTGAGGTATCATTCCTCAGCTTTTTCTCCATAACAATACTCTATCGAAGATCTACTCACATTCTTCTATCTGATATACAAATCCACGTTCCATATTCGGATAGTAATGTACAAGAACGAAATCTCCTTCTTGAAAACCTTTTGTACTTCTTTCACCGATTACAATTTCCTTCCTCTCATTCCCTCTTATGTATATTGTGTCGTTTGTAACTTTGAAAATCGTACCTGTATCTTCTATATATTTGCCACTTACTACCAGTGGCAAATCCTTCATAGACGGAATTACGATTTCACCTACACAAAGCAGGAAAAAGAAAATCAGTAAAACAAGATATCCTCTCTCGATGCATTTTCTGATTTTCTTTGACGTAATTGTCCGTAATGTTTTCTCCCAGTTGATGAGAGGCAGTTTTTTATATAATTTTTGTACAATAAAAAAAGTTGCCACACAAATAACTGCGTCTAATATGTAATACCATACTACGGTTATGATCATTTTTCTCCACTCACATTATGTAATATCAATTTGCACAATCTCACTATTTGTTCCAATTCTTATCGGCATTTGGAAATATCCAGCACCCGAAGAAACAATACTGTGTGTCTTGTTCGTTTTAGAATATCCGTAAAATCCCTGCTTTCCATAAGACCATTTTGTAAATAAATTCGCAGGAAAAAACTGTCCTTTATGTGTATGTCCACATACTACTAGATCTATGTCGTTTTGAATCCCATCTGCAATTCCCACCGGATTGTGATCCATCAATATTTTAGGCTTATCTGAACAAATTTTCTGCACAATTTCTGTAAGGGCCTTACGTTTTGGATTTGAATTTATATCATCACGCCCGATAATTATAAAATCTTCTGTCTCTATGATTTCATCGACAAGCAATCTGATCTTGCTTTTTTGAAAGAATTCCCTCATTCTGGCATCTGTAGAAACAGGATCATGGTTTCCCAGTATAGCGTATACTCCTTTCACAGCCTTTAATCTTTGCAATTCCTCTGCAATTTCAGAAAGATTGCAATAGTCAAATGCGTCTACATCAAACGTATCACCGGCTATCAGAACATAATCACATTGCATTCTATTTGTTTGATCTATGATTTTTCTCAGCTGCCTTTTGTTTACAAACGTTCCCGTATGGATATCACTCAAAAAAGCAACCTTAACAGGATTTTTCCTATCTTCCAACGGAATCGCATAATGCTTTATATAAATGTGATTCGCATGCAAAAATCCATATACAGTCAACAAAACAGAGACTATGATTGCCAAAATATATACTTTACTATCAGAGAAATGGAGAAACATTCCTATAAAATCCTCTGCCAGAAGACAAAGGACCAAATTTAGCAAAAAACTCAAAACCACACTGCATAACTCGTAAAAGCTTCTTGTCTTTTTAATCTTCCTTTTACTGGTATGATACAAAAGCATATATCCAAAAAGTAACAAAAAGATGCCAAACAGCACCCCGTATACTTTGACGGCAAAACAGCATTCCAACACAGCTCCTATTCTTACCGTAGTATAGCCGACAGAGAGAAAAGATACGATCAAAAAAAGAATCGAAAAAGCTTTTCCCCGGATAAATTTTGCAAATCCCTTATACAAAGATAAAACCACCCTTCATGATCTTGTTGAATTCTTTAAAAACAGCGTATTTTATGACTCCCCTCGATGTCTTTCTACCCATGCTTCAAAATCCTCAATCACCGCTTCTTTTGGATCTCTTTCATACCAGTTTTCTGTATAAGGATTCATTCCCATTGGTACTCCTTGATATTGCAGTATCTGTTCCAACTGTGCAAAGGCATCTTCCACTTTTTTCCGCTGTTTTCTAATCTTCCCTTCATCCTGCCCTTCTAAAAGGCTTGTAAAATATCCAAGCCACTCCCCGATAGCATCGCGCAGAGCGCCTGTCGACTGCACATAGAGAGCCTCCCCTTTGGCTATGAGATACTGATTTTCCTCCTTTTCTTTTGGATGTATTTTCAGCTTTTCAAACACTTTTAACTTCGCCTCTTTTTCAGCTTCGGTCATGGAACCATCCTCCTTTTGGATGACCATCGTCTGTCTCTGACCGGTCTCCGGCGTATGTAACTGTACTTCCAAAAGACCATTGATATCATAGGTAAACCGGATATCAATATAAATCTCTCCCGCCCTTTTTGGAGGAACATGAAATTGGATCTGTCCGAGAGGCAGATTGTCATCTGCGTAGTAATTTTCCCCCTGATAGACATTGACGACAACCTCTGTCTGATTGTCATGGGAAGTATAGTACCGTTTTTCTCTGCTGGCAGGAAGAGAAGTATTCCGCTCAATTAGTATGCTCATCATATCTCTGTCGCTTCCATCATGATTCCGAACGCCGACTCCAAGCGAAAATGGACAGATATCTGTCAGAAGCATATCTTTGATTTCATCGTCCCGCTCTTTGATCCCGACGACAACACCAAGCCCCCGCGCAATCATCCGGTCCGGATCGCACATCTCAATCTTTCTTCCTTCCAAAATATAGCTTAAATACTGCCTTACAATCTCCATTTTGCAGGAACCGCCCACAAGAACAACCTCTGTCAGTTCTTTTGGCGAAACCTTTCCATCTAGCAGAACACGCTTCACCGGTTTCTCCATCCTTCGGAAAATCTCTGCTCCAATATGCACTACATCTTGTCTGGTCAGACTCAGATCCCATGACTGCTCCTCATATCTTACCCGCATCACTGCATCTTTCGCAGCTGTCAGTTCCATCTTGCATCGCTCCGCCGCTTTTATGATCACTGCTCTTAACTTTTCATCCAGTGAATCCCACAACAGATTCTGTTTCTCGCAGAAATATTTTGCGATCACACTGTCAAAATCACTTCCTCCAAGATGATTGTCCCCGCTGACCGCCTCAATCTGAACAACATTGTCAAAACATTCTACAAGGGAGACATCTAAAGTTCCTCCTCCAAAATCGAAGACAAGAATTGTGGCATCTTCCCGCTGTTCTATATTTTGGCAGGCAAGCGCTGCTGCAGATGGCTCGTTGATGATACGCTCTACCCGTAGTCCTGCCAGCTCCCCGGCACGCTTTGTGGCAGCTCTCGCTTTATCGTTAAAATATGCCGGAACACTGATGATTGCCTCACCGACTTCTTCCTGCAAAAATTCCTCCGCATCTTCTTTCATCTTCTTTAACAAAAATGCAGAAAGTTCTTCCGGACGAAACCGTCGACCGCCGAGGGAAAACTGCTTGTCCGTCCCCATATATCGCTTAAATACACTTGCCGTCTCATCAGGATGTGCAATCATCCGCTCCTTTGCCGTCTTTCCTACATAAATCCGATCTCCATCCACGCTCACAAAGCTCGGTGTCAGATATTCCCCGCTGCTGTCCGGGATCAGCACACTCTCCCCATTCTGCCACACGGCTGCCAGACAGTTCGTTGTCCCTAGGTCAATTCCAATCGTTCTCATTTTCCTCCACCCTTTCTCTCATAGACTTCCTCAATCAGTTGATAGGCGTCTTCTTTTTTTGTTTCTGCTTCTGTTCCCGTCACAATAATTCCTTCCAGTGCAGAGACCTTTCCTTTTTTATAAAGCATCGTCACCGGCATCCGTTCTTCCGGAAGGTACAATGCCACTTCCAGCTCTATACTGTATTTTTCTTGTAGCTGCCAAAGCGCTGCCTCATACCGGGCAAACTCTTCTGCCCTCGTCGGCATCACATTCACATAGTTTTCCAATGTTGTCCCCACGGGATCCTTCAGACAGAATACAAAATAGTCATTACAGTATCTTGTATTCTGATTTTCTCCGGCAAATGCCTCCATCATCTGATCACTTCCCGGCTTCGTCAGACGATACTGTTTCTCCTGCTTCCAGAAGCTTTCCAGATCCTGCTCAAATTTTGTATGATATCCGGTCTGTCCCAGCCATGGCACCTGCAGTTTCCCATAAGTGCTGTTGATCTCTGCCACTTCTGTTTTCACAAATGCTTCCTCACTTCCAGTTACTGCCACAACTTCCGCCTGCATGGCTGCTTCCACCGCTTCTGCCTGCAAAGTGTCAAAGTATTTCTCCCCATCTTCATCTTTCCATAACCACGCAAACACTTTCTCGGTCCCTTTCTTTCGCAGTTCTACCCCCATGTAAGTATGATCCCATCCCGAAACCGAAGAAACATAGACATGATATTCCGGAACGCTAACTTCCGTACCCGCATATTTTTCCGTAAGATACGTTAACAGCGACTGTTCCCCTTCCTTCTGCAGTTCCTCTTTTGCCAGCTGAAGGTCACGTTCGGCAGACTTTGTATCCTCAATCAGCTTATCTGCTGCATCCATAGTTTCTGCCAGCTCTTCTCTCTGCTGACCCCATGTTTCACTGTCCTCCCTCGTTCTTGGAAGAATCAGGAATGCAAGCAGACTAAATACTGCCACTAGCAGATAGATCATTTTTCGGATGTTTCCATTGTGCTTCTGAGGTTTCTTTTTCCCTGTCGGAGGAAGTTCCCTTGCTGCTTCCAGTGCACGCGCAACTCTGTTCAGTGTCTGATTCAGTTGCTCCAGATGTTCCGGAATATACCCGGAGGACTGTAGTTTCTCCTCCAGCTCTTGTCTGGTCAGCGCAATCTGTCGACAGATGATGTGAAATGACTTTTCAGAAACATTCCGTTCGGCAAAAATTCCTCCACAAAGTTCCCATAACACCGGCTGAAATTGATTTTCCCGAAAAACTGCAGACTGAAAAAATACATTCCACAACACTGCTTCCTGTTCCGGTTCCTCTCTTAACGGTTCCAAAAAGGTTAGAAGCTCCTGCAAGATGCGGTCCTGCTCTTCTTTCTGAACTTTCTCCAGTTTTGAAAGAATATACTCAAAATCAAAAGCAGTTTCCTCTTCCTCGATATCCTTTGACTTTTCCAGGGAAATCGCCTCCGGAACGCTTTCCGGCACAGCATCTTTGTCTATATATTCTTTTTCTGCGCTTACTTCTACCGCAGTCTTTTGCTCTGTGTTTTCTTCCCAAACAACAATAGAATCAGCTTCTGCCCTGTTCTCCAAGCCACTGAAAGAATCACTTTTTTTCTGCTCTTCTTCCTCTGTCCAAGCATCTTCCCCGATTGCGGAAGCAAACTGTATTGCTGCTTCGTATGCTTCGTGGATTTCCTGCCATTTCTCCGGGTATTCTTCCGGGTGGTAGCGCGCTGCTAGTTTTGCATACGCCTTTTTGATCTGTTTTTTATCTGAAGTTGGCTCAATTCCAAGTACTTTAAACGGATCTCTCATGCTCCTTCTCCTGCTCCTCCTCAACACGCATCATTTTCATGCGCCGAAAATAAGAACTCATCTCGTCTGCCATCCCGGAAAGCCGGTTCAGCAATGTAGAGAAATCATTTAACATAATATCATCTTTGAAATATGGATACACAATATCATGGTCAATCTCACTCCACCCTTCCTCAAAGAGCGTTCTTCCCTGAATCTCCACATAATGCCCTTTATATTTGATAATATAGTGCAAGGAACGGTAAATTCCCCCGGAACGGATCTCGATCAGCTGATCATCGTAAATTCGACTGTCTCCCGCCCGCTTATACACTTTTGGCCGCTCTGCAATATAATAGTGATCCGCATCCTCATCAAAATCTTCCAGACGATTTTCCACATACTGGGCAGGATCATTTTCAAATACCGACGTGATATATTGATGAAAGTGAATCCAGTCCTCACGGTAGAGGAAGAACACGCGGATACCGATCAAATCCGTAAAATATTTGTGAAAATTCCAGCGGTCGATCCGGTCAAACTTCTGGAAATTTTCTCTTCGTTTCCGGATGATCTTCTCCAGAAGATGTCCCGGTTCCTTCGTTCGGTAACGGTAAGAATGGATCCCCGCCTTCTGGATGTCATAGAGGTATTCATCTACAAAATCTTTTCCGATCTCCCGGAGCGTCGTCTCCATAGACTGGTAATTCTCATAGATTGCTGTCAGTTCTTCCCAACTGATCTTTGCCTCCTCAAAATCCTGCTCTGAAATTCTGTATTTCTGAAGAAATTCTTTCTTATCTAACATTCTACTCCTCTCTTGTGCATGAAGATGCTGCACGCTTATTTCATTTGCAGCACCTTCCCTGCATCTATTCTGTTAAAACAGTGTTGCCTGCTCATATTCCATTTTTACATACTCAGCTTCTTCTACATCAATCTTGCTGCGATAATCTACAATAACGGTCTGCTGTTTTTGTCCGACCATCTTCTGCCCGAGCAGATAGTTGACATCAAATTTGCCGATGATCGCCGGTGTCGCACCTCTTGTCGGCACGATCAGCTGCACCCGATTTGCTGCAAGCATCGCAAAGATTGGTTCCCAGATATATGTATCCTTCGCCGCACCGAATGGATTGTCGATGAAGATTACTTTCTTTAGAGACTCCTCATTTGCATGGTAGGAATGAATACTTGCAATGTAATTGATGATTGCGATCAAAAACTGGATATAGATTCCCTGCGACTGTCCGGTACTTCCAACTGCCTCCTCGTATCTTAGGTGGCGGCTCTGTTCTTTGATCCGCTCTCTTTTGTAAAGTTCCAGACTGATCCGGTTCATATCTGTGACGATTGCCGAGAACATCCGCTTCATCGACAGTTCTTGAATGAGATATTTTTTCTTTTCCTGCTCGGTCTCGTATTTTTCCAGGTTTTCAATCACTTGTCCAAGATAATTGGAAATCTGCATTTGCTGCTGTTCTTCTCTCACATATGGAATCTTCAACCGGACGATCTGCGTCAGTTTCTCATCGATCATAATACTGCTGAGTTTCGGAAACTTATCCAGTTCCATGCGGATCGTATTACACCGCTGTAAACATTGATTTTCAAAACTACTTTTAATCTTCTCGATATCACGAAGGCTTTCCTCAATCTGATCTCTTCCCATTTGGATCATCACACATGCTTCTTCCAACCGCTTAATCGTCTTATCTGCCTCCTCAAAACTTTGCGGAACCGGGATCTGTTCTTTCATCTGCAGTGCAAAACTTCCTGCGCCAAGTCCGGTCAGCGTCTCTTCACACCACGCCTTTGCCTTGCCAAATGCAGTTTCTGCCGCTGTTTTTCTCGCTTTCATCTTCTGCCATCCACTCATGATCTGACGCTCGGTTTCTTTCCAGTCTAAAATAACAAATCCTGGAAGTGTCTTGACGGACATATCTTTGATGTGATACTCTTCTGCAACCCATGTAATCTTTCCGATCATCGTCTGGATTTCTTCCTGCGCTTTTCCAGTTTCCTTCTGTTTCCGGAACAATTCTGCCAGTTCTCTCTTGCACTGCTGTTGTAGCTCTTTCTGCCGTTCCTTCTCTATCTCAATCGTCCCTGCTGCAATCGGGAGCCGCTCGATTCGGTAGAATCTCTCCCTGATCTGCCCGGCGATCACATCTGCCTGTGACTGGAATCGCGTACATGCAAGTACCAGCTCCGATACTTTTTTCTCACATCTTTGTAATAGCTTCTCTTCCTCCATCAGATGTTCTTTCTGCGCCTCAATCTCTTCATCGGACACTTCCGCAAGTTTCTGCTCCTCATAGAGCTGTTCCAGCATCTTTACATCTGCCTTTCTGATTCTTAATTCTCGCAGATAGGATGTAATCTGTTCCCGGATGACCTGAAGTGTCTCGCTTTTTTCTCTTACATCTTTATTTTCCTTTTCAAATGCTGCGATGGCACCATCCAACTCTTCCTCCAGACGTTCCGGAATCGGTTCTTGGATCGGAATCTCTTCTTTATAATAGGCAGCATATCTCTCCCATCCCATCTTCCGTTCCATAATCTGTGCCGTAATCTGCCGGATTCGTCCGTCTGCCTCAGAAATCTCCCGCTCTTTTGCCTGCACCAGTCTCCAAAGTGTTTCCTTTTCCAGTTCCAGCTCTGCTTTCTTTTCCTTCCACTCCCTTTGATTTGCTTCCACAAGATCTGACTTTCCAAATGTGTCCTCCAGCCTTTGCAAGGACAGGATCTCCTCTGCCAGTTTCTTAATCTTTGCTGCACTTTCAGGAATCTTTCTCTCCAGCTCTGCAGCTCTTGCACACAGTTTCTTTTCCTTCTCTTTTAACTGTTCCTGTGCCTCCATCACCTGTGCTCTTTTTTCTTTTCTCTCCTGCTGTTCTTCCAGCCAGCCGGCATAGTTTTCGAAATAGTTTGTCACATACTCTTGCACGCCATCTGTGTCCGCTGTCAGCACTTTCTGTTGTTCTCTCAACTGTTCCTGCTTTTTATGTTCCAGATCCAATACTTCTTCTGTCCGGTGTATTTCTTTTTCCAGCTGCTCTTTTTCCAGAAAATACGCAGTTTCTTTTCCTGCAAACATCACTCCGTCCCCTGCATCAAACTGTCCATGCTCCAGATATGTCTGATCCACGACCGGAATCATCCAGCTTACATTCTGCCACTCTTCCGGTTTTGGTTCTGCAAGGATCTTCTCGTAGACCCGGTGCCCGACGACAATGCTGTACGGCAAGTATGGAATCCGACCAAGCACCTCTTCCTTTTTCTCCCCCTGCATCTGCTCTAACAACTCTGTGCCAAGCACTCCATCCCCGTATTTTCGGTAAAGAAACTCTTTCAGCTGCTCTGCTTCCGGAGTTACCTGGAATAAAATTCCTTTTTGAAGCTGCCCCAGCTGTTTTTGCAGTTCTGACTGACGGTTCTGTCCGTCATGGAGCAAAATGATCGTCTCCCGCTGTTTCTCCTTTAACAACTCCAGTAACCGGTAGACATCTTTCTCGCCATATACTTCCATTCTCTGTGCTACTTTTTCTGTCAGCTCCTCATAGATTGCCAGCTGTGCCTGACATTCCTCCTCTTTTGTATGCAATTCCTTTGCCTCATGCTCCAGATCCTTAGCCATCAGCCTGTCTGACTGAAGCTGTTCTTTTATCGTCTCACACTCTTGTTCCAGCGTTCTCTTCGACTCTCGCTCGGCATCCTCTTCCTTTTCTTTTTCTATGATCGTATCCTTAATCTGCTCCCGGAGAAGAAATGGGAATGCTTTCATCCCCTCGCCGATTTCTTTTTGCAGAGCGGTGCGCTCTTTCTCATTTTCTATAAGACGGCTTTCTAATACAGCACGGGCATTATCGCTTTCCCGCTCCTTTTTATCTGCCTCTTCCTTTTCTCTTCTGGAAGTCTCTCGATTTTTCTCAGCCTCATCTTTCTGCCTGTTAAGCTGTTCAAAAATCTGCTCATCTTTTCTTTTTTTCTGGGCAGTCATCTCCAGCAAAGACTGGTAGAGTTCCTCATTTCCCTGCTTCATCCGCTCCATCTCTGCCTCGATAGTATGTGCCCGCGACTGTGCTTTTGCGTAATTAAGAAAATATTGGACAGACTCTTTCTCTGTCACAGTCTGTCTTAATTCTTCGACTGCCTCTTTCAACTGCTCTTTCTGCTTTTCCTTCTGTTCTCTTTCATAATTGGCTTCATCAAGATGACATTCCAGTTCCTGCAGATCTAAAGTCAACAAGATTCGCTCCGTTTCCTGCTGTTGTTCCTGCATGTTCTGCAGCGCTTCCTCCAATTGCTCCGCTTCTGCCTCAATCCGCTCTCTTTCATCAAGGAGGGTATGATAAAATACGCTTGTCTTCTGCTCATTTTCCCTGCACAGTTCAAAGTTCTGTAACAATGGTTCAAACTTTGTCAAAAACTCTTGAATCACCGTAATCTGCCTGTCGTAATTAGAAATCTGCTCCTTTTTCTTTGACAGTTCTACCATCTGTTCCCGGATATCCAACAGTGTCTGTGCCAGTTCTTCAGCATCCTTTTCCTTCCCGGTCTGAAGCTGGTATGCCTTTTGGATAATCTCCTCGATCAAAAGATCCTCTACTACTTTTCTGCTTGTCCTATAATTGCTCTCAAAATAAGTACGAACATGACCTTCCGTCTTATTGATCCCGCGGATAATGTTCCACTGACTCTCATATAATCCATGGCCTGCAATGAAACTTTGATATTCACTTTTGGAATTTTCAAAAATTTTCACTGAAAGCTTCCGGTTTGATTCGGCCTGAAGCCGTTTGATGAGTTCTTTTAGCCCTTTAAAGGTAATCCGCTCTTTTCCATTTACAAGAGGAAGATTTAAAATATCATAATCATTAAACTCATTATAAAAAATACAGTAGTTAAAATATTCAATCGCCGAAGATGAGACTTCCTCCTCCCCCTCTTTGATCCGATCTGCCTTCTTTCGTGCACAGAATCCAGTCGTCATAAACCGAAATCCACACTCTTCCTGATCCGGCCTGTCAAGGTCCCACTCGATCAAAGAGTGGATGACACTGCTCCCGGTGCTTCCCCGAAACAACTTTTCTACCGGCTGTTTGTCATCCAGTGTACAGTTTGGGATCAGATTCTGTAAAAGCAGAAGCATCAGAACACTCTTTCCCCCTCCATTTGCCAGATCATAAAGGCTGTTTTTTCCTTGAAACCGAAGGCACAAGTCGTCATAAAACTGAGTTCCCACGTTATATTTGATGTTGTTTACCCGGATTCTGTTAATATGCGGCATCGTCTCTACCTCCTGTCATAATCTCATAAATACGACTCTGCTCCGACTCAAAATAACTCTCGATCAGCGCCGAAAAACGGTCTGTCGGATAATATCGATCCTCCACTTCCAGAAACAATCCTTGACGGATCAGAAATTGAAATGTCTTCTTTACCATTCCTGCCCGGGAACCTTTTTCTGCCCGGATCACGGAACTGTCCTCATTGGTGAGAAGTGGCAAATCCCAGGCAAGCGCCATCTGCTCAAAACTGTATTCCTCCACCTCTGTCAGTGCAAGCGTCTCCACTTTCTCCGCCAACCCTTGAAAAGAAGCATCTACTGCTTCCACAATTTCCGGAACCTTGACATACTCCTGATAAGTATAAGTCGCTGAATCTGTATAAAATTTTGTGATGATGTGATAAATAATGAAGTAGCAAAGGAACAATTCCCGATTGAGCCGAAGTCCGATCATCTCCTTTAGTTCTTCATTCGTATATCCAAAAACATGATTCGATTCTCCCGGTGTCAGATACAACCCTCCCCGGTAATCATAAATCTCCAGATTCAGCGCCTTTGTAATCTTATTTACCGTATCAAATATGTCTCCATTCTGCGTATATGCCTCATAGAGCTTCGTATGTTCGCCCTGATATTTTACTGCCTCCTGATTGATCAGTCTGGCAAAAATCTCAATCCCTGTTTCCAGCGTCTGCTCTGTCATCTCCATTCATCCTTTCCACTCTTATGTTCGTCACCGAAAAACATTCGAGAAAAGTAACTGGTTCCTCATCCGTCAGTGTTTCCAGACAAAAATCCATCTGCAACTCTTCCTCGGTGCCTTCTATTTCAAAATATTGTTTCAAAACTGCCTCAAAATTTGTCGCCGGGTGTCTTACTGCATCCCGAATTACAATCTCATGCTTCTGGCACAGATTGACGAGGAACGAATAATAATCTCCATTTGCAAAAATCTTCTGTCCATACCGTACCTCTAATTGCTCATTCCACTCCCGCAGCGTGAAACAGTCTGTTTTCTTCAACATCACAAACAATTCCCGCACAAGGATCCGGTAATTGCTGCTGATCCGCTGTTCTTCCAGTTCGTCATCATAGACATAATCCGCCTCTTCCTCTGACTCGATCTCCTCACGTTCCTCATCCATACCGCGGCGTAATGCCAGCATTTCATCCAGCCGCTTCAGATCAAACATCTTCTTCTTTTTCGCCTGAAACAAGGGCTCCGCAAGCAATTTCAATTGTTCCACATCATCTTTTTTAAGGGCCGTCTCAAGAAACTGACGGAAATAGACAACCGGACGAATCGCGTTTAATGTCCCCTGTTCCACCATACTGTCGACTTTTCTCCTCAAATCCATACACTCACTCAATAACTCTGAATGCATCGCCATCGCCCGCTTCAGTTCGCTATCCAGCAAAAAGATCTCTTCTTTATTTTTGATCTGATCAACCGGAGATAGCATGGACATTGCCCCGGCAATCAGCCTCGTATTTTTCATAAACAGATCGTGTTCCTCATCAAACCAGCAGACACTCTCCTGAAAAAATTCCCGGTAGAGAGAAAGTCCGTTTTTCAAATCATGCACAAGTACCTGCAGTACTTCTCTCTTCTGCATTTTCAGTTTGAGTACCTCATTGCAGATTCTCTTTACAATCTCACGACCGCCTTTGAAGTTCTGGGTGCGGATCATCTTCTCCAAAAGAAGCTGCTGTATACTAATCTTGCTTTCTTCTTTGAACTCCTTTGTGTTCAGATAAAATTCAATCCCACTCTCCGTAATGTAATAATAAATATTTCCTTCTTGAAAATGACTTTTCATCAGCCATACTCTGGCAACCTTCCGGATCTTCTCCTCTGGATCATAAAATTCATAGGAGAACGGCTTTCCGTCATTTTTTATCTTATCAAACACATACCCTGCAAGCTGAGCATACTCTTCCGGTGTACAGTCCAGTGCAAACTCACTCTCCAAAAACGGAATGACAAAATTTAAATAGTCCGTATAAGTTACTCCGGTATTGTTAAAATTATTTTCTTCGATCAACATTCTAAGCACTGCCATCAACACATATCCTATGTCAATCGACTTGTATTTTCCATTTTGAAACTGCTTCAGATCATGACTGACAATCTCAAAAAATGGATAATATTTTTTCATACTCTCCATCCGAAGCCCTTGTTCCGCCCGGATCTCCTCAAGCAAATTTCTATGTAACTCCATTACTTCTGATTCTCCTTGTAGTATTTTCCACCTCTGCTTCCCCGACAAGAATCAGTGCTTCCTGCGGGATATAGCACAGATCTTTCAACATCATTCTCTGCAAAAAATCTGCTGTCTCTGTATCAAATTCCTGAAGGGCAGATGGTAGTACCTCCCGCGCCCGATTCTGAATCTTCCCTCTGATTTTCCCGGGCTTTCTCTCACTTCCTCTGACTGCCTCTAAAATCTTCTCATAAAACTCCATCTTCAGCCGGATCGAATACGATGCATACTGTGTTTTTAATTCATAATAAATCGCAAACCCTTCGGGATCGATATCTCCAAAATATTCTATGGTATCTGTCTCCATTATACCAGTTTCTTCTGCGAGAGAAAAGGCTCTTATAATCTTCCACCCCTCCCCGTAAATCACACAATCATATTCCTTTCCATATATTCCGTTCTTGATCCGAAAATACGTATCTTTATTTTCTACAATCAAAATTTTCCTGATATTCTTTTCAAAAAAAGAGGGGCGCACCTGACAAATAAATGGCTCTTTCGTATAGAAAGCATGTAGATCCGTCTCTATGTCAAATCCCATCCGATTTAACAGATGCGTGTAAGCTCCGGCCTTTTTCCTGTGCCTTCCCCCACCATCCTTTTCCGTACTCATTTCCTGCTCATCTGACGCTTGTTTCTCTTTTTCTCCCTCCGGCTGTTCGAATGCTTTCTCATCCCCGAACAGGTAATAGCCAAGTTCATTTGCAGTCATCCATACTTTCTCTATCCTGCAATAGTAGTTATAGAGTATATCAATCGCTTCCCGATCCTGCTCAAACGCTCTCCGGTTTCTCTTATAAAATTCAAGCACCTTCGTGCCCACATATGAATGCAAAAGAGCAAGATATTCCGGATCTTCCACCACTTTTTCTTTATTGCCGACAATCTCATACCGTTCATAGACCGTCGCCAGATATCCTGGTTTCTTACTTCTTTTCACCGGACTTAACACTCCCTCCTGAACAAACGCTTCCAAAAGCTGCTGAAACTCCCTCACTCTCCCGGTTCTGATCTCCAGGAGCTTTCTCTCTTCGTTTCCCGCTGCCTGCTCAAGCAATTCCTCATAGGTGACACGGATATTCCCTGTTTTTTTCTTCTCCCTGCGCTCTGCAAAATACCGTTCCAGATTCTTTCTCATCCTCTTTGCCCCCTCACTTTTTCGTACTCCAATCATATCATATCCTATTTTGAATTTCATCCGATTTCTAACTTGTACATTAGATTTAAGTTTGTTATAATTTTCGTATAAACAAAAGCAAAGAGAGGTAGTCATTATGAAATGCCCACACTGTGGTAAGGAGCTTGCCATCAGTAAAAAAGACAGCTCCTACGGCTTATGCCATACTTGCAAAAAAAGATATAAACTTCCGTCACAACAGCAGACGTATTCCAATATTCCACCAAAGCATATTCGTGAAAAATCCGAGCGCACCATTCGCGAGAATTATCGGAATATGCTTGAGATTGAGGACGAAGAAGATGTTTCCGAGACAAAGGACAAAGTCATTCTTACTATCATGATCATTCTGTTTCTTCTCATTATCGCCGTGGCAGCATATATTTTTCTGTTTTTCAAATAAGTTTTCAGACAGCAAAAAGGATTGCAGCATCTACTATTTCGATGCCTACAATCCTTTCTATTACTGTGTTCCTACAAAAGTTCACTGCTCTTTCTTAAATTTTTATACTCAGCTACGGAACGGTCAAAACCTTTGATATGTTTGTAAAGCCACTGAATCACATTTCTATTTACCTGCTCTACAAACTCTTCTGTCGGTCCTTCCTGCTCCTCTAACATCTCGTGAAGTTCGTCTACTACACGATATAATTCCTGATGCTGCTTTTTGTGCTCCTCGATTCCCGGATATTCAATTTCCTCCTGCAGCTTTTCCTCTGCATTAAAATGAAATTCTGTGTACTCCGCAAGGTAATCTAACATCTTGATCGCTGCAACCTTTCCACCGTCTTTCTCACAACTCTCTACAAGTGAATTAATCTTTGCGATCAACTCTTTGTGCTGGGAATCGATCATCTCATTTCCTGTTACTAAACTTTCATCAAATTCTGCATACATCGTTGTAATGCCTCCTTTTTCTATTTGTCACATCGCCACAGATAAAATTCCTCTGCAACGCTTCACTTGTGATACAGTATAACATAATTTTTCTGAAAAATCACCTTAAATCACTGCAAAAACCGGCCTTTCTTTTTTATTTTTCTCAATTGCCTCTTCCACTTTCCGAAGCATCTTCTCCCGGTCCTCCGGAAAGGTTCCTCTCACACGGAACTGTACAAAATCATGGAAACCATCATACTTTAACCCATTCACCTGCAAATGTTCCAAAAGACATTTTTCCTCCATCAAATTTTCCAGCTCATCTGCCGGCAAAAAATTTCCCTGCTCGATGTCACGGTATAACGGTGCCTCCTGATGCAAAAACATTGAAAAATTAATTACATGCCTCGGTCTTGTCACATTTAAAAACTCCGCCGTCTTCTCTGCATTTTCTGTCCCCCTGCCTCTTCCTGCAACTCCAGTCATAATATGGGCATCATAGATCATTCCCGCACGTTTAATCCTATCAATCGCTGTATATGCTTCCTCCAGCGTATGATCTTTATGCATCCATTCCAGCACATCCGGAAGTCCGCTCTCGATTCCAAGATACAAATGCCGCACTCCAGCTTCCCATAGCTTCTTCAATTCTACATCGCTCTTCTCCTGAATATTTGTCACGGTAGCATCCATATTCACCTCCGTGACATCCGGAAAATACTCACGAACCAGTTTCAAAATCTTAAGAAGCCTCTCCGTCTTCATTCCAAATGCATTTCCATCCCCAAGAAACACTCTCCTCGGCCTTCCATTCAGCCCTTTTACTCTTTGCAATTCCTCCTCAATCTGTGCAATCGGCAATTCCCGATACTGTAAATGTTTAAAAAGTGTGCAAAACTTACATGCGTTATAAGAGCACCCGACCGCGACCGGGAGCATATAAGATCCCCGCTCCATCGGCGCCCTGCAAATTTGTCCTTCATACTGCATTCTGCCACCTCCCATTGTATCTTTTGCTTTTTCTTCCATTTTAGCACCGTTTTTCACGATTGCAAATTTCTTTTCCATTTGTTCATCATTTTCTTGTTTTTTCATCACAATTTTGTCACATTTCCTTTGTATGATAGTAATCAAACAAAGGACAACACCTTTTTTATATAGATAAAACTTTTTCTTTTTCATAACATGCCGGTCCATGACCGGCATTTCCTCCGTTAGGGGGGGGGTAGAAAGGAACATCTCACCTTACACCTCAAACTCCTCTCCTGCCTCTTTGGCAAAACAAAAGAGAGTTTGTTTCCAAGCTCCCTTAACAACATTTTCTCATTTTTCATTTACCCACTTTTTATACTCTTCCCAATCTTTCTTATTAAGTATAATTTCAGAATAATAAAAATCTTTATTTCGTATAATAGTCCAAATTTTCTTTAGCTTCTTTATAAATCCTGCCTGCTCCTTATACCAGTTATAGAAAAATTAAATATAAAAAAAGAAAATGCTATGCCGGAAATTATCCCAATATAGCATTTTCTTTTATTTAAATTTGTGTATTGCTGTTTCTTAGAACTTTCCGTTCTCAGCTGCTTCCTGAATAGAAACAGGAAAGCCTAATTTTACGGCATTTTCCAGGTATTTTGTTACCTGCTCGTTACCTTCGTACCGTTTTTTATGACATTTTAGCACTTTTCAACACTTTTTTTACAACGAAAAGCATTATCAACATTTTATGTATTTTTCTTCTTGGAAGGGCAAATTTCATGTTCCGGATCATACCAGAGAACGTGGAAGTGTTCGTCTTCCCGAATCCCTACAATTCTCAACTTGTTCTGCAACGCAAATGAAAATATGGAATCCGAATACTCTCCCAGCTGTCTTGATTGCATTCTTTCAAGCGCTTCTTTCGACAATGAATCTTCAGACAAGAAATGATGCTTGGATTTTCCATTATCATGCGTTTGCCTTTTCACTTCACTCCAAGTCATACTGCTGTAATCAACCATCTTCTGCATAAATTCTTTATGTTGAAATTCTTCTCGTTCCAAGTCAAAAGCAAATTTTCCAGAACGGTCTATCATATCGAAGCACCAGACTACTTTCTTCCCGTCAGTGCTATGCGATTCACTGGATACCGTTTTCTTAGACGCTGAGTAAGACCCTTTACGGTTCGTTTTCTTTGCCATAATTATAAACTTCCGTAATATTCTCCCATGCTCGCTTTGGTAATTACTGTTTGACATTTTGCGCCTTCCGGCAAATTACCTCTTGCGTCTTTCCACGGAGATTCTTTGTGAGACAATTCTCTTAATGTATATGGCTCCAGCTCGCCATAATCCTTCAAGATAATATCTATAGATTCTTTTTCATCATCGGATAAATTATTTGCATCTCCTCTTGAAATATCGCTTTCTCCTACCGCAAACATTCCCCGATGTTCATAGAATAACTCAGGACATACCGGTCCATTTGCCCATGCTTCAAAATTCTCTTCAAAAATACTTCTGCCAGTCCATGCAAGCTGCCATGCTTGCGAATAGTAACAGAGTTTCTGGAGTTTCCAGGTGCTAATACGTCCCATTTTATGCAAAATATATTTTGCCACATCAAATACAGTTGCCATAATCGCACCTCCTTTTTTCTTGCGTTTTAATATTCCACCCTCAGTATATGCTACTTTCTCCATTCGGGCAATATTCTATTCAAAACTTACCAAAATGATAATTTCTCGCCTCTTTCTGATTCTGTTACCTTACTTAAAATTTCTTTCACCTGATCGTGAAGCAAACACAGGGCTGCATCAAACCGATTCTTTTCTTCTTCATCAAATTCAGAAAAATCCTTTCCCAGATAATACTGTTCAAACATCTCCAAAACTGCTTCTGCCTTTTGGAATCGCTGCCGAAGAGTGCCTGTTCCCACAAAAACTTCTGATTTTCTTTCAGTAAGCATGTTTTTTACAATTCCCGGATACATAGAACGAATCATCTGTATTCCTCTCACAGTATTAACGCTATTGCGTGTTCCATCCGCCTCTAATAGCCGGATGAATATACGCAATCCTTCTTCTGTCAAATAATATGTCCGGAAGGACCTTCCCTGAGCATTTTCAAATGTCCCAGACACAAAGTCTTTCTGATATTCTGGGTGCTTTCTGATCAGTCCATCAATACGGTAACACACTTTGCATTGCTTGCGTTTCAAGATTCCAGCCAGTTCATTTGCGCTGATTAACTCTTTTTGTTTTGGCATTTCATAACGCCCTGTTCTCCTGATCGCTGGAAGAACCTCAGATGTCACCCAGCGCTTAAAGCGTTTGGCTGATTTCAGCTTACTTCCGAAGATAAGAGCATATAAACCAGATTCATTGATAATGTACATTTGTCTGTTCTGGCCTGAGTCGGCAAAACACCGAGTCAGCTTATCCTCCTCTTCAACATGCTGTCTGATTGCATCAGCTGTTCTTTCATATCCAAGTGCCAAAGCTACATCTTTCCCAACAAACCATGGCTCATCTCCAATCATCACCGAACGAACCTGACCAAATTCCTCATTTTTGAAAATTGCAATATCCACAGACATAAATTATTCCTCCTTCGTCTTTAAGAAGGGTCGTAGCTCTTCAAGCCTTAACCCTTCTCGTAATTTTCTTATGCTTTTTCGCCTTGATATACAAATCCTGTATACTTCCAAAATTCCAGGGGAGAGATATAGTAATCATACTGAGTGCTTCCTTCTTTTTTAAAGGCTACCCCAAAAGGTAACAGTCCGTGGATAATCCCTTGACGGATAAACTGCTGATCTTTCTTCATAACCGTTGCTGCTACAGTAACCGGTACGTTTTCTCCCGTAAATTCAGGAACCTCTAAATATATTCTCTGTTCGTTCATGCCAATCGACCTCCTGATATATCAGTCAGCAACTTCATGTATAGCTCTCTGTATACATTTCGCTCTGTTTCCAAACGTATTACACTTTCATGTAATTCTATATTGTCATTTTTCTCAGCAAGCTCCGTGGAATCTTCTTCTGGTAAATCCAACTTCGGAACGACCTTTTTCAACGCTTCAGCCATAGGAACTGTAAGGTCTTCTGTATAGGCTTTAGCCCAGGTTTCTATTGCTTTTCCAGACTTTGCCGTGACACCAATTCCAATGCTTATTGCGAGAGCTTTATCTATGTTTTTCTGTTCAGCTTCTGTAATCTGTCCTATGTAGCTGCCGATTCTTCCTTTGTAAATTGTTTCAATTTGTTCGCATAATGCGATAGATGGCTTTACTGAGGAATTGATTTTAACATGTGTTGGGAGCGGCTTCTTTTCCTGAGTTGTAAGATACACAACAATTACTACCGGAGAATACTCATTGCCGATATTATTACTGATAATTATTCCCGGTCTTACTCCGCTTTGCTCACTTCCGCTTCCTTCTGCCTCATGAATGTAATAAATTTCTCCTCTATATACTTTTCCTACCATTTTCTGTGCCTCCAAACTTTTCTTCTATATTCTGCATAACAGAACGAAGTCTGCTCTCTCCAATACCTTTCGTACCAGCAATCGCCTCTTCAATCTGTTTAATGTCTATACCAGGAACAGATTCTCTGCCATCTTCATAGCCACTCATGTATAAGTTCCGGCAGAACTCTTCCATCTGCTGGCGATCCATCTTTTTAACTCTGAGATATTGTTCTCTTCTGAGTATGTTTTTCTGATTCTGAGCAAATCTCTTTGCAAAATTTGACATATTTTCAACTCCTCTTACTTTTTTCATATTCCGCCAGAACCTCTTGCACTACTGCGTATTCAAGGTCACCATTATTTTCCAACATACGATCTTCCAGTTTCTCCGCTATCGAGATGAATACCTGATCCGGTAGGATATCCGTATCTTCACCTGTTGCTGCACATATGTCTTTTCCCCACTGAATCTTTTCTTCTAATTTTTTCGTTTCGTGCTCATTCTCTGCATATGCATCTGCCATTTCCAGAACCGCATTAAATTTATTATTATCCGGTTCATTCTCAAACAACTCTTCTAATTTCTGCATGAATTCCTCTCTGTCCATTTTCTCAAACCCTTTCATTCCATTTTTCTATTGCGACTTCTTGAGCTGCACTCTTTGTTTCATGATCTGCAATATTTATATGTGGTCCGGTAGAGCCACATTTACTACAGACCACTCTATAACCTTTGTTTCCCATTTTTCTTATTCCTACTCTACGGTCACTGCAACCGCAAAACGGGCAATTCTCTATCTGCATATTCTTTTCTCCCTCTGAATGGTACAGGTGCTTCCGCACCCGTACCGCTATTTTTATACTCGTTCCACTTTTACTGATGATGAGATGACGCAAGCCGGGGCGCACCGACCGCTGTTGAATGCGTTGTTGGCGTTGAGGTTGCCGGCGGCGTTGCAAACAGCTACGCTGTGTTCCCAACCTCTATCCGGAGTGGACCACGGAGTACACAACCAATACCATTCGTCAAATACTTCCTCAGGAAGATACTGGTTATATTTACGCCATTCGTCAAATGTCAGCGGTCTTACACGGCAATTACAGATTCCATATTTTTTCTGTCCGTCCATTGTAATCAGAAGAACTTCTTCGTCACAAATATTGTCTTCGCCAAAAATTTCCGAAAACTCCTCATACACTTCTGTATCGCAATATTCTTTCAAATCAGAGTTTTTGTAATCCGGACAATTTCCTGCATCAAACTGCATATCTTCTCCGTGATATCCATTCAAACAGATTCTTGTTTTCCCAGATTCTTGATTCAGGACGATAAATTCCCTTCCTCCTTTTGAAAAAATTTCTCCAGCTTTAAGGTCTTCTACGGACACCGTTTTCTCTCTTTCTTTTTCTGCTTCCAGAATTCTTACTGCTTCCTTCAAAATTTCCAATACTTCACTCATTGCTTTTTTCCTCCTGTGATTAAAATATTTATACCATAGGGCTTTCTGATTGCCCTCTGGTTGCATTTTTATTACCGTTCGGTAAGTTTGTGTGTTAAATAAAAATCAGCCTTATTAAAGCCGATTTACAACGCATAAATCAGTAACTCTTCATTTTCTGCTGTATCGCATTTTTCTTTCCACTCTAGCTTGCGGATAACGTCCCACCTAGAAAAATTGATATTTGATAGATCGTATCTTTCATATACTCTTTTGTCGATAATCAGGCGACTACTGAAATCCTTATTCTGAAGTACACCGCTGTTCGACAAGTTTTTTAATGCCGTGATATCTGCATCGGTACATTCCGCATGAAGTGTGAAGGTGAATCCGTCCAACTCCTTCAGAATTTCTTTGCTGATTCCTTTTCCGTTCCAAAAGGAAGTGTAAAGATACATCTTTCCTCTGTATCCCTTGTCCCACATTCTATTGATAAATTCCAACAACTTCCCTGGAATCAGCATAGGTTCTCCGCCAGTAATGACAATCTCCTGATATCCCATCAATTCTTCATCTGTACTCACTTTCCTGTGTTCCGGAAGGTTTATATTACAGCACCCCGGGCATCTCCGATTGCAATTCAGCGTTACGATTACTCTTGCTGTCTTTTTCATAGGTCCCTCCATATTATCTAATTTGCAAATTTCAAAAGCTGCTTAAAAAGTTTTCTAGTGCTTTTCAGTACTTTTTTAAAGCTCTTCATTTCATTCACCTCCTCAAACCCATGCTGGCTTCGTTCTTGATTCCGGAAGAGAAAACAGCCAGTCTATAACATCTTGTGGAACTTCCTCTTTAATCCATGAACTTCCGTACTCGTAACCGCATACCGGGCAAGGTTTTCCAAGAATGCCAAGCGGATGTTCTTTGTGAGATATCCAACCTCTCGTTTTATATTCCACGTTCGAATGTCCAAGACAATCCCTCTCTTTAAACTCATAAAACTCCGGATGCTCTGGTAATTCATCGTTGTAAGTTGTTACGCCATAACTGACATTTGCATAAATTGTTTCTTCCGGTGTTGGAACGAAAGTTTTTCCTTTTTTCAAACATTCAACCGCTCTTTTCTCAGCAGCTCTTGCCTTCTCCCAAGTTTCTTTCGTCCTATCCCATTTCATAACTTTTACTTTTTCTTGTGACTGTTCAACCCATCCAAGCTCTCTCTGATGTTTACAATAGGGACGCATATCGTTAAGATGCCATCTCTCCCAAATATCGCAGAATTTCTGGAGCATTTCATTTGTCCAATCTTCTGTCGGCTTCCCGTTTCTAATTTCATCAACGCATTGTCCGGCCGATCCCGTACAATCGCCGTTCCTTTTCGGTCCAACAACTCCGCAGATACTTAATCCCCCGTCTTCATATTCAATTTTTGCATACGCATAGACATCTGCATGATATGTACTGCATACGCAAGGATTTACTACTTTTACCATCGTTTTTCCCATTATGATTCCCTTCCTTTCTTTGCTTCTGCGATAATTTCATCAATATTCTTTTCCAAAAGACACTGCATATCCTGAATACGGATTGCAAATATTCTATTCAGCTCTTTTTCTACAGCCTCTTGAGTGATTTCCCGGCAGTTACAGTGAACTGTCACAATAAGTTCGTCAAAAGAGATACTATCCAACAAATTGTCATACCTGTCGATATCCTCTCCTAATTTCCATCTTTTCTCTTCTACCATGTCTTACCTCCTCCATTCTCCCACTTTGTTCCCGTTTGTATCCATCATTACTCCGTGATCTAATCCTGCTAGCAAATCATCTCTGACTTTATCCATGATTCTTGCTATTTCTCTAGCCTCATACCATTCATCTTCTTCTCCAGTATACGGATCACAGAATGCTGAACCTCCGGTTTTCATTTCTAACTTAAACATCTCTTAAACCTCCTCATAATCTTCGCAGTCAATCTGCATAACCTCGCAGATCCCTTCGTAGCTAGTGCCATTTTCATACATATTTTTTACCATCTGACCATGAATCGTACCGTCCCACTGTCTGATGTGGCTCTCAATCTCTTCGTTCAGTCGGTGATTGCTTCTGTCTGCCATCTATGCCACCCCCTTTCCAACTCCCAGGATTTCAAGCGCTTTCCTGATAGTTTCCAACTTTTCTTCCGCTTCTTTCTTTGCTGTCATGGCTTCCTGATAAAGTCTGCTCATTCTGCTCACTTCTTCTTTTTCCCGATTGTATTCCGTAGTCACTTCGTCCAGCTTGTCTTTCATATCTGCCCGGAGCTGATTGATTCTGCTGCAATACCTGGTATCCATCTCATCATACTGACGATCCTTTTGCATAAGCTCCGCCTCTAGCTCTTCAATTCGTCTGGCCCTCAATCTCATTAACCGCTGGATGCCGCCATTCTTTTTCCATTCCTTACAGAACTGGTCTTTGTCAACATCGCATCCCATATACTCTCTTTCGATTTCCTGATACTCTACTGCTGTCGGTTCAAATCCAACTCGCTCAATAAATTCTGACATCATCATATGTGTTTACCTCTTTTCTTACCGTTTGGTAATTTTTATCTTGTCATCATCTTAACTTACTTATTGGTAATTGTCAATCGTGTAATTTATATTTTTTGTAATTTTCGCTAAATCAATTTACAAATTGACATTTCAGTATAAAAAGTCCGGAGGCTTAACCTCCGGATATCTTACATTGTTTTTTCCAATTTTACCGCCAATTCTTTTTTAAGCATCAACATTTCTAAAATAATTTCATCTAATCTTGTGAATAATTTAGTTACCCCTGTGCTATCGCCAGCGAACGTTTCTTCTCCTCTCTTCGGCTCTGTATCTTGCAACGAAACCTTACCTGTATCTACTTTCTCTTCTACGGCTACTTCTTTTGAAAACCAATCTTTAAAACCTTTTGGTGGCAGCATACCATTTCTGATAAACTTCTCTGCCTCTTTTTTGTCAAAGCACCTTGCATTTGTTTCCCCATGTCGGTTTCCTGATACCCACGGAACTTTTACCATTTTCCCAGGTATATTGCTCCTCTTCACTGCCTTATGCGGAGCTTCAAATCCCATACATTCCGCAATATCAATCCCTACATATCTACGTTCTCCGTTTTCGCCTAATACCATACGGATTTCTCCAAAACGTTCATCTGCATATACCATGCAATTCTTTCCTTCAAATTCATATCTGCTCATACCGCACCTCCATAATACACTTCTCTAAGTTCTTTTAGGTTCTTCCCGAACTGTTCCCTCAAAAGGTTCAATGCTTGTTCCAGCTGGCGACCGTCATCATCGTCTGAAAATCCCATGCGTCCATTCACAAACACGTCATCAATCATGCGGATCAGCACAGATACTTCATTCATTTTGATGATGCAACTCTCTAAATTCTGCATATATTCACTCCCTTGTTGCGCCGGAGCTACGATTATGATATACTGACGTTGCTATTATCAAAACCGTAGCTTTCAGCTCGTTTTGTAACCCCTTATGATGCCCGTCATGAGGGGTTGTTTTATGTTACATCATCATTCTAGCTTACCGTCTGGTAATTTCCATCATATTTCATAATGTTACCCAAATTATAATTCAGTTACCAAATGGTAAGCGTGGATCAAAACTAAATAAAGATGCTATCTTTCAACGTGCCATCTCCATACTTCTTATACAATTTTCCTGCTTCTTCTTTGCCGATCGTAGTGATACTGTCTGATCCGTTTTCCCACTCTGTATATCTTGCAACAAAAAAGCGTCCAAAATAATCTACATATAATTCAAAGGCCATGCCATCTGTATACTCGCTTGCCCCATCTTTAAAGAAATCTCCGCACAGCATATCCGCCTTATAAGTATCATACAGCACGCCATTGATTACTTGACGTACTCTCCGCCCATGCCCTTTTCTTCTGCTTTCAAATTCAACTCCACTTTCCATCTCTACAAGTTTTACTTCGTACCCCAGTTCATATGCCATATTTCTCCACTCCTCTGCCGTGAAGGAATTCTTTTTCAATCTTTGTGAAAAATTTTGGGGCGTATAACCCAGCTTTTTTGCAAAACTTCTCTGTGAATATCCTTTCGCCTCCAAAGCATCTTTCAGAATCTCTGACATGCTTTTCCCGTTATCAACAGTCCCTAACTCTAAGTTTACCATATTGCCCTCCTGTTACCTTAATCCTCTTTTTAATGCACACATAGTACACATTTTTCCATTAAACATATCTTCTCTAAATCCTTTTGGGAGAGGACGTTTCCAGCATACTGCCCCGCATTCTGGGCACTTTGTCTCCTCCCATGACTTATCATTAGGATCTGGAATATTCACTTTTAATGGCATCATAATAATTCCGCCGCAATCACTCTTTTTCCTTGGTTTAATTTCCATTAACATCCCTCCGGTATCAATATCTGCATGTGCTCCATTTCCCCTAACCAATCAGAGAAATGCGTTCCCTGATTTTTCTGTTCTTGCAATCCAGGCTCTTTACTGAAATACTCTTCCAGTTCTTTTAATGTATATCGCTCTTCTTTTCCTTCCTCGCAATAACGCCATAATTTTTCTTTCATTACTTTTCTCCGTTTTCAGTATCTTTGCTTGAAACACAGTCAGGCAATTCGTAATTCTCACGGTGCATCTGAGAGTTAAAAATCTCTCTTGCTTTATCTACTAACATTTCATTTCTTACTGATTTATCATCGAAAATATGCAGGCATTCCAGCTTCAGCCTTTCTATGTTCTCTTTACTCACTGTCACTCCGATTTCCTTTAAAGCATTTATCAGGTCTTCATCGTACCATTTTTCAACATACCAAGTGCTCTGCTCTGGAACTTCTGTGTTTACCAACGCATAAGCAAGATGTTCTAACATATCATCAATAGCTTCTGCATCTGCTACAAGGGTACGGGTTGGCGGCACACCACTTACCCCGTTTTTTCTTGCTTCTATCCACATTTCAACATGATCGTCAATATCAAAACTTTCATAATATTCCATTACAGCTTCCGGAAAATTTTCAACATTTACGCACACGGAAAAATCTTCTCCTGCTGGCGAATATTTTTCAAATTCTACTCTGCCATCATCTGCATAACTGCTGACTGACCAATCTTGTTTTTCAAGTATCTCTAAATACTTATCCTCTAACATTTTCAACATCCTTCCTGAGTGCTTATCCTATCCCGTATGCACATCCCGCTTCTGTATAAAGCCAATCATTTGTTCCTTTGCATTTATACATATTTTTCGGATTTACAATACAATTTATTCGAACGGGATCTTCAAACTCAAACTCTTGCTGGCTCATAAATTTTTCTATTGCTTTTTTCGTATTTTTCACGATATGGCAAAAGGTCATAAACTCTTTCATGTACAACTCCCCATTATCTAAAGTACAATAAAATGACACCATATCTCTGTCATCTACTTTTCTCCGGTATCCATACGCTACTGTCTTTACAATCCGTATATCATCAGCCAATATTACATCATGGCTATTTATATATTCTTCCGCTTTCATCTTTGCCCTGTCATGTTCTAAAAAAGCGCAACTCCCGATATCCATATTCGTGACAACATTGTATGTTCTACCATTCGATATACTGTATCCTCTGTTTTCATTATCACTACCGCAAATCCAAGATTTTCTCTCTTCAACATAGAACCTCTCTATATCTCCTTTAGTCACAACGAAAACTTCATTTCCAGGATATAACAGCACCGGTGGTTCTTCGGAAGTGATGATAAAATCAAAAATATTCATTTGTCCATTTATCTCGTTACCCATAAACAATCTCTCCAAATAATGCGTATTGGACAATAGTGTCTGCCACATCTGCATCAACATAGCAGGTATCTATTCTTAGTTCATGATTCACAAATTCTAAGCAATCTGAATACTTTGGTTCCTTCAAATATTTTACCAAACCATTCAGAAACTTTTCTTTCGTAAGAATGTACCATTCTGTATCATCCTGATCGAACGGTTCAACTACATGGATGTGAAGCTCTCCATCTCTCGCAATCTGTTCATGCCCCCACTCTGCCACTCTTTTTTCTTCTGGAACTTTTGCCAAATTTGCCCAATGAGTAATTCCACCTTCCAGGGCTGATATCATAATGTCATCTATATCTTCCGGAGTCACAATTACGCTAAAACTTATATTCAATACATGGTTAATCCCACTCTTCTTTACTTCTTCCATTACTCACACACCCTTTCCACATAGTCTACGCTGTTTGTCTGAAATCCATTTTCTGCACAAAATCCCACCCAGCATTCTAACAGTTCTGCCAGATCATACGCATAAAATTGTGTTTCATCCCCATCGTTGAAACCGATGTTGTAAGTGCCTCCTCCAGTCCTCACTTTTCTTGTCGCCGCTTTTCCTAATGTCATAATCTTCCTCCATTTCTTCTACTTCTTCTTTCGAATGCCAATCCACTTCAAAAATATCCGGTTCTGTACACGCATCATCTGCCGTCAAAACGATATTTTCTTTGTCGTATTCATTTTCCACATGATCTAAGGCATCTTGCAAACTATCTGCTTCTACAACAATTTCCCTACGCAAAGTTTCCTGAACTGCTATACAATATTTCACGTTGCTCCCTCCTATACTGCTTCATCAAACTCTTTTCTGATTCGTGCATCGTTCTCTTTGCTTGTTTTGAGCATACTCCATCCACTATCATAGGCATCCAATGAAATATAGCCTTCACCAGTAACCGTAATGGATGTCATTCCATCAAAGCCGATTTCACGAAGGTTTTCAATCAGCTCTTTCAGATGCGGTAAAGTCTGCTTGCATACTCCTCTAAACTGTTCCTCTGTTATTGTCTTATTATTTTCCATCTCTGCTCCTCCTTAACTCTACTGTTGCTAAAACAATTATCATGATTGCATCAATTATCAGCGCTATCCCATTCAAGATGTTCAGCCCTCTCTGCACTGTCAGGCAAATCAGAAGCACCAATAACACTACCAAAGTCCTTCTCGTTTTCCTCATTTACTTTCGCTCCTCTCTATGCTATACTAAGCAGACGGAAGGGAGTTCCAGCTCCCCTCCACAGAACTGTTTGTTCAATCAGCTAAACCAGTTAAGAATTGCTGTTACTATCACAGAAATGATAGTGATAACAGCCAGAATAATGTTCGTTACACATTCAACTTTCTGGTATTTGAGAAGCTGTTGTTCAAGCAGTTCTTTTTTCTTCTGCTTCTTTTTCTTGCTCAAAGGTTTTTCCTCCTTTCCAACTTGCCAACAGGTAAGTTTTTCTATAATCTTATCTTAACTTACCCACCTCTGGTGTCAATCGGAAAGTTTATATTATTCCGTTTTGTTCTCTATGGATTTTTACTGTGATTATGCAGGGCATAAATCATAGCATTTCTCACTCGACCTGTAAGCCGATAAAATTCTTCGTCTTCCATAGGATTCATATAAAACTGCACTGTTTTCAATCGGTCATCTGTGCCATAAATTTTTATCCCATAAAGCACATGATCTGCTCCAGTCTTTTTCATAACCCTTGCTGCTTCACGTTCAAACCGTAGAAGTTCACCGGGAATCTGAGCCAGTTCTATTTCTCCCCGCTGTTTACAGCCAGTCGAATCCATTAAGCTCCACTTTACCATTCGTCTTCCTCCAAATCTTCTTCCCATTCGTCTGGTGGATTCACTTCATAGCCAGCTACCGCATACCATTTCCCGCAATTCGGACACTGACAGCAGCCATAATATCTGTCTTCCAAGAAAATCTCTTCTCCACATTCGCATCTTGCAAGTGCCGGAACGCTACATGATGTTTTTCTCTTAACCACCCCAAGACTTTCCACCTCTTCCGGATGTTCTAAACACCACATAAAATTCTTTTCAGACAGATTATTGAGAACTACCTTTCCATCTTTCCAGGGAAAAGCAAACCCTGCTTCCGGATCATTCCGGAATCTGTATTCTAAGTTCAATTCTTCGTGATACTCTGTATGTGCCGGTCTAATGATTTCCATTTTCTTCTCCTTTCAAAATCACATAATCAATTTTAAAATTCCCATATGCCATACTAAGCACATCTTCAATCGCATCTTCTGTGCAACCAAATTTATTTCTGAACATCTCTTCCAGTAAGACTTGTCCGCCATCTATTTCCGGAAAACCTTGGCTCAACTCATACTGTTCGTAATAAATATAATCAACATAGCCTTCTTCAATATCTTCTGGAAGAAGATTATCGCCAGTTCCTTCCGCAATGCGGATAATCTGTTTCATCACTGGAACGAAGATGTATAAATCGCCGTATCTATTTTCTGCGCTCACATTACTGCCTCCTTTTTCTCAAAATCAAAAATCCCAATACTTTGAATATATTTCTTTGTGGCCCGAGTCCCACGTCCAAACTGTTTTCCTTTAATGTACTGCCGGAGGTAGTATCCGCCGACCAGCTTTACCACCTCCCATGTTTTATCCGGATTCCATCGGTCCTGATAGAATGTTCTCTGCGCACTCACAATTACACCTCCTCAAAATATGTAGCCGCTATTCTCGCCACATCAAAGCAGATGCTTGTCAAATCCTGATCTGTATTGCTGTGTTCCATGATGTCCTGAGCGATTTCTACAATGTCTTCTGTGGTAATATTTTCTTTATCATCTGCCAGATCATACAGTAAATGGTTATACGCCGCATTGTCCCCTCTGGTGTACCAGCGTTTTGAAATGCAAAGACTCTGGAGAGAATTCGCATTGATTTTTCTGATTTCTTTATATTCTTTCTTCATGGTTTTATCCTCCTTACCAACCGGTAATTTTATCTTATCATCATCTTAACTTACCGTTCGGTAATATGTCAATCTTTAAATTTATTTTTGTTGGAATATTTTACGAATAAACGATTTGCTTTATATAATAGGTAGAAACTATTTTCTGATTTGCTTTAAAAGCCTCTGAATTGCCTCTAAATTGATTTTATTATTTTTCCGAAGGAGATATTGAAAATTTCTGTAGAATCGACTGGGACTCGATACGTCAAAAAATGCTTTCCGTTTTTGTACAATTTGTACATTTCAGATGTATATGCAGAAGCAACACCGCAGACGGCGGTTTTGCGTATATTCTTTTTTATTATTATGGTACTGATGATGGTAATGGTACTGATACTGGTTACAGTGGATTTTCCTAGTGACCGTCCATAGGATTGTCCGGCGGACGCAAAAATCAATTAACTTTTTTCTCTGAAAATGGCTACCCTGATTGTTATTTATAGCCATCTTTGATATGCTTATCAAAAATGCGTGAGGTGACATTATGTACGATGGTAATGAAAAACTGACTTTTAAAAACAAGGAGCTTGATGGCTCAATACTTGATTTCTGGTCATGGGCTTATTCTGACCTAATCCAGAATATGAATCGTGGAGCCTTTGCGGAATTTATCGTTTTGAAGGCAATGAGCTCTCAATGCAAAGAGGATTCTCCACGTTTGAATTGTCGCATTTCTATGGATGCATATGATTTACTTAGCCCAGAAGGTATACGTGTAGAGGTAAAATCTTCTGCATACATACAATCTTGGACCGGTAATCGTCCTGCAAAAATTTCTTTTAGAGTAGCACCTGCAAAAGCTGTAGATGGTCGTGGAAACTATTCCTCTGCTTCAAAATACTGCAGACACTCAGATATATATGTATTCTGCGTATGGACTGCAAAGAGTAAATCTCAAAACATTCTTGATTTGTCATTGTGGGATTTTTATGTAATTGCAACAAAGACTTTAGACGAAAAGATTCCGAATCAAAAAACTATAACTTTTAATTCTTTGCTATCTCTCCGTCCCCAAAAAGTTGATTACTTCGGGATTTACGAAGCAATAAGAACTGAGGCGATGAAGATATGATTTTTTACTCAACACTTTTCACACAAATAAAAAAATCCCTCCGCCGGTTTCCCGACAGAGGGTGTGTGATATATTCCTTGCTTTGCCATTGACCTTCAAAGGCTATTTCTTCTTTCTATTTTTCCAGTCTTTCAAATAATGCATCTGCGCTTCATCATCTTTTCTTTGTTCTTCTTTACTTTTAGGGATACCGGCGAAAAACGCCAAGGCTGCCCCTAAGAGAATGATACACAAAATAAGCACTATTATCATCGTGATTCATCAATTCCTTTCAATATATGCAGAATGTACAAATCCGTAGTATTTTCCTGCAATGCGGACATAGTACCAGCGTGAACCGTCTGTTGCGTTTACCACATCGCATACATCTACCAAATTGCCATTCCTAAGCTGTGGATACGACTTAATCAGTGGATTGTTCGTTCCAGCCCAGGTACGGACATTGAGAACATCTGCCGTTACTTTTCCAACCCACTGAGGCGTTTTGGAAATTACGCCATCATCTTTTTCCGTAGTGTCATTCGGTTTACTTGTGGACTGCTTTGTAATGTATGCAGCGGAAACAAATCCATACTTTTCTCCCTGGCTTCCTGTGATTTTCACATAATACCACGGATCTCCATTTTTATCCTTCACCGTTTCACATACACCTACTTTTGTTCCCTGTGAAAGTGTCGGATAAGATTTTAACTGCGGGTTCTCTGTGCCAGCCCATGTACGGACACTGAGTGTTCCGGTATTTACCACTCCATACCATGCTACATTTTTATTCAGGCTTCCTCCCCCAGATGATGGCGGTGTTACCGGATTGCTTGGAGCAGTTCCGACACCACTGTATCCCGGTCTTGCATATCCTCTGATGTTTCCATTTCCAACAGAGAGGACACGTCTTGCAACTGCTTCTCCTTTATTCCCTTCAATACAGGTAATCTGTCCACCAGAAACACTTTCCACAAATCCAATATGATCTGAGTATCCATTGTTCGGCTGATAAGACTGATCCCAGTTGTAAAGAATAATATCCCCAGGCTTCGGTGTAATCGTTCCATCTTCAATCCAGATTCCCATTGCCTGAAAAATCTTAACGTGCTGTTCACAGCCACATTCCCTTCCGATCAGTTCTGTACACCCTGCCTTGATTCCGGCAGCTGATACTGTCGTATCGCACCATTCATCATGGTACTGTACTGCATACCCTCTTGGAAGAGGTTTTATAGAATTATACAGGTCGATAATCTGCCGGAACTTTCCGTTTGCTTCGCTGTAACCCAGCCAGCTTCTCATAACATTTAAAACATCTTGCGCTGTTTTTCCCATTGGTTTTTCCTCCTTCTCTTCTCCGAAGAAATAGTTCATATCTACGTTACCGTTAATTCCCGGAACGTTCCCTTTGCTTGTATACTGCTGGTATGTGCATGTTATATCCGGACCTCCGGTGTAATCTGCCAGCCACAGTACATACTTATCCAAAGTTTCTTTGTCGTACATATTCCGGTAATAATCCAGGTTCGTATATACTCCAGCTTTATAGCCCTGGCTCTCCACATAGGAACAAAACGCTTTTGTAAAAGCAATACATTCCAGCTTTCCTAACGTGATACCCTGCTCTGCGGCTTTTTTTACTGTGTCATATTCAAAATCAAAGAATACGATTACGTCTTTCCCTAATCCTGCTTTCTGCATATTTGCGATACAGGAAGCAGCTTCTTCTTTTGCTCCTACCATTGAAGTCGCATAGCAAAAATGGTAAACTCCATGAATCGGAATACCATTTTCTTTACAGCCCTGCACATATTCTAAAAACCGTTTGTCTATCGTTCTCCGGTACCCTTCCCTGAGAATCACGAATTCTGCATTTTTGGCTACTTGGGAAAAATCCACTTTCCCTTGCCAGTAAGAAATATCAATTCCTCTCTTCATCTTCTACCTCTTCATTTTCAAAACACGAGCATGAAGCAGTATGGATTATGACATAATATTTTCCGTTCTGCCGACTTATTTCCACTACTCCGTCATATTCATACACAAGCTCTTCATCTCTGTAAATTTGCACTCTTGCACTTTTATTCCTGTATTGTGATTCCGTTTCAATCACCAGAGGTTCCAGTGCATGGACTTCTTTTGAAGTCTTTTCTCCCGTTTCTTCGGTGCATCCATAAAGCAGGAATGAGAAAAGCAACCCGATACATAAAAATGCAATATATTTTCTTTTCTTCATTTTCCCTCCAAAAAGCAGCCAGATTTCTCCGGCCGCTTTTGAATCATTATTTCTGTGAGTTATTTACTTTTCCATCATCCAGCAAATCTTTTACTCCTACAAACCACTTCTGAACAACTTCTTTCATTGCTTTCTCAGTCACAAACACCTGGAGCCATTTTGGCAGCAACCCTCTAGCCTGTTGGATTACCCATTCAAATTTCTGTTTCCCGGTTCCAGATTCATTGTACATATGTTCCGCTTTCAGGATCAGCTGGTATACATCTGCCCGGATTCCATTAAGACCTTTCTGTTTCAGGTACTGAACTGCGATTACGATTGTTACGATAAGCAAAACAACCGCTACCAGGATTAAAACTGGCACCGGTATCTGTTTTAAAAATTCTAATAATTCCATTATGTTCTCCTCTCACATTTTATATTGATTGATTCTCTTGAATAGCTCTGTGAGCTTCTGATAGTTTCTGGGTGGCTTTTAAATGAGTTAAGTGTAGATTTATGTATCTAACACGAAAAAGCCCTAAAAACAGGCTTTATACGATATTTAGTTGCCTTACAAGAACGAGCCTTCTTCTGAACACTGCTGATATACCCGTCTTATGTTTTCAATGGCGCATACCGCTTTGTCATTTGGGAATTTTGGATGCTCTTTGCAATAACGATTATATTTCGTGATATCTTCCAATATCTGATTGAAATGTTCTTCTGTATGTCTGATTCCTTGCTTGATTTCATCATTAAAACGCAAAATTCTGTATCTCCACGTAAGAGCTAGACCTTCATGGCTAGTCTTTTCTAATTCATGCATGGAGTTGTTCATTTGCTTCATCTCCTCAGACAGTAAATAAATGGATTCAGCGAGATTATCTCGGATTTCTATGCTCTGTTGATGCCATTTAGGGTATTTTTCAACATACTCAAGCACCTCATTAAATTTTTCCTTCTTCTGCTTTTCGATTTCCCACTTTCCATGTAGATAATCCCTGACTACGGAAAGAATTTTTACCATGAAAACAATAGCTGCTATTACAGCAACCACGCTAGCGACTCTTAGTTCTCCGCAAACTTTCAAAAACGCTTCCACTCTTTCCCTCCTTTTGAGCCCAGTTTCCCGGGCTCAGCTCTTATAGTTCTTCTTTCCATTATGCCTCCTCTACATCATCTGTATCTGCGTATGGTCTACAATACATTTCGGTAAGATCCAGCTCTTTCTCAATCTGCTCTAGGCTTTTCTTCCGGTTACCGGCGATATATAGCTGCAGATCTGTAATGTGTGACCACAGTCTTGCAATGATTTTTAGCTTAGACATCTTACTCCTGTGTGATTTCCTCCATACCAGACTCAATCAAGATAGTTTTAACCTTTTCTTTGAGCAGGCGAGGAACTCTTCCGTAAACCTCTTTTGCTCCTTCCATAGTCTCCTGTGTCATAATTTCAATTGCCCATAATTTTGCCATCATATTCTTTCCTTCCTTTCCAAATAATAAAAATGTTGTTGTTAATAAAATACAATTTCTTGCAATGCGTACTATTTTTCTAAAAATCTTACGCATAAACAAGTTCTGACATTTCAAGCACGCAAGCATTAAGCAGCTCTACGCTCTCTTTCTGTTCTGCGAGCTGTGCCTCCAAAGCTTCAATCTTAACTTTGTCCTGTAGGCTTCCTTCTAATCTTACCCACTGCATAGTCAGTCCTCCTTCCATAAGCTTTCATAAAACTTGTCTAGCCTGTTTAGCATCTTCCACGTATTTCCTCTTCTTGCGTGAGCTTTGTAGGATTCGTAGCATTGGTCTACTTTCTCCCGTGTCAATTTGCCTTTCTTTGCTAATCGGACAAGTTTTCTGAGCTTTCTTCGCTCACGCTTTACGCTCTCTGTTTTTATCAGTCGGATAACCTTTCCGGTGTCCGTCAAGATAAAACGAAAGCCAAGAAACTTAATTCCCTGGCTTATCCTGTAAAGAGATGTTTTTTCATTTAACTCGAACCCCCTTTCTTTCAAATATTCTTTTATATTTTCTAAACAGCTTCGAAGAAATTCTTTGTCATCACTTATCAGTAAGAAATCATCCATGTATCTCAGGTAATGTCTAACTCTTAGCTTCTCTTTAACGAAATGGTCCATTTCGTCCAATACCGATATACCGGCAATCTGTATTAGCTGACTACCTGGATTGAACCCGACTTCTCCTTCAAAGCTGTTAAGAATCTTTTCCACTTCCGCAAACGTCCACTCATCCAAGTGCTTTGCGAATTTCTTTTTGGCAACCTCGTGTGGCATATTGGGATAATACCCTTTTATGTCGCATTGCAGCACCCATCCATCTTTACCGCACTTTCGGTAATACTGTTGAAGGTGTGCATTTAATCTATTCATTGCAAAATCAGTTCCTTTTCCCTTTTGGCACGCACAGTTATCATAGATAAATGATTTCGCCATCATGGGATAAACCGCATTATCATTCAGACTCCTTTGGTAAATACGATCCCGAAAGCTGATACTTAAAATATCTCTTTTCTTAGGTTCGTATACTGTAAAAGTCCTTCCGGGACGTTCTTTATATGTTCCATCCATTAACGACTGTTCCAGCTTCATTACTTCTGTTAGTCCATTCAAACAAAAATGGGCTGTACTGTCTTTCCACATTACACCCTTCTTGCATTTCATCATCGATCTGTATAAGGCTTCGTACCCTATAACTTCAAGATGCTCATTATTCATTTTTCTCTTCTCCTTCTGTTGCGTTTATAGCTGTACTTACAAAAATGTAAACAGCATCGCAACAGTATTGTTCGCCTTACGGCTGGCTACAAACTCCTTGCGATATGTACTGTTTTCGCCTTATCAGGTTACTAATTCTCACGTTATCACAATCCGGGGCGCACCGACCGCTGTTGATTGCGTTGTTGTTGTTGAGGTTGCCGGCGTTGTTGCAATTCCAAGTGTTGTTCGAGTTGCCTCGATTCGGGGAACGCAGCCTCCGAGCGCTTCATAGCTTGCAGCCATATATTCACTTTTTAAAGATTCCTATACCGGGACGAATCGCTGTCCCTCCAATCTCTTATAAGTTTCTGTTCTTCCATTAGAAGTTCTGTCCAATATTTAACCCTGTCCGTACTCAATCCAAATAGGTCGTATGCTATCTGAATCATGGCAAGAATACTATACGTTTGAGCTAGGGCTTTCACTTGGTATTGCCTTCTCAGAATCTTATCTTCTTTAGTCACAACTCTAATCGAATTTGCAAAGAATAAATTCTTGTACATATCAACGGTTTCATCTACCAGCTTGCCGGTAAAGCTCCAACGATACCGCTTCGGAAATACCTTTTCATTCGATGTTATTTTGATTGTATGCACCACTATATTTCTAGCCTTTACAATCACTTCAAATTTTGATTTCGTCCTTTTCCCTTCCGGTACTGACATTTTCTTTGTTCCTTTCTATCCCACACCTCTTACGAGGCGTGGATTTTAAAGATTTATGCGATTACGCAAGCCGGGGCGCACCGACCGCTGCTGAATGCGGTGCCGTGGCCGTTGAGGTTGCCGGCGCCGTAGCAATACCAAGTGTTGTACGAGTAGCCTCGATTCGGGGAACGCAGCCGTTGCCAGTCGGCAGACGTCTGAGCCTCTAGCTTGTATTTGATTCTTCCAGTGCTGTTTCCATTGTTTGGCGCTTCGAATCCAGCTACCTGCTTGTAATATTCAAATGCCTCATCGTTGTAGACAGATCCTTCCAGCGTTCCGTATAACTGTTCCTTTGATGGAAGAAACATCAAGTCTACTGTTTCCTCGTCAGTCCCAATTTCCTTATCGGTAATCGTATTGAGCTGTGTGCGAATCTTTACTTTTTTGATTACGCTGAGGAAGTCCTGTTCAAATCCACTAAGGAATCCGGCCCTGTTCTTCAATTCATTTGGTGCTACATCCCCAAGATGCTGTGCTTTCCACCAAGTTCCTTTATCTGCTGAATCGGAATTTAACCACTGTCGATATGCGCTGTGGCTCCAACGGCTGTACCCATATCTGCAGATATTTCCTGTCGGGTCCTTGATTGCCGAATGGTAGTATTCCTTTTCCGCCGGAATTTGCTGCCCCACGACAACCTCTTCCAACTTGTATGACCCATCTGGGTTTTTCGTGTAATATGAATAGTCCCCAGAAAAAGTAGGCTCTGTAGCCCTTTCATTTTCTTCATGGTCAAATTGAATAGTAAACGGTGTTAGGTAATGCGCCTGCAGATACATCCCAGGAACTTCTCTCCCATCTTCCAATGTAACTTGTCCCATGTGGACGATATCCCACACCCAGCTATAAGCCTTTTCTGTTGCTTTGTCTGTCCAAGGACAGATGAGCTGATCTCCAATCTTAAAGATTTTAGGCGCCAACCCAGCCCTTACAATTTCTGATACGCTTTGCCATCCAGATACTGTTACCGTTCCCGGATCCGCACCAGCGATAGCTGCTAGATATGCGTTTTGCAACTGCACCTTTTCAAGAATTTCTTGTAGCGTCATATCTGTCATAATATCTAATGCCATTACACTTTTCCTCCTTCTCTTAGTGCTATAATTTTAAGACTCTCGTTAATTTCTCCAAGAGCCTGATCTAACTTCTTGGCCGTACTATCTTTAGGGAAGATTGCACTAGCTTCCAGTAGGTTCGTGTCTGGGTTAGTATAGGTTAGAGACACGGATCCGTCCTCTAATAAATTCAGCCCGAACCCATTAAGACTTCCAGCCTTGCCAGCCGTATCCTCTACAATCTTTGCAATCTGACCTAGTAAATCAGACTCCTTTTGCAATACGGTAAGAATCAGAAGTCCTGTTGCATCCTTAGCAACTTCCCCCATAGATTTATCTAATGCAACTTTCAGCTCGTTTGCTTGCGTGGCAGCGTTGTCAAGCTCTGTCTTTGTTGTATTAGCTGTTTCTGTGGCTTTGTTTGTTTCTAATGTAGCCGAATCGGCTGCATCTTTCGCAGTTCCAGCATTTTTTATAGCCTCATTTACCTTTTCAATCGCAGTTCCGGATTCTGTGATTGTGCCTTCCAAGGCTGTTTTCGATTCTCCTGATGTCGTAATCGTCCCTTCTAATGTGCTTTTTGCATTTTCAGCATTTTGTTTAGCTGTGTTTACAGCCTCTTCTACTTTTTTTGCAGCTTCTCCAGCATTTTCAAGGTTTGTTTTTGCTGAATTCGCATTGCCGATAGCCGTTTCTGCATCCAGGATTTTCTGTGAAAGTTCGCTTTTTGACGTTCCAGCATTAGAAATCGATTCCTCTAATGCAGTTTTGGATTCTCCGGATAATTTTACAGTACCAGCCAACTGTGTATTTGCTTGATTGGCCTGCTCAGTGACCTTTCCAAGGATATCTCCGGTACTTGTTGCAGTCCTGATTTTTGCATCCAATGTCTCGATGTTCTTTTCAGCTTCAGCATTTTTTTCTTTAATTCCAGCAAGATTATTTTGAGCTGTATCCATATCGGTTTTCAGCTTCGATGCTTCATCAATTTTCCCTGCCAAAGCTGTTTTTTCAGAAGTTGCTTTTTCTACAGAACCATCTAGGCTTTGCTTTGCTGTATTTGCCGTACCGGTTGACTCTTCCAATGCCGTTTTTGCTGTATTAGCATTATTGATAGTCTCTCCGAGCGTTTTATTTGTCTGCTTCGCATTATCATCTGTCTTTTTCAGTTCTGTTCCGGTATTGCCAGCGTCCTGAATCTTCTGCGTAAGATTACTAAGATTCTGCTCAGTCTCAACAGATTTTGCATCAAATTCTGTTACATACTGTTTTATTTCAGCAGCCTTTTGATTTACCTCATTTTTAATTCCAATATAACCCTCGTTATCCTTGTTAATCTTTTCCATACATGACTTGAAAGCCCCTCGAACTTCCTCGCCGTATTTAGCTTCCAATAGCTGTTGTAACTCTTTTGAAATATCAGCCAATCTTTACACCTCCTGTTCTTCCACTCCTTCGCACTCAGGATTCTCTTCATGGCACTCACTCTCAATAACAACTTCCGGATTTTCAAACTGTCTGATTAGCTCTTCTTTTTCAGCATTAAACTTTTCCTCAAGTTCCTTCATCTCGGCTTCGTGCTGCTTAAGAATTTCCTCTTTGTATTTTTGTAGTTCGGTAGATAATTCCATGTCTTTTTCGCCTCTTACTTCAAGCAAAATACTTTCAAGAATATTCTCGAACATAAAAACAGGCAGAGGGAACGCTTTCATTACGTTCCGCACTGCCAAAGTTGTGGTAGTTTTTGCATCAGCATATATCATGCTGATAGATTCTTGCACTTTTTTATTTTCCATTTTCTGTCCCTCCTGAATTTTGAATCAAGTTTAGTATTGCTAGCACTTCTTCCTCAGTGTATGTTTTTGTCACTTTTTTATGAACTTCTTCAGCTTGTTTGTTATTCTTTATTTTCTGCTTTTCTCCTTTAGGGAATTTATGAATCATTTTCACTCCTAACTGTTCCATGTACCAGATATTAATATACCGTTTTTGAACTCCATTCTGCATCCATTTACCCAAGTAGCCACAGTACCATCTCTATCCATAGCTTTGATTTGCACAAAATTAATTGTTCCGGTAATTCCTCCGCCTTCAAAGCTAGGATTTCTTAGAGTATATCCGTGTAAGTCTATATCGCATCCTGCATGCAATCTATTAGCAGCCCAGTTTCCTATCGCTCTATGCGTATAAGCCCACATCATAGTGTAATAACCGTCACTTTGGTTTTTCTTAACAGACCATGTCATATATGACCCGTCATATTCCAAATCGAACACAAGCCCTCTTAAACTACTATTTCCAGAATAGTAGTTCGTTCCGATGTTCCCTATTTCGTAACCATCTCGCCAAAAATGGCTACCGCTCCTATCAAATGAAGAGCGCTTCTTCGATGATGTTACACTAGCATCATAAATAGCAATTTCTCCGGCGCTGATCTGTACATACCTGCTGTTATTATTAAATGCAACAATGACTCGGTCATAATATTGCGTCAAGTACGAAGCGATATCTCCTTTTTGTACAACATTCTGTACTTTTTCAGCGGTAACACGAATAGAAGCCCTAAGCTGTTCCTCCGCATTTCCAGCTCTCTGTACTTCAGCTTTGATTTCATCTTTTACCAGACTTAGTTCACTAGACATATAACCATCATATCCACCAAGAATCTCGACATCGGTAATATAAATTGTTGAATATGTGGTATAGCTGTATAAGTACACATCAAAATAAGGTGCTGTAGCTCTACCACTAAACTCGAATGTTTTCCAAGCCGTAGAAAGATCTCCACTATTTGTGTAGAAATACCCTCCGTCAATTCTTATTTGCATTCTGGCGTTTTCATGTCCGCTAGCGCATGCAGCCTTAAAACGCACCGTAATCGGGCCGGCTTTATTAAACGGTTGAACCCTATATTTCACATACTGCGTTGAAGAGTTGCTTGCCATCTGTACGCAATTCTTTCCATTGAAATTCGTCTTAACAATTTGGTAAGAATCACTTCTATCCCATCCTTCAAAGCCATCATATCCATTGGAGAAAGCACCATTCGCACAATAGTTATACATGGTGTTCTTATAAATATTTTCCACAGAAGTTGTAACTTTCCCAACTTCAAGCTTGATTCTTGCGTCAAGATCATCTAAAAGCTCTTGCATATCTCTCAGTACACGAATGTTTGTGATGTAACATACGTTGCCTGAATATCCGTAAATGTAATTAGACACATATTTCGTAGCTTTTGTAATAGATACTTTTTTGCTAAATACTTTGAATTGCTCAGGTTTGAAATTACTGTAGTATTCAGTTGTTCTATTTCCAGAAAAACCGTATCCGATATAATTTGGTCGCTGTCCATTACTAGGATAAGCTGTTGCAACGCTGATAGTGTACTCCCCAGCTTCTAATTCTCCAAGATACTGTTCAATCGTTACACCTCCGGAACTGTAGAATTCAATTCGAAGGCATTTCATGTTCATATATTCAGATACAGACACGTTTGCGGGACCAGATATGCTAAACGAACCTTGTTGCAGTGTTTCTTGTTCTCCGTTTTTTACATAATTCTTTCTAGCAGCTACTTCTTTTACGCTAGTTACGGATAAATTAATCTTATTTTCCAAGTTATTTATGGATGTTTGAATTGTCTCTTTCGCAACTCTAACGGTATTATCCGTATAATTATGTGCATTTTGTTCAGCTCTTGACCCTTGTTCAATTGCGTGCTCTTTAGCAATCTTGTTTATAGCGGCTTCAATAGCCCTTTTATAGTCAGCAAGTGCGCTTGAATATGCTGAAAATGCTGTTTTGTAAACAGACATATTAGACTGTATCTGTGGAGCCGTTGTTGACTGTAGTACAGAATTGATTCTCTGTATCAAAACATTATATTTTGATGTACTAGAGCTTCCGTATAATGCCTGGTATTTTTGATACAGGTTTGATGACTCGCTTCCTGTCAAGTAAGCATTATTATACAATTCGTTATATTGCTGATCCGCTTCTTGCTTCTCTTTCTGGATTGTTTGAAGCATCTTGTTAATAGCAGCCTTTTCAGCTTCAGTAATAATTCCATCGGATGCTATATACTCAAGCTCATTGTTCATATTCCTTACGATAAGCTCTACATCATCAACTTCTTTTTGTACAGCATCACGGATATTATTTGCATACTCTTGAGAAGCTGCTATAGCCTCCTGCTTCGATTGTGTTGTAGTTTGCGTAATTGTGCTCTCTACTTCTGTACGGTAGCCTATATCAATCGTTTCGGCTGTCACAGAGCCAGCAAGTAGCATTTTGCCATTAATCTTTCCGTCCATAGTGATTGCTACGCCGTCAATAGGTCCGTAATAGCCGTTACTGTAGTGAGCAAGTCCACCCATTCCCCAGCGCCAAAGATTTGTTGCTTTGTTTTTATAGTCTTTATCGTCAGCAATAATAAATTCTTCAGGAACATGAATTGCATATCCATTTCCAACCTGAGAATTAATCAAGTCTTTTGCATTTTTTAACGCTTCTTCCAGGATTTCAGATTTGCTTGGAATGCTATTGATCTGTTCTTCAATCTGAGCACTCTCTTGCCGATTTGAAGATGTATAGGTATTGTCACTAGCTTCTTCTCCAAGTGTTACAGTATTCTTTTTAAACTGAGTTATGTATATCCTCTTTTTTGTAAGAGGGAACTCCTTGTCCATAGCGTTAGGTGCTGAAACGCAACGGATTTTATCTCCTACTTTTAGCTCTTGCTTAGAAGCATCTACGAAATTCAAATCTATTGCCTTTAAGTTCAACACCATTTTTTCAAACTGTGTAGACCTTAGATACTCTTCACCTTTTTTCTTTAATGTCCCAGGTGTTTTCACATCATCAAACGTAACGGTTTTATATATCTTTCCGTATTCTTTTACGGCAGCATCATCAGTAACATAATCCACTCCGCCGTTAATGCTTGCAATGGTAACCCTTTGTTCTTTGATTGCTCCAAGATTTTCGTCTTGTTCTTCCTCTTCTAATTTTGCTCCAAGGGGGATAATGCACGTTGCCAAATCGGATGCGTCCATATTTTTAGCAAAATCTAGAAGGTTTTTTCCAAACTCAATTTTTTGAGTATTTTTCTTGTAGTAGGTTTCGTCTGACAAGTAATCTAAAATTCTAAGTCCGTTTTCGTGCCGGATAACAAAGTGGCCTCCCAAACGGCTAGATAACTTATCTTTCAAAATCGTTCTGGTATCTTCATAATTTGAATATCTGTACAACGAATTGTTCGGATCCGTTACAGTCACAAGCCCTAGAGTGAATTGCTTTCGCTGTTCAACCTGTGAATTATGAATATTTATAATGTCCTGCAGATAAGCTTGTACAGAATAATTTTGATATACCTTCGGACGCTGTATGCTGTCGCATAAAAAGGCAAGTTCTCCTTCAACAAAGATTCTTTTCGTACCATTAAAATCTTCGTCATCGTAAAGAACTCGCCCATAAAATTCCGGTTTTCCATCTTTGTAAAACACAATATCTGTAGTCAGACGCTTGATTTTGTCCCTATATGGATGGTCCGGATATACTTTAAATTCAGCTTGGCCATTAATATTGTCGCCAGTTTCAAAATAAGGTTCACCTAATAATAGTTTCTTTTTTCTGGGGTCGTGAATTATGTAAGATTCGTTCCCAATCCACGCTTTTACTGTATACATTAGATCATTCCTCCAATCTGCAGAATCATAATTTTTCCTACTCCTTGGAAGTAAAGATCATTTCTTCCTTCTGTAATCTCCATTTCGTACATTCGGTTTTCCCCAGATTCTAGCCTGTACTCTTGATCTTCGAAACGTACAAGCATCTGAGTATCTGTAATAATTTTCAGTACTTCGTTATGAATCCATCCATCAATTGTTACTTTCTGCCATCCTGTCGCACTATTAATATCTACCTCATGAGTTTTTCTTATGACTCCATCAGTAAAGCTGAAACTATCCCATACCCAAGGCTCATTAAGTGCAGCAATATCAATCTTGAATGGTTCGCATATACACTTAATCACTATTTCAGCATTGACTTCATTTGTTTTACTAGTTTCGACAGTACAACGCCCCAGATAATAATATCCGGGGTTAATATCAATAATGATACGTCTTTTCTGTCCGTGAATAGCTGCAGATATAGTGCTTATGAGCATATCCCAATTTGCGTAATTGCAATTTCTTGCATCAAACACAAATTCAAGCTCTCTATCTTCGTATTTTACTCCACCATTCTGTGCTTCTGTGAGGTCAAGTGAGCCATTCATCCCAGGCACAGTCAGATATTCGGTTTTTACCTTTGGCAATCCTATTTTCATGCTTTTCATTTTCAGATGCCAATTATCCCATGTGTGGAACTCTCCAAAATGTACTCCTGTAACTTTCGCCATCACTTAACCTCCTCTCTTTTTATGCGTATCAATCCTTGCCATGTCTTTATCGACAGTAGGAACAGTAGCGTGTCCGATTTCTTCTCCATCCAAGTCTACATGAACATGAGTATCTCCACTAATATTTACTTCCGTCTTATTTCCGTCAAATGATTGACCGTTTTCTTTTTCAAGTTTGTAATTCTCGCTTGTTTGCTTTTTGATCTTTATAGTTCCAGTTTCAATAGCTACAGCCGCTTTCATCTTCTTTGTAAGATTTCCCATCTCGGCCTGAGTTTCTTTTGTTAATTCAGGCATTTCTGCCTTAATTCCTTCGCCAATACCAGGTGGAATCCAAGATCCAATTTCTTCGGCAAATACTTTGGAAGGTGAATGAATACCAAGTGCTGATTTAGCTCTGTTTACCAATCCACTAAGTGCATTTTTAATGCTGGAATACAGGCTTGAAACCATGCTTCCAATACCATTGATAAGACCTTGAATTACATTTCGACCAATGCTGGAGAAGCTACTTACAAGATTCAATCCCCAACTTCTAACGTTACTTGCCACATTGCTCAATTTAGCCATTACCTTTCCAGGCATTTGGCCAATAAACGAAACAACGTTGTTCACCGCATTTGATGCAGTGTTTTTCATGTTAGATACTAGTATAGAATAAATTAAATTTCTGCTATATATTTTTGAGATGATGTATGGTAAAATAGTGTTATCAAAGAAAGGATGATCGCTATGAGAAAAA
>NZ_SLZV01000018.1 GCF_004346095.1 Faecalimonas umbilicata | reverse complement strand
CAGAGAAATATCCATGATTCTTGTTCATTCATCTGAGATAGAAACTTTAAAAAACCTTTATTTTAAAGGAAAAAAGACTTGATTTATTAGGGAGGTAAAAAAATGCAGAAAAATATATTAGAAACAAGGGAACTTAGCAAAGTTTACAGAGAGCAGAAAGCAGTCAATGCAGTCTCTATTCAGGTGCGGGAGAATACCGTCTATGGCCTGCTTGGTGCAAATGGGGCAGGAAAATCGACACTGCTGAAAATGATTGCGGGAATCGTCCGTCCGACTCAGGAGAGTATTCTGGTGGATGGCGAAGTATGGAGCAGGAAGTCATTAAATAAGATTGGTTCTCTGATCGAATCGCCGGCAATCTATGGAAACTTGTCTGCACGGGAAAATCTGAAAGTGCGTACACGGATGCTCGGTCTTCCCGAGGAAAGGATTGATGAGGTGCTGGAGACCGTCGGACTGACACAGACTGGAAAGAAACGTGCAGGAAAATTTTCTATGGGGATGAAGCAGAGACTTGGGCTTGCGATCGCTCTTTTAAATCATCCGAAACTTTTGATTCTGGATGAACCGACCAACGGTCTGGATCCAATCGGAATCCAGGATCTCAGACAGATGATTCAGGAATTTCCACAAAAAGGAATCACTGTCATTGTGTCAAGTCATATTTTAAGTGAAGTGTCTCAGGTGGCGGATGATATCGGAATTATTGCCGATGGAGTGTTAGGCTATCAGGGAGAGATGCCTCATGAGGAAAAGCTGGAGAGTCTGTTTATGGAGATTGCCGGGGCAGGCAGAAAGGAGTGGTAGAGATGTGGAATGATCTTTGTGCAGAACAGATGAAGTACCGACATACCTTTTTGGGGAAGGCGTTTTTTGTAGCTCCGCTTTTGACATTGCTACTTGGCATTAAGTTGTCTCCAGCGTATGTAGTTTTGACTAGTTTTAATTGGTGGTATATGTTTTTGCTTCCGGCAATGCTTTCCATTGTTTCCTGCAGCTGCGGAGAGAAAGACAGAAAGCTTGGCGAAAAGGCGGTGTTTACACTTCCGGTGTCACTAAAAAGGGCAAGGCTGATCAAGATTTTTTATTGCAGTCTGTGGTTGTTTTTGGCATGCATAGTACAGTGTATTTTGACGTTTGTGGCAGGACAGGTATTCCAGGCAAAATATTCAGACACCATTACGATTTTTCATGCGCTGTTTGCAGGAGTGTTACTGTTTCTGACATACGCGTGGCAGATTCCACTTTGCCTTCTTCTGGAGCAGAAATGCGGAGCCGCAGCCACAATTTTGATCAATATGGCAGCAAATATTATCTTGAGTGCTAATTTTGCAACCGAAGGGATGTGGCTGATTCCATATGCAGTTCCGGCGCGTCTGATGTGTCCGGTACTAAAAATATTGCCAAATGGGCTTCCGGCAGAGCCGGGAAACATCACATTTTCCCCGGAACTTCTGTCATGGGAAAGTATTTTGCCGGGACTTGTGGTCACTTGTATATGCTTTGTTCTTGTCACAGAAATTAGTATCCGGGTCTATGAGAGAAAGGGGATGAAGTAAATGCTGCGTGCAGAATTTGTAAAAATGAAACGGACTACACTTTTCTGGATGCATATACTGGTACCGATAGTTGGAACAGGAATTGTCCTCTGGTATTATAAAAGACTTGGGGCGTTGGACATGAATGTAAAGAGTATCGGGGAGTTTCTGGAAATTTTAAGTCTTGCATTTCCGACACTGAGCGGAATTGTGTGTGCGCTTGGAACAGAGATGGAAGTGGATGCCGGAAATATGCAGGTGCTCTTAGGAGGAGTAGCAGGAAAGTGCCGTGCAGGGGGCGTGAAATTGGTGGCATTGCTGCTGCTTGGAGCAATGGGAACACTGCTGGCGCTTGGAAGCTATCTGGTAGGGATCTATCTGTATTCTGGAGAATCTTTCAGTGGCGAGTTACTGCTTTTTACTGTGGAGTCAGTTTTTATACTTCTTGGAACGCAGATTGCTACTTATGTCATTCATTTTTTTGTGAGTCTAAAGTGGCATAAGGGAGTTGTTATAGGGGCAGGGATTGTGGAGAGTATGCTTTCGGCGCTGTTTCTTACCGGAATGGGAGAGGGAATTTGGATGTATTGTCCGTTTGCCTGGGGGACACAACTGTTGAGATATATGATATATTATAAGGAGAAATTCATAATGGAAATAACGTCAGATCTAAGAACCGGGGTGTGGATGAGCGCAGGGATGACAGTTGCTTTTCTAACGGCGTTTTTTGTCTGGTTTTCATACTATGAAGGAAAGAAGGAAGTGGAATAAAAATGGCAAAGATTCTTGCAGTGGATGATGAGGCAAAGATTCTCCAGATCATAAGGAAAGCACTGGAAAAAGATGGGCATATCGTACAGACTGTCCAGGATGGGGAAGTGGTAAGACAGATGGAGTTGTCCCGATATGACTTGATTTTATTGGATGTGATGATGCCTGGCATCGATGGCTTTACTTTGTGCAGGGAGATTCGAGAAACTGTGGATTGCCCAATTGTATTTCTGACAGCAAAGACACTCGAGGAAGATCTGATGGCAGGACTTGGTTCCGGAGCAGATGATTATATTTGCAAACCGTTCGGACTTGGAGAACTTCGGGCGAGGGTGCAGGCGCACCTGCGAAGAGAACAGCGGGAGAAGAAGCAGGTGTTCGCGGTATCCGGGCTTCATTTTTATATGCAGGCAAAAAAAGTGATGGCAAAAGATCAGAAAGTTCCGTTGACAAAAAGCGAGTATCAGATTTGTGAATATCTGGCGCTTCATCACGGACAGACACTGTCGCGGGAACAGATCTATGAGGCAGTATTTGGCTATGAAGGAGAAAGTGACGCCTCAGCGATCACAGAACATATTAAAAATATCCGAGCGAAATTAATAAAAGTACAGGCGGAGCCAATTGAGACCGTCTGGGGGATGGGGTATCGATGGAATTAAAAAGGAAAATACGACTGCATACCTTTTTTATCCGGTATGCAGTCTGGGTTATGATTGGTGCAGCGGTGATTTTGGCAGCTGCACTGTTGCTGTTTTCCGCAGGGATAGAGACAGGATGGATTCTTCCGGCAAATTATGCGGAAGGAATGCTTACAGGACGTGCCAGACAGATTCAGTCAGCAGAGCGGGTGACGGAAGATCTGATTCCGGATACATGTCGGTACGGAGTGTATGATCGAGAGGGAACATACCTTTATGGAACATTTGAAAAAGAAGAGCGGGAAGACGCGTGGGAGATTTATAGAGAAGGAGAGAGAGGAAAAGAGGGGTATTATTTTCGAAGTTTTTACAGGGAAAGAGAAGTATGCATTGTGAAGTACCGCATGGTTTCCAGTTATACGAACAAGTTTTTACAACAGTATTTTCCGGCGGCAGACTGGACCTTGATAGGAGTGACAGTCATTTTATTTTTCTTGTATCTCATATGGCTGGCAAAAAGGTTTGGAAGGATTATTTCGCGGGAAATTTCTTCGTTGGAGCAGGTGACTGAAAATATCAGTCAACAGGAACTTAATTTTGAAAGAAAATCTTCAAAAGTACTGGAAATCGATGCAGTGTTACAATCCATGGATCAGATGAGAGAAGCACTCAGACAATCGCTGCACAGACAGTGGAATATGGAGCAGGTGCGAAGGGAGCAGATGGCGGCGCTTGCACATGATATTAAGACGCCACTGACCATTCTCCGGGGGAATGCAGAATTGACACTGGAAGCGGAGGAACTTGCGGAAGTAAAAGAGTATGCCGAAGAAATTCGCGAAGAGACGAAAACAATTGAAAACTATCTTCAAGTACTTCAGGAGATGCTGCTTTTGGAAAGAAATCAGACGACGGCAAAAACAAAGACAAAGACAGATCTATTACGATTTGCAGAAAAAATAAAAAAGCAGGCAGACACACTTGCAAAGACTAGGCAGATGACAGTCAGTGTGAGAGAAATTCCTGAAAATTGTTTGGAAAACTTTGTGTTGGATATGGAGGAAGAATCTATTTACCGGGCGTGGATGAATATCATTGCAAACAGTGTCGAATATGGAAAGGAAGGGGGAAGGATCCGGCTTACGGTCTGCATAGAGGAAGAGCAAACAATATTTGTCACGGAAGATGATGGGCCTGGATTTTCAGAAGAGGAGCTGTTTAGGGGAACGGAACAGTTTTACAGGGGAGATAAAAGTCGCGGACAGCGCAATCATTATGGTATGGGTTTGGCAATTGCAAGCAGGTTTGTTGAGCAGCAAGGAGGGCGTTTATGTTTAGGAAATTCGGATGCAATGGGAGGAGCGAAGGTGACGATTACAATCCCAACAAAGAGTGGAAGGTGATCTGCAAGTTTGACAACAGAGCTGGATCCGAGAAAGAGATTGTTCTGCTGGAAAAGAGAGAAGAAGTATAGTATAATAAAAAAAGGCAATGATTTTATAGAGACTAGGAAAATAGTTCCATTTAAGCGGAGAAAATCCGGTATGCTCTTTTATAAAATAAGGGTCCAGAAAGGGGTAAAAGTGATGAAGTTCAGTGAATTTATTTACAAAAGAATTGATCTTGAGGAGACAAAGAAGAAGATTCAGGAGATCACAGAGAAATTGAAACATGCACAGTCTGTGGAAGAACAGGTGCAGGCAGTCTATGAGATGAATGATGTCAAGAAAGAAATCGCTACTGCAGACTCCCTCGTGTATATTCGTTATACGATTAATACAAAAGATGAATTTTACGCAAAGGAAAGAGAATACAATGATCATATCGGACCAATGTTGGAAGAGGAGATGCAGAAGTATAACAAAGTATTGTTAGCATCTCCGTTCAGAAAAGAACTGGAAGAAAAGCTGGGGAAAGTGTTATTTATCAATCTAGAACTTTCTATGAAAGGATTTTCTCCGGAGATTACTGAATTGTTACAGAAAGAAAGTACACTGCAGACACAGTACCAGTCACTGCTTGCAAGTGCACAGATTGAGTTCGACGGAGAAAAATGCAATCTGTCTCAGTTGGGACCTTATATGCAGAGTCAGGACAGAGAAGTAAGAAAAGCAGCGTATGAGGCTACGGGAAAATTCTTTGATGAACATCAAGGAGAGCTGGATGAGATCTTTGACAAGCTTGTCAAGAACCGTACCGAGCAGGCACACCGTCTTGGTATGAAAAATTTCGTAGAACTTGGCTATGTCCGTCGCCAGAGAAACTGCTATGCGCCGGAGGCAATTGCAGATTTCCGTCAGCAGGTCGTAAGAGATCTTGTCCCGATCGTATGTGAGATCAAGAAAAACCAGGCAGAAAGAATCGGAGTAGAGGATCTGAAAATCTACGATGACAGCCTGCAGTTCCCGGATGGAAATGCGATTCCGCAGGGAACTTATGATGAGATCATGGAAGCCGGAAGAAAGATGTATACAGAGATGTCGCCGGAGACAGCGGATTTTATCAAAATGATGTTTGACAGAGAATTATTTGATGTTGTTGCAAAACCAGGAAAGGCTACCGGTGGCTACTGTGCAGATATTCCGGGATATGGATGCCCATTTATCTTCTCAAACTTCAACGGAACAGCCGGGGATGTCGATGTATTGACACATGAAGCAGGCCATGCATTTGCAGAATATATGGCAGAGAAAAATATCGAGCTGATCGATATGCATCTCCCGTCGATGGAAGCGGCAGAGACACACTCCATGTCGATGGAATTCTTTGCGACACCATGGTATGAATTATTCTTTAAACATCAGACAAAGAAATACGAAGTGTCTCATTTAGAGGGAACTTTAAACTTCATTCCATATGGATGTCTTGTTGACCATTTCCAGCAGGTTGTATATGAACATCCGGAAATGACACCAGCGGAGAGAAACGAAGCATGGCTCAAATTAGAAAAGATGTATCGTCCATATCTTGATCTGGAAGGAATGCCATTCTATGGAAGAGGTGCAGGATGGCAAAGACAGAACCATATTTATCTGACACCATTCTATTATATTGATTACTGCCTTGCACAGACCGTTGCATTACAGTTCTGGCTGGAGATTGAAAAGGACTGGAAACAGGCGTGGGAAAAATATAAAATGTTTGTACAGCGCGGCGGAACAGATACATTCCTCGGGCTGGTAGCAGGTGTGGGACTTGCCTCTCCGGTAGAAGACGGATGTATCCGAGAGATTGCAGGACATGCAAGCGAATGGCTGAAGGAACACAAGCTGTAGAAAACGCGTGAAGAAAAACGCATAAAAACAGAGCGGAAAACAAAAAGACTCATAACAGACAATAAAAAATCGTAAGAAAACTGTCATGGCAGGTATCTGATTGTTGAAAGAAAGGACACAACAGTCGGAGAAAGTACATGACAGTTTTCTTTTTTGCCGGGAGTCAGGAGGAATACTGACGCTTTGTAAGTAGTTTTTGAAAAATATTATGGCGTTTTGTCAAGTGTGGGGAGAACATATTTTTGAGGTAAAGAAAGTCCGCCCTGTTTTGCTTTTTGAAATGGCTTGATGGTTTGATTGCTGTGATTTGGAGATGTGAAAAAAAGGGAGAGTGTGATATAGTAATAACAAGTATGATCACGAGAAGGAAAGGAACGATGAGATGATGGAAAAGCATGAAAGATTACAGCAGCAGATTGCATTTTTGATGGAGATAGACAAAGTAAAAAACATATTCCGGCAGACCTATCTTGCCGATGGTGAGAGAAAAGAAAATGATGCTGAACACTCCTGGCACATTGCGCTGATGGCAGTACTTTTGCAGGAGCATGCAGAGGAAGAGGTGGATCTTTTGAAAGTTATGACGATGGTACTGATCCATGATCTTGTAGAAATTGACGCAGGAGATACTTACGCATATGACAGCGCCGGAGCCGCAACAAAGAGAGCGCGTGAAGAAAAGGCGGCAGATCGGATTTTTGGAATCCTACCGGCAGATCAGGGCGCTTATTTCCGGGAACTCTGGGAAGAATTTGAGGCATACGAGACGGGCGATGCAAAGTATGCACACCTTCTTGACAACTTCCAGCCACTTCTTTTAAATCACGTATCTGGTGGAAAAAGCTGGGCAGAACATGGGGTGAAACGGTCACAGATCTATAAACGGAATAAAAAAATGGAAGAGACATCAAAAACAGTGTGGGAATGCGTGAAAGCAATTGTAGAAGAAAACATTGAAAAAGGGAATGTAAAGGCTGAATAGAGATTGCAGAAAGCAGAATGGATATGTTATAATTTTCTCATAGAATTCCTCTGCATAATGGAGGAAAACAGATGAAGAAACAATTAAAAGAACTTACTATTAAAGATAACTTTATGTTCGGCGCAGTGATGACGATGCCGGAAAACTGCAAAGATTTTTTGGAGATGGTCCTTCAGACGAAACTCTCAGAGGTGGTTGTCAGTAAGGAAAAGAGTATGATCTACCATCCAGAGTATAAGGGAGTCCGTCTGGATGTCTATGCAAATGATGAAGAACGGACCCACTATAATGTGGAAATGCAGGTGTCTAAAAAGCCGGCACTTGGGAGAAGAAGCAGATATTATCAAAGTCAGATCGATATGGAGTTGCTGGTATCTGGGGAAGAGTATGAAGAACTTCCGGATACTTATGTTATTTTTCTATGTGACTTTGACCCGTTTGGGCAGAAGAAATATCGATACACATTTTCAAGTGAGTGCAAAGAATGTAAAGAAAGCAAACTGCAGGATGGACGATGTACCATTTTTCTGAGTACGCATGGAGAAAATGAAGACGAAGTTCCAAAAGAACTTGTTACCTTTTTAAGATTTGTAAAAGCAGGACTGCAGGAGAGCGAACAAAATTTTCACGATGACTATGTAGAAAGACTGCAGAGAACAATTCGGGAAATCAAGAGAGACCGGGAGATGGAGGAGCGTTTTATGATTTTGGAAGAGATGCTGAAAGACGAGAGAAAAGAAGGAAGAGCGGAAGGTGCAAGACTTTCGCTGTGCACGATTCTGGAGTGCAAAGGCGAGATTCCTGATGTGTTCCGAAAACGGATTGAGACAGAGCAAAATCTGGAAGTATTGAGAAACTGGCTGGTGCTTGCGGCAAAGTCAGATACTATGGAAGCATTTCTCGCAGAAGCAGAGGCTGTAAAAGGTAGTCAGTGCGGTCAGAAAGAGTAAAATCTAAAGCATATCTAATGCATTTCACAAGATAAAAATCAAAAAATCCTGATACTGTTTTTCAAACAAGAAAAGAAAGTCAGTCAGTATCAGGATTGTCCATATTCAGTCTGCCGGTTCAGGCAGGAAATTTCAAAAAAAGCAGAGGAATTCTAGAAAAGTGATTGATAAGTCTGCAACAGGCAGTACACTGTTTATCGAGCCGTCTTCGGTGGCAAGATATTATGAAGAGGAAAACAAGTTTTTGCCGCGAATTGACTTCCGTAACAGAATCTTTTATAATAAAGGAGCAATAGGCAGAACTTATATATGTTCAAGATTGGTTGGACGTTTCTACAAACTACCGGAATAGTTGACTATAAGTGGGGAGATGCAAGGAGGCAGTGTACTTTTTGTATCGCCCCATTTTCTGCGTAAAAAGATAGGAGTTGTCGGAATGGAGTGACAGACTTCCGGCAACAATGTTTGGGAAAGTGAGGAAGAGACGATCATGAAGAACGATTTTATTTTAAAAGGAAATATTTGTTACAGTGAGACGATGGACAGACTGTGGGTGGCCGAGCAGCAATATGTCATCTGTGTGGATGGAAAGAGTGCAGGGGTATTTTCAGAAATCCCTGAGAAATATCAGGGACTGCCGGTGAAGGACTGCGGGGATGCCCTGATTGTTCCGGGGATGGTGGATCTTCATGCGCATGCGCCGCAGTATGCATTTCGAGGACTTGGTATGGATCTGGAGCTGTTAGAGTGGCTTAATACACATACGTTTCCTGAGGAAGCAAAGTATGCCAGTGAAGTGTATGCAAAACGGGCATATACGATGTATGTGGAAGAACTGAAGAAGAGCGATGTGACAAGAGCGGTCATTTTTGCGACAATGCATGTGGAGGGAACGAAGATCCTGATGGAACTTCTGGAAGACTCCGGGCTGTCGGCTTATGTGGGAAAGGTAAATATGGATCGAAACGGAGGGAAGGATCTGGAAGAAAAAAGTGCAGAAAAATCGCTGGAAGAAACGAAAAGATGGCTTGCAGAGACGGACGGACGTTTTCAACATGTCAGACCGATCCTGACACCACGGTTTATCCCTTCCTGTACCGATGAGCTGATGCGGGGGCTGGCAGAACTGCAAAAAGAGAAAAAGCTTCCGGTACAGTCTCACTTATCTGAAAATCCAGGTGAGATCGCGTGGGTGAAAGAGCTTTGTCCGAATGTGTCAAATTACAGCGAGGCATATGAACAGTTTGGACTATTTGGCGGGGACTGCCCTACTATCATGGCACACTGTATCTGGATGGAAGAAGATGAGATTGAAAAAATGAAGAACAATCAGGTATATGTGGCGCACTGTCCGCAGTCCAATATGAATCTTTCTTCAGGGATTGCACCAGTGAGAAGATTTTTATCAGAGGGAATCCCGACCGGGCTTGGAAGTGACATGGCAGCAGGATACAGTACGTCGATCTTCCGGGCGATGGCAGATGCAATCCAGTGTTCCAAAATGCGCTGGAGACTTGTGGATGACACACAGAAACCGCTGACTGTGGAGGAAGCATTCTATCTTGGAACAAAAGGCGGCGGGGCGTTTTTTGGAAAGGTTGGAAGTTTTGAAGAAGGATACGAGTTTGATGCACTGATTTTAGACGACAGTAACATTGCACATCCGCAGAAACTGACCGTGCGTGACCGCCTGGAGCGCATGATTTATCTGTCTGATGACCGACACATTACAGAAAAGTACGTTTCCGGACGAAAAGTCAAATAGTACCTCCGGGACAATGCAGACGATAAGGATCATGCAGAATATAAGAATACCGATAAGAAAAGAAAGGGGAACAGAAAACATGGAGCTGGCGTATCAAAAACTGGAACAAAATCTGATTGACCTGATCAAAGAGGAGCAGATGAAGCTTGGATATCAGAAGGAGACAATTCGTCTGTATTATCCGGCAGATTCTCTGCTCCGGCTGTTGGGAAAAGAACTTTCTATAGAAGAACTGCAGCAGGAGCTGGAATGGTTCGGAACACATACAGAATATTTGGGAACTGTTACCGTGTCTCACAAAAAAGACCGCTTCTGCCTCTGCATTCCGCCGGAAGGGGCAGTCTATGTACATGAACGGGCGCCGGAGAATCCGTTTTTAAAGGAGTGGATCACAGCGGTGGCCGTACATGGATGTACTCTGGAAAAATTGTTGGAAATCTGTGAGAAGTATTCTGACCATACCGTTGTTGAGAAGATTAAAGAAGGTGAGTTCGATGTGCTGATCTATTTTGCAGATCAGAAACCGGATGCCTATTATTATTGCGTCAAATTTGAGGGGAGTCATGTGATCTATCACCGGTTTACGAAAGAAGACTACGAAGAGATGGGATTTTAGTGAAAAATGAGGTCGATTTAACGCATCGACCTCATTTGCTGAACAAGTTCTAAATCTTCTTTTGTCACTTTCAAATTAGAGGCAAACTCTTTCCCGTCAGGTGTGCGGATCTGGATTTCCATCACGGTTCCTTCACAAAGTCCATTCTGATAGACGGCATTCATAAATTTCGGAAATTTTGGATGTCTGGAAGTGAAGCCGTTCCAAAGATTTCTAATTTGTAGTAATTGCATTGGATTCATAGATCGTTCTCCTTAAAAACATTGATTATTTTCGCCTTGTATCATATCATAATGATAGAAAATGTAAAGAGCCTTGAAGGGAGAAATTGATTTTGTACAAAAAAGAAGAAGCATTACATATTTTAAAGCACTATTTCGGATACGATTCCTTCCGGGAGGGACAGGAATTTCTGATTGAACATATGATGAACGGGCAGGATGTATTTGGAATTATGCCAACCGGGGCAGGGAAATCACTCTGCTATCAGATTCCGGCACTTCTGATGCCGGGAATCACATTAGTCATTTCACCACTCATTTCTTTGATGAAAGATCAAGTCGCCGCATTGAATCAGGCAGGTGTTCACGCAGCTTTTTTGAATAGTTCCCTGACGCAGGGACAGTACCTGACTGCACTTCGCTATGCGAAAGAAGGGCGGTATAAGATTATCTATGTGGCACCGGAACGGCTTCTGACAGAGAGTTTTCTGGGATTTGCGAGAGAGGCAGAGATTTCGATGGTGAGTGTGGATGAGGCGCACTGCGTATCGCAGTGGGGACAGGATTTTAGACCGAGTTATTTGAAGATTGCGGAATTTTTCAATTATCTTGGCACACGACCGGTTCTGAGTGCCTTTACGGCGACGGCGACAGCGGAAGTAAAAGAAGATATTATCGCACTGCTGAACCTGCGGGATCCCGCAATGATCACGACTGGATTTGACCGGGTAAATCTTAGATTCTGTGTAGAGCATCCAAGAGATAAGTTTGCGGCAGTGACAGCTTATCTGAGAGAGCATGAAGGAGAATGCGGCATCATTTACTGTCTGACAAGGAAGGTTGTCGAGGAAGTCTGTGAGAAGTTAATCAAAGAAGGGTTAGAAGTGACACGGTATCACGCAGGACTTGGTGACGAGGAGCGGAGACGAAACCAGGAGGACTTTATTTATGACCGGAAGCAGATCATGGTGGCGACTAATGCATTTGGGATGGGGATTGATAAGTCGAATGTCCGTTTTGTGATCCATTATAATATGCCGAAAAACATGGAAAGCTACTATCAGGAGGCGGGTAGAGCCGGAAGAGATGGGATGTCATCTGAATGTATTTTGCTCTATTCCGGACAGGATGTGATCACAAATCAGTTTTTTATCGAGCAGGCAGGGGAGCAGTCAGAATTTGATCCGGAGACGGCAGAACTGATCCGGGAACGGGAGCGGGACCGTCTTCAGAAGATGACCTATTATTGTTTTACAAACGAGTGTCTTCGGGAGTATATGCTGCGTTATTTCGGAGAATATGGGGCAAATTACTGTGGGAATTGTTCAAACTGTCTGACCCAGTTTGAGGAAATCGATGTGACCGCTCCGGCAAAGGCGATGGTAAGCTGTGTGCGGACAAGTGGACAGCGGTATGGGATCAACGTGATCATAGAAACTGTTCATGGAGGAAAGTCCGCAAAGATTTTAAAATATCACATGGATGAAAATGAAACATATGGAACGATGGAAGCAATTCCGGTCTTTCGTCTGCGGCAGATCATGAATCATTTGATTTTAAACGAATATCTGTTGCTGACAAAAGAAGAGTATCCGGTACTTCATCTGACTGAAAAATCCAGACAACTTTTGGAAGAAAATGAACAAGTCTTTATGAAAGCGGCAAAAGAGCGCAAGGTAGAAAAGAAAGAAAAAAAGATGCGCAAGTCCTCAGAATTTACAGGCGAAGCAGATCCGTCACTGTTTGCACAGCTCCGGGAATTGCGGCTTGCGATCGCAAAAGAAGAGAGGGTTCCGCCGTATATTGTATTTTCCGATAAAACGCTGGCACATATGTGTATCCTTCATCCGAAGACAAAAGAAGAAATGCTTCAGGTGACCGGTGTCGGAGAAAAGAAATATGAAAAATATGGCGAGCGGTTCCTTGCACTTCTGGCAACACTGGAAAATGGGAATGAAAAATCGTAGGAAGGAGAAAAAGATGATGACGGCTGAAGAAGTCAGAAAAAGAATCGAGGAATTATCAGAACCTTCCTATCAGCAGTTTTCTGCCCGGCTGATCCCAAATGTAAAAGCAGAGAGGATTCGCGGCGTAAGACTTCCGCATCTCAGGAAACTTGCAAAAGAGATCGCAAAGGGAGACTGGAGAGCGTATTTGGAAGAGAAATCTGAAGTGGAGAAGACATTCGAGGAGACGATGCTTCGGGGACTTGTGATCGGATATGCGAAGATGGAGTGGAAAGAACGGCATAGATGGATTTGTGATTTTCTTCCACAGATTGATAACTGGTCGGTCTGTGACAGCTTTTGCAGCACCTTAAAACCTGCAAAGCATGAGAAAGAAAAGATGTGGACATTTGTAAAGCAGTGCATGCAGTCAGATCAGGTTTACACAGTCAGATTCGGAGTGGTCATGGGGCTAGATCATTTTGAAGAAGAAATCTATCTGTGGGAAGCATTTCCATATTTTGATGAGATCACACTGGAAGATTACTATGTGAAAATGGCAGTGGCATGGGCAGTATCGGTTTATTATGTGCAGCATCCGGAACTGACGATGCAGTATCTCATGAAAAATAAGCTGGATGATTTTACCTACAACAAAGCATTGCAGAAAATCACAGAATCACTCCGGGTGGGGAAAGAAGAAAAGGAAAAGATCAGAAGTATGAAGAGGAAATAAAAATACCTATCCCGTCTGCTGACGCGGGATAGGCAGTTTAAAAACAAAAATTATAGTCTGGTTTTTCCAGCGACTTTTCCAGAACAGATATCTTGAATCAAGAGTTCATATTTTAAAATAATATTCATGTCTGTTTCACTGAAATCTTCAAAACAAGACATGATTTCTTCGTTTCTCAGTTGGTCATATTTCATATAATCTTCATAGGCATGTCTTCCGGAATCCGTAAGAAAAATGACAGAATAGCGCTTATCCGATGGATGCTTTTTCTTTGCAATTAGTTTCTTTTTGATTAACCGACCGGCAATTTGTGTAGCAGCTCCCTGGGTGATATTCATTTTTTCGGCGATTTCACTCATTGTAAGTTCGCCAGAAATACCGACAAAGATTAGAAGATGCATTTCTCGCAGATAAAGTTTTTGACCTTTTACATATTCACGGTCGGTATACATGTAATTGTGATAAGCGAGTGTGGCATTGCGTGTCTCAGTCATAACGGTTTTTAATAATTCATAATTTTTCATAAGCTCTCCTTTGTTGTGCAATATTACAGAAAAGTGATTGAAATATTGACAAAATAGTGCAACATGATATATATTTACTTTAGAAACTAAAATAATAGACTATTCATAAAACAAAATGCATATTTTTTTTCTAAAGATAACATAAAAACTGTGATGTTCTGATATCAGTTTATTAGAAAGTAAGGGAAAGTGCAATATTTTTTTGAAAAATACTTTAGAATCTAAAGTTTATGTGGAAGAAAAAAGAAAGAGGCGAGAGATATGATTTTTTATTTTTCAGGAACGGGGAATTCCCGTGGAATTGCGGAAATGATTGCGGAAAAATTGCAGGATACAACGGTTGATATAGTTGGAAAGAATCCAGACATCTTTCGTTTGGAAAAAGAAGCTTACATCGGATTTGTCTTTCCGGTATATGCCTGGGCAGCACCTGAGGTGATGCTGGATTTTGTAAAGAAACTGGCTGAGAAGATGAAACGGGAGGGTACGTTTGAAGAAAAAGGATATTCTTTTGCGATTGCAACATACAGTAATGTGGCAGGGAAGGCGATTGAGCAGTTTTCAAATATATTTTCTTTACAGAGTGGATTTGGGATTACAATGCCGGATAATTATCCAATTACAGAACGTATTTTAGATACTCCTGAGAGTACATTGGAAAAATTAAGCGCTGCCAAAATCCGTTTGGAGAAAATTATACAGTGCATTCAGAGACAAGAGAAGGTTGTTGAGGTAAAAGAAGGAGAGGATGCCGTAGACAATACTTATGTGAAAGCACATATATTTAATGAAAAAATGAGGAAAACTGCACCGTATCATGTAACTGAGAAATGTATTGGATGTGGTATCTGCGAAAAAATCTGTCCGGCAAATGCGATTCGGATGGAAGCCGGAAAGCCAGTATGGTACAAGAAAGACTGCTATTTTTGTATGGCATGTCTGAATCGCTGTCCAAAAGAAGCGATTGAATATGGAAAATACAGCAGTGGAAGACCTAGATACTATTTCAGAGGATTTTCAGAGAAAAATTATAAAGAGTACTATGAGAAATATCGAAAAGAAAATGAAGATAAAAAATAGTGAAGGAGGAAGAATACTGTGAACAGAATACCGATATTGATGGATTGTGATCCTGGACATGACGATGCAATTGCGATTATGCTTGCATTGGCAGCGGAAAAGTTAGAAGTACTTGGTATCACAACGGCATGTGGAAATCAGACAATCGAAAAAACGACAAAAAATGCACAGGGGATTTGTGAATTATTAGGAAAGAGAGAAATTCCGATTGCACAAGGAAGAAAAGCACCACTTTTGACACCAGTTTATACCGCTGGAATTGCGCATGGAGATAGTGGATTAGATGGACCGCAACTTCCAAATCCAGTTGTTCCACTTGCAGAAGAGAGTGCTGTTGAATTTCTGGCAGAGAAACTTATGAAAAGTGAGAAACCGGTTGTGATTGTACCGACGGGGCCATTGACCAATATTGCAACATTACTTTTGTGTTATCCACATTTAAAAGAAAAAATAGATAAAATTGTTTTGATGGGAGGTTCTATTGTAGGTGGATGCAGTGGAAGAGGAGCATCGGAATTTAATATTATGGTAGATCCGTATGCAGCAGATATTGTTTATACTTCTGGGGTACCGATTGTGATGCTTGGTCTGGACGTAACAAATGATACGACAATTCAGTTTGAGGAAAAAGATGACTTCCGTAAAATAGGTAAGATAGGTACTTTTGTAGCAGAACTTGTAGATTTTTTCGGAAGAGGATTTGAGATGATCGGTTGGCATGGGGTACCAATTCATGATGCATGTGCGGTTGCATATTTAATTGATCCTTCTCTTTTTACCATGAAGAAGATGTCTGTACAGATCGATCTGGAGGGAGAGTACACAATGGGAAGTACAGTGGGAGATTTTTATAATGTAGAGGGGAAAGAAGCAAATGTGCTTGTGGGGCTTTCTTCAGACAGAGAACGGTTTGTTAAACTTTTATTAGAAGCATGCCAAAGTTATGAGAAAGGAGAAAAAGAGTATGAATAAATTACCGGTAGTAATTGATACAGATGGACAATTGGACAGCTTTTGGGGGATAATGCTGGCAAAACAGTTATTGGATGTAAAAGCAGTTACCGTTTGTAAAGGGAAAAGCAAAGAAGCGGAACAGGCATTTGAAAATACCGGAGGGTTTCTTACGATGGCAGGATTACAGTGCCATTTATCAAAAGGGAGTGAACGACCAGTTCTGATTAGTAAAAAGGTGCCAGAACAAAGGAGATTTTTACCGGATGGAAAATGTGGATTACCGTTTCCAAAAGGTGCGAACTACGATACAATGCCGGCATGGGACAGAATTTATCAAGAGGCGAAAGAGGCGGAAGGTGAACTTGTAGTTGTATGTTTTGGACCGATGACCAATTTAGCTCTGGCAATTTTTAAGTATCCGGAATTATCTTCTATGATCAAAAAGGTAGCTTTTGTAGGGGGAAGCTATGACTTTGGAAATGTTTCAGCAGTTGTGGAAGAAAATATGGCGGCAGATCCGGAAGCGGCAAAGGCTGTATTTCAAAGTGGAATTTTAATGGAAATGTATGGATATCACTTTGAATTAAAATCAGCTTTGACAAATGCAGAAGTTGGGAAAATTGTTCATGGAGCAAATGGACCATATACCACAGCGTTTGCTATGAGTGGTATGTCTCACAGACCGGGGGAGGCAATTTATTATGGACCGGCACTTGCTGTATTTGGAATTGGAATGCCAGAACATGTAAGATTTGAACGATACAATATTTTTGTTGAAACAAAAGGAGAATTGAGTAGAGGGCGAGTAGTTCCTTTAAATATGTATACACCTCTTGGATATCCAAAGAATACAAAGGTGGCAATGGATTTAGATCGGGAAGCTTATATGAATTTGTTGAAGGAAACGCTGGATGGTTATGAAAAATTAGAGTAGATTGAAAAGAAAGAGAGGGTGGAATTATGGTGCAGAAAAAGAAGAAAAAGAAAAGACTGGATAATATGACGTTATTGTTGATTCCGTTAGCAGTGGCAATCAACATGGTGGCATATAACGTACTGTACTCAACGACTATGGTTATTTTAGGGGACTCTATTGGGACGATTTTGGTTGGGGCAGTATGTGGACCTTTTCCAGGGGCAATTGTTGGGATTTTATCGAATCTAGTAAATGTAATTAAAAATCCGGTTATGATCGTGATGATGCCGCTAAATGCTTTGTTTGGAATAGCCGCAGGAACACTCGCAAGGCGAAGGATTTTTACATCATTTTGGAAGACAGTAATCTGCACACCTATTTTTGGATTTATTGGGGGATGGCTGAGTGGAAGCATCATTTTTCTTGCAATGGGAGGAGATTTCTGGGGGAACCTTGCCAGTGTTGTAATTGGGATTCCACTTTTTCGCGCCGGAGTTCCAAAATATTTTGCGATGGCAGTGGGACAGCTTTTATTTGACTGCATTGATAAGATTGTATGTTTGATCCTTGTCTTTTTAATTATTCGTTCGCTTCCAGATCGCTTTTTGATTAAGCTTCCGTATGGCAAGTATGTGACAACAAAACAATACCGTGAGGAAGATATTGAGTTTTGACAGGGGGAAAGAAATATGACTGAAGAACAATTTGTTGATAGTTTTAGAAAATACCAGAAAAAAGGAAATTGGTGGTGTGATTTTCATCCGGTAGCAAAAATGGTAACTTGCCTGTCACTTGGATTTATGTGCCTGATTGTTTTTCGCTGGCAGGTCGGCTTAATTATTTTTCTTTTAGCTGGAGGAATTGCATTTTTGACTCCGGTTTGGAAAAAGTATTTTAAAATGATAGGAATTATGTTTCTGTTAGGTTGTGTATTTACAGTTATTGTAAGACTTTATGTACATATGGGAGATCCGGGACCGGTGGCTTTTTATCTATTTGGGAAATCAGTGCCAGTTGCTGCGATTATCAGCTGCTTGGACTTGATTTTTATGATTGAGGGATTCCTGGGAATTTTTCTTGTATTTTTTATGACAACAGAAATGAGAGATCTTTGTTGTTGCCTGGAACAATTGGGAATGTCTTCAACAGTGACATTTATGGTTTTATCTACTTTTTCAAGTATTACTTCGATCAAAGAAAAATTAAACCGTGTGCGGGAAAGCCAGAGGGCGAGAGGAATTGAAACGGAGGGAAATCTTTTTGTAAAAGTAAAGTCGATTCTTCCTGTGCTTTTTCCAGTGATTATTAGTTCTATGACGGGAATCGAGGACAAGACGCTTGCAATGGATGCCCGTGCATTTGCGGCTGATGGGGTGCATACATCTCTACGAAAAATACAGCCGGCAAAACGGAGTGAAAAAACGGTTGCAGTTGTTGCGGTCATTGTCAGTATTCTGGGCTGTGTTGCGGGAAAATTATTTTTGTAGGAGGAGAGAATATGAGCGTATGTATTGAATTTCAGGATGTTTCCTATGCATATCCATTGACAAAAAAAGCTGCGGTCAGGCATTTGAACTGTAAATTGGAAAAGGGAAAATGCTATGGTGTGATTGGACCGAATGCCAGTGGGAAGACCACTTTCTGCAATTTAATGAGGGGGCTCTGTCCCAAATTTTATGGGGGGATTTTGAAGGGAAACGTGCTTGTAGAAGGGAAAAATCTGGAGGAATGGGAAGACGGTGAACTGAGTGTCAGAATCGGATATGTTTTTCAGGATCCATTTGCACAGGTGAGCGGTATCAAAGAAACAGTATTTGAAGAAATAGGAATGGGTCTTGAGAATACCGGAGTAGAGCAGGAAGAGATGATTCGGCGGATTTTAGAAATTGCAAAAGTTGTCAAGGTAGATACTTTATTGCAGAAAAATCCACTGGCACTTTCTGGTGGACAATGTCAGAGAGTTGCCTTTGCTTCTGTTCTTGCATTAGATTCGGACATTATTGTGATTGATGAACCGACCAGTCAATTGGATCCGGATGGAACGATGGATGTGTTTGAAATTATCGGGGCTTTGAAAAGGCAGGGCAAGACCGTGATTATTGCTGAACATAAAGTAGACTTGCTGGCGGAATATTGTGATGAGATTATCGCTATGGCAGAGGGGACAATTATTGCACAGGGAACGGTCAGAGAGGTGTTTCAGCTTCAAATTCTCAGAGAGAAAAAAGTTAGAATCCCGCAGGTTGTGACACTGGCACTTCTTTTGGAAGAAAAGAAAAAAGCATTGAGTAGTATCCCGGTCAGTGAGCGGGAAGCAGTTGCAATGTTGAAAGAAAGAGGGGACATATAGTATGGCAATTGAAGTGAAAGAAATCAGTTTTTCATATCCGGGAAATCCTGTTACGGCTGTTGAGAATGTTTCCATGAAGATAGAAAAGGGAGAACGAGTGGCGATTATTGGGCAAAATGGAGCGGGAAAATCTACTACGGTAAAATTAATTAATAATATTTATAAACCGACCCAAGGTAAAATTTTTGTAGATGGAATAGATACAAGTACAAAAACGACAGCGCAGATTGCACCACATGTCGGATATGTATTTCAAAATCCAAATGATCAGATTTTTAATGATGATGTAATTAAGGAAATCCAATATGTTCTTCGATATTGGAAGCTTTCAGAGGAAGAAATCGGACAGCGTACAGAAGAAGCGATAGAAGTTACAGGAATCCGTCCCTATTTAGAAACCCATCCATTTGATATTCCTCTTCCAATTCGAAAATTTCTTACGATTGCAGTAGTGCTTGCAGTCAGTCCAGATTACGTGATTCTTGATGAACCGACGGCAGGACAAGATTTATGGGGATGTGAGCAGCTGAAAATTGTTATGGATTATTTAAAAAAGAAAGGGAAAGCGGTCATTACGATTTCCCATGATATGGAGTATGTTGCAGAACATTTTGAGAGAGTAATCGTGATGGCACATAAAAATGTGATTGCAGATGGAAGCAAAGAAGATATTTTTTATCAGCCAGATATTTTAAAAGAAGCACACGTTACACCACCGCTTTGTGCAAGAATTGGGCAGAAGATGGGAATTAAGAAAAAAATTTTAAATATTCAGGAACTTGTGGAAAATCTTTAAAATAAAAAATAGAATAGGCATACTAGGAGTGAAGGCATACCGAAATATCAGAGATCTGGTTTTTTGGTATGCTTTCGCATTATCCGTTGACACTCTTTCTGAAACAACTTATAATTTACTTACAACAAGGGCGAGAAGCAATTTTTCTATTGTGGGAAGTGATGAGAAATTCAGATGACAGTAGGAGATACTTCAATGACTTGCAGGGAAGGAAGGGGTAGCATGTTTATCGCAAAGAGCAATGAAGAGAAACGTAGTATGGCATGGAGGATTGTCATATCCACGGCGAGTGTACTAATTATTTTGATCGGGGCATTTTTCTTGTTTAAGATGTTTACCGGGAATCCGCTGGAGGGGACATGGAAAAGCACCGAGCAGCAGCTTGTGCTGACGATTAAGGGAAATGGAACACTTCTGGTTGACTGGGAAGAAATTTTCGAAGACAAGAAGATGACGATCGGCATGGAGTACCTTTTAGATAAGGATAGCAAGACGGTGACATTTAAGGCGGATGAGGAAGCTCTTCTGGAAGCAGAAGAAAAATCGGAAGGGAAATATACTGCCGATATGCTGGAAACAGCATTGAGTGAGATCACAGCCACATACGATTACAGTGTACAGAACAATCAGCTGACACTTACCGAGCGGGAGTACGGAGATCAGTTGGTTTTTGATAAAAAATAGTGCAGAAGAACATGCCCTCTAAGAGAATGCAGCAATTTTCATAGAGGGTTTTCAAATGGGACGGAAAGGAGTAACGACCATGGCAAGAGAAGATACAAAAGTGATTCAGATTGGAACCGTAAAGATCGGAGGAGGCAATCCGGTTGCTATCCAATCGATGACAAATACAAAGACAGAAGATGTGGAAGCGACTGTGCAGCAAATCCTTGCATTAGAGGCGGCAGGATGTCAGATTATCCGCTGTGCAGTGCCGACGATGGAGGCGGCAGAGGCAATCCGGGAGATTAAGAAGCGGATCCATATCCCGCTTGTGGCGGATATTCATTTTGATTACCGACTTGCAATCGCTGCGATCGAAAACGGTGCGGATAAAATCCGAATCAACCCGGGGAATATCGGTGATAGAAGCAGAGTGCAGGCGGTTGTCGATAAGGCAAAGGAATACAATATCCCAATTCGCGTGGGAGTGAACAGTGGCTCTTTGGAGAAACCGCTTTTAGAAAAATATGGTGGTGTGACTGCGGAAGGAATCGTGGAAAGTGCAATGGACAAAGTGCGCTTGATCGAGGAGATGGGATATGATAATCTTGTTGTCAGTATTAAATCTTCAGATGTCTTGATGTGTGTGAAAGCACATGAGCTGATCGCAAAGCAGTGTCCGTATCCGCTGCACGTTGGTATCACAGAGTCCGGAACGGTATTGTCGGGCAATATTAAGTCTTCGGTCGGGCTTGGAATCATTTTATATCAGGGGATCGGAGATACGATCCGTGTGTCGCTGACCGGAGATCCGTTGGAAGAAATCAAGTCTGCAAAATTAATCTTAAAGACACTGGGACTTCGCAAAGGCGGTATTGAAGTTGTATCTTGTCCGACTTGCGGAAGAACGAAGATTGACTTGATCGGACTTGCGAATCAGGTGGAAAATATGGTGGCAGATATTCCGCTTGATATTAAGGTGGCTGTGATGGGCTGTGTAGTAAACGGTCCGGGAGAAGCGAAAGAAGCAGATATCGGAATCGCAGGAGGAATCGGGGAAGGACTTCTGATCAAAAAGGGTGAAATTATCAAAAAGGTCAAAGAAGAGCAGCTCTTGTCTGTATTAAGAGAAGAACTTTTGAATTGGAACGAATAGAAGGATGGCAGATGATACATGGGAAAATTATTTTTTGATGTATTTCCGACATTAAAAGTAAATAAAGAATATGAGAATCTTTTCAGAGAAGTGGAAGTGATGAAAGTCACGACCACTTCTCTGAGAGATTTTATACGGGTACATATATGCAGCACCCACCTGATTGCAAAGCGGTCTGTCTGCAAGATGGAAGAGATGATCCGGGAACAATTATTCGGACATACACAGATCCAGGTTGAGGTGGTAGAGACCTATCAGCTTTCGGAGCTTTATACACCGGAAAATCTTCTGCGAGAGTATCGGGATAGTATTTTATATGAACTTCAGCGACAGAGTATGTTAGAGTACAATATGTTTCAAAATGCAGTGTGTACATTTGAGGACACACAGACTCTTTGCATTGAGATGACAGATTCCATTGTGGCAGAAGGGAAAAAAGATGCGATTGTAGGGACCATTGACCGGATTTTTAACGAGCGGTGTCAGGTTCCGACGAAGATTAAAGTATTGTATCGGGAGCCGCAAGAAAGTAAGAATAAGAAACACGGAGAAATTCGGATTCAGCAGGAAGTAGATGCAATTCTGGAGCAGAATGCAAGCCTTCATGAGGAAAAGATCGCTCAGAAGAAGGAAAAGACAGAAGGAGTAAAGAAGAAGGAAAGTGTTCCAAAACAGGAGAAAGCACCTGCAGAACCGAAGAAAAAGGAATTTCCAAAGAGGGAATTTCAGAAAAAAGAATTTTACCGCTCTCCGAAGCGGTCTGACAATCCGGATGTACTATATGGAAGGGATTTTGAGGATGAGGCAATTCCGCTTTCCGATGTGGTCGGAGAGATGGGAGAGATTACGATCCGTGGAAAGATTTTGAAGCTGGAGACGAGAGAAATCCGAAATGAGAAGACAATCGTCATGTTTGCAATCACAGATTTCACGGATACGATCATGGTAAAGATGTTCACGAGAAATGAACAGCTTCCTGAGATTCTCGCAGGAATCAAAAAAGGCGCTTTTTTGAAGATCAAAGGAGTGACGACGATTGATAAGTTTGATGGAGAGCTGACGATCGGTTCCGTTGTGGGTATCCGTAAGATCAGTGACTTTACGACAACGAGGAAGGATACCAGCCCAGAGAAGCGTGTGGAGCTTCACTGCCACACGAAAATGAGTGATATGGATGGAGTATCTGAGGCGCAGGCGCTTGTGGCGAGGGCACATGACTGGGGACATCAGGCGATCGCCATTACGGACCACGGCGTAGTGCAGGCTTTCCCGGATGCCAATCATTATGTGGAACGACTTGACAAGGAGGATCCATTTAAGATCATATATGGGGTGGAAGCATATCTTGTAGACGACTTGACAGAGATCGCTGTCAACGAACAGGGGCAGACACTGGATGACACGTTTGTTGTATTTGATATTGAGACAACCGGATTCAGCGCGGCGGAAGATCGGATCATAGAGATCGGAGCGGTTAAAATCACCGACGGGGCGATCGTGGATCGATTCAGTACGTTTGTCAATCCGGAGATCCCAATCCCGTTTGAGATTCAGCAGCTCACGCACATTACAGATGACATGGTACTGGAGGCTCCAAAGATTGAGGAGGCACTTCCGGCATTTCTTGATTTTGTCGGTGAGTCTGCGCTTGTGGCGCACAATGCAGGATTTGATGTGGGATTTATTGAACAGAACTGTGTCAGACTTGGAAGAAGCCGGACATTTACCTCGGTGGACACTGTGGGACTTGCCCGTGTACTGCTTCCAACCTTGTCCAAATATAAGTTGAATATTGTGGCGAAGGCATTAAACATTTCTCTGGAAAATCATCATCGTGCTGTGGATGATGCGGCAGCGACGGCGGAAATCTATGTGAAATTTATCGAGATGTTAAAGGAACGAGGGATGACGACTTTAAAAGAAGTCAATGCATTTGGGGATATGAACCCGGATGCGATCAAGAAAATGCCGACTTACCATGCGATCATTCTTGCAAAGAATGAAGTGGGAAGAGTGAATCTGTATACACTTGTTTCCCTCTCGCACTTAAAATATTTTGCGAGACGTCCGCGAATTCCAAAAAGCGAATTCAACAAGTACCGGGAAGGGCTGATCCTTGGAAGTGCCTGCGAGGCGGGCGAATTATATCGGGCGCTTTTGGATGGGAAATCGGAAGAGACAATCGCAAAGATCGTAGATTATTACGATTATCTGGAAATCCAGCCGATCGGCAACAACGCATTTATGATCGCCAGTGAGAAGCAGAGAAATATTAAGAGTGAGGAAGATCTAAAGAACATGAACAGGAGGATCGTACAGCTTGGAGAGAAATTTCAAAAGCCAGTTGTCGCAACCTGTGATGTGCATTTTATGGATCCGGACAGTGAGGTTTATCGAAGGATCATTATGACCGGAAAAGGATTTTCTGATGCGGACAGCCAGCCGCCGCTGTATCTTCGGACAACGGAGGAGATGCTGGAAGAATTTTCTTATCTCGGATCTAAGAAGGCGGAGGAAGTCGTGATCACGAATACAAATAAGATCGCCGATTCCATCGAGCGGATTTCCCCGGTGAGGCCCGATAAGTGTCCTCCGGTCATTGAAGATTCGGATCAGACACTTCGGAATATCTGTTATGATAAGGCGCATAGTATGTACGGGGAAGAACTTCCGGAGATCGTTGTAGAACGTCTTGAGAGGGAATTGAACTCCATTATTTCCAATGGATTTGCCGTGATGTACATTATTGCGCAGAAGCTGGTGTGGAAATCAAACGAGGATGGATATCTTGTTGGCTCCAGAGGTTCTGTCGGTTCTTCTTTCGTGGCGACGATGGCGGGAATTACCGAGGTAAACCCGCTCAGCCCGCATTATTACTGTACCAATTGTCATTACAGTGATTTTGAGTCGGAGGAAGTGCGTGCATTTGCCGGAGGATGTGGATGGGATATGCCGGATAAAGTATGCCCGAACTGTGGACAACCGCTTGTCAAAGATGGATTTGATATTCCGTTTGAGACGTTCCTTGGATTTAAGGGAAATAAAGAGCCAGATATCGACTTGAATTTCTCGGGAGATTATCAGAGTAATGCACATAAGTATACCGAGGTCATCTTCGGCGAAGGGCAGACGTACCGTGCCGGGACGATCGGAACGTTGGCGGAGAAGACGGCGTTCGGATTTGTAAAAAATTACTATGAGGAGCATGGAAGCAGAAAGAGGAAGTGTGAAATTGAGCGGATTGTGGAAGGGTGTACCGGGATCCGGCGGAGCACCGGGCAGCATCCGGGAGGAATCATCGTACTGCCTCACGGGGAGAATATCAATTCCTTCACACCGGTGCAGCATCCGGCGAATGATATGACGACAGACATTATCACGACACATTTTGACTATCACTCGATCGACCATAACTTGCTGAAGCTTGATATTCTCGGGCACGATGATCCGACGATGATCAAGATGCTGGAGGAACTTGTGGAGCAGCTGACCGGAAAGCCGTTTAAGGCGACAGAGATTCCTTTGGATGACCCGGGAGTGATGCAGCTTTTTGCGGATACAGGGTCTCTTGGGATCAAGCCTTCGGATATCGGAGGATGTCCGGTGGGATGTCTTGGAATCCCGGAGTTTGGGACTGATTTCGTTATCCAGATGGTTGTGGATACAAAGCCAAAGACGTTGTCTGATCTAATCCGTATCTCTGGTTTGTCACATGGTACGGATGTATGGCTGAACAATGCACAGACGTTGATCCAGGAGGGAAAAGCGACAATTTCTACAGCTATCTGTACTCGTGATGACATTATGACGTATCTGATCAATACCGGAATGGAAAGTGAGCTGTCCTTTACGATCATGGAGAGTGTCCGTAAAGGGAAGGGGCTGAAGCCGGAATGGGAAGATGCGATGAAGGCGGCGGGCGTTCCCGACTGGTATATCTGGTCATGTAAGAAGATCAAATATATGTTCCCGAAAGCCCATGCAGCGGCCTATGTCATGATGGCATATCGGATTGCCTACTGCAAAGTCAATTATCCGCTGGCGTATTATGCGGCATATTTTAGTATCCGTGCATCTGCATTTTCCTATGAATTGATGTGTCAGGGCAAGGAAAAACTGGAGTTTTATCTCCGGGACTACAAGAACCGTTCGGATTCTCTGAGTAAAAAGGATCAGGATACACTCAAAGATATGCGAATCGTGCAGGAGATGTATGCGAGAGGGTATGAATTTCTTCCGCTTGACATTTATCGGGCGAAGGCGACAAAATTTCAGATCATTGACGGCAAATTGATGCCGCCGCTCTCCAGCATCGAAGGAATGGGCGATAAGGCGGCGGAAGCAGTGGAGATGGCAGCAGAAGATGGACCATATCTTTCGAGAGATGATTTTAGACAGCGGACAAAGGTTAGTAAAACTGTCATTGACTTTATGGCGGATCTTGGGATGTTTGGTGATCTGCCGGAAACGAATCAGCTGTCACTGTTTGATCTGTAAAAGATTAAACAAATAGGGACTTTCCCTTTTAGGGGAAGTGTGCTATGATAAGAAATATCGGTAAGCGGTTTTTTCGCCGCTTACCATTTCAAGTAGAATTTCAAAAGAGAAAATGAATCATGAAAACATTCTTGTTTTCCCGGCTGGATGATCTTTCCCGCCGTTATTCCAAACAGTAGAACAAAAGAAAAAGTAAAAAGAAAGAGAAAAGGGAGAGTTGTATGATGAAACAAGTGGAAAAGAAAACATGGAACAAGAGCGTATTTTTTACTTATTTTGCGCCGAAGGCCAGATTGGAAGAATTGCTTGTGCTGGAAGAAGGCGGCGAGGATAGGAGCGAGAAAAGTATTGAAGATTCTATGCCGGATGGTGTTGTAAAAGTAGCACATTTTTCTTATAATGATAGCGAAAAAGAAAGGTTACAGACGGAAGCGTGGGAGACGCTCTGTAAAGTATGAATGATCCATACAGAAAGGCAGAAGATATGACAGACTATCAGAAGGTATTAAAGGGACAGAGGGAATATTTTCAGACACAGGTGACAAAGGATGTTTCTTTTCGGCTGATTCAATTGAGAAAGTTGTATCAGTGGATAGAAGCGCATGAGGAGGCAATAGAGAAGGCGCTGTGGGAAGATTTGAACAAGGCGCCTTTTGAAACCTATGCGACAGAAATAGGGATTGTGAAAGAAGAAATCCGATATACAATGAAGCATTTGCGTGGGTGGGCTGCGACAAAGCAAGTTCCGACACCTATCACACAATTTCCATCAAAATCGCGGATTTATGCAGAACCATATGGGGTTGTGCTGATCATGTCTCCGTGGAATTATCCGTTTCAACTGACTATTGCACCGCTTGTTGCAGCAATTGGCGCGGGAAACTGTGCAGTATTAAAGCCATCCGCCTATTCCCCAAATGTTTCCAGGCTGATGCGGGAGATGACGGAGGAACTTTTTGTACCGGGATATGTCTGCTGCATAGAAGGTGGAAGACAAGAGAATGAGAGTTTGTTGAACGAAAGATTTGACTATATCTTTTTTACAGGAAGCATGGAAGTTGGAAAGCATGTGATGAAGAAAGCAGCAGAGCATCTGACTCCGGTCAGTCTGGAACTTGGTGGAAAAAGTCCGTGTATTGTTGATGAGACAGCCAATCTGAAACTGGCAGCAAAAAGGATTGTGTGGGGAAAATTTCTGAATGCAGGTCAGACTTGTGTGGCACCGGATTATGTACTTGTACACAAAAGTGTAAGAAAAAAGTTGCTCACTTATCTGAAGCGGATGACTGAGAAGTTGTATGGAATGCAGCCATGTAAAAACAGAGAGTACCCGAAGATCATCAATGAAAAACATTTTGATCGACTCTGTGGATATATTGATCAGCGGCATACTGTTGTTGGAGGAGAATGGTCTAGAAAGTCAGGAAAGATTGAGCCAACAATTCTGACACGGGTATCCTGGGACAGTCCAGTGATGCAGGAAGAAATTTTCGGTCCGATTCTTCCGGTACTTGTGTATGAAGATTTGGATGAAGCAATCGCACAGATCAACAGTCGGCCAAAACCTTTGGCATTGTATCTCTTTACAAGAAGCCGCAGGACAGAAAAAAAGGTACTCGGACAGATTTCCTATGGCGGGGGATGTGTCAATGATACAGTTGTCCATTTAGCTACTTCGCATATGCCATTTGGAGGTGTCGGGGAAAGTGGAATGGGATCCTACCATGGAAAAGCAGGGTTTGATACATTTACCCATAGAAAGAGCATTTTGAAAAAGGCCCTGTGGCTAGATCTTCCAGTTCGCTATCCACCGTATAAAGGACATTTAAAATTGTTAAAGAAGCTGATGTAAAATAGTTTTGATCAACTTTAGCAAAGAACTCAAAAAGAAAAGAGCTGGCGGCAGAGGGAACTTCCCAAATCTGCCATCAGCTCTATTTTAATCACGTAATACAAGTACTGCTTTTTAATTATGAAATATCGAAATTAATATATATAAATAAAAGGCACAGTAAAGATTCTGATTAAAGTTTTACGACATTGATTGCCTGAGGTCCTTTAGCGCCTTCTGTCACTTCGAATTCCACTGCCTGACCTTCTTCCAGAGTCTTGAATCCTTCCATGTTCAGACCAGAGTAATGTACGAATACATCGTTTCCAGCTTCGTCAGAAATGAATCCATACCCTTTTTGGTTGCTAAACCATTTTACAGTACCTTTGTTCATTGTGTTACCTCCATAAAAAATAAATCTGTTGTCCAGATGTGCTGAACACTTCTTGAGGATAGCATAATGATGGTAGAATGTCAACAAAATATATAAAAAAACAAGAAAAAAACATCACAAAAATAGCAAAATATATAAATAAAAAAGGTGGGAGGAGGCAGTGCAGGCAGGTAAAAGTGCAGGAAGGAGATCAGTCGTGAGAAAGGGAGTTCACAAGGAAACAGATGCATGATATAATAGGATAGAAGTGAGTTGAAACTAACTACGAAACATATTCGCAGTATGTAAAATAGAATGAGACAGAAAGGATGGAACAACATGGCGAAAATTTATACAACGATGACAGAGTTAATTGGAAGAACTCCCTTGTTGGAGGTGAAAAAGATAGAAGAAAATCTGGGATTGCAGGCAAGGATACTGGTGAAGCTGGAATATTTTAATCCGGCAGGAAGCGTGAAGGATCGAGCAGCACTCGCAATGATTCTGGATGCAGAAGAACGAGGGATTTTAAAAGAAGGAGCTGTCATCATTGAGCCGACAAGTGGAAATACGGGAATTGGATTGGCAGCGATTGCGGCTGCAAGAGGGTATCGTGCGGTCTTTACAATGCCGGAGACGATGAGTGTTGAACGGAGAAAACTTCTGCAGGGTTACGGGGCAGAAATTGTGCTGACAGAAGGAAAAAAAGGAATGAAAGGTGCGATAGAAAAAGCAGCAGAACTGGAGAGGGAAATAGAAGGAGCAGTTGTGCTTGGACAGTTTGTCAATCCAGCCAATGCAGACGCACATTACCGCATGACAGGTCCGGAAATCTGGGAAGATACGGAAGGAAACGTAGATGCGTTTGTTGCGGGAGTAGGGACAGGTGGAACTATTACCGGAACAGGAAAATATTTGAAAGAAAAGAGCCAAACGATCGAGGTAGTAGCTGTGGAGCCTAGCACATCAGCGGTATTGTCAGGCGAGCAGGCTGGCGTACATGGAATTCAGGGGATTGGTGCGGGATTTGTGCCGGAGATTCTTGACACAGAAATCTATGACAGGATTGTGGCTGTGGAAACTAAAGAGGCATATGAGGCGGCAAAACTTCTTGCAAAAGAAGAGGGGATTCTTGTTGGTATTTCTTCTGGAGCAGCTCTGTGTGCGGCAATCCGAATCGCAAAAGAGGAAGCATATGAAGGGAAGACAATCGTAGTCTTACTTCCGGATACCGGAGAGAGATATCTATCCACACCTTTGTTTGAATAGGAAAAAAGAGAGTTGACTAGGAAAAGTGAATAAAATATATTGATTTTACAAAACTATTTTTGTATAATTACGACATAAAAATATCTTGTGGGGAGAGGAGGTTGTAGAAGCCAATGAAAAAACTGGAATATGCAATTCAAAAAGATGAGGGACTTCATATGAAGGAGGCGGTTGAGTTTGTAGACATGACAGAAGAGTTTCGCTCTGAGATTGAAGTGGAGAAGAAAGAAGTGCGGATGGTGAGTGGGAAAAGTCTATTGGGGATCATCAGTCTGATCGCACGCAAGGGAGACAGACTCTACGTTACTGTCCAAGGCGAAGATGAAGAGGAAGCGGCAGAAGCAATCCAAAAGTTTTTTATAGAGAAGCTTTAGTGTGATCTGTCATAAAAACAAATTTGAGAAGAGAGATGGAAAGAGAAGTTTTGAGAAAAAAGAACGAAGCCAAAAGGAATCGTCCTAAAAAGTGAGAAGAAAAAACTAACTTTTTAAGACAGTCCTGAGGGGCTTCGTTCTTTTTGTACGTTCGGAAATACTGCCTTTCCGAAATCAATCTTTTTTCTTACGGTCTTTCTCGAGAGGGTTTTTCACTAGCCAGAGAACGACAATGATTCCGGTGATATATAAAATATTGACGAGCACAGTTGGGTTATCTCTCAGAAGGAAGACTACAGTGACAACAGCAGCGAGTGACAAGAGCAGCTGAAGGATTGTAAACAGCCGCTTTTCACGCGATTCTTTCCGCGACTGAAGCAGATGAAGTTTTTCATGTTCCATCTCAAGATATCGCATCAGATCTGCATCGTTTATCCGGGCGAGAATCTGTTCTTCCAGCGAAGGAGCAGATTTTCTTGCTGTTTTGGAGAAGAAGGAGCGTCGCTCGTGTCTGGTATCGCTCTGAAGGGGTTCTTCTTCATAGGAAGAATCTGATGCTACACTGTTTGATTGTTTGGAAGCAGACGAAGAGGCAGCAGAAGAGGCTGGTTCAGAAGCAATCTCTTTGTTTTCGGAAGAGGTGTTACCTGTCCCGGAAGGGTCTGCATAATTGTTTGTTTCAGACGTTTTTTCTGTTTCGGAAGAGACATCTGAAAATGGAAGAATGTCGGCTTCCTTTGAACTGGTGGAAGGGACTGGTTCACAGATATCAAAGTCCGTCCCACAAAAAAGTGCACTGGAAACAGCTGGCTCCTGTTCCGCAGTTTGTTTTACTTCGTGTATTTTATCGGCATCTCCTGCCGCTTTAGATTTTTTGGACATAGAGGTTCCTCCTTTATCGTGTGATGCACGCATCAGTTTGTTATGTGCCTATTATACTATTTATTTTTGTCAGAAACAATCTTTTTTACAATTCCTTAGAAAATGATTGTTTAGTAAAAATGTCCAAAACAAAAACAGGAAATTTGGTGAAGTTTTTTGACTGATTTTGATTGACTGTGATTGAAAATGATTGTAATATGGAATCAACAAAAAGGAAAGAGAGGTAGCGAGATGCTGGCAGAAGAACGGTTTCATGAAATTATCAGGCTGGTCAATGAGAGAAAGACGATGACTGTCCAGGAGTTGACAGAGTTACTAGATTCTTCCGAATCGACGATCCGCAGAGATCTGACAGAATTACATAAACGACACCAGCTTGTAAAAGTACATGGGGGTGCGACTGCGCTTCAGATGGGGTATACGACGAAAGATGAGGCGGTATCCGTTCGAAAAGACATGAATATGGAAGAAAAGCAAAGGATTGCGAAGTATGCCGCAGAACGGATTGAAAAGAATGATTTTGTATATGTGGATGCGGGGACAACGACAGGATGTCTGATCGACTGGATCTGCGAGCAAGGGGCTGTTTTTGTGACAAATGGAATTGTGCATGCCCGCACACTCGCAGAGAAAGGATATAAGGTGTTCCTGCTAGGTGGAGAATTAAAGGCAGCGACAGAGGCTGTTGTTGGCGGTGAAACGATGGAGAGTTTGAAACGCTACCATTTTACAAAGGGATTTTTTGGAACGAACGGAGTTCATGAGGAGTCTGGTTTTACGACACCGGACATTCATGAAGCTTTTGTAAAGGAACAAGCAATGAAGCAGTGTAGAGAGTGTTATGTGCTGGCAGACAGTACAAAGATTGGAAAGATTTCCGCGGTGCGGTTTGGAACATTTCATGAAGCGACAGTGCTTACAACAGATTTGCAGGATGCCAGATGGAAAAAGTATAAAAACATTGTGGAGGTGAAATAGATGATCTATACAGTAACCTTTAATCCTTCGTTAGATTATGTCGTCCAGATAGAAAATCTGACACTGGGGGAAGTCAATCGGACGTCTTGTGAGGCGATATATCCCGGCGGCAAAGGAAACAATGTGTCTGTAGTATTGGCAAATCTTGGTATGAAAAGCAGGGCGCTTGGATTTATAGCAGGATTTACCGGAGATGCACTGGAGAAGATGTTGACCGATTTTGGATGTACGACCGATTTTATCAGACTGAAAGAGGGAATGACGAGGATCAATGTAAAAATTAATGCAAGTGAAGAGAGTGAGATTAACGGACAGGGGCCGGAAATTACAGCAGAGGCAATCCGGGAATTGTTTGAAAAGCTGGAGCAGATTCAGGAAGGAGATATTCTTGTACTTGCAGGAAGCATCCCTAATACACTTCCAGAAGATATTTATGAGAGAATTATGGAGCGGCTTGCAGAAAGAAAAATCCACATCGTAGTAGATGCTACAAAAGATCTGCTTTTGAATGTGCTGAAGTATCACCCATTTTTGATCAAGCCAAACAATCATGAACTAGAAGAATTGTTTGGAGTGACACTGAAACAGGAGAAAGACATCATTGTCTATGCGAGAAAGCTGCAGGAAATGGGGGCAGTCAATGTGCTGATATCGATGGCAGGAGATGGGGCACTTCTTTTGACGGAAGACGGAAAGGTTTACAGAAAGATGCCGCCGAAAGGGAATGTAGTTAATTCTGTGGGAGCAGGAGATTCCATGGTTGCGGGATTTCTGACAGGTTACCTTAACACAAATAATTATGAAAAAGCGCTTCAGCTTGGAATTGCGGCGGGAAGTGCAAGTGCATTTTTATCCTGGCTTGCGGGAAAAGACGAGATTGTAAAGCTTTTGCAGCAACCACCGGAGGAATACGGATTGTAGGAGGAAAGATATGAAGATTACAGATTTATTAAAGAGATATAGCATTGATCTTGATGGACAAGTGACTTCCAAAGAAGAGACAATTGACCATATGGTTTCACTGATGGTAAAATCCGGAAATATTTCAGATGAAGAAATCTACAAATCCTGTGTAAAGAAGCGGGAAGAAGAAGGAACAACAGGAATCGGGGAAGGAATTGCGATTCCACATGCGAAAACACCGGTAGTAAAGGAAGCAGGACTTGCTGCAATGGTTGTAAAAAACGGTGTGGATTATGATTCGCTGGACGGACTTCCTGTGAATCTGATTTTTTTGATCGCAGCTCCAGATACGAAGGATAATATTCATTTGGAAGTACTTGGAAGACTGTCCATGCTTCTTATGGATGAAGCTTTTCGGGAGAATCTGATTCATGCAGAATCGGTGGAACAGTTCCTCGCATATGTAGATGAGGCGGAGAAAGAAAAATTTGGGGAGGAAGATGCTTCGGAAGAAACAAATGCGAAAGAAGAGAAGGAGAAGGAAAAGCATCAGTCGTCAGAGGGACGTTACCAGATTCTTGCAGTGACAGCCTGTCCTACTGGAATTGCTCATACTTATATGGCGGCAGAAAGTCTTGAGCGGACAGCAAAGGAACTTGGATATACCATTAAGGTAGAGACAAATGGTTCTGGTGGAGATAAAAATGTACTGACACCAGAGGAAATTGCATCATGTGACTGTATTATCGTAGCAGCGGACAAAGATGTCAGAATGGCAAGATTTGATGGAAAGCCAGTCATCGTGACAAAAGTTGCAAATGGAATCCACAGGGCAAAAGAGCTGATTGAGGAGGCAGAAAGTGGAACAATTTCCGTGTATCACAGCGACCGGAAAGAAGAAGTGGAAGCATTTGGTGGAGAGAAAGAGTCATTCGGAAGAAAGATTTATAAGAACTTAATGAACGGAGTTTCCCATATGTTACCGTTTGTAATCGGCGGAGGAATTTTAATCGCTTTGGCATTTCTGTTTGACGGTGCGAATGCAGGAACGGATATTTTTGGAACCGGAAATACATTTTCCAGATTTTTAAAGATAGTCGGAGACACCGCGTTTGGGATGATGTTCCCGATTCTTGCGGGATACATTGCAATGAGCATTGCGGATCGTCCGGCTTTGATGCCGGGGATTGTCGGAGGATTGCTTGCAAAAGCGGGAACATCAGTATTTCTTCCGGAAGACCAGTGGATTTCGTCCGGATTTTTCGGGGCATTGATCGCCGGATTTGTGGCAGGATATTTAATGTTGTTTTTGAAAAAGGCATTTGACCGTCTGCCGCATGCGCTGGAGGGAACTAAGCCGGTGCTGTTGTATCCATTTTTTGGAATTCTTCTTATGGGAGCAATCATGGTGTTTATCGTAAATCCACCTGTGGGAGCGTTTAATACCTGGCTGAATGATATGCTTGCAGGTATGGGAGAAGGAAGCAGACTTCTGTTAGGAGCGGTGCTTGGAGGAATGATGGCAGTTGATTTTGGAGGACCGTTTAACAAGGCAGCATATGTATTTGGAACAGCATCGATTGCAAGTGGACAGTATGAGATTATGGCATCGGTCATGATCGGAGGGATGGTACCGCCGATTGCAATCGCGCTGGCGACAACATTTTTTAAAAACCGCTTTACGAAGAGCGAACAACAGACGACGATCACAAATTATATTATGGGACTTTCTTTTATTACAGAAGGAGCAATTCCGTTTGCAGCATCAGACCCACTCCGCATCATTCCACCGTGTATGCTGGGTTCTGCGGTTTCAGGGGCACTTTCCATGTTTTTTGAATGTGGATCAAGAGCGCCGCACGGAGGAATATTTGTAGTAGGAATCATGGATCATGCACCGATGTTTTTGATCGCGTTGGCATTAGGTGCTGTTATTGCGATGGCAGGTATTGTGATCCTGAAAAAACCGCTTCCGAAAAAAAGGTAGAGCGGATGAAAATAAAGAGAAAAAGAAAGAAAAGAGGAAAAGAAAATGAAAGAATTTAAGTACACAATCACAGATAGCCAGGGAATTCATGCTAGACCGGCGGGTCTTCTTGTCAAAGAAGCGGCAAAATTTGCATCGGATATCAAAATTGAGAAAGCAGGAAAAGCAGCAGATGCGAAGCGTATTTTCGGTGTGATGGGGCTTGCGGCAAAGCAGGGAGAAGAAGTTGTAATTCGGGTAGAAGGAGCCGATGAAGCTGAGGCAGCAGCGGCAATGGAAACATTTTTTAAAGAAAATTTATAAAAAGTATTTAGAAAAACAAAGATTGTAGGAGCGATTCACAGGAAAAGGGATTGCTCCTTTTTTTATTTTCATGTAATCTATAGTAAGATAGAAAAAGCAAAAATGGACGCAAAAATCAGACGAAGAGCTTTTAAGCATTGAATTGTAAATATAGAAGGTGAGGAGGAAAAATATATGATGGATTCCAAAGAAGCAAAGCAAAGAATGGTTGAAGGGAGACTGTATCTTCCTTTCCAGGAACGATTTTTAGAAAAAGTTCATTGTAAAAAAATTTGGTTTTTTATATAATAGAAGAAAATCAGAGCGCAAAAAGAGAAAGGCTGCGATAGAGTTATGGATAACAGAGATTTTTCAAATATAGGTGAGCAGGTCAGCAAGATGGTCGACGATGCGATGCGGTCGATGAACTTCAGTAAGTTGAATCAGGATATCGGAAGGACAGTGAACCAGGCACTGGAGGAAGCACGACGGCAGTTTGGGGGATACAGAGATACGGATTTCCTTCCGCATGTAGATCCTCATAGCAAATACGACCGTGCAGACCAGTCCAAGTGGCAACAGAATATGGGAGGTCAGAAGCGTACTTATGAAAGAACAACCCAGTCAGAAAGCGCAGACCGAACTTATGGAAGCACAGCACGGTCAGGAAGCGCAGAGCAGGCATATGGGAGAAAGAAGTATGCAGGTGGTGCTGGTCAAAGTCAGCCGGCAGCGACGTATGAGAAGAGGGTTCAGCCAGTTGGGAAAGTATCTGGGATTTTGCTGATCGTGTTTGGCTTGTTGGGACTTGGTTTGGGAGGCTTGTTGGAGCTGATTTTGCTGATTTCTTCTCTGTTTACCGGGCACCTGCATCTGCTAGGTATTTCCTTGATTGTTCAGCTTCCGATTTTTATTTTGTCGCTGATACTTTTATGGAAAGGGCTTTCCAACAGAAAAGGATATAAAAAAGTGCTTCGCTGTGTGGAAATATTAAATGGACGAGCGTTCTGTCAGATTGAGGAACTGGCGGCGAAGATGAATCTTTCGGAGAAAGAGATGTTGAGGGAGTTAAAGAAGATGATCCGACGGGGAGCATTTCCTCAAGGGCATATTGATGAGCAGGGGACTTGTCTGATGTTGGATGATAAGTCGTATCAACAGTATTTACAGGCACAGCAGTCGTGGAAACAGCGAGAAGAAGAGCAGAAGGCGGCAAAACAGAGACAGGCAGAGCAGAAGAAAGAGCAGCGGAGAGAGGCGAAAAAGGAAGCCCAGGAGATTTCTCCGGAAATTCAGGAGATGGTTCAGGAAGGTGGACGATATATTACGTCACTTCGAGAGGCAAATGATGCAATTCCGGGAGAGGTGATTTCGGCGAAATTAGATAAATTGGAACTGATCATCAGTAAGATTTTTGAGTCCGTAATCCGTCATCCGGAGCAGGCGGGAGAGATGAAAAAATTTATGGAATATTATTTGCCGACAACATTGAAGCTGGTCAATACTTATCGGGAGTTTGACGGACTTCCGGTCAAAGGTGAGAATGTTACAACAGCAATGACAGAGATTGAGCGCACGATGGATACGATCATTGTCGCATTTGAGAAGCTTTTGGATGACTTGTTTCAGGATACGGCATTTGATGTGTCAGCAGATATCTCTGTGCTGGAAGCAATGTTTGCGAGGGAAGGCTACAAAGAGAGTGATTTTTAGAAGTATGTCAGAAAATGGCAGATGAGGATAGGAGGAATCAGGATGGCACAGGATTTAGATGAGATGATGCAGAAAGCGCCGACATTGACGTTGGACCCATTCGGAGAAGAGAAGGCGGCGGTGGCAGAGAAGGAACCGGAGCCACTTGTGAAAGAAGAGGAAGTGAATCTCTCTCCGGAAGAGAGACGCATGGTGGAAGAATTTGCGGCGAAGATTGATCTGCACAGTTCCAATATGATTTTACAGTACGGTGCAGGGGCGCAGAAGAAGATGGCGGATTTTTCAGAGACGGCGCTGGAGAATGTGCGCACAAAAGACCTCGGAGAAGTAGGGGAAATGCTGGCAAGTGTCGTATCGGAGTTGAGAACTCTCGAGGAAGAAGAGGAAGATAAGGGCTTTTTTAGCTTCTTTAAGAAAAGTGGGAATAAGCTGGCAAATATGAAAGCAAAGTATGAGAAGGCGGAAGGAAATGTCGAGCGAATCTGTGATGCACTTGAGAGCCATCAGATTCAGTTATTGAAAGATATTGCAATGCTTGACAAAATGTATGAATTAAATGTCACTTATTTTAAAGAATTGTCGATGTATATTGCTGCAGGAAAACGAAAGCTGGAAGAAGTGCGCACTACAGAGATGGCACAGCTTGAAGCAAAGGCAAAGGGAAGCGGCTTGCCGGAAGATGCACAGGCGGTAAGTGATCTTTCGTCTCTTTGTAATCGGTTTGAGAAGAAGATCCATGATTTAGAACTGACAAGGGCGGTTTCGCTTCAGATGGCTCCGCAAATTCGTCTTGTGCAGAGCAATGATACATTAATGTCAGAGAAGATTCAGTCGACGATCGTCAATACGATTCCGCTTTGGAAGAGTCAGATGGTACTGGCAATCGGTGTGGAAAATTCTGCGAAGGCCGCGAAAGCACAGCGGGAAGTGACCGACATGACAAATGCCCTGCTCCGCAAAAACGCAGAGACATTGAAAATGGCAACGATTGAGACCGCAAAAGAGACGGAGCGAGGCATTGTGGATATGGAAACACTGAAGGCGACAAATGAGTCGTTGATCGCTACGCTGGATGAAGTGATGAAAATCCAGACAGAGGGAAAGGAAAAACGTCGTGCAGCAGAGGTGGAGTTAAATCGTATGGAAGGGGAACTAAAGCAGAAGCTTTTGGAGATTCATTAGTACAGAGAAAAAAGAACAGCGATGTTTTAGAAAATGCAGGAGAGGCTGCGGAGGTGAGAGAATACTTCCGCAGCCTTTCATATTGCAAGAGAAAAGAGTTTATTGGTGCTTTTCATTGACAATGGAAAAAAATATGTTTATGATAAAGATGATTGTTGTATATACAACTAATGTATATGAAAATATTGTAACTGTGACAGTTGTATATGTATAGAGGTATACGCAGGAAGAGAAGATTGCAGAAGTGTTAGAGAAAAAGGAAGGGGTTTGATGGAATGCTAAAACGGTTTTATGTGTACATGGAAAAGTATAAGATGTATGCGGTGCTAAGCTGCCTTTGCGTGGCATTTGAAACGCTTTTTGAGCTGATCATTCCGATGATCATGGCAGATATCATTGATGTTGGCGTGGCGAATGGAGATCAGGCATATATTCTGGAGAGAGGATTGCAGATGGTATTCTGTGCCGGGATTTCTCTAGTTCTCGGGATCGGGTATGCCAGGTTTGCGGCACTTTGTGGGCAGGGGCTTGGAGCAGAACTCAGGAAGGCGGAATATCGTAAAATACAAGAATTTTCTTTCTCAAATACGGATAAGTTTTCCACTTCTTCGCTTGTAACGAGATTGACAAGTGATGTGACATTGATCCAAAATGCTGTTTCAAACGGAATCCGTCCGCTGATCCGGGCTCCATTAATGATGGTGACCGGAATGATCTTGTCTTTCTTATTGAATGCGAAGCTGGCGCTTGTATTCTTTGTCGCGGCGCCTACACTTGGAATCTGCCTTTGGCTTGTGATCCGAAAAGTCAGACCACTGTATACGAGGATGCAGTCGGCAATAGACCTTGTAAACCGGATGATTCAGGAAAATCTGACGGCAATCCGTGTTGTGAAGGCATATGTCCGGGAAGATTATGAGAAAGTGAAATTTGCGCAGGTCAATCAGGAACTAAAAAGTATTTCTGAGAAATCTTTTCGAACAGCTGTGCTAAATATGCCTGCCATGCAGCTTGTCATGTATACAACGATCATATGCATTTTATGGTTCGGAGGAAAACTGATCTTTGCCGGGGAGATGCAGGTCGGAGAACTGACAGGTTTTTTAAGCTATGTTCTTCAAATTTTAAACTCGCTGATGATGATCTCAAATGTGTTTCTGATGCTGACAAGAGCGATGGCTTCTGGAAAGCGGATTTTGGATGTACTTGATGAAGAGATTGATCTGAAAGAGGATCCGGAAGCGACAGGTGAGATCAAAGCCGGAGAGATTGAATTTCGGAATGTTTCTTTTAAATATAAAAAAGAAGGAAAAAAATATGTGCTTTCGAATGTATCTTTTCATATTGAACCGGGGCAGACGGTAGGAATCATTGGAGGGACCGGATCTGCAAAGTCTACACTTGTACAGCTGATCCCAAGGTTGTATGACGTGACAGAAGGAGAGATTTTGATCGATCAAATACCGGTTAAACAATATCCGCTGAAGCATCTGCGTGAGGCGGTCGCTATGGTACTTCAGAAAAATACGTTGTTTACGGGTACGATTGCGGACAATCTGCGCTGGGGAAAAGAAGATGCAAGTGAGGAAGAGTTGATGAAAGCATGTCGTATGGCATGTGCAGATGAATTTCTTTTACAGATGAAAGATGGACTTTCTTCACAGGTGGAACAAGGTGGCGTGAATCTGTCCGGTGGACAGAAACAACGACTGTGCATTGCCAGAGCATTGCTGAAGCGGCCGCGCATTTTGATTCTGGATGATTCTACAAGTGCGGTGGACACAGCAACCGAGGCGAAGATCAGGGAGGCGTTGCAGAACAGTCTCGCTGATACGACAAAAATTATTATTGCACAGAGAATTACTTCGGTGATGCATGCGGATCAGATTCTGATCATGGAAGATGGAAAGCTGAATGATTGTGGAACACATGAGGAACTGTTGCAGCGAAATGAGATTTATCAAGAGATTTATTACTCTCAGCAGGAAGGATGTGGACTGTAATGGCAAGGACGATGAACTATAAAAAACCAAAAGACACAAAGAAAACATTGAAAAAATTACTTGGGTATCTCGGTGTACATAAGATTGCCGTGGCCATTGTAGCCATCCTTGTTACTGTCAGCAGTGTGGCGAGCATTCTTGGGACATATCTTTTAAAGCCGGTTGTCAATCGCTATATTCTTCCGGGGGATGTGGAAGGACTTGCGAGAATGCTTTTCTTTATGGGAGTGATGTATGCGGTAGGAGTACTTGCAACTTATGGCTATGGAAAGATTATGGCGCGTACGGGACAGCAGGTGGTAAGTGAGATCAGAGAAGATTTGTTTCGTCACACTCAGGGGCTTCCATTGTCATATTTTGATGGACATACACATGGGGAGCTTATGAGTCGATTTACGAATGATGTAGATACGATCTCGGAAGCGTTAAACAACAGTTTCACAACTTTGATCCAGAGTTTTTTTACGATTGCCGGAACAATTATCTGTATCATTCTTCTGAATTTTAAGTTGTCACTGATTGTGTTGGTGTTCATGCTTTTGATGTTTTTATTCATAAAGTATAGCGGTGCAAGGGGAAAGCGGTATTTTAACAGCCAGCAGAAATATTTAGGTGAGGTCAACGGATTTATCGAGGAGATGGTGGATGGACAGAAGGTCGAAAAAGTGTTTAACCATGAAGAGGTGGATTTTAAAGAATTTTCCAAAAGAAATGAAAATCTCCGGAAAGCTTCCACAAGTGCATTTCAGTATTCCGGAATGCTGATTCCTACAATCGTCAGCCTCTCCTATGTCAATTATGCGGTTTCTGCATGTGTAGGTGGGTTGTTTGTGATCCAAGGGATGATGGATCTCGGAAGCCTTGCATCGTATCTGGTTTACGTCAGGCAGAGTGCGATGCCGGTCAATCAGTTTACAATGCAGGTCAATTTCCTGCTGGCAGCATTGTCCGGAGCAGAGAGGATTTTCGATATGATGGACGAAGAACTGGAGTGGGACGAGGGAACTGTCACACTGTGCAGAGTTCGGAAAAAAGAAGATGGCTCTTTGGAGGAATGCAGAGAGAGAAGTGGAAAATGGGCATGGAAAGATACGGAGGATGGGACAGTGGTCCCGCTTTGTGGAGATGTACGCTTTCATGAGGTAGCGTTTGGATATACAGAAAAGAAACAGATCTTAAAGAAGATCAGTCTCTATGCCAAGCCAGGTCAGAAAATTGCCTTTGTCGGTTCGACTGGCGCAGGAAAGACGACGATCATTAATCTGATCAACCGTTTTTATGATGTGCAGGGCGGATGTATTACTTATGATGGGATTGATGTGAAAAAAATCAAGAAGGCAGATCTTAGAAGATCTCTTGGACTGGTACTTCAGGACACTCATTTATTTACGGGGACGATTGCAGAAAATATCCGCTATGGAAATCTGGATGCAAGTCAGGAGGAAGTGGAGCAGGCAGCGAAACTGGCCAATGCAGATTCTTTTATCCGGCGCCTCCCAAACGGATACGATACGATGATCGAAAGTGACGGTGCAAATCTGTCACAGGGGCAGAGACAGCTGCTTGCAATTGCAAGGGCGGCAGTTGCAGATCCTCCGGTGCTGATTCTTGATGAGGCGACAAGTTCTATCGATACAAGAACGGAGCGATTGATCGAGAAAGGAATGGATTCTCTGATGAAGGGACGTACAGTATTTGTCATTGCTCACAGGCTCTCTACGGTTAGAAATTCCAATGCGATCATGGTGTTAGATCATGGGGAAATTATCGAGCGGGGAGACCACGAGGAGTTGTTGGAGCAGAGAGGAAGGTATTACCAGTTATATACGGGACAGTTTGAATTGGAATAAACAGGAAAGAAAAGAGGAAAAACATATATGGAAAAAACGGCGATGATCAGAGACCTTTTGTTCTGCCTTGATATGGAGCGCAGACAGACGTTAAGACCGAAATTTGAAAAGCTGGGGCTGACACCGGGACAGCCGGGAGTGCTGAAGGCGTTGTTGAAAAAGACAGAAATTACGCAGAAAGAACTGGCGCAGATGTGTCATGTAGACCAGACGACGTTGTCAAGAAATCTAGATAAGCTTGTCCAACTAGGATATGTAGAAAGAAAGACCGATGAGGAGTGCAGGAGATGTTTTCTCATCTCATTGACACCGACTGGAAGCGAGAAGGCAAAGGAAGTTTCGATTGTCTTTCAAGAGTTGGAGAAGCGTCTGACGAATGGATTTTCAGAGGAGGAGCAGAAGATGCTTTACAGTTATCTTGAGCGGATGCTTTGCAACTTGAGGAACGAAGAAGTATCATTGTAGAAGAGCAGAGGGAACAATATCTGCCTGGAAGAAATGGAGGAAACGAGATGAATTTTGAGACCGTGTTATTGTATAATTTTGATGAGGGTGAGAAGGCACGTAAGATTAAGATGGTGCTTTTAAAAATGAAGGTAAAGATAAAAAAAGTGTCAAAGGAGCAGTATTTGGAGCCGATTGGATTTTTGGCGGGAAATAAGGAGATACCATCGTCCGGGGACATTTATGAGGGAGAAGGATTTCCAGAGGAAATGCTTGTGATGAAAGGATTTACAAGCAGCAGGATTGACTTGCTATTAAAGGAGTTTCGAAAAGCGGGAATCGCGAAAGTTAATCTGAAAGCGATTGTGACGGAGTACAATCAGAAATGGACATCTTTGGAACTGTATCATGAGTTGCAGGAAGAACATGCAAAGATGAATCCAAAACAGACATTATAAAGATACGCCTTGTCGGAAATTTTCGGCAGGGTGTATTTTTTTAATACTCGGGAAATTTCTATGAAAACCTTTAGAAAATCTTTGGAATTTTGTCCGTGGGATATTTAGAACTATGCTTTATACTAGGTTTTGCAAAGGAAAAGTAGTATACTGAAACTGTTTATGGAAGATTTTATTCTATTATAGAAAGTATACGAAAAGGAACGAAAGGGAGCAGGGGATATGAAGAATCAGATAGTAATTGTAGAAGATGATAAAGAGATTCGGGAGGGTGTGGAGATTTATCTGCGCAGCCAGGGGTACACAGTCTTTCAGGCAGAGAATGGGAAGGAGGGCTTAGCGATTATTGAGCGGGAAAAGATCGATCTGGCAATCGTTGACATTATGATGCCGGTGATGGACGGGATCACGATGACGATGAGACTTAGGGAAAAATATGAATTTCCGGTCATTATGTTATCGGCAAAATCAGAGGAGGTGGATAAAGTAATGGGGCTTAATATCGGCGCAGATGATTATGTTACAAAGCCGTTTACCCCAATGGAACTGATGGCGCGGGTGAACTCTCAGCTTCGCAGATACAATCGATTTCAGGAGGCTCTCAACAAAAAAGAAGAAAAGGAAAGATCCTATATGATCGGAGGGCTGGAGGTCAATGAAGACCGTGTGGAAGTGCTTGTGGACGGAAGACAGGTCAAGATGACGCCGATTGAATTTAAGATTTTGCTGCTTTTGATCAAACATCCGGGAAGAGTCTTTTCCGCAGAGGAGATCTATGAGAGAGTCTGGAATGAAAAAGCGGTCAACACGGAGACGATCATGGTACATATCCGGAATATCCGGGAAAAGATTGAGATTAATCAAAAAGAACCAAAGTATGTAAAGGTGGTGTGGGGAATTGGCTACAAGATGGAAAAACAAATGTAAGATCAAATATTTTTTATGGACGCTGCTCTGTATAGTTCCGGCGATGGTGATTTTGTCCGCCTATCCGCATATACGAGAGCAGAGTGAGAAAGAGAGCAGAAAATATTATACGACACGGGAATTCGCGGAAATGCTTTATAATGGAAATCAAGTTTTATATGAAGAAATCAGTGGGGCGAATACGCGGGAGCTGGATCCACCGGGAAATTCTTTCCGGGAAATCCGTCCATATCTTCAATATGAAGTGTTAAATAAAAATGGAAAAACGATTCTAAAGAACGGGGAGTCTTTAAAACAACTTCTTGCACAAGATCATCTAAAAAAATATGACTGGATCGTACAGATGGAATACGATCATCTTGGAAATGCAGAAGTGACAGAATGCTATGGAACTTATGCCCAGAAAATGAAAGTGCGTCTGTCGGAAGGACTGTATTATCAATACGAAGATCAATATGAAGATGTAGAGACAGCAGAAGAGATGGGAACTCCGGCGGACTGTACATTTTTATATGGTATGACTAAGGAACAGGGGCAGGCATATCAGTCCTATATCGGGAATCCGTTTTATGCCGTTTATTATAGAAGCGGAATGGCGGATATGATCAGAATTTCGATTTTTGTTCTGATTGGTGCGGCGATATTTCTTCCGTTTGTGAAAAAGTTAAATACCGGAAACGAGAGAGGGTTCCAGATGCCGGTAGAAATCATTGGAATTACTGTCATAGGACTGCTGATCTTGTGGGAGGCAGTTACCAGTCTGGTCATCAGCACAATGAGAGGAGATATTCAGGATAGACTGGTACAGCTCGGATTGAGCAATGGAGATGCAGAAAGTATGGTCATGGCATGGAATCTGATTGTCTGGATCATATACTTCAGTCTGATTTACTGGGTGACAGGAAGCATCCGAAATCTGATCAGTATCGGATGGAAACAAGCAGTCAGAGAAAGGATATTTTTGATTCCGTTTCTGAAAAAACATCGTGCGAAACTGGAAAAAGCATGTTCTTTTCTGAAAAAGAAATGGAGCGGACTGGCAAAGCGGGTTGACATATTCTTTCGGATTGATTTGCAGGAACAATCCAATAAAGTAATCTTCCGGTTTGTTGCAGCACAGTTTGTGATCGTATCACTGTTTTGTATGGGATGGTTCTTTGGAATTGCGGGAGTGCTGATCTACTCAGTGGTCTTATTCCGGACTATCTGCAAAAAGTATTATAAAATCAAACAGGATTATCAGCGGATGCTTCAGGCGACAGAGAAGATTGCATCCGGCAACCTTGATATGTCTATGGAACAGGATTTCGGAATTTTTGATCCAGTCAGAAAGCAGTTACTACAGATCCAGAGCGGATTTAAGTCAGCGGTAGACGAAGAGGTCAAAAGTCAGAAGATGAAGACGGAGCTGATCACCAATGTTTCCCACGATCTGAAAACACCGCTGACCGCGATCATCACTTATGTGAATCTGCTGAAAGAAGAAGGAATCACGGACGAAGAGCGAGAAAACTATATCAACGTGTTGGAGCGAAAATCTATGCGGCTCAAAGTACTGATTGAGGATTTATTTGAGGTTAGCAAGGCGACAAGCAAAAATGTGAAGCTTGAATTGGCAAAAGTAGACATTATTTCACTTTTGAAACAGGTGAGGTTAGAACTGAGTGAACGTATGGAAAAATCCGAACTTGATTTCCGGTGGAACTTTCAGGAGGAAAAGGTGTATCTTACTTTAGATAGTCAGAAGACCTATAGGATTTTTGAAAATCTGTTGATCAATATTTTGAAATATTCACTGGAAGGTACGAGGGTGTATATCGATGTGTCAGATAACGAGGATATAGTTACAATCACAATGAAAAATATTTCCAAAGGAGAATTAAATTTTAATCCGGGAGATATTACAGAGCGATTTGTTCGCGGGGATGTTTCAAGAAACACAGAAGGATCCGGGCTGGGACTTGCGATCGTCAAAAGCTTTGTGGAACTTCAGAAAGGGAAACTTACAATCGAGGTAAACGGAGATCTGTTTGTTGCGCGGATTGAGTGGAGACGGACAGAGATGGAGGACATTTCCTAACAGACATCTTGCCTGTAAAAAACAATCCTTATTTGATTTTAACTTTACGCACTTCTTTTTAGAAGTATTTTAATTCCTGACATGATAATCTGTGGAAAGCATAAGGAGGGAATGAATGATGAAGCAGATAATCAGTCGGGTGACGACGATGAAAAAGAAATGCAAAGAAGAGTTTGATCATTTTTCAGATAAATATCCAGTTGCGACATGTGCGCTTGCATTTTTAGGAGCACCGGCTTTACTTGTCGGAGCACTTACACTCACTACAACTGTGGTGATGCTGCCATTTGGTATAGTCTTTGGGTGGATATAAAATGGGAAGAGGGCTTCCGGCATTAAAAAGTTATAATAGAAGTTTTAGAAAAAGCAATTATCCAATAGGGTAGTTGCTTTTTTTGATATCAAATTTTATAGGATTTTAATGGAAAAGTGAAGATTTATAACACCGGCTTAATTTTCGTTATGCTAATTTGATATGGAAACAAATGGAGAAGGAAGGTATGAATAATGATAACAGATATTTTTATGATTTTGTTGTTGCTGATCTGTTTTGGAAGTATGAAGCTGCTGGCGGACTGGTGCGAAAAGCAGGTCGGGACAGCCAAAGAAAGAAAAAAAGAAAAATACTATCATGTGGAGGAAAAATAAATGTTGCAGATTATTATCACACTGGCGATTTATATTGCATTGGTGATTCCAGTCGGAAATTACATGTATCATATCGCCACCAACCGAAAGACATTTGCAGATCCGGTATTTAACAGAATAGACCGGATGATGTATAAAGTGTGCAGAATCAAAGGAGAGGGAATGACGTGGAAACAATACGCGATCAGTCTTTTGATGACAAATGCGGTGATGGTATTTGCAGGGTATTTCATTCTAAGAGTGCAGGGAATACTGCTGGCAAATCCAAATCAGATTGAAGGAATGGAACCGACACTGTCATTTAACACAATTATCAGTTTTATGACGAATACAAACCTTCAGCATTATGCCGGGGAATCCGGCCTTTCTTATTTAAGTCAGATGGTAGTCATTACCTTTATGATGTTTACGTCGGCCGCAACCGGATATGCAGCCTGTATGGCATTTTGCAGAGGAATTACTGGAAATAGCAAAGGTGTCGGGAACTTCTATGAAGATGTGATCCGCATCACTACAAGAATTTTACTTCCGTTTTCGATTGTGATTGGAATCCTTCTGATCTGGCAGGGAGTACCGCAGACACTGGCAGGAACTGCAACTGTGGAGACGATAGAGGGAAGACTTCAGGATATTGCAATGGGGCCGGTAGCGGCGCTTGAGAGTATCAAACATCTCGGAACAAATGGCGGAGGATTCTTCGGAGCAAACTCTTCCACTCCATTTGAAAATCCGACTATCATTTCCAACCTCATTGAACTATATTCGATGATGCTTTTACCGGGTGCCTGTGTCATTACTTTTGGTAAAATGGCCGCAGAGCGGAAAAAGGAGAAAACAGGAAACGCAGTCGCAAAGATCAAAAGAAATGTGACTTGCTTTGGTTCTCAGGGAAGAACGATTTTTGCAGCAATGTCTATCTTATTCCTTGTAGGACTTACCGTATGTTATTTGGCGGAGAAGTCTGGCAATCCTTTGCTTGCAGAAGCGGGACTGGATCAGACGGTTGGGAATATGGAAGGAAAAGAGGTTCGTTTTGGAGTTGCGCAATCAGCACTTTTCACTACAACGACCACTTCCTTTACGACTGGAACTGTCAACAATATGCACGATTCACTTACCCCGCTCGGAGGAATGATCCCGATGCTTCATATGATGTTAAACTGTGTGTTTGGCGGCAAGGGTGTCGGATTGATGAATATGATCATGTATGTGATCCTTGCTGTATTTTTATGCGGTCTGATGATTGGTCGGACGCCGGAATACCTGAATAAGAAGATTGAGGGAAAAGAGATGAAGCTGGTTGCGATTGTGCTGATCATTCATCCGCTTCTGATTCTCGGTTTCTCCGCACTGGCAGTGATGACAGGTGCAGGGCAGGAAGGAATTACAAATCCGGGATTTCACGGATTGTCGCAAGTATTGTATGAATATGCTTCTTCAGCAGCGAACAATGGTTCTGGTTTTGAGGGACTTGCAGATAATACTTATTTTTGGAACATTACGACGGGACTTGCGATGTTTTTCGGAAGATATATTGCGATGATCGCGCAGCTTGCAATCGCCGGAAGTTTTCTTGCGAAGCGAAGAGTCAATGAGACAGTCGGAACACTCCGCACAGACAACGTACTGTTCGTATTTATTCTTGTGTTTGTTGTGTATATTTTTGCAGCACTTACATTTTTCCCGGCACTGGCACTTGGACCGATTGCGGAACATCTTGTGCTGTGGATGCCATAATAGGGTGAAAGGATCTTGACGGAAATGGAAGAACAAAGTAAAAAAACAAAATTTATTACAAAGGATATTATGAAATCTGCTGTCATTGGATCGTTTCAGAAATTAGATCCGAGATATATGATAAAAAATCCGGTCATGTTCGTTGTGGAAATTGGATTTTTTATTACACTGGTGCTGACAGTTTTCCCGACAATCTTCGGGGATGAGGCAAATTTAAGAGTCTATAATGGAATTGTCACCGTGATCTTGTTTGTCACAATCCTGTTTGCGAACTTTGCGGAATCTGTCGCAGAAGGACGGGGAAAGGCACAGGCAGAAACATTAAAGAAGACAAAGAAAGATACGACTGCCGTTCTTCTGATGAAAGATGGCAGCGAAAAGAAAATCAGTGCATCAGAGTTGAAAAAAGGTGATATCGTCATCGTACGGACAAATGAGATGATACCGGGGGACGGAGAAGTGATCGAAGGAATCGCATCTGTCGATGAGTCTGCGATCACCGGAGAGTCTGCCCCGGTCACAAGAGAAGCAGGAGGAGATTTCTCATCGGTAACAGGAGGAACGACAGTAGTCAGCGACTGGCTGAAAGTAAGAATCACTTCAGATCCGGGTCATTCTTTTCTTGACAAAATGATTTCACTTGTTGAGGGCGCTTCCAGAAAGAAGACACCAAATGAGATTGCGCTGAACATTCTGTTGATCAGTCTGACGGTTATTTTCTTGATCGTTGTTGTGACGCTTTATTGTTTCGCAGATTATTCTGGAGTTGAGATTCCAGTGGCAACACTGATCGCATTGCTTGTCTGCCTGATCCCGACTACGATCGGGGGATTGCTTTCGGCAATCGGTATTGCGGGAATGGACCGTGTAACAAGATATAATGTCATTGCATTGTCTGGAAAGGCAGTGGAAGCATGTGGTGATGTCGATACGATGATTCTTGATAAGACCGGTACGATTACATATGGAAACAGACTGGCAGCCGATTTTATTCCTGTGGAAGGGATAAAAAAGGAAGATCTGATTGATTATGCAGTAATGACTTCCTTAAGTGATGCAACACCGGAAGGAAAATCTGTAGTAGAGCTTGGAAAGACAATGGGAACAAGAATGGAAGAGTCTGTGGCAGATCAGGTAGAGTTTGTGGAATTCACTGCTCAGTCAAAGATGAGCGGTGTCAATCTGGAAGATGGCACACAAATCCGGAAAGGTGCCTTTGACGCAATCAAAAAATATGTTGCTGCCAAAGGAGGAAAGATTCCTTCTGATCTGGAAAAAATCGTGACAGATATCTCAAGTCTTGGAGGAACACCACTTGTTGTCTGTGTGGAGAATGTCATCTACGGTGTGATTTACCTGAAAGACACCGTAAAACCGGGGCTTGTGGAACGATTTGAACGGTTAAGAGAGATTGGTATCAAAACGATCATGTGCACCGGGGATAACCCGCTGACAGCGGCAACCATCGCAAAAGAAGCAGGTGTGGACGGATTTATCGCAGAGTGTAAGCCGGAAGATAAGATTGATGAGATTAAGAAAGAGCAGGGAGAAGGAAAGATTGTTGCGATGACTGGAGATGGGACAAATGATGCACCGGCGCTTGCACAGGCGGATGTCGGACTGGCGATGAACAGTGGAACTTCCGCAGCGAAAGAAGCAGCCAACATGGTCGATCTGGATTCCGATCCGACTAAGATTCTGGAAGTCGTGGAGATTGGAAAACAGCTTCTGATTACGAGAGGATCCCTGACAACATTCAGTATTGCAAACGATGCAGCAAAATATTTTGCGATCATTCCGGCAATGTTTACACTTGTCATCCCGCAGATGCAGGTATTAAATATTATGAAACTGTCCACACCATTCAGCGCAATCCTCTCTGCTTTGATCTTCAATGCGATCATCATTCCGTGTCTGATCCCGATTGCAATGAAAGGTGTCAAATATAAACCGATGCGTTCTGAGAAAATGCTTTTAAAGAACATGGGAATCTATGGACTTGGTGGAATCATCGTTCCATTTATCGGTATCAAGCTGATTGATATTGTAGTGACACCTTTGCTCGCACTATTAGGATTATAGAGACAGAAAAAAGGAGAAGAGAAAGATGAAAAATTTTACATCTTATTTAAAAAAAGCATTTGGCATCACACTGGTACTGATCGTGCTGTGCGGAGTTGTTTATCCGCTTGTGATGACGGGAGCAGGCCAATTACTCTTTAAAAAACAGGCAAATGGAAGTATGATAGAAATAAACGGAAAGAAAGTCGGTTCAGAATTGATTGGACAGGAGTTTGAAGGGGAACAGTATTTTCAGGGAAGAGTTTCTTCGGTAAATTATAATGTATATTCAGAGAAAGAAAAAGAGGACGGCACTTACACAGGACCGGCTTCCGGTTCTTACAACTATGGAAGCACGACGGAAGAACTTCAGACGCGCGTGGAAAAAGATATGGAAGCATTTCAAAAGAAGTATGAGAATGCTACAGGAAAAGAATTGGAAGGAGAGGTACCAGCAGATCTTCTGACCGCTTCCGGTTCTGGGTTAGATCCTCATATTAGTCCAGCATCCGCTAAAGTCCAGATTCCGATTGTAGTTGCAAACAGTGGACTTTCTGAGGAAGAAGTGGAAACAATCGTAGAAGAGAATACAGAACATAAGTTTCTCGGAATCTTCGGAGAAGAGAAGGTAAATGTGTTGAAGTGTAACATCGAGATTGCCGAGAAGATGGGAGTTACATTGGATGAATAAAAAAGAAACAGGACAGATGTGTATATTTTTAGGTTATGCGGCGGGAGTCGGAAAGACTTACGCCATGCTGGAAGCGGCGCATGATCTGAAGAAAAGCGGTGTGGATGTGGTTGCCGGATATATTGAACCGCATGAGCGTGCAGAGACAAGGAGCAAAGAAGAGGGGCTGGAAAAAATTCCACCCCTTCTTGTCGATTATAAAGGAATCAAACTGAGAGAGGTAGATTTAAACGGAATTTTAAAGAGAAATCCGGAAGTAGTTTTGATTGATGAATTAGCTCACACAAATGCGCCGGGCATGTGCCATCAGAAACGGTATGAAGACATTGAAGAGATTTTAAACGCAGGAATTGATGTCTATACGACCGTTAATATACAGCACCTGGAAAGTTTGAACGATATCGTAGGAAAGATTTCCGGAATACACGTCAAGGAGCGGATTCCAGATTTTATTTTTGATAGGGCAACACAGATTAAGCTGATTGATATTGAGCCGGACGTGCTGATCCAGCGTCTCAAAGACGGGAAAATTTATAAATCTACACAGGCAGAGCGGGCACTTCATAACTTTTTTGCGAAAGAAAAGCTGATTGCTCTTCGAGAAATCACACTTCGGAGGACTGCAGATAAAGTCAACCGGGAGGCAGCGAAAGGACAACAGGCAGTGTCGGGAGATGAGAAGCGGGAAATTTATCAAGGGGAACATATTCTTGTTTGTATTTCTCCGGCACCAAGTTGCGAGAAAGTCATCCGCAGCGCATCGAGGCTTGCCTATGCCTTTCAGGGGAAATTTACCGCACTGTATGTAGAAACACCATCCCTGCAGAATGCGGATGAGCATGTGAAGAAGAAAAGAGATGAAAATATCAGGCTGGCGAGGCTTCTAGGCGCTAAAATCGCAACGGTCTTCGGTGAGGATGTTGCGTTTCAGATTGCAGAGTATGCAAGAATCAGCGGAGCATCAAAGATTGTCATTGGGAGAACGAGTCATCGCTCAGTACTGGGGCAGCGGAAGCAGAATCTGACAGATCAGATTGACAGCTACACAAAGGGCATAGAAATCTACATTATTCCGGATAGACAGAGCAACAAGAGAAAGTGGAGCGAAGAGTTCAAAAAGAAGAGAGGTGTTGATTCTCAGAGAGGGGAAGGATGTGGAGCAGAAGTGATAAAAGGGTTTCTGTCGCTTATATTGTCGACGGCAGCCGGACTGGGAATGCAGTATCTTGGATTTTTAAATGCAGACATTATCATGGTTTATCTGCTTGGAATATTGCTTCTTTCTCTATATACAAGACGGTGGTTTCTACCGGCAGCAATATCGCTGATCAGTGTGTTGGTTTTTGATTTTTTGTTTGTAGAGCCGTTATACAGTCTAGAAATCTATAAGAAAGGGTACGGTATGACGTTTCTTTTTATGCTGATTTTTTCTCTGAGCATTTCAGCGATCATTTCTAATGCCAGAAGACAAGCAAGAGAAAGTGCCAAGATGATGTATCGGACAGAACTTCTCCTTGACAATAGCAGGAGAATGCGCCGGGTAGATAATATTAAGGACATTTTAAAAGAATTGAGCGGTCAGGTGTTAAAGCTTATGAATCTTCCGGTTGTATTCTTCTTGAATAAAGATGGGAAAGCGGTGGGACCGTGGGTGTTTCCAAAAGAAGGAGAGTCGAGAGAAGAGTTACGAGGTATGATAGATAATCAGGAATGGGCAGTGGCAGACTGGGTGATTGCAAATAAGAAGCGTGCAGGCTGCTGCACACATACACTTCCGGGGGCAAAGGCGGTGTATCTTCCGATTCAGACAAGTGATGAAATTTACGGTGTAATGGGAATTCTACTTGAAGAAAAACGACAGATTCCATCATTTGAATATGGACTTCTGACTGCAATGCTAAATGAGGCGGCATTAGTGTTTGCGAGAATCAATCTGGTGAGTGGACGGATGGAAAGAAGAAACGAAGAAAAAGAATGACAAATAATAAAAATAGTATTAAAATCTTTATACGATTTTAATACTGGCATATTTTTCTTTATGCGGCGTTAATGAGTGTTAAAGTAATATAAAGAATACCGAGATCGAAGAAGAATCGGATAACTTTTTTCAGGAGATACTTTATGGACGTGATACAAAAAAAATTACATTTTTCTTCTCCGCAGATGATTATTTTTGGATTTATTCTTGTAAATCTGATGGGTTGTCTTCTGCTGATGCTTCCATCCTCTACAGTAGAAAAGGTAGGGACTTCATTTTCGGATGCATTATTTACATCAACGTCAGCAATTTGTGTGACCGGATTGGTGATTCATGACACTGCGAGTTACTGGTCGATGCAGGGACAGCTGATCATTATGGTGTTGATCCAAATCGGAGGAATGGGAGTGATCACAGCAGCTTCTGCCATTGCAATTCTTTCGGGGAGAAAGATCGGTCTGATGCAGAGAAGTACGATGCAGGAATCAATTTCCGCGACACAGGTAGGAGGAATTGTAAGACTGACCGGATTTATTCTGCGGGCGATGCTGGCAATCGAGCTTCTCGGAGCAATTTTCATGGCGCCTGTATTCTGTGAAGAATTTGGGATGAAGAAAGGAGTGTGGTATGCAGTATTTCATTCGGTATCTGCGTTTTGCAATGCAGGTTTTGACTTGATGGGGGTGAACCAACCGTTCTCGTCTCTGACCGGATTTAACGGAAATACTACAATCAACCTTGCAATCATAGCGTTGATCGTGATTGGTGGAATTGGATTTTTGACTTGGGATGATATTTGGCACCACAGACTACATTTTCACAAGTATCGTCTGCAAAGTAAGGTTATTTTGACTGTGACAATTCTTTTAATTTTGCTTCCGGCACTGTATTTTTATTTTTATGAGTTTGGAAGAACTGAGTGGACGGACCTTAGCGAAAAAGAGAGAATTCTTGCGTCTGCATTTCAGTCTGTAACGCCAAGAACGGCAGGGTTTAATACGGTTGATCTGAACCGTATGAGTGAGCCAAGCCAGTTGATCATGATCTTGCTGATGTTGATCGGCGGTTCACCGGGATCGACGGCGGGTGGATTTAAGACGACGACACTTGCTGTGTTGCTTCTTACTTCTTTTGCAGTTTTTTTCAGGAAAGAAGATGTACAGTGTTTCGGAAGAAGAATTCCGTCAGAGACAGTGAAGAATGCAGCGACCATTTTGTTTTTGTATATGTCCCTGTTTCTTCTGGGGGGAGTCGTGATCAGTTGTGTTGATCAGGTTCCACTCATGGGAGCGCTGTTTGAGACATCGTCGGCAATTGGGACCGTTGGATTGTCCCTTGGTTTAACACCTCAGCTGAGTCTGTTTTCCCACATGATTTTAATCCTTCTCATGTTCTGGGGAAGGGTCGGTGGGTTGACACTGATTTTTGCGGTTGTATCTGGACACCGTTTTACGAAATCAAAATTACCACAGGAAAAAATAACGATAGGTTAGGAGAAGAGATATGAAATCAGTATTATTAATCGGATTAGGACGTTTTGGGAGACATGTTGCCAGAAAATTAAATGAAATGAATCATCAAGTTTTGGCGGTGGACAAAAACGAAAAGAGAGTGGAAGATGCACTTCCATATTTGACAAGTGCACAGATCGGGGACAGCACAGAGGAGGCATTCGTACGTTCTTTGGGAGTACGAAATTTTGATGTCTGTATCGTTGCGATCGGAGATGCATTCCAGAGTTCTCTGGAAACGACAAGTCTTTTAAAAGATTTGGGAGCCAGAAAAGTTGTAGCGCGTGCGGCAAGAGATGTTCATGCGAAGTTTTTGTTGAGAAATGGGGCAGACCATGTAGTGTATCCGGAAAAGCAGCTTGCAGCATGGACGGCAATCCGCTATACATCTGATCACATTTTTGATTATATTGAATTGACACCGGATTACTCTATTTATGAGACGGAGACACCAAAGGCATGGGTGGGAAAGACCATCCATCAGTTAGATATTCGCAGGAAATATAATGTGACACTTCTTGCAGTAAAAAAAGATGATCAGATTAATCCGGAGATTCATTCCGATTATTGTTTCAAAGAAGATGAGACACTTCTTGTTCTTGGAAAAAATAAAAATGTACAGAAGTGTTTCCATATTTAATGGAATAGATAAGAAAATATAGCAGAGTCAGAGGGGCGGTCACAGGATGCAGAATATATGGATGATCATTGTATTTTTATCAGCGGGAATCATAGGCTTCTGGTGCATGAAGAAAATTGACAGTTTGTTTGAAAAAAATCAGGAGAAATATCTGCGAGAGTGGGAAACAGAAGATATGCTCGCAGAAGAAAGTGAGACAGAGAGCAGGAGCAGGGAAAAAGGATGGGCGGAGAGAAGTATTTCTCTCTACCATGAGAAAAAGGTAAAGCAGGAACAGAAGTACTATATGCTCTCAGACTGGGTAAAGACAGTAGTTGTAGCAACTGTAACAACAGTACTTAGCTTTCTGTTTGAGGAATTGGGAATCCGCCAGTCTAATATTGTGACAGTCTATATTTTAGGGGTGCTTGTCACAGCGGCGATCACAGCAAGTAGGATTTACAGTTTGACGCTCTCGGTGTTCAGTGTGCTGATCTTTAATTTTTTGTTTACCGCTCCGAAATATACGCTGAAAGCATATGATACAGGATATTTTATTACATTTGGAATTATGTTTTTATCAGCATTGATTACTAGCTCTCTGACGGTAAAGCTGAAAAATAATGCGAGAGAGGCGGCACAGACTGCATTTCGGACACAGATTTTATTTGATATGAATCAGCTGCTGCAACAGGAGCGGGACAAAAAAGATATTCTTGAAGTCACAGCCATGCAGCTGATCAAGCTTCTGAATCGAAATATTGTAGTCTATGAGGTCGAGAAAGCATCTCTTTCGGCTCCGCATGTTTATTATTGCGGTGAAGAAGAGGAACAAGAATCGTATACGACCGAAGAGGAGCGGCAGGCATGTCTATGGGTAATGAAGAACAATCGTCATGCAGGGGCAACAACAAAGATGTTCCCAAATGCCAAATGTTTATATCTGGCTGTTCGTGTCAATAACATGGTTTATGGAGTGATCGGGATTGCACTTGGAAACAGTCCGATGGATACTTTTGAGAAAAGTATCGTGCTTTCAATTCTCGGAGAATGTGCGCTTGCGCTGGAAAATGAGCAGAGTATCCGAGAGAAAGAGGAGGCTGCTGTTATGGCTCAGAATGAGCAGCTTAGAGCAAATCTTTTGCGTGCGATCTCTCATGATCTGCGGACTCCATTGACTGTAATATCAGGAAATGCGAGCAATCTTTTATCGAATGAAGATAAATTTGACAAAGAAACGAAACTTCGCTTATATGGAGATATTTATGACGACTCCATGTGGCTGATCAATCTTGTGGAAAATCTTTTGTCTGTGACAAGGATAGAAGATGGCAGACTGAACTTGAAGATGTCGGTGGAGCTGATCGATGAAGTGACTGCGGAATCCATACGCCATCTGCCAAGGAAAAGTGCAGAATATCAGATCCATTTAAAGAAAAATGATGAATTTCTCATGGCAAAGATGGATGTCAGATTGATTCTTCAGGTAATTATCAATCTGATTGACAATGCGCTGAAATACACGCCGGCGGGATCTGTCATAGAAGTTGCCTCACAGAAAAAAGAAAATATGGTGGAAGTGTCTGTCAGTGATAATGGACCAGGAATTAGTGCTGAGGCAAAAGAACACATTTTTGAAATGTTTTACACTGGAACACATAAGATTGTGGACAGTCGCCGCAGTCTGGGACTTGGGTTGTCGCTGTGTCGTTCGATTATAGAGGCGCACGAAGGAAGCATCCGGGTAGAAGACAATCATCCCCACGGATGCATTTTCACATTTACATTACCTGCAGAGGAGGTACATTTGAATGAATAAATTATTAATTTTAGTTGTCGAGGATGATACATCTGTACGAAATCTGATCACGACAACATTAAAGGCACACGGTTACCGCCATCAGACAGCTGCAAATGGACAGACAGCGATTTTGGAAGCATCCTCGTATAATCCGGATATTGTGCTTTTGGATCTGGGATTGCCGGATATGGATGGAGTAGAGATCATCCGAAAGATTCGCTCTTGGTCTAATATGCCGATCATTGTGATCAGTGCCAGAAGTGAGGATAATGATAAGATTGTGGCACTGGATGCGGGGGCAGACGATTATTTGACGAAACCATTTTCCGTAGAAGAATTGCTTGCAAGGCTGCGGGTGACACAGAGAAGACTTGCAATCATGCAAGGGGGAACCCAGGAAGAAAAGTCCACCTTCACAAACGGAAAACTGATGCTGGACTACGGCGCGGGATGTGCTTATATGGATGGAAAGGAATTACACTTGACACCGATTGAATATAAATTATTATGCCTGCTATCAAAACATGTCGGAAAGGTGTTGACACATACTTATATTACGCAGGAGATATGGGGTAGAAGTTGGGAGAACGACGTGGCATCGCTGCGTGTATATATGGCGACACTCCGCAAGAAGATCGAGAGCGAGCCGGATATGCCCCAGTATATCCAGACACATATCGGGGTGGGTTACCGGATGTTGCGAGTAGAATAATATATAGAGGAAAGAAAAACTTCTGAAATTCTTCCCCAGTCTGTCTTGAGAAAATCCATTGGAATCGATATAATGGGAAAGATGATAAAGATGAGGAGAATTGCAGATGAACATAATTAATATAGAGCATATCAGTAAAGTGTTTGGAGAGAAGCAAGTGTTTGATGATATTTCCTGTGGGATTCATCAGGGAGATAAAATTGGAATTATCGGAATCAATGGAACTGGCAAGACAACACTTCTGAAAATAATTGCAGGGCTGGAAGAGCCGGATCAGGGACAAGTGATTTTTCAAAAGGGACTTCGTGTCACCTATCTTCCGCAGTCGCCGAAGTTCCCGGAGCATGCAACAGTTCTTTCCTATGTGGCAGACGGTGCCGATGGAGCAGACTGGGGAAGAGAGAGTGAAGCAAAGAATGCGTTGAACCGCCTCGGGATTACAGATCATCACGAAGAGATTGATCATTTGTCCGGAGGCCAGAAAAAGCGCGTAGCACTTGCACGGACACTTGTCAATCCGGCAGATGTGTTGATTCTTGACGAGCCGACGAACCATATTGACAATGAGATGGCAGTCTGGCTGGAAGAGTATCTGAACCAGTGGAAAGGTGCGATCATCATGGTCACACATGACCGCTATTTTCTGGATCGGGTGACAAATAAGATTTTAGAAATCGACCATGGGAAATTATATTCCTACACGGCAAATTATTCACAGTTTCTGGAATTGAAAGCACAAAGAGAGGAGATGGAACTTGCCTCTGAGCGGAAAAGACAGAGCGTTCTCAGGATGGAACTGGAGTGGGCCAAGAGAGGATGCCGTGCCCGTACAACGAAGCAGAGAGCAAGGTTGGAGCGGCTTGAGGCACTGAAGAATGGAAAAGCTCCGGTCAGAGATGCTGAGGTTGAGATGGATTCTGTGGAAACGAGGATGGGAAAGAAGACGATCGAGCTGCACCATATTTCTAAGAGTTATGGGCAGAAAAAGCTGATCGATGATTTTGAGTATATTGTACTGAAAAATCAGCGGCTTGGGATCATTGGACCAAACGGATGTGGAAAATCTACATTGATGAAGATCATTACCGGGAAAGAAGAACCGGATCAGGGAACGGTGGAGATTGGCGATACCGTCAAGATTGGATATTTCGCGCAGGAAGTCACGGAGATGGATGAGAATCAGCGCGTGATCGATTATATCAAAGATGTGGCAGAATATGTTCCGACAAAAGATGGCAGAATTACAGCTTCACAGATGTTGGAGCGATTCTTATTTACTCCTGCAATGCAGTATACCCCGATCGGAAAGCTGTCCGGAGGGGAGAGGAGAAGGTTGTATCTTTTAAAAGTATTGATGGATGCTCCAAATGTATTGATTCTCGATGAGCCGACGAATGATCTTGATATTCCAACGCTGACCATCCTTGAGGACTATCTAGACTCTTTTTTGGGAATTGTGATCACAGTATCTCATGATCGGTATTTCCTTGATAATATTGCAGATCGTATCTTTGCATTTGAGGCTGGCGGAAAGCTTGTACAGTACGAAGGTGGTTACACGGATTATCTTGAAGCGAAAGAGCGCAAGAATGGGACTGTTGTCAGAGAATCTGAGGAATCCGCAAAGAAAAAGGCGGATCGAAAGAATTGGAAAAAGGATGCTCCGGAAAAGTTGAAATTTACTTATAAAGAACAAAAAGAATATGAGACGATCGATGATGAGATAGCATCTTTGGAGCAGAAAATCGAGGAGTTGGATGAGCAGATGATGCAATATGCTACAAATTCAGCGAAGCTTTCGGAAATCACCGAACAGAAAGAAGCTGCAGAAGCTACATTGGAAGAGAAGATGGAGCGGTGGGTATATTTAAATGATCTTGCAGAGCGAATTGAAAATCAGAAAAGTCTTGCATTGCTGTAAAATTGTGCTACAATAAAACTTGGAAAAGAACAAGGGGAGCTTGCGAAAAGCAGGCTGAGAGTAAGCTGTATGCTTAGACCCATAACCTGATTTGGATAATGCCAACGTAGGAAAATACCCGGTAGAAGTTTATGCTGTGATAGTACCCGCGCGGATTATCACAGCTTTTTTGTTACAGAAATTCTTTAGAATCCTGTAAAATTAGAATATTCCGTGCAGATCGTACCGCGACAGAGAGAACGGATGTCGCCGGAATAGCTATCGGGAACCCAAGAAGCGGCAGGCCGGGGGCACCACTTTCTGCCGCTATATAAAATTAATGCAAAAGGAGAACAAAATGAGAACAGCATTAACAATCGCTGGAAGCGATTCCAGCGGAGGCGCCGGCATTCAGGCAGATATCAAGACCATGATGGCACACCATGTATTTGGGATGAGTGCTATCACCGCATTGACTGCACAAAATACGACCGGCGTAATAGATATTATGGAGGTAACTCCTAAATTTCTGGAGGAAGAATTGCAGTGTATTTTTACTGATATTTATCCGGATGCAGTGAAAATAGGTATGGTATCATCGGCAGAACTGATGGAAGTCATTGCCCGGAATCTGAAAAAGTACAATGCAAAAAAGATTGTCGTAGATCCGGTGATGGTGGCGACAAGCGGCGCAAAATTAATGGAAGATACGGCGATTGCGACACTAAAAAGGACGTTGCTTCCGATGGCAGATCTTCTGACTCCGAATATTCCAGAGGCAGAAGTGCTTGCAGAGATGGAAATCTTCACGGAGGAAGATATGATCGCAGCTGCACAAAAGATCAGTGAGGCCTATGGATGTGCTGTCCTGTGTAAGGGCGGACATCAGAAGAACGATGCCAATGACCTATTATATCAAAATGGAACATTTCGATGGTTCCGTGGAAGAAGGATTGAAAATCCGAACACCCATGGAACTGGATGTACGCTTTCCAGTGCGATTGCTTCCAACCTTGCAAAAGGCTTTTCGATGGAAGAAAGTGTAGAAAATGCGAAGAATTACATTTCCGGGGCATTGGAGGCAATGTTGGATCTTGGAAAAGGAAGTGGTCCGATGGATCATGCTTTTCGGGTCGAAGGAGTGTATTAAGAGAAATGTTCAGAAGGACTGATGTCCTTTCTGGGAAAATTTTCAGGCATGATTGTCAGGTGTGTTCCAACAAAAGAAAGAGAGGAATCACATCATGAAAAAACAAAAAATGAACACGAACCGAATGGTAATGCTTTCGATGTTCGTAGCTGTGGGAGTTGTTATTTCACCGATTTTGCGCGTGGAGGGAATGTGTCCTACGGCACATCTTGTCAACATTGTTTGTGCAGTGTTTTTAGGACCATGGTATTCGCTGCTCTGTGCGACGATGATCGGGGTTATCCGGATGCTGTTCATGGGAATCCCGCCGCTTGCTCTGACCGGAGCAGTATTTGGAGCATTTTTATCCGGTGTTTTTTACCGTGCATCTCATGGAAAGATTTTCTGTGCTGTGTTTGGGGAGATTTTCGGAACAGGAATCATCGGATCACTTGTATCCTATCCGGTCATGGCATTTCTGATGGGAAGAGATGGGCTGAATGCATTTTTCTATACACCAATGTTTCTTGGTGCAACTTGTATGGGAGGAGCAGTGGCATGGCTTCTGTTAAATCAGCTCAGCAGAAGTGGAGTGCTTGCAAAAATTCAATGGAGTCTTGGAGCGAAAGTATATGACAAAGGAAATGTTAAGAAAAATAGCGGCGAAGATCGCGGTACTGGGGGAGCAGATCAGGCAGCATAGACCGCTTGTACATTGTATCACGAATCCGATTGCCATCCATGACAGTGCAAATATTGTACTGGCAGCCGGTGGTCGGCCGATCATGGCAGAGCATCCACAGGAGGTAGAAGAAATCGTAAGGACAGCGCAGGTGCTTGTTTTAAATCTTGGAAATATTACCGATGTGAGAATGAGTTCTATGAAGAAAGCATTTCAGGAGGCACTAAAGAATCGTGTTCCGACTGTTTTGGATCTTGTTGGGATCCAGTGCAGCAGTCTTCGATTGCATTATGCCAAAGAACTACTAGAGATTGGAAGTCCGACCGTACTAAAAGGAAATATGTCAGAGATGCGGAAACTGGCAGGGCTTTCCACATATGGAACCGGAGTGGACGCAGGAGAAAAAGATCGGTTTTCAGAGGAAAATGAGAAGGAAATCTTACCTGCATTTTACAGGCTGTCGGAGGAGTATCGGTCAGTTCTTCTCGTGACCGGTCAGGAGGATCTGATCATAGAAGGACCCCATTGCTACTGTCTGGCAAATGGAGATGCTATGCTTGGAACAATCACAGGAACCGGCTGTATGCTTGGGGCATTGTGTGGGACTTATCTTACGGAAGCCGCAGAAAGCAGAGGACAGGCAGTGCTGGCAGCAGCAGCGGTTATGGGAATCGCAGGGGAATTAGGAGCAGAAAACAGCAGAGGACCGGGAAGTTTCCAGATAGCATTTTTAGATGCGCTATATGATCTGCAGGAAGAAGAAATCAGGAATCGACTTCGCCTGCGGGAAAAAAGCAAGCAGAATTTTGAATAGAAAAAGTGACAGATTCTGTCAAGGAAAAAATGGGAAAATAGAAGAGGTGGACAGATGAGAACAGGAAATCAGGTAGATCTTACCTTATATTTGGTGACAGACAGTACTTATCATACGACAGAGTCATTGCTTCGGACTGTGGAGGAAGCATGTAAAGGAGGTGTGACTCTGGTACAGCTGCGAGAAAAAGAGGCAGGCGGAAAAGAATATCTTGAGAAGGCAATTCTTGTAAAGAAGATTACCGATCGCTATGGAGTTCCGCTGATTATTGATGACAGGGTGGATGTGGCGATCGCATGTGATGCGGCAGGGGTTCATGTCGGAGCCAGTGATCTTCCGGTAGCTGTGGCGAGAAAACTGCTTGGACCAGAGAAAATTGTCGGAGCGACAGCAAAGACTGTGGAGGCCGCAAAAAAAGCGTGGGAAGAAGGGGCAGATTACCTCGGAGTGGGTGCGATTTACCCGACAACGACAAAGGTGATCACGATTCTCACAAAGCCGGAGACATTGAAAGCAATCTGTGAAACTGTGCCGATTCCAGTGACGGCAATCGGTGGATTGAATGCAGAGAATCTTGAGATTTTAAGAGGATGCAAGATGGATGGTGTGGCGGTCGTATCTGCGATCATGAAGGCCGATGATCCAAAGAGAGCAGCAGAATATTTGAAAGAAAAAATCTGTAAATTGAAAGATACAGAAGGGAAATAGATTGCCGAAAAAGAAAATAGAATTCTTTGTAAAATCTTAAGAAAAGCGGTGCAAAATCTTAAAAAGAAGATTCTGCACTGTTTTTTTCTGCGAGCTTTTGGTATAATGCTGATACATTCAAAAAGAATGGGAAAGATAATAAAAATATAGTAGAAATATAGTAGAAAGAAGAGGCGTTAGACATGAAGAAAAAAAGCAGAATGATAGGAGTGCTTCTCGCATCAGTACTGATTTTAGGTACAGGTTGTGGAAAAAAGGAAAATACAACTAAAGAAAAAGAGGAAATACCGACTGTAGAAGGAGTTTATCTCACTTATGGGGAAGAACAGGAATTTTACATTTTTGCAGATATAAAAAATGAAACATTGTTTGAAGCAGAAATTCCAGATGGAAAGCTATTTGACAAAAATGGAGAAAAGATTTCCAAAGAAAATCTGCAAGCAGGAGATACAATAGAAATTTATGGAAATGGGGCAGTTACACAGAGTCTTCCGCCACAGTATGCAGGTGTGACAAAGATGATTCGTACAGAAAAAGGAGATCAGAAAATTGCTGAGAAATACCAGCCATTGATCGATGCATTTTACCAGGCGCCAGATCCTTCTGAAATACCGACGCTCAGTATTGAAAATTATCAGAAGCTTGCAATCGTATCGACAAGCATTTCCCCTGTTTCCTATGACTGGAGTTATACAGAGGATGACGGGACAACAGAAAGTCAAAAAGCAGAAGAAGGGTCTATTTTGGAACAGTATCAGGCAGGTGTACTCCCGGAGATTATCTGTGATGCGGAGGATAAGAGTCTGAAATTTATGTTCTCAAGGAAACCGGAGAAAGTCACTGTGAAAAAGTGGAGCATGGAAACACTCTCTGGGGAAGAGGAAGAGTTTACAGAGCAGGATATCACAATGGATGGAAGTGAAGGCGAACTGAAAGAAGCAGAGGTGAATTCGGTGTATGAATTGGAAGCGGTATGGGAAAATGGAACTGTGAAGTACGGGTTTACTGTTTCCGGAGCAAAAACTGAACAGGAATAGTCATTTTGTGATAAGATTTGTAAAATGATTTGTGAACAGAAAAAATAGATTGACAAGAGCGGGGAAACGTATTAGAATCATAATCAAGATAAGAGGGAGTAGCCAGACACCGTAAGGTGGGTTTGAGATCGTCACCCGATATCGAGAGGTATCCGTATCAAATGAAATGTGCAAGACTTTTATCGAGGCAGAAATTGCCCCGGTAGGAGTCTTTTTCTATTTTAAGAAAAAGTACATCTAGAATATATACCTGCCGGGAAAAGTGTTTCGGCAGGATACCGCTGGAAGAAAAAAGAATTTTTGCCGGGAGAAAAGTGTGGAAGCCAAAAGGGCAGAAAGGATTTAGTTATGGAAGAAAAAAGGAAAGGAAATGTGCAGGAGGTAAAGGAGGCAATGGCAGCGGGAGTATGTGCAGTCCATTGCCTGGAAGAGGCAAAGAAAAAGTTAGAGGATGCGAAGTATTTAGGAATATGGGATATTCTGGGAGGCGGGGCTTTGAGCAGTATGCTGAAGCATAATCGACTGGAAGAAGCACAGGAATCACTGGAGCTTGCCGGAAAGAAAGTGAAGATGTTTGAAAAAGAACTGGCAGATATCTCCGTAAATGCGGAAATTCATGTGGAAATACAAAGTTTTGAAAAGTTCGCAGATATATTTTTTGATAATATTTTATCAGATTGGGCTATGCAGGAAAAAATTACGCGTGCATCAAAGCAGGTAGATGAAGCGCTTGAGAGGATCCGACAGCTTCTTTTAAGCCTTCAGATGATGAATCAACGATATCAGAAAGATGGAGAGGAGGATGTAGTATGGGATGTCTTGGAAATGTAATCTGGTTTCTCTGTGGAGGTGTGATCTCAGGGCTTAGCTGGCTTCTGACGGGGTGCCTCTGGTGTATCACAATCATAGGAATCCCGGTGGGGATGCAGTGTTTTAAGTTTGCGGCATTGTCGTTTTTCCCGTTTGGAAAGGAGATTACTTATGGAGGAGGTGCAGGTTCCCTCTTGCTGAATATCATATGGTTGCTTGTCTCGGGACTTCCACTTGCAATTGAGTCAGCGCTGCTGGGATGTCTGTTATGTATTACAATTATCGGAATCCCGTTTGGATTGCAGCATTTTAAAATTGCCAAGCTAGCACTGATGCCGTTTGGAAGTGTTGTACATGACAGTATTGTTTAGTACAGCGGATAATTGTCTCTTCTATGTAGAATTATATAAATGAAAATGGATGCGGATCTGTAAGTGGCAGGTCTGCATCCATTTTTAATGATTTCTTATTCTTCATCGTCAAGCTCTGCTGCGAGCACGCCGGCAAATGAAGCTGTGACAACTGCAGCGATGACAGCTGCAAGAATAGAAATACCAATGATAGCTACTAACATAATAGATACCTTCTTTCAGCTTTCATTTGAATCTCATTATACCATAGAAATCTGCTGGTGTGCAATAAAGAATTGAGATCTCAAGAAAACAGAACAGAAAGAGAAGGGATAGTTTCACAAAATGGACAAAAGTATGCAGAACACGGACAATTATAGGAAGAAAATTGTGCAAAAGTGTTATATTATTTGATTAAGAGATAAATAAATGAGCGAATTACACAAAACAATTTAGCAAAAGGAGGAAATAAGTTATGAAACAAAAAAAGGTAATTGCACTGCTTGCAGTGGCAGCGATGACAGTTGGACTATTTAGTGGATGCGGTTCTGGTTCAGGAGATGAAAAGAAATCAGGGGGAAAGGAAAAAATCACACTTTGGATGCCAACGTTTGCAGCGACGGATGCGAAAGTGACCGACGAGGAATTCTGGGGAGAAAAAATGGAAGCATTCGGAAAAGAGAATAATTGTGAGGTAAAGGTGGAGATCATTCCGTGGGATAATTATGAGGAGAAATATCTGACAGGAACAACTTCGGATGATGGACCGGATGTTGGATATATGTATATGGAAATGTTTTATGATTATATCGATATGGGGGCACTGACAGATATTGATGAGTATTTTACAGATGAGGAAAAAGAAAATTATCTGTATTATGAACTTGGAAATATTCAGGAAGGACAGTATGCACTTCCGGTTGTTGTTGGAAATCCAAGAATTCTTGTCGCAAATATGGATCTTTTGAAGGAAGCGGGAATTGACAAAATACCAACAAATTGGGATGAACTGGTTAGTGCATGCAAAAAAATCAAAGAAAGCAATCCAAATGTGGCACCGTTTCTTCAGGATTGGGGAAATCCTCACTATGGATCTTTAAATGAGATTTACTGGCCATATTTTTGGGGAGCAGGTGGAGAAATTGTAGATGAAGAAGGAAATCTTACAATTGATTCCAAAGAAGGACTGGAAGCAACAAAATTTTTATATAGCTTGAAAGAGCAGGGAATACTTCCAGACTCCTGTACATCAAATGACGATGTACTGCAGCCGTTTAAAAATGGAGAAGCAGCAATGGCAGTACTTGCATCCAGCAATGCGCTGACAGTTGGAGATAAAGTCAACTGGGATTTCCAGCCGTTGATCGAAGGTCCTGAGAAAGCACAGACATTTGTCGCAGCGGATTCGCTTGTGATGTTTGAAAAATGCGAGAATAAAGAACTTGCAGCAAAATTGATGAAGTATATCACAAGTGCGGATGTGATGTCTGATTTCCATAAGACAGTATCTGAACAACCTCCAATTACAAAGGACGAGACGTATTCCGGAGATGAGCGTTTTGCAGAATTATTCTCTGACTATGGCGACAACTTTGTGTCACTTCCTGTATTTAAAGGGGCAAGTTCCCTTTATGACACTCTGTATAAAAATCTTCAGTCTATGATGCTGGGAGAAATGACACCGGAGGAAGTGCTGAAGCAGACGACAGAGTATTATAATACGAATTTAAAATAGAACTGTTATCAGAAAATTCAATTAGAAGCGTAAGCCGATTGGGAGAATCTAAAAAGGTTCTCCCGATTGATTTACAAGGAAGGAAGTGATCCTGTGTCCAGGAAAAAGAAAGAAGCATTGCAGGGAATTATATATGTATTGCCAAGTTTTATTTTGATCATGGCTTTTTGTATTATACCGATTTTTATGTCAGGATATTTTAGTTTTACAAGCTACAATATTATGACCCCGCCGAAGTTTGTCGGACTTGAAAATTATGAAAGGGTATTTCAGGATGGTTATGTTGCAGATGCAGCGAAAAACACACTTTTGTATGTATTGATGACTGTGCCGGCACAGACGATACTTTCATTAGTTTTTGCAGCATTTCTCGCATATAAAATGCAGAATAAGACAGGGGGATTTTTAAGAAGTGTTATGTTTATTCCGGTAATTGCATCAGCAGTTACAGCGGGAACCATCTGGAGGATTATTTTAAATACAGAGGGTGGGTTGTTAAACAACATCTTAAATTTTTTTCATCTAGATTCAGTTAATTGGCTCGGCAGTACAAAGACAGCACTGATCAGTATATGTATTGTCGCAGTCTGGAAAAATGTCGGATATTTTCTCGTTATTTATTATGCAGGAATTATGGGAATCTCAAAAGATTTATACGAGGCGGCAAAAGTAGATGGAGCGACATCCATTCAACAGTTTTTTAAGATTACACTGCCGATGTTAAAACCGATCACTTATCTTGTAGTGACACTTGGGATCATTTGGTCTTTCCAGGTATTTGACCTTGCATACCTAATGACCGGAGGAGGTCCGGGACGTGCTACTGTCACGCTTGTTATGGGAATTTACAATGCGGCATTTAAACAGTACAAAATGGGATATGCATGTGCGATGGCAATGTTGCTACTCTTGATCGTCGTGATTATTAATGTTATAGAAAATCTGTTTTTCAAGGAAAGGAAGGGAAAGTAGTATGGCAGGTATGAGTGCTACAAACACGAAAAAACAAAAAGCATGGACACCGCTTGGAGTCATCGGACTTTTCTTCATCCTAATTTTTGCGGCGATCTGCATTGCACCGTTTTTGTATATGCTGATCATGTCCTTTACGCATTCTACGACACTGATGATTTCGTGGGGCGATGTGAATTTTACAGATTTTACAAACTATGAGCATGTATTTGGAAAGAGTGGATTTTTCCGCTCGCTAATGAATAGTGTAATCGTTGTCGGTTGTTCCTGCTTTTTCAACTGCGTGATTGCTTCCATGGCAGCATACGGATTTGAGAAAAAACATTTCTGGGGAAAAGAATTTCTTTTTAAAGTGTATATGCTCACACTAATGATTCCAGGGCAGGTTACTATGATTCCGGTATTTATTATTATGAAGAAATTAGGGCTTCTCAACACATATTTTGCGCTGGTAGTGATTATCTTAAATGCGTTTGGTGTATTTTTGATCCGGCAGTTTATGGAAAGTGTTCCGGATGAACTTTTAGAGGCGGCAAAGGTGGATGGCTGTCCGGAATACAAGATCTTTATCAATATCGTAATTCCTCTGATCAAACCAGTTCTTGTGTCACTTGTCGTATTTACTTTTGTGACTTCATGGAATGATTTTATGTGGCCGCTTGTATCCACAACCGATTCTTCTATGTACACATTGACTGTTGCATTGTCATTGTTAAAGACACAGTATCAGACAAATTATGGGCTTATTTTGGCGGGAGCAACCGTGTCATTTATCTTCCCGTTTATCTTGTATGCATTTTTGCAGAAGCAGTTTGTAGAAGGTATTGCACTTAGCGGAGTGAAAGGATAAAATAGACGAAAAAATTCAGAGTGATGAGGCTCAGAAAGAGAGGAAAAGGAATGAAATATTTCAGAATCAAAATGGTATCTGCAATGGAAAAGGTGTTTGCAGATAAGGAACCATCAGGAGAGGGAAACCTTGCAAGACTGACTGCATTGAAAGGGGAAAACGTATCTTTTCAGATTGCTTATTACTGGGCGGGAAATGGAAAAGAGAGAGGAAAGGTGGAAGTGATATCTCCAATTAGAAATCAAGTGGATGTCCGTCTTGTACAGCTTGTACCATGTGAATATCCATGTCATATGAGCAGGGATGAAGATTACCTTACTACAGCACCGGGGCTATATCCGGATCTTTTGACCAAGATTCCTGAACTTGGATTTCCTATGGTGAGCGGACAATGGAGAAGTTTGTGGATCGATGTAGAGATTCCTGAAGACATCCAGGCGGGGGAATATCCGTTGGAGATTCGTCTAACGCATGGAGAAGATCTTATCGGCAAACTGGAAGTGTTCTGTGAAGTGATTGACCAGGTACTTCCAAAACTTCCAGTTCCGCGTACAGAATGGTTTCATACAGACTGTCTTGCAGACTACTATCAACTGGAAGTATTTTCAGATGAATATTGGGAAGTTGTAGAAAATTTTGTGAAGACAGCAGTAAAACGAAACTGCAACATGCTTCTGACACCAGTATTTACTCCGCCGCTTGATACGGCAGTGGGAGGAGAAAGACGTACGGTACAGCTTGTTGACGTAAAGGCAGAGGGAAACCAATACACATTTGGATTTGCAAATTTTGAAAAGTGGGTGAGCATGTGCCAGAGATGTGGAATAGAATATTATGAGATTTCTCATTTGTTCTCCCAGTGGGGAGCAGTTGCAGCGCCGAAGATTGTAGGAGAGAAAGATGGGGAATTGGTGAAGTTATTTGGATGGGATACGGATGCCTCTGGAGAGGCGTATAAAAATTTCCTGCATCAATTTCTGACGGCACTCAAAGAAGAGATGGACAGACTTGGGATTCGCGAGAAAGTATATTTCCATATTTCTGATGAACCCCAGATGACACAGATTGATTCTTATCGTGCAGCAAAGCAGATTGTAGCAGAGGATTTAGAAGGATGCATCGTATTTGATGCGCTGTCTGATTATGATTTCTATAAGGAAGGACTGGTCAGCCAGCCGGTATGTGCATTGAATCATATGGAACCATTTTTAGAAGACCGACCGGAAAAGTTATGGGGATATTACTGTACTGGACAGTATGAAGATGTATCAAATCGTTTCATTGTACAGCCTGGATATAGGACAAGAATCTTAGGGGTGCAGATGTACAAATATCAGTTGGATGGATTCCTTCACTGGGGATATAACTTCTATAATTCAGAGAAATCGCTCTATCCGATTGATCCATACCGCTGTACGGATGCATCTGGAGCATTTCCATCGGGCGATCCGTTCCTTGTATATCCAGGGGCAGACAGAAAACCTGAAGAATCTATCCGTCTGATGCTGATGGATGAGGCAATGAATGATCTGAGAGCCATGTATCTGTTGGAGGGTCTGACAGACCGAAATACAGTTCTGAAATGTATAGAACGGACACAGGACGAAGAAGTGACGTTTAAGAAATATCCGAGAAGTATTTCTTATCTGACTGATTGCAGAGAGCGGATAAATGCGGCAATCCGCACAGCTACTCAGAAAAAGATTTAATGGAACGGTGATACTGGGAAGGGGTCATTCGTGTATAATTTTTAAATTGCAGCGAAAAATACTGATAAGATGAGTAACCGAGCAGGTTTGCAATCTGCGAATAGTTGTAGCGGTTCTCGCGGATCAGCTTTTTCGCTGCTTCTATTTTTAGCCAGGAAAAGTATTCCATGACACCACATCCTTTTTTCTTATGAAAAATATTTTGCAGGTGGGAACGTCCAATCATATTATCTTTGCAGATCTGTGCGACAGTCAGATGCTCCGAGATATGTTGATTTAAATATTGGATTACCTGACTGAGAAAAATATCGTGGTTGCGGTGTAACATCGGATGTTCGGCCTGCTCATAGGCGAAGAGGGGTTCTTCTTCTGAATATCGACGAAACAGGCTGATCAGCATAGATTCCAATGAAATCTTGATGATTTGTTCACTTCCGAATGCAGTGTGTGGATAACGTTCTAGTATAGAATAAATTAAATTTCTGCTATATATTTTTGAGATGATGTATGGTAAAATAGTGTTATCAAAGAAAGGATGATCGCTATGAGAAAAA
>NZ_SLZV01000017.1 GCF_004346095.1 Faecalimonas umbilicata | reverse complement strand
GTGATTTATCACTGGAAATATAAAATGGATGAAATCAGTGAAGAGGAAGCGGCATCCGTTTGATATAGCAATTATTTAATATTCGTTATACTAGTTCTTTTTCTACAGTTGTCATTTTTTCATTGTTGCATGTATAACGGAAAATATGTGTTAGCTGCAAAATACCATTTTCCAATTCTTGTTTCATACCCAGTCGATTCAGAGATAGGAAACAGTTTAATGTGTTGTATAGAAAATGAGGATTGACTTGATTTTGCAATGCGCGATATTCGGCTTCCTGCCGTTGAATCTCATATTTGTAGGAACGCTGGATATAGAGATCCAGTTGATGGATCATTTTATTCAAATTTTCTCCAATCATAAAAAATTCTTTTGCCACAAAAAAGTTTTTATCTGATAGAACTTCTTGTGGAACATGAACATTTAAATTTCCTTCCGATGCAGATTCCATTGTGTTTAAGATTGAATTTAACATGAAAGTTGTTTTCCGTGAATTCTTTCGGAAGAATAAACAACCGAAGAGCATTGTCAAAACACTCAAAACACCGGCCAGTGTCCAAATAAAAATAATCGTTTGTCGATTGTCTTTGTCGGAAGACAAAAAGATTAATGTCCAAGGCATTCCGTCAATATTCTTTCGATAGAGTGTATAAGTATCACTGGATGTTCGAATCTTACCATTTTTCGTTAACAAGTAAGGCACGGTCTCTTCGTCTAAATTTCCAACATGGTAAAGTGGTTCTCCTCTTTGGTCAGCGATAATAAATCCAGAGTGAGGTGTTAATTTTACATTTTGGAACATCTCCTGGATATTGTCCAAAGAGGAATCAATGCGGATGACACCGATATTTCGTTTTGTATAAATATTCTTTACCGTATGGAAAGAAGAAATCACCCTGGAAGGTGAAGACATAAATGGCATAGGTTTTGAAATAGAATAGCGAAAAGGTTCTTCAGAGATAAAGCTGTCAATAAACCAGTTCTCTTTTCTGTAAACGTAATCAGAAGTTTCAATCAAATCCTTATTTTTTGTTGTGGTAAGAATCATCTGGTTGTTTAGATTCTGAGGTAGAAAAGAAATCGCCAGAATATCCTCACGAGAAGTTATCAGTAAACGTTGGATGCACGAAATATAGTTTTTACGATAGGTCTCCACCTTGTAGTTTTCAGGGCCTTTTTTTGTATATTGTCCATTGTCGACTGCTGTGTAGAAATTGATAATATCATCATAAATATATGGTGTCAGGGTTAATCTCTTTAAGTCAGAAAAGTAGGTACTCATATTGCTGGAAATAGAATACAACGTAGTAGAAAAATAAGTTTTGTTCTGAGTCTGAATCTTGTTTTGCAAGTAGTAAGCAAGGCAGGAAGACAGAATCATAATAGGGATGATAATGCTTAAGAGAAAGATAATGATGGATTTATTTTGAAAATTTTGAGATTTGTGCATTGTGTGTCCCTCCTTGAGAGAAGTATATTTAAATATACTTTTCGAGTCAATAAAATCGTAGAAAATAGTACCAAAGTGTAGAAATGAGTCACTTTTAGTTAAAAACCTATCGTGATACAATCATCTTACAAAAAGCCGGCGATGATATGAAATTATGAAAGGAATGGAAAAGATTTATGAAAAAATTAGTTGTGACAATGCTGATTGCAACGATGGCTATTGCATCAGCTGGGTGTTCGAAAGCTCCAGAAGAACCAAAAACAGAAACAACAGAAACAACTGCAAAAAAAGAAAAACAGGAGACAGACGTTACACTTGAATTTCTATATAACTTGAACGGTGAGGCAATTAGTAACGAAGTACAGGCTGTTTGTGAACAATTTACAGAAGAGACAGGGATTGGTGTAGAAGCAATCATGCCTGGAAGTAACTTCTCAGACATTATGAAAACAAGAATGGCATCTAATCAGTTGCCGGATGTTTGGACAACTCATGGGTGGGCAGTGGCTCGTTATGCTGAGTATTTGGAACCATTAAACGATTTTGGATTTGCTGATCACATTTCTTCCAGTATAGAAGAGCAGATCACAGACAAAGACGGCAACCTTTATACACTTCCAATCGATATGGATCTGACAGGTATTATCTACAATGTAAATGTATTGGAAGAAGCAGGTGTCAATGTGGATGACCTGAAGACATGGGATGACTTCAATGAAGCGTGTAAGAAAGTAAAATCGATTGGTAAAACACCAATTCAGATGGGTGGAAAAGATAGTTATACGTTTGGTAACTTGATGGATTTTATTGCTCCTACTTTTATTACAAATGAGGATGAGGCAAACCAAGAAGCGCTTTTAGACGGTTCCTTTGACTGGTCAAAATGGAATGTTGTTGTAGATCAGGTTGCAAGTTGGAATGCGGAAGGATATTTCAACAAAGATGCTGTAACAGCTGACTTTATGACAGGTGTCAAAGCATTGGCAGCAGAAGAGGCGGCATTTATGTTCCATTCAGCAAGCGGTATCTCTGAAATTTATGTACAGAATCCTGATACAGAGATGGGATTTATGCCATTGCCAGCAAGAGAGGATGGATTAAAAACATCTTTGATGACAGGTGAACATTTTGCAATTGGTATGTCAAAGACAACAGAGCATCCGGAAGAAGCAAAGAAATTTATGGAGTTTATGGCCAGAGAAGATATTTGTGCAAAATTGGCAACAAAATGTGGAATGCCATCTGGATTAGATAATGTGGAAAGTGACACAGGACGTCTGGAACCATTTTATGAAAAATATACAAACAATGCGGAGATTTTGAACATTCCTTATTTTGATAGAAAATATCTTCCAAGTGGAATGTGGAATGATCTTTGTGTAACAGGTGGAACAATTTTGTCTGGACAGGACAATGCGACTGAAGAAGCAGTGACACAAATGAAGAATAGTTATGAAGAGAAAAAAGCACAGGAGTAATAAATGAAAGTACAAAAAAAAGCAGCGATTAATTTATTTTATATTCCTGCAATTGTATTATTCCTTGTATTTGTAATATATCCATTCTTGCATGGTATTAGAATATCCTTTACCAACTGGAATGGATATTCTCAAACAATGAAGTTTGTAGGGATAGATAACTATGTTCGATTATTTCAGGATGCAAATGTTCGAACGGCACTAGTAAATACGTTGGTGTACGGTATTGCAAGTACAATTATTCAGAATGTATTGGGATTGGCGTATGCATTGTTTTTGAACACAAAATTTAAAGGTCGTTCTATCGTAAGAACTGTTATTTATATGCCGGTGATGATTGCACCATTGATTATGGGATATATTATGTATTTCTTGTTCCAATATGATGGAGGAGCATTGAATGACATTATTATGTTACTTGGACATGAACCAGTAGATTTGTTGGCCAACTCTAGTGCAGCAATTGCAATTATTGTAATGGTAAACTCATTACAGTTTGTCGGGGTATCTATGGTTATTTACTTGGCAGGGCTTCAGAATGTGCCGAATATGTACTATGAAGCAGCAATGTTAGATGGCGCCAGTTCCTGGCAGAGATTTAAACATATTACATTTCCATTGTTGATGCCGGCAATTTCATCTTCCACAATTTTGAACCTGATTGGTGGATTGAAATTGTTTGATCTGGTTATGGCGCTTACAAGTGGCGGACCAGGATTTACTACACATTCCTTATCTACATTGGTAACGAATCAGTATTTCTCTGCCCAGTCAGCAGGGTATGCTTCGGCAATTGGTATTTTTGCATTCCTGTTGATCATGGTTGTTAGTAACGTTGTAATGAAATTTTTTGATAAACGGGAGGTGGATGTATAATGCAGAATAAAAAGAAATCAAATCTTTGGAAATATTGCTTGGCCATCTTCATTGTTTTCATCCATATCATACCGATTTACATGGTGATAGGACTGGCATTTAAATCGCCTTATGATCACTCATCACGATGGGTGCTTCCGGGTTATTTCTATCTGAAAAATATCTATACTGCCTTAAATAAGAGTGGGATGCTTTTAGCGCTGAAAAATACAATATTGATTACTGGGCTATCCATCATTTTAATCGTAGTGATCGGAGCAATGGCTGCTTATCCAATCTCCAGAAACAAAAGCAAATTAAATAAATGGATAAAGGGCTTTATTATGGGTGTTATGATGATTCCGCCTTTAAGTATTCTTGTACCACTTTATTCCTTTATGGCGGATGTTGGAGGAATCAATACTTATTGGGGAATCATAGTTGCTCTGGTAACCTTCCAGTTGCCTACCAGTATTTTTCTTTATGCTAACTTTATTTCTACGATTCCAGTTGCACTGGAGGAAGCGGCAGCGATCGATGGTTGTGGACCGATTCAGACATTTTTTAGGATTATTATGCCACAGCTAAAACCGGTTACTGCATCTGTGATCATCATTACAGGGGTGTTTTGCTGGAACAACTATCAGTTTGCACTGTACTTGCTGCAGTCCCCAAAAGTAAAAACAGTTACACTGGCAATTGCGGGATTTTTCTCTGCTGATGCTGCAAACATGAATGGAGCGGCGGCGGCAGCATTTATCGGAATTTTACCTGTCATTGTGCTGTTCTTGTTCTTACAGAAATATTTCATTCAAGGTATGGTCGACAGTGCAGTGAAATAATTTGCAGAGTATGGAGGAACCAATGGGAATTGTTTTTAATGAAGAAAAAAAGGTATTTCTATTAAATACAAAAAATACAAGCTATCAATTTCGTATTGCGGAATTTGGCTTTTTGGAACATTTATATTATGGAAGAAAGGTCAATGAATCTGTCGATTACTTGCCAGTTCGTCTGCGCCACGGATTTGAAGCGAATCCTTATGAAATGAAGAAGGATCGTTCGTTGTGTCTTGATTTGTTAGAGCAGGAATATCCAGGATTTGGAGTATCTGATTTTAAAACATCTGCGTGTAGTGTAATACATGCAGATGGATCTAATTGCATTGATTTTCGTTATGTTTCACATCGAATCTATGATGGGAAATATATAATGAAAGAAATGCCGTCTTTGCGTCAAAAAGATGGAGATTGGATGACTTTGGAAGTTGTTTTGCGAGACGTGGCAACAAAAGTAGAAGTTACATTGTTGTATGGGGTACTGGAGTCATGTGATGTGATCACAAGACATGCGATTATTCAGAATATGGAAGATACAACGATTTTCCTAAATGCAGCACATTCTACATGTCTGACATTTCCAACTGATCGTATGGATCAGATTGATTTTTATGGTAGTTGGGGACATGAGAGAAATGCTCAAAGAACAGCGGTACGTCATGGAAAATCAGTGGTGGACAGTATCCGAGGGATTTCCAGTCATTATTACAATCCTACGATTGTGTTATGCGATCAAGATGCAACAGAAACAGCAGGAAACTGTTATGGAACAGCGCTTGTTTATAGCGGAAACTTTGCAATTACGGTAGAAGTTAATGATTTCAAGCAAACGAGAATGGTTGCGGGAATTCATCCAGATACATTTTTATGGCAATTGCAGCCAGGGGAAAGTTTTACAACGCCGGAAGCTGTTATGTCATTTAGCTCAGAAGGGTTAACGAGGTTAAGCCATAACTATCATGATGTAGTAAGACACTTTTTGGTTCCAGAAAAATTTGAGGATCAGCGTTGTCCTGTCTTGTTAAACAACTGGGAAGCTACGATGATTGATTTTGATGAGGAACAGCTGATACAAATTGCCCAGTCAGGGAAAGCATTGGGTGTTGAAATGTTTGTTATGGATGACGGGTGGTTTGGAAGAAGAACAAATGAATTTCGAGGGCTTGGAGATTGGCAATGCAACTTAGAAAAATTGCCAAGTGGTATCGCAGGCCTTTCAAAAAAAATTCATGATCTTGGATTAAAGTTTGGTATCTGGATTGAACCAGAAATGGTAAGTGAAGATTCTAAATTATATGAAGAGCACCCAGAATGGTGCATTAAAATTCCGGGAAGAAATCCTACATGGCAGAGGTATCAGTTGATTTTGGATTATAGCCGAGATGAAGTAGTGGAAGCAATGTTCCAACAGATTTATGATGAATTTAAGGATGCACAGATTGATTATATTAAATGGGACATGAATCGAAGTATGACAGATCGTTATTCAACAGCTTTAGAATCGAACCGACAAGGAGAACTTTGTCATAGATATGTATTAGGATTCTATAAATTGATGGATAAACTTACCACAGCTTTTCCAGACGTTAGATTTGAAGGATGTTGTGGTGGCGGAGGAAGATTTGATCTAGGTGTATTGTATTATGCACCACAAATTTGGTGTTCGGATGATACAGACGCGATTGAGCGAATTGGAATTCAGCATGGGACGTCTTTCTTTTATCCTCCTTGTACCATGGGGTCACACGTATCTGTTTGCCCAAATCAGCAAACAGGACGAAGTGTATCGATTGATACAAGAGCTTCTGTAGCATACTATGGAACATTTGGATATGAACTGGATCCAGATGAATTGAGCGAGGAAGAAAAAGAAGCTGTAAAAAAACAGATTGAATATTACAAAAAATATGCAGATGTAAGTGCATTTGGTGAGTATTATCGTTTGACTGATTTGGGAGAGGAATTTGTCGCATTTATGTCTGTGGCAAGAGATAAGAGCAAAGCAGTTTTCACTTTTGTACAGTTAAAAACAAGTGCGAATAAAGGGATTATTTATGTGAAGTTACAAGGGCTAGAGGAAGATAAGACTTATGAGATTCCAGAGCTTGGTCTGGAATTGTCCGGAGCATGTCTGATGTATGCGGGATTGCCGATGCCTGTGATGAAGTCAGATTATACTGCGAAGACATTTACACTGCTCCAAAAATAAATTTTTCTAGTAGAAAGTAGATTGGGGTTTGTGTAAAATGTGAGAATACAGTACGAAGAAAGGTAGTATTTCTATGGAATTAAGAAGTCAAAAATTAAGAAAGATAGCACCGGAACTGGATCCACTTCGTCTGGGAACAGGCTGGGGAAAAGAAGACTTGTCAAAAATACAGATTATGATCGAAAGTACTTTCGGTGATAGTCATCCGGGAAGTGGACATTTATTTGAATTGGTAGAAGAAGCCAGAAAAGGTATTGCGGAAGCAGGGGGATATGGGGCGAGATATTTTACGACAGATATTTGTGACGGAGAAGCACAAGGGCATGATGGAATTAATTACTCCCTGCCGTCTCGTGATATGATTGCCAACATGATTGAGATTCATGCCAATGCGACACCTTTTGATGGAGGAGTATTTGTTGCCAGTTGTGATAAAGGAATGCCGGCACATCTGATGGGAATTGGTCGTGTCAATATTCCTTCGATTGTGATCACTGGAGGCGTTATGGATGCGGGGCCGGATCTTTTGACATTGGAACAGATCGGCATGTATAGTGCAATGTATGAAAGAGGAGAAATTTCAGAAGAAAAGCTGAGTTTTTATAAGCAGAATGCGTGTCCATCCTGTGGGGCATGTTCTTTTATGGGAACGGCTTCCACAATGCAGATTATGGCAGAAGCATTGGGTCTGATGCTGCCGGGCAGTGCTTTGATGCCTGCTACCAGTCCTGATCTTTGTACAGTAGCACGTGAGGCAGGAAAGCAGGCAGTATGGCTTGCAGAACATAATCTGACTCCGGATAAGATTGTAACGATGAAGTCATTTGAAAATGCAATCATGGTACATGCGGCAATTTCGGGGTCAACAAACTCATTACTTCATTTGCCGGCAATTGCCCATGAGTTTGGTATTGAAATCGATGGGGATACATTTGACAGAATTCACAGAGGTGCCCACTATTTATTGAACATTCGACCTGCTGGAAAATGGCCGGCTCAGTATTTTTATTATGCTGGCGGGGTTCCAACGATTATGGAGGAAATCAAGGATAGTCTGCATTTGGATGTGATGACTGTAACTGGAAAGACATTGGGTGAAAACTTAGAAGAGTTAAAGAAAAATGGCTTTTATGATAAATGTGACAAGTATCTTGCAAAAGTAGGATTGAGACGGGAGGATGTGATTCGACCGTTTGACCGACCGTTTGGGACAGATGGAAGTATTGCAATTTTGAAAGGAAATTTGGCGCCAGATGGAGCAGTTGTAAAACATACTGTAGTACCGAAAGAAATGTTTCACGCAGTATTAAAAGCACGGCCATTCGATTGTGAAGAAGAGGCGATCCATGCGGTATTGACTCATGCAATCCAACCAGGAGATGCTGTAATTATTCGCTATGAGGGACCAAAAGGGAGTGGGATGCCAGAAATGTTTTATACGACAGAAGCGATTGCATCAGATGCGGAGTTAGGTGCATCCATTGCATTGTTAACAGATGGAAGGTTTTCTGGAGCATCGAAAGGTCCAGCCATTGGTCATATTTCGCCAGAGGCAGCGGATGGCGGCCCGATTGCATTGGTTGAAGAAAACGATTTGATAGAGGTAGACATTCCAAATAGGATACTACAAATTATAGGAATCAGAGGAGAAGAAAAAAGTCCAGAAGAGGTGGAAGCGATTCTGGAAGAACGAAGGAAAAATTGGAAACCTTATGTAGCAAAACATACCCAAGGAGTATTAAAAATCTTTTCAGAGAATGCAGTATCGCCGATGAAGGGCGGCTATATGGATTAAAGAGAAGGATATAAAATGGGCGAGTTCAATAGAGCTCGCCTATTGTTGTGGACTTATTACCTTTCCGTTTACAATAAAGTTGTTCAGGCTATATTGCAAAAAAAGAAAGGTGCTTTATGGCGAAGAAAGAAAATTCACTCGCACATACAAAATGGATGTGCCAATATCACATCGTTTTCACACTAAAGTATAGAGAAAGGTCGCAGAAATGCAGTCTTTTTTTCTTTGGGTGATTTCATTGTGTTATAGAAGAAAATCGGTTAAAATAGAACAAAGAAAGCAGGTGAAAGAATCATGGCTAAAACTTTTTTGTGGATAGAAGATCGAAAAGGAAAAGCAAGTTATACATTTTGGCTAAACCTCATGAAACAACTTTGTTCCGATGTAATCGTTGAAAGTAAAAAGAATAATAGTGAGTTGGTAAAAGCCGTAAGAACATTACAGGATGCTGAGAATAGATATATCATTCTCTTTGATAATTCTTTTGATAATCTGCAGATTGTTATGGAAAAGAAACGATTAAAGAAATATGTGGATGAGAAAGAAAATGTTTTTCTGTTGGACATTATTTGTTTTGAGTATCTTCTTTTAGAATTTCAAGAACTGATAGAATGGATTTATGCTCCGAAGGATGAATTCTTGCAAAAGAGAGCCAAAGCAATTGCTGCAAGACACAAACTTGTAGAATCTCTGCAAAATGATAATTTTGATTATAAAGGAATGCGAGAAATTGTAGATTATGATAAAAATATTGAAGAACATAATATCGAGCAATTGTCAGCAAAGCTATTATTCGATTTGACAAGAAATACCGGATTCGAAGTGTCAAAAGGAACGCTACGAGAATGTTGGATAAAGTCTTGCTGTGAATGGAAAGAGCGTCAGAAAGACGACATCTGCGGACTAGATCATAACAGACTGTCTGTGTTTAATAAAATGAAACGGATCTATGTTGGAAGCTCATTGAAACTACAGCTTCCGAAAGTTGGATTGGAGGTAGTGGTATGATAACGATTTTTAAAAATAAGAAAGACATACCTCAGGATAAAGAATATATAGAACTGAATGACATATTTTTTAATCAGAATACAGCAACGAAACTGGATGAGAGAGCTGCAAAGTATATTCAAATGATAGACGGCTCAGAACTTCTCAGCAAATATAAAATTCGATCACGATTTGAAGATATTACATTGAATACAGATCAACTTTCCACAGGATGTAAAACTGTATTGAATGTATTGTATTTTCCGGATAAGGTGTTTTGCCTGAAAGAATGTGGAAATAATGCTTTGGAAATATTATATAGTTTTGATGTTGGAAATGTATATAGCGAATATGCAATGATTCCGTTTGACATGGAACAGGTGAAGGCTCAGACGAGTAGAGAATGTAAAGTGATCGAGGATTATGAAGAACTAAAGGAGTGGTGGGAAAATGAAGAGTAAACCAGTTGTGATGGAGCATTTTTCAACAGTGCATACTTCATTTGTAGTGGACTTTACATTTACCAATAATATAACAATCTTAATGGGAGATTCAGGAACGGGAAAGACAGCAACGTTTTCATTTATCAGAGAATGTATGGCAGTTAATCCCAGAATTTTATGTTTGGATAATTATGACTATCAGAAAGATATAAAAGAAATAATCAGACAGATAGAGGGGAAACTGGTTGTCATTGATAATGCAGATATTTTATTGAATGATGATACAAGGAAACATATTTCATTAGATGATAAAAATCAGTATTTGATTATCGGAAGAAATCCGAAGAATCTGTTTGCAACGCAAGAAAATCTGTTTGAATTGGTAAGTGAAAAGGTTGGAGAGCAGACGGTGTTTACGATACAGCCATATTTATAAAATGGAAGTTGTGTATTGAGAATTGCAGGTGCCAGGTATGAATATAGAAGCATATGATACAGAAGCATTAAGAAGACTCGTTAGACTACTTGAATATGAAAACAGGCTATTAAAAGACAAACTGAAAAAAGAGAATATTCCATATGAGGAGATTAATCCTTTTGAAGAGATAATAGAAAACACAGAAGAGTATGATCTTGACCAAGGGGCGCGTATTGTTCATCCGATGTTTATTACAGAAGGGATGGCAATACGCTTCTTTTCTATGTTTTGGGGAAGAGAGGATGTTTATGCCAGACGTGGTAAGAATGGAGGTTATTTTCCACAATGTGATAATAGATGGGATGTGAAGAGTCGTCAAATGAATTTATAAATATATTCGCAAAAACATATGGATTATGTCTACCGAATGATGTGCTTTTTGGCATGTCATCGTTATTTGAACTGTTTTAGCATAATCTTTATTTCCCCTACATACATTGTAAAAAGATGTATCTAGGGGAATATTTGTGAAAGATTATATCGAAGAGCGTGCCGCTGCGATCGCGCATTATATTATTGAAGAAAATGCAACAGTGCGGCAGACTGCGAAAAAATTTGGAGTAAGTAAAAGTACGGTACATAAAGATGTAACTGATCGTTTGCTTCAAATTAATCCTGCGCTTGCAGTGAGTGCAAGAAAAGTTCTGGATCAGAATAAATCAGAGCGTCATATTCGGGGAGGAATGGCGACGAGGGAAAAATATCTGCACATTGCGCATAGATATTAACCGTTTCGGAAGGCATTGCGAAAATATCATTTCTAGAGAGGGATATTAGAAAATCATCTCCCTTAACACAATTATGGATGATATAGATTATTTGTGAGAAGGGAGATGATTTTATGTCAGGCTACATACTTTTAAGAAGAGGAAGTTCCAAAGTCATTTAAATCTTCTTTCAGATAATGAATCGCGTCCTCCAGGCGTTTTTGGCGGATTGCGTCTAAAATTAAATCGTGATATTTCATATCAGCCGGGATATTATAGTGGCTCCATTTATTCCAGTGTAATTGTGCATAGGCGCGCCATAGCATATTCATACAGCTTTTCAGCTGAGTACAGGCATAGTCGTTGCCGCCGAGAGAAAGCAGTGCAATGTGAAAATCCATATTATAAATCCAATGCTCCATGACATCCTCGGTATTTTTGCTGCAGAGAGAAGAGAGCTCATCAAGATGCAAAAGCTGTTTTTCAGTGATAGTGTCGAAGCAGAGGCGCAGCATCCCGGTTTCAAGTACCATTCGATATTCTAACATTTTTTGGACGTCCTCGGAGGTGAGTGCGATCACTTGGTAACCACACCTTGGAATGTTTTTTAAAACGCCCTCGTGGCAGAGGGCAGTCAAAGCTTCACGGATTGGTGACTTGCTGTAACCGTATTTTTGAATTAGTGAAGTCTCTGTGATAATTTCATTTGCACGGTATTCAGAGGAATAAATGCTGTTCAATACCGAATCATATACAATTTCTTTTAAATTCTTTTTGCTCATAATGCTCAAGTCCTTTGTTTTGAATAAATAGTCTTAATGAGATTCCATCCTTATCCATGAATGAATTTGGAAAATAGATCGTGCTATAAAACCTTGTGTTTGCAGTAAGAAATTATATCATGAATCATATAGAACAAAAAGAGAGAAGTAAATATTTATCAGAGATGATTGTATTTTATTTGAGAAAGGATTCTTGATTGACGATTAATCATATTAGTGATATTATCAGAAGAAAGAGCTGGTATGACTACTGATATGATTTATATCAGTACAAGGCAGAAAAAACGAATGAGAAGGTAGAAACAGGAAAAATCACAGTTAGAAAAGAGGATGGAAATGAACCAGGAATTGTATCAGAAGTATGTAGAAATTTTGAAAAGCGAGCTTGTTCCGGCGTTGGGCTGTACAGAACCGATCGCTCTGGCGTATGCAGCAGCGGTGGCGAGAACGGAGCTGGGGCAGTTTCCGGAGAAAGTGGAAGTGTTATGCAGCGGAAATATTATTAAAAATGTAAAAGGGGTAAAGGTTCCAAATTCCGGAGGAATGAAAGGCGTAGAGGCTGCGGTTATCTTAGGAATTGTCGGAGGAAAGGCAGATCGAGAACTAGAAGTTTTACAGAGTATTTCTGAAGAAGACCGGGAAAAGACACGGCAGCTTTTCAAAGAGGGATACTGTGAGTGTAAATTAAAAGAAGGGACTGCAAACCTTTATATTGAAGTGAGGGTATGGGCAGCAGGCGAAGAGGCGGCAGTTAGAATTGAACATGCACATACAAACATTACAAGAATTGAGCATAATCAAAAAGTGGTATATGAGAATGAAGAAAAATTTACAGCACATGAGCTGGATAAATCTTGTCTGAATATCAAAGATATTACGGCTTTTGCAAATGAAGTGAAGATTGCGGATGTGAAAGATGTCCTGATGAGACAGATTGAATACAATTATGCGATTTCAGAGGAAGGCCTTCAAAATACATGGGGAGCTCAGATTGGAAAGATTATCAGGGAAGAAGAAGGAGATCAGCTGAAGTGGAAAATGATTTCCAGGGCAGCGGCAGGCTCCGATGCGAGAATGAGTGGCTGTTCTCTTCCGGTGATTATCAATGCAGGTTCTGGAAATCAAGGAATGACTTGTTCTCTTCCGGTTGTCGAGTATGCCAAAGAAAAGGGGAAGACAGAAGAAGAACTTTTGAGAGCATTGTGCGTTTCCAACTTGATTGCTCAGGATCAAAAGAGGTATATTGGTGCTCTTTCAGCTTATTGTGGAGTGGTATGTGCAGCGGCAGGAGCGGGCGCGGCAATCACATATTTATGTGGGGGAGATGAAGAACAGATTGAAAATACCGTGATCAATACGATTGCAAATATTGGAGGGATGGTCTGTGACGGTGCGAAGCCAAGCTGTGCGGCAAAGATTTCCTCTGCGCTTCAGTCAGCAATTTTAGGACATGAGATGGCAATGAGAGGTATCCGCTTTGAAGCCGGAGATGGAATTGTCATGGAGAATGCGGAAGATACTGTAAAGGCGGTCGGCTATATGGGAAAAAATGGAATGAAACAGACAGATGTGGAGATTTTGAACCTGATGATCGGAAAGACAAAACTTTCATAAGAAACAGCAGGGGGAATAGAAAAGTATTTTCGGAAGTGGATTAGGAATACCTATTGTGACTATAGTAGAGATTCCTTTTCCGCTTCTTTTTATCAGAGGAAGAGAAGAGCGTCAAGAGAGAACTATATGTATGCAAATGGAAGGCGCAGGGAAAAGAGAGGGGAAAATTAGGGAAGAGAAAAAGAGCCTTGTCTGTTATTTTTTTCAGACGTATAATAAAATAGTCAGATGAATATCTGATAAAGCACAAGGGGCGGCAAAGAGAGGCGCTGTACTTTGTGAGTTGTCAGAATCAGGTTGGGTGTTGCAAGAGATAAATCGGGACTATGACAATACATATGGTAGGAGGAGATGAGAGATGAAAATAAGTAAAGAAAGGCAGTTGTTTGATAATAGAGCGCTGGTTGCGTTGATCATTCCGCTGATTATCGAACAATTTTTAGCTGTCCTCGTAGGGATGGCAGATTCTATTATGGTGGCGAGTGTCGGGGAGGCGGCAGTGTCTGGCGTATCCTTGGTTGATAATATCGTTGTACTGCTTATCAATATTTTTTCGGCTTTGGCAACCGGTGGGGCTGTTGTCGCGGGTCAGTATCTTGGAAGGAAGAGGGAGGAAGAAGCTTGTAAATCTGCGGGACAGCTTGTGTGGTTTGTCACAATCAGTGCGGTGGGAGTGACCGCGATTGTATATCTATGCAAGAGTTTTATTTTACACGGTGTATTTGGAAAAATAGAGGCAGATGTTATGGCGCATGCCAATACGTATCTGGTGATCGTAACTGCATCCATTCCGTTTATTGCTCTTTATAATGGAGGAGCCGCTATTTTCCGTGCAATGGGTGATTCGAAAATACCGATGATCGTGTCCATGATCATGAACGTGATCAATGTGAGTGGAAATGCAATTTTAATTTATGGCTTCCACTGCGGAACAGAAGGTGTGGCAATTCCTACACTGGTTTCCAGAGCAGTTGCAGCGCTTCTGATCACCATTCTTTTATGTAATTCCAAGAGAGTGCTGCACTTGGAAAAAACATTCCGCTATCGATTTGATGGTGCGATGGTTAAAAATATCTTAAAGATCGGTGTTCCGAATGGACTGGAGAACAGTATGTTCCAGTTGGGGAAAATTCTTGTATTGAGTCTGGTATCTACTTTTGGAACATATGCTATTGCGGCGAATGCGGTTTCAAATGCAGTGGCAATGTTCCAGATTCTTCCGGGAATCTCAATTAATCTGGCAATCATTACTGTTATCTCAAGGTGTGTTGGAGCAAGGGATTATGAGCAGGTAAAATATTACACAAGAAAACTACATATCATCACTTATGCATGGATGATCGTTGAAAATATTATTATTGCGCTGCTGATTCCTACTATTTTAAAGGTATATCATTTATCAGATCTCACAGCACAGACAACGGAGCAGATTCTTTTGTTCCATGCAGTTGCAGTTGTGACGATTTGGCCATTATCATTTTCGCTTCCGTGTACACTTCGTGCAGCAGGAGATGTCCAGTACACAATGTATATGTCGATCTTTTCCATGTGGATCTTCCGGATTGCGTTTAGCTATGTCCTTGGAAAGTACATGGGACTAGGCGTATTTGGAATCTGGGTTGCAATGGTCATCGACTGGATTTTCCGCGCTATCTGCTTTGTGATTCGATATCTGGGTGGAAAATGGAAGCATAAGGCGACAGTATAAAATGGCAAATACATGTAGGATTGATACAAAAGAAGTAGATTTTTTGGAAAAATATGGAAGAAAAGAAGAAATGCAAAAGGAAAGTGATAGTTTAACTTGTAAAACAGCAAAACCTACTTTATAATAATGACATTGGCAACAGAACATCACAGACAGTTTGCAGGAAAAAGAGCAACTGCAGGGAACTGACAGGCATGCAAATCAGGAAATCTTATAGCTAAGAATACTGAAAGAAGTGCGTGTCAGAATTGTTATCAAGAGAAATGAAAAAATGCAAGGAGGAAACATAGTGAAAAATGAAACAGTCATCGTTCTTGACTTTGGCGGGCAATACAATCAGCTGATTGCAAGACGTGTAAGAGAATGTAATGTATACTGTGAAATCTATTCTTACAAAAAAGATATAGAAGAAATAAAAGCAATGAATCCAAAGGGAATTATCCTGACTGGAGGACCGAACAGCGCATACGAAGCAGATTCACCGACATATTCCACAGAGTTATTTGAACTGGGGATTCCGGTTCTTGGTATCTGCTACGGATCTCAGTTGATGATGCATTTGCTGGGCGGACATGTATGTAAGGCACCAGTTCGCGAGTATGGAAAAATCGAAGTGAATGTAGATACGACATCGAAATTATTTAAAGATGTATCTGAAAAGACGATTTGCTGGATGAGTCATAACGATTACATCGAGCAGGCAGCACCAGATTTCAAAATCTCAGCCTATACAGCAGACTGTCCGGTAGCGGCAGTTGAAAATGAAGAGAAAGGACTCTACGCAGTGCAGTTCCATCCGGAAGTACTTCATACACAGGAAGGAACAAAAATGCTGTCCAACTTCGTATACAATGTATGTGGATGCTCCGGAGACTGGAAGATGGATTCTTTCGTAGAATCATCTATTCAGGCAATCCGCGAAAGAGTTGGAAATGGAAAAGTTCTCTGCGCACTTTCCGGTGGAGTGGACTCTTCTGTAGCAGCAGTAATGCTTTCCAAAGCAGTCGGAGAACAGCTGACATGCGTATTTGTAGATCACGGTCTTCTTCGTAAAAATGAAGGTGATGAAGTAGAAGCAGTTTTCGGACCAGAAGGAAACTACGACCTGAACTTTATCCGTGTCAACGCACAAGAACGTTTTTATGAGAAACTAAAAGGTGTAGAAGAGCCGGAAAGCAAGCGTAAGATCATCGGAGAAGAATTTATCCGTGTATTTGAAGAAGAAGCAAAGAAAATCGGAGCGGTTGATTTCTTAGTACAGGGAACTATTTATCCAGACGTAGTAGAGAGCGGACTTGGCGGAGAATCTGCTGTGATCAAATCTCACCACAATGTAGGAGGACTTCCTGAGTACGTAGATTTCAAAGAGATTATCGAGCCACTTCGCGATTTATTCAAAGATGAAGTACGTAAAGCAGGACTGGAATTAGGAATTCCAGAATATCTCGTATACAGACAGCCATTCCCGGGGCCGGGACTTGGAATCCGTATCATCGGAGAAGTAAATGCTGAGAAAGTAAAAATCGTTCAGGATGCAGACGCAATCTACCGTGAAGAGATTGCCAATGCCGGACTTGACCGCAGCATCGGACAGTATTTTGCAGGTCTCACAAACATGCGAAGCGTTGGGGTTATGGGAGATGAGAGAACTTATGACTATGCAGTAGCGCTCAGAGCTGTAAATACAGTTGATTTCATGACTGCAGAAGCAGCAGAGATTCCTTACGAAGTACTGAATAAGGTAATGAACAGAATTATCAATGAAGTCAGGGGCGTTAACAGAGTCATGTACGATCTGACAAGTAAGCCACCGGGAACGATTGAATTTGAATAATATATTAGAGCCAAGAAATGCCTATTTTACGGGCTTTCTTGGCTCTTTCTATGTCCGTTGACAATCAAATGACAATACTTTTTTAATATTATTGTAAATAATTTCTTCTTATTTAGTTGGGAATTGGCTCTTCCAGTCTAAATATTCTTTTTCTGTAATCTCTTCATTTCTGAATTTCTGGTACATATCAGCCCATGCCCCAATATGATCCAGCATATTTAAAGAATCGTGTCCTTTGTCTTTAAACATGAGTTGTGGTACGCCGGATTCATCCCGGTAGGCGTGCAGACCATATTGATCCTCTAAAGCAAATAATGCGTGCATGACACTAACATAAGTATCAAAGTTTGGATCAGACATGGCGTATGGACTGATCTTTAATGAGTTTGCTATTTTTTCCAATTGTTCTGATGATGGAAAACGATTCCCAAGTTCATAATTTCTAATTGCCGATTCGCTCAATCCGGACATGATTGCCAATTCTTTCTGTGTATATCCTTGATTGATCCGGAATTTTCTTATTTTCTCACCTACTGTCATAGGAAAACACTCCTTTGCTGATTGTTACTTAAAAGTATAGCATAAACAGTTCAAAAATGAAATATAAAAATAAACCGTTCATTTTTGAAATTATTCTATTGACAGTACGGGAATGAAATGTTATGATGCATATACACCGTTCGATAATGAACTGAAAAAGAAAGGAGGGATATAGATGGCTAGTAAATTATTTATATCAGCAAAAGAAGTAGCGAAAGAATTAGAAGTATCTGATTCCTATGCGTATCGTTTGATCCGTCAGTTAAATGCGGAATTGGAACAAAAAGGTTTCGTTGTTGTCAAAGGAAAAATCAGCCGTAAATATTTTGAAGAACGAGTTTACGGTATGAACGAAATGAAATAGCAGGAGGTGATGTTTTGACAGTAATCAAAAACCAAAAGTCAAATACTTACGAGGTAAGAACCTATTATAAGGACTGGACCGGCGTAAGAAAGCAGAAGACGAAAAGGGGATTTAAACGTAAATGTGATGCCCAGGAATGGGAAAGAGCGTTTAAATTAAAGGAGAATTTGAGTCTGGATATGTATTTTGAAGATTTTGTAGATCTTTATCTGAATGATATCAAATCCAGAATCAAATATAATACCTGGCTGACGAAAAAGCATATTGTAGAAAAAAAGATTCTCCCATATTTTTCGAAAAAGAAGTTGCAGGAAATAAAACCTTCCGATATTCGGCAATGGCAGAACACCATGATGAACTATCGGAATAAACAAGGAGAAGGCTATTCACAGGTCTATCTAAAGACCATCCATAATCAGCTGAGTGCAATTTTGAATCATGCAGTTAATTTCTATGATTTGAAAAGCAATGCTGCACGCAAGGCAGGATCTATGGGAAAAGAAAGAACAAAAGAGATGCTTTTCTGGACAAAAGAAGAGTATATGAAGTTCATTGAAGCGGTGGCGGATAAGCCAATCTCCTTTTATGCATTTGAAATCTTATATTGGTGTGGAGTGCGTATGGGAGAGTTGTTAGCACTGACACCGGCAGATTTCGATTTTCAGGCTTGTACTATCCGGATCAATAAGTCTTATCAAAGATTAGAGGGGAAGGATATTATTACGGATCCTAAGACTGTGAAGAGTAATCGCATAATCACCATGCCGGAATTTTTAAGCGAAGAATTAGAAGCGTATATAGGAATGCTGTATGGTTTAAATGAAAATGACAGGATATTCCAAATTTCAAAAAGCTATCTTCATCATGAAATGGATCGTGGTGTGAAGTTGTCAGGAGTGAAGAGAATACGAATCCATGATTTACGACATTCTCACGTGTCATTGTTGATTAATATGGGATATTCTGCGGTGGCAATTGGAGAAAGGGTAGGGCATGAAAGTGTGGAAATCACATATCGATATGCGCATTTATTCCCGACAATCCAAACAGAAATGGCGGAAAATCTAAATCAGGAAAGAGAGGAATATCTGGATGAGTGAAAAAAATAGGGATAACAAGAATCGGTGGCGTAATGTAACCATAGCGTTTCGAATGTCTCCGGAAGAAAATGAAGAGCTGAATTTAAGAGTAAAGCTTTGTGGATACCAGACGAGACAAGAATATATCATTGAAAGTGTTTTACATCAAAAAGTCACAGCAGTAGGAAATCCGTTGATGTTAGTACAGTTTAGAAAACAGCTTCGAGGGATTGAAGAGGAACTAAAAAGGTTAACTACATTAGAGGATGCCGATGAAGAGTTATTTACACCTATTCGAACAATGTTGGAGATATTAAATGCATTTGCAGAAGAAAGAAACTATGAAAAAAGGAAAAAAGAAAAAGCCCAGAAATAATCTGAGCAAGTTCCCTGATCATCAGAATAACTGATATATCACCTTAACAACTTGAGTATATCACAAAATTGTTGTTGCAACAATTGTTAAATTCTGTTTGCCAGGGACTTGCCCGGTTGGGCAGGAGGTGGAAATGGAAGATAATTATAGAGAAGTAAAAAAGGCAGAACCATGCCTGAAATTGATCCACATGGATCAGGTTGAAGTGGAAGAAATCGAATGGCTCTTTTATCCCTTCATACCATATGGGAAGGTCACCATTATTCAGGGAGATCCTGGAGAGGGGAAGACTACTGTGGTGTTGCAGATCATAGCAAAATTAACAAAAGGAGAAGCAATATTAAGTGAGACAAGCGAAGGAAAATCTGAAGAGACAGGTGTAGAGCCAATCAATGTGATTTATCAAACAGCTGAAGATGGACTGGGCGATACGATCAAACCAAGATTGTTAGCGGCAGGGGCAGATTGTTCCAGAGTCTTGGTAATTGATGATCAGGATCAGCCATTAACAATGGTAGATGCAAGGCTGGAAGAAGCGATCATACAGACGAAAGCAAGACTTGTAGTATTAGATCCAATTCAAGGCTTTCTAGGGGCTGGTGTTGATATGCATAGGGCAAATGAGATTCGCCCATTGATGAAAAGAATCTCTGTATTAGCAGAAAAATATCAATGTGCCATTATTCTGATCGGTCATATGAATAAAAATAGTAATGGAAAATCATCCTATCGTGGATTGGGTTCTATTGACTTTCAAGCGGCAGCAAGAAGCGTGTTGATTGTTGGAAGAGTGAAAGATGAACCGGAAATCCGAGTGATCTGTCATGTAAAGAGTTCTCTTGCTCCGGAAGGAGATGCTATCGCCTTTCGATTAGACAAAGAAAAAGGATTTCATTGGATTGGAAAATATGACATCAGTGCAGAGGACTTATTGTCTGGTGATGGGCGAGGGCAAAAGATCCGAAGTGCGAAAGAATTTTTAAAAGAGATCTTAGCAAATGGATCAATGGAACAGGCAAAAATAGCGGAAGAAGCAGAAGAACGAGGAATTAAAAAGAAAACACTTTGGAATGCGAAGAAGGAATTACAGATTGATTCTGTGAAGATAGGGAATAAATGGTTCTGGATGTTACAAGAAGAGTAAAGGAAGATGGCAAGATTACCATATCTTAAAGAATAGGGAATCTTGCCACCTTGATTAAAAAGGAGTGAAGTGATGAAAAAAGTACAGATTGATTATGAACTGTTTCGAAAATTGATCTTTTATCATCTGGGTTCAGATGATCAGTATGAAGAAGATATTCGAAATGGCTTGGAAGAAAAATTGGATGCATTAGTCAGACATGAACTCTATACGAAGTATAAGACGGCTCCTTCTGAGGAAGAGCAGGAGAAAGCACGACAGGAATATTTAGATAAGCGTGGAGTGTCAGCCAGTTATCGGTGGTGATGTTTGTTTGGGGAATATAGAACAGGAGCGTGGCACGCACCTGTATGATACCAAACAAGGAGAATTGCTGTAGGGTGTAGCCGATACAGTGCTGGCTGATTTGAAAGCTCCCGGCAGGGCGCAAGGGTACTTTTGATGGACGTTAGGCTGTCGAAAGTGCTTTTGCGTTACTTTTGACAAAAGTAACAAAACATGATCGCCATATCTGGCGTTTTAAAATGAAGGAAAGGAGATTTATTGAAGAGGACGATTAGTTTTATGACAGGGAAAGGCTCCCTGAACCATAACAGTAGAAAATTTCATGCAAAGAATACGGATCCGAACAGAACCCATTGGAATGTTGAATATTGTAATGAAGATATCAAAGACGTATATCATGAATTATTTGACGAAGCCTTGAAACGTTACAACGATAAACAGACTCGAAAAGATCGTAAGATAGATGATTACTATGAAAAGATACGTTCCGGGAAACAAGAAAAATTATTTCATGAGGTTATCCTTCAGATCGGTGATAAAGACAATATGGGATCAGAAACGATGGAGGGACAACTTGCTGCAAAGATATTAGATGAATACATGAAAGGATTTCAGGAACGAAATCCTACGTTGAGAGTATTTGCTGCTCATCTGCATTTAGACGAAGCAACGCCACATCTACATATTGATTTTATTCCCTATGTTGCAGGAAGTAAGCGAGGACTTGATACAAGAGTATCTTTAAAACAAGCCTTATCGTCATTAGGATTTAAAGGTGGATCGAGAAGTGAGACAGAGTTAAATCAATGGGTGCAATCGGAAAAGGAAAAACTAGCCATGGTCATGAGAGAAAATGAGATAGAATGGGATCAGAAAGGAACTCATGAACCACATCTTTCTGTATTGGATTACAAGAAAAAGGTTCGAGAACAGGAAGTAGAAGAATTAACGGAACATAAGAATTTATTGGAGCATGATTTACATGATATCAGTGAATGTGTGGATGAAATCCAAAAGGAAAAAGAACAGGTAGAAAAAGAGAGAGAGGCAGTAATTAAAAAGACAGAAGTTTTAGAGAAACGATTTTCTGCACTAAATTCAAAAGCTGGACTTGTTGACTTGCATGCACGTGAGTATGGATATTACCCGGAAGAATGGTTGCCAGAAGCTGGAACTTTAGAGTCAGCAAAATCTTATCGAAAGAGGATATTCCCTCTATTGAAAAAAGTTGCAAACATGATACAGTCATTATATAGCAAGTATTTGGAGTTAAAAGACAGAAATCGAAAGCTATCCGATCGAAATATGGATCTTGAAAATCGTGTAGAACGGTTGCGAGAGGAAGTATCTGTTATAAAGAAAGAGAATGTAGCTTTGTTGAATGTGGCATATGATATGGATCGGGTTGTAACTGTTTTGGGAGAAAATAAGGTCAAGGAAGCGATAGAAGTGGCAAAGCATTTGGAACAGGCAAATGCAAAGCAAAAAATCAAGAAGAGACGTATAGATAGAGAGGGGAGATAAAGGGATGAAGAAATAAAATTTATGCTAAAAAAGCAAAGTCTAGACATTGTTTTTTGGAATTGTAAATCAGAGAGAATAGATTTATATAGGCGAAGAGAGAAAATAGCTTTGGCAGGCCTTTGAGAATTAGGTGAATGCTCTATAAGTAATGTGATACAAGGAAAGGTAAAATAGAATTTGTGGAAATGTGCGTTACAAGATGTAAGCAGAAACTCTAGCACAAAAAACTTCCATTTCTTTTTTTGATGAAGTATAATGTAAGCAACATATTTGAATTTGCAGCGATAGAAAATCAGAAGAATATATTGAAAAATAAGCATTTGAGGGAGTGACACGAATCGTGTCACATATGTGAAAGAACGTTTCTTCCATTGTTTTATGCTTTTGGATAAGGTGAAGGTGTTAGAAAGACAAACCAAATCAGAAAGGATGTAAAATGATGAAAAAGAACGAAAAAAGATGTTTATTACTTGGAAGTGTATTCCTTGCAATGTTTGTGTTATGGACAGCGCTGATTCAGATGGTGGATGTGCAATCTGTTGGTCAAAATGAAACCAGTATTGGATTTGCAACATTCAATTGCTGGTTTCACCATTTGATAGGGGTGAATAAGGTGATTTATACAATTACTGATTGGATGGGCCTGGTACCTATCGTTGTATGTTTGGTTTTCGCGGGTGTTGGGTTGATTCAGTTGATTAAAAGAAGAAGTATTTTCAAGGTTGATGCAGATATTATGATCTTAGGGGTATATTTTGCTGTTGTGATCTTGGCATATGTGATTTTCGAAATTATACCAATCAATTACAGACCAATTTTAATAGAAGGAAGAATGGAGGCATCTTATCCATCTTCAACTACATTATTGGTATTGAGTGTGATGCCAGTTTTTATTGAACAAATCCAGCGCAGGTTGTCTGGTGATGTGGCGAAAAGAATCATAACAATTGTATCACTAGCTTTTTCGGGATTCATGGTGATTGGGAGATTGATTGCCGGAGTGCATTGGTTCACGGATATCGTAGGCGGTGTACTACTAAGTACCGGATTGGTTTTGATTTATAAAGCGACAGTTATGTTGGTAATAAAGGAAAAATAGAATTGGAATGGGAGGTGCAGATTTTGGAATTTCATGAAAAACTTCAGGAATTAAGAAAAATCCGAGGTTTGACACAAGAAGAATTAGCCGAGGCATTATTTGTTTCTAGAACTGCTATTTCAAAATGGGAATCTGGAAGAGGGTACCCAAGTATAGATTCGTTAAAAGAAATATCTAGATATTTTTCTGTATCCATTGATGATTTGTTATCTGGAGATCAATTGATTTTCATAGCAGAAAAAGAAAACAAATCAAATCTCAATAGTTTATGCGACTTATTATTGGGGATTGTTGACTTGCTTTCTCTGATGTTGATATTTCTGCCGCTATATCCCAAGCCAATTAATAGTTATATTTACTCGGTAAATCTCCTTGGGTATGTAAATAACAATACTCTCATTATCAAAATATATTGGGCATTGTATATCAGTTTAGCGACAATAGGAATCGTGAAAATGCTGATGGTCTATTTCAAACTCGAAAAGGGAAAAAAGATGATTACTGACTTATCTGTAGGAATCAGTATAATTGCTGTTTTGTTTTTGGCTATGGCGAAAGAACCATATGCGACAACAGTAATGTTCCTTTTATTACTTATCAAAGGTGGCCTATTTTATAGGCAAGCCAAGGTAGGGTAATAAGATATTGTTCTCTACAACTTCCTGACTGTAGGGGAATTGAAATGTTGTATAAGTATTATAGCATTTAAGACTATTAGTTGATTTTGATATATAGCATATTGCTGACAATAAAATGACAATAGAATTAAATGAAAAGGTAGAGAATATATGCAAAACAGTTCAAAAACGAACTGTTCTAAAGCTGAAATAACGGGGAAGAACTACAAAGCAAATAGAACTTTGCGAGTTTGAATAATATATTTGTCACTTAACAACCTTCGTTATCCTCTTTTTAACAAAAGTCGTTAGCGTGGGGAGAATGGCAGGTATAAAAAATAATACAAAGAAAATGAGTGTGAAAAGACCTTGAAGGAGAAATTCTTTAAGGTCTTTTTTTAACGAATTTTCTGACCGTATCATCGTAAACGCTCAATAGGTTCTTTCCATTGTTAGTTGAATTCACAGCGAAATTGCTCGTGTAAAAGCACTTTTGCTTTTAATAAATCAAAACTATTTCGTCCATACATAATTCTCTTAATTACTTTAATTTTGTTGACACTTCCTTCGGCAAGTCCATTATTATACTTTAATTTTATCCCGTTTTTTACCGCATTAATATCAATTCTTATGCCGTTAACATAGGTCTGTAGCTCAGGTATGTTAAAATTTTCTATTTTTTCAAGCCATGTTTCTAATCTTTCGTCGCGCCTTGAATATGGTATTTCATAGAATTCTTTGGTGTTAGAATATAAATAGTACAAGTCAAAATGAGAATTCCTTATAAGAAAAATCATGGTACAATGTAGGTACCGCACTGAAGGAGGATCTCATTATGGCAAAGCACTATGACAAACAATTTAAGCTGGATGCAGTCCAGTATTATCATGATCACAAGAACTTAGGACTGCAGGGCTGTGCTACAAATTTAGGAATCAGTCAGCAGACATTATCACGTTGGCAGAAAAAACTGCGCGAAACAGGTGATATTGAAAGTCGTGGTTCCGGTAACTATGCTTCTGATGAAGCAAAAGAAATCGCACGATTAAAACGAGAATTACGAGATGCACAGGATGTCCTTGAAGTATTAAAAAAAGCAATCAACATTCTAGGAAAATGACAGAAGCCATTTATCTCGAAGTTACGGAGATGGCAGAAACTGCCCATAAGGCGAAGCGCCGAGTTTCTGTCTCCGGAATGTTGAAACATCTTGGCGTTTCTCGTTCTGGTTATCATGCGTGGCTAAAACGTGTTCCTTCTAATACGGAAAAAAGACGTGAAGCCGTAAAAGCTAGAATTCAGGATATTTACGATGAATCCAAACAGAATTATGGTGCCCCTAAAATCACCAAGGAATTGCGTAAATCAGGAGAAATCATCTCCGAACGTACTGTTGGTAAGTATATGAAGCAAATGGGCATCAAAGCCCAGTGGGTCAAGCCATGGACTATCACAACCAAAGATTCTGACTTCAGCAGCGAATTAAAAAATATCCTTGATGAACAGTTTAATCCAGAACGTCCAAATGCTGTTTGGTGTTCTGATATCACTTATATCTGGACGATAGACGGATTTGTTTATCTGACCAGTATCATGGACTTATATTCCAGAAAAATCATTGCCTGGACACTTTCCAAAACATTGGAGGTATCCTGCGTGATTGAAACAATAAAGAAAGCCAAAGCAAAACGCAATATCGATAAGCCTTTAATTCTGCATTCAGACCGGGGAAGCCAGTATGTATCAAAAGAATACAAACGTGTAACCGCAACCATGCAGTGTAGTTATTCTAAAAAGGCATATCCATGGGATAACGCATGTATCGAGTCGTTCCATTCCCTGATTAAGAGAGAATGGCTGAATCGGTTTAAGATTCGAGATTATGACCATGCATATCGTTTGATTTTTGAATATTTGGAAGCATTCTACAATACGAAACGAATTCATAGTCACTGTGATTATATGTCACCAAACGATTATGAAGAGCTGTATCGTAGGCTTCAGCAAGACGAATTGCAGCTGGCAGGTTAAGATGAGGAAAACCTCATTTTAACTTGTACTAAATCTTGACATAGGACCAAAGATTGACAATAAAATTTAGGATGGAGTGGTTGTATTTATTATAGTTAAAAATGTTTTGAGCGCATAAAGTCCCAAGGAGATAATTCATATCTATGATGGTAGTAGTCAAACTATAAAAACCTTTTTGCTTGAGTTGAGGCAATAAACTGAAATAAAAAGTAAGATTTTAAACTTATAATTTTAAATAAATTTCAACATTATGATGTCGAATGCTTTTCTTTTTTTAAAATATGCTTAAATTGAAAATAACTGTTGAAAATGTTGTTTTTTAATAGTTATAATGAAATTAATAAGATTTATTTTTAGAAAGGTGTATTTGATGGATTTGAAAAAAATTGAGATACTTTTGCTGGTAATAGTAGCCTTTTTTATATGTATTCTTTTTTTTGAGTTGCGAACTAGAAAAAAAGATAATAATTGCTTTGCTATTGCTCTGACTTTGTGTATATTGATGGAAATATTTATTGGAATACATTTTCTTTTTTGCTATCAAATAGGATTTCCGGCCTCGGTGACCCAAAATGATAGGACTGATTTGAATTTAAATGCTTCTGATTGGTTAGGATTTTTAGGTAGTTATCTAGGTTTTTCGGGGTCTTTGATAATGGCTTATCTTGTATATCGCCAGAGTAAGGTTATTGATGAACTTACAATTTTAGAGTACAAGCCTTCTATAAGTATAATGAAATGTATCTGTGTAAAGAGTACGGATTATGTCAATGAATTTGAAATAGACAATCTTATTCAATATCTACCCGATGATCTAAATACTTATTATTACACGTATCATTTAAAACATTGTAAAGTTTTGGAAACAGAATACGAAAAATTTAATCTTTTATTATTTGTTGAAATTATGAATAATAGCAAGTTAACTATTAATAATTTCTCATTTTTAAGTATAGAAATAAAAGGAATTAATAATAGCTACTCTTATATTTATACTAACCTAGGTGAGCAGTGGGATCCAGCGAATAAAAACACACAAATAAATCCTGGTGGGAAATTAAAGCGTTGTTTCATTATTGAAGATATTCCAAGGATCATAGATATTAGTTGGATGATTTTAAGATTTACATATGATGAAAATCAGGATTTTGATATAAAATTATTGGTTTCGAAGAACCAAGGAGAAACATTGACTTTTTTAAGTATATCAGATTAAAGATAATTTCTCATATGGGATTCGCATCATAATTAGGAAAGGGTGCTTTTTGATGGGGTATGAAAAAGAGACAGTAGCAATTAATGAAAATATTTTCAAGAGTGAGAAAAATCTATATCAGCGAAAACTAACTATGAATTTGCCCAAGAGTAATGAGGCAAAAAATAAGGAACCGCCTCCAAATGATCTAATACAGGAAGCACTTGAGATTGTTCTTAGTCAGCAGGAGGCGCTTCATTTAAAAAGAAAGAAATTGCATCAAGAGTTACAGCGGCTTAAAGAACAATTGAATTCAGTATCGATTTCTTTAGAAGAAATTGATGTAGATGTGAAGAAGAAACATGAATCTTTGAAAATTTTAACTTCAAGTGAAACAACAGAAAAGCAGAAATTGGAGCGCGCTAATATGATCATAATGGTACATAATAATGATATATAAAGAATGGAGGAAAATATATGAGTTCAGAGATCAAAGAAAATGTTGTAGCAGAAAATGAATTAAAAGAAGGGGCCAAAGTATTTGAAACGGTTTGGTTGCGACCTAAAAAAATAGAAAATAGTAATATTGAAGTCACTTTACGGATGAAAATAAACAAAAAGTGGGGTGGGTGGAAGTTAAAAGATGAGGTTGTTGAATCAGTAGGACTAGAAGTAGGCGATACTATTAATACAGAAGTGAGTATATTATGTGGTCCGGGATTAATTGCTGATTCGGGAGATACGGATTTGTTTGCATCAGGAAAAGGTGCAGATTGGCTTATGGAAAATGAAGTTGGCAAAGGTTCTGTGATTGATGCTAAAGTAAAGCTTATTTATTCTCCAGCACCAATAGGAGGAGTAGAAGGAAAAGTAATCTGGAGACTTGCTTTGGTATTTTTAGAAGGATATGAAATTATACAGAAACGGATAGAGAATGAAGAAATAGAGAAGAACTGGGACTTAAACGAGTGGAGGGAATTATTAGGTAGTTAAACTTATCTGATTAATGGACTGTAGAACTATTAGATAAGTGATAAATGCATTATTATGTTTCAATATGACGTGGCCTAGTTCAAATAAATTTGATATATATGCATGATTATACCGGATGATTTTGAGCTACTGAACCGGATTTTGAGAGCCACCATTCCGGAAAGGGAGAGCCAACTAAAATCCATGATTTTGTTTTCAGTAGATTACTTACAGGAACACTACTTGTAAAGGCGGCTAACGCCCCGCTATAGCGACTCTGGCATTGACAAGTATTGCTCCAGTAAGTCTTGGTCAATCAAGCAAAATCAAAGTGGCTCTGTGTCACTGGAACTATGGCTCTGCCTTCACCGGACAGGTGGATCTGCCACACCATAATAATCATATGAAAGAAGCAAATTTTGAGGTGAATAAACAGAGTGGTTACATTTTGGCTACAAAAATATTATGAACGAAACAAATCATGCATATAAAATAATACAAAACGGACAAAAAGCGAATTAACAATACATCTTATTTATAACTGTACAAATATAAAAGTGGAGTTTGAATAATATATTAGAGCCAAGAAATGCCTATTTTACGGGCTTTCTTGGCTCTTTCTATGTCCGTTGACAATCAAATGACAATACTTTTTTAATATTATTGTAGATAATTTCTTCTTATTTAGCTGGGAATTGACTCTTCCAGTCTAAATATTCTTTTTCTGTAATCTCTTCATTTCTGAATTTCTGGTACATATCAGCCCATGTTCCGATATGATCCAGCATATTTAAAGAATCGTGACCTTTGTCCTTAAACATGAGCTGCGGTACACCGGAGATTCATCTCGGTAGGCGTGTAGCCCATATTGATCCTCTAAAGCAAATAATGCGTGCATGACACTAACATAAGTATCAAAGTTTGGATCAGACATGGCGTATGGACTGATCTTTAATGAGTTTGCTATTTTTTCTAATTGTTCTGATGATGGGAAACGATTCCCAAGTTCATAATTTCTAATTGCCGATTCGCTCAATCTGGACATGATTGCCAATTCTTTTTGTGTATATCCTTGATCGATCCGGAATTTTCTTATTACAAGGACTGGACCGGCGTAAGAAAGCAGAAGACGAAAAGGGGATTTAAACGCAAATGTGATGCCCAGGAATGTAAACGTCAAACCACTCGCCTTGGCGAATTAGTTTTTTTATGAGACACTCTAAAAAACACGAAAAAACTAGTAGTTTTTTAGAGGAGGTCAAATTATTATTATGGATCAATCAACTCATGAAATCAGACGCAACAATTGGATGAATATTATTAATCAATGCCAAAATCGTCCAGCAAACATGACTGCCAAACAATGGCTTGCAGATAACGGAATCAGCGATAAATCTTATTATTACTGGCTTCGCAAAATTCGTTTAGAAGCATATGAACAATTGAATGTTCCAGAGGTTACGCAATCAACAGAAGTTTCTTTTGCTGAAATTCCACTTCCAACCAACGAAAATCATTCTTCAGATTGGAATGAAGCCGTTTCCAAACCAGTTGTTGTCATCAAATGTGGAAACTTATCCATTGGATTATCCAATGATATTTCAGAAGAGCTTCTGCACCTACTTCTTAAGGAGACATCACATGCTGGAAGATATTGCTAAGATTCGGCGTGTTGTTCTCGCTTGTGGTATGGTCGATCTCCGAAAAGGAATTGATGGTTTAGCTACAATCATTGGGGATCGATATCATCAAAACCCTTTTGAAAAAGGAACGTTATTTCTCTTTTGTGGGAAACGTTCCGATCGTATAAAAAGATTGCTCTGGATGGGAGATGGATTCTTACTTCTGTATAAAAGGTTTGAAGCCGGTTCATTGTCCTGGCCACGCACCACACAGGAAGCTGCTGAATTAACCGAAGAACAATTCAACTATCTGATGCTTGGACTAAATCCTCTGGACCCTAAAATCAAAGAGATTCATCAGAAGCATGCACAATAGTTTTTGTGCAAAACAGAGATTTTTAAGTTGTTTTTCCAAAGCGAATTCTTATCAATTGGCGTTATTTTAGACGACGGCTGAAGGGTGTTATCAGAGGAATTGTTCTAATGATGCAAGGACAATTTGCTGCAAAGATATTAGATTAATACATGAAAGGATTTCAGGAACGGAATCCTACGTTGCGAGTATTTGCTGCTCATCTGCATTTAGACGAAGCAACGCCACATCCACATATTGATTTTATTCCCTATGTTACAGGAAGTAAGCGAGGACTTGATACAAGAGTATCTTTAAAACAAGCCTTATCGTCATTAGGATTTAAAGGAGGTTCCAGAAGTGAGACGGAGCTAAATCAATGGGTACAATCGGAAAAGCAAAAATTAGTCATGGTCATGAGAGAAAATGAGATAGAATGGGATCAGAAGGGAACTCATGAACCACATCTTTCTGTATTGGATTACAAGAAAAAGGTTCGAGAACAGGAAGCAGAAGAATTAACGGAACATAAGAATTTATTGGAACATGATTTGCATGATATCAGTGAATGTGTGGATGAGATCCAAAAGGAAAAAGAACAGGTAGAAAAAGAGAGAGAGGCGGTAATTAAAAAGACAGAAGTGTTAGAGAAATGATTTTCTGCACTAAATTCAAAAGCTGGACTTGTTGACTCACATGCACGTGAGTATGGATATTATCTGGAAAATTGGCTATCAGAAGCCGGAACTTTAGAGTCAGCAAAATCTTATCGGAAGAGAATATTTTCCTTGGTGAAAAAAGTTGCGAATATGATACAGGCATTATATAGCAAGTATTTGGATTTGAAAAACAAAAATCAAAAGCTATCAGATCGAAACATGGATCTTGAAAATCGTGTAGAACGGTTGCGAGAGGAAGTATCTGTTATAGAGAAAGAGAATGTACCTTTGTTAAATGTAGTATATGATATAGATCGAGTTGTAGCTGTTTTGGGAGAAGATAAGGTAAAGGAAGCAATAGAAGTGGCAAAACATTTGGAACAGGCAAATGCAAAGCAAAAAATCAAGAAGAGACGTATAGATAGGGATGAGATATAAAGGGAGTCGAAGAAATTAAATCTATGCTAAAAAAGTAAGGTCTAGACATTGCTTTTTGGAATTGTAAATCAGAGGGTTTATATAGGTAAAGAGAGAAATTCTTTTAACAGGTTTAAGTAGAAGCTCTGGGGTATAAAATCTTCCATTTTTTTGTTGATGAAGTATAATGTAAGCAACAAATTAGAATTTATGGAGGGAATATATAATGAAAAAAGTATTTTGGATTGTCCCTTGTATTGTTGGAATACTATTTGTTAGTTTTGGGGGAATAATGAAGGTGAAAGAGAACGCTGCTGTTTCAATTGTTGGAGGTGCTGATGGTCCTACATCTGTTTTTGTCGCAGGAAAGCTGAATGGTAATTTAGCTTTCAAACTAATTATGATAGGAATTGTATTGTTAGGAGTAGCAGTAATAGCTTTTTTTAAAAGAAAACATTAAATCCCAGCTTGTAGGGGAATGGAAGTGCTTTATGAATAAAAACTGAAATACCAGAGAAACACTACAAAGCAGATAGAACTTTGCGAGTTTGAATAATTTTGTGTAAACAGCATATAATTTTAATGGATAGTTCTATTGACTTTCCGCTTTGTACTTGTTAGTATATTAGTACAAAGAAAGTTTACCACTGACCGATATGTGGTATATAAATGGTCGGGTTGAAAGTTTAGTCCTTCGCCGAAAGGTGAGGGACTTTTTCCATATTTCCGAGGAGGGAAGGAAACAGGAATTTATATTATAAAAGACAGACTTTTTGAGGAGATATCGAATCCGTACCTCAGGAAAATAAGGCAGGTAATAGACCACATTATTATTGTTTTGAAGATAAGAATACGGGAATTTGTTGGATGATACCATTCAATCCCAAATTTGAGTAAGTGAAGATTTGAAGTGGCATATAAAACATATAACAATTCTGTTTGTGAGGAATATGCTTTGTGCGGTTTGAGAGGGGGCTGGAGGGTATTGTGAATTTAAAAGATATCATTCAAATAGAGATGAGTAACTACTTCATATTTGATAAACCTAGATTAGGAGGATATATTTTACGTGAACTATAAAGAAAACACTTTATGTTATGAGGAATATTGTAAACTTCGTGAAAGCGTTGGGTGGATAAATTTTTCAGGAACACAAACTGAAAAGTCACTCCAAAATAGTTTATATACAGTGGCAGCAGAAGAAGACAACCAAGTAGTCGGTATGGGAAGATTGATTGGTGATGGAATGTATTATATGATAGTAGACATTGTAGTACAGCCGGCTTATCAACAAATGGGCATTGGCAGTAAAATACTTAATATGATAATTGAATATGTCGATAGTGCAACACCAGACGGAGGCAGGAGCAGTATTCAATTGATTGCAGAAAAAGGAAAAGAAACATTCTATGAATCAAGAGGATTTAAAATAATTCCTCATGAATTTTGTGGATCGGGTATGAGGAAAGTCATTCGTAAGTGAAGTTTAGGTTGTAGAAGAGTTGGAGTGCCGTCTAAAAGTATTTAAACATTGTAATATAAAATCATCACATGAATTTTGAGATATACGGTGTATGTTGTTAACAATACAATTTGACGAAGGCATAGCAAATATATATAAAATAGTTCAAAAATGAATTGATTTAAGGCAAAAACAAAGGATAAGCACTACCAAGCAAAGAGAAGTTTACAAGTTTGAATATATGAGCCAAGAAATGCCTATTTTACGGGTTTTCTTGGCTCTTTCTATGTCCGTTGACAATCAAATGACAATACTTTCAAATCTTAGAAAAGAATCTTATTTACAAGCTTTTAAAACTTCCAGCAAAAATTTCCACATGCGTTCTACAGAGGCAAGGTCTAATTTTTCATTGATGGAATGAATATCCAGGATGTTTGGACCAAAGGAGACAGAGTCAAGACCTTCACAGTGACCGCCGAAGATGCCACATTCCAAACCGGTATGAACGGCTTCCACTCTAGGTTCTTCTTTAAACATTTTTACATAAACATCACGCATAAGAGGGCGTAGTTTAGAGTTTGGATCGTATCCCCATGCCGGATATTCGCTGTCAATGATGTAGCGACCGCCAGCAAGTTCTACCAATGCACCAACTCTTTCGCAAAGTGCTTGTTTCTTTGTTTCGATAGAACTTCTAAGAAGAAATTGCATGAATACAGAATCTTCTCTGGTAACTGTAACACCAAGATTCAAGGATGTTTCAGATTGTCCCAGAAGGTTGCGATCGGAGCAGATTAGCCCTTGAGGTACTGCATAGATAAATTTCATAATTCTGGAAGAATCTGCTGGAGCAATCACCGTGATATTCTTTTGACCTGCATTTGTAATCTCGATGTTCAGGCCGGTTTCGTCATTGCTGAATTCTTTTTTCCAAATGGCTTCTTCTTCTCTGACAGCTGTGATAAAGTCTTCCGCTTGAGCGCTGTCTACCAATACTCTCATTTTAGCACTATAGGTGATGACATTATCTTTTTCACCACCATCAATAGAAATCAAATCCATAGCAAATGTTTTTGATAAATGGATATACATACGGGAAGAAAGTTTTACTGCATTTCCTCTTTGTTTGTGGATATCAGAACCAGAGTGGCCGCCCAACAATCCTTTGATCCAAAGCTCGATTTCGGTTCCTTCTTTTTCTACTTTCTGGAAATCAAATGTAACGTGTTGACGGAGACCGCCTGCACATCCACATGTCAAAACACCTTCTTCTTCGGAGTCGATATTAAGAAGACGACGTCCTTTCAAGAGAGACATGTCTAATTTTTCGGCGCCTAACATAGAAGTTTCTTCATCTACAGTAAAGACGGCTTCGATTGGTGGGTGAGCAATAGTGTCACTGGCAAGAACTGAAAGTGCGTAAGCAATTGCAATTCCATCATCACCGCCAAGACTTGTATCCTGTGCATATAAGTAACCATTTTCTACTTTCAAGTCTAAAGGATCTTTCATAAAATCATGAGTGGAATCTAAAGTTTTTTCACAGACCATATCTAAATGTCCTTGTATGATTACTGGCGATGAGTTTTCAAATCCTTCTGTACCATCTTTGTAGATGATGACATCATTATATTCATCTTGTACATAGCGAAGATTGTGATCTTTGGCAAATTGTACACAATAATCACTAATTGCTTTTGTATTTCCTGATCCATGAGGAATTTTGCAGAGCTCCTCAAAATAGCTTAATACGTTTGCTGGTTCAAATCCTTTTAAAACTGACATATTCAAAAAATCCTCCTGTCATTTATGATGTTTTTTAAAAAATTCCCACACCGGCAATTCAGCGTGGGAATTTATGTGCTACCTTAGTGTAGATTATCGAAGTAACGTTCCTACAAAGATTCCGTAGTAGTTACCAATTACATATCCTAATGTACCAACAAGGAGTGCTGGGACGATTAAGGCGTTCCATCCCTTTGCAATCGCAAGAGCAGCAGCAGTTGTTGGTCCTCCAATATTTGCATTGGATGCAATACAGATTTCTTCCAGATTGAACTTGAAAAGTTTTCCAAAGAGGAAAGAAATCAACATGTTTGTTGCAACGATGATCGCACAGAATACAAGAAGCAATGGTGCCTTTGTAAGAATCAGGTAGATGGAAGCTGGAGCACCGATGACACCAAAGAAAATGTGGATCATAAATGTACCGATTTCTTGAGCACCTGCGATTCCACCAACCTGTGTTGGGAATGCAGTAGCTAAAATCATTGTAAGCGTTGTCATGATAAGATATTTGTTACCGATCAATCCATTTAACAGAGCTAATACAAAATTAGATGTTGGGATGATTCGTCCAAAGAACGCAGCAATCTCAGTAGAAACAGCAACAATCACAAAAGAAAGTGCAAAGGTAAAAGCAATATCTTTGAGAGCGACTGGTTTTGCTGTCCAATAGTTTTGTGCGTGATTCTGACTTTCGCCATTAGCAGTACGTTTGTCGATTTCATCCTGAAGCGGATGCTTAAAATGCTTTTTAAAGAAGCTTACTGTTGGGATTGCGATTAAGGCGAAAAAGTAAAGTGCCATTAGCAAGTTGTCAGCCACAACGGATGTAGATACTAATTCGCCACCTGCATCAAATGCATCTGCCATAGCAACAAGGTTTACGCTTCCGCCAGTATATGTTCCGACCATCATGGCAGTTGCCTTGTTGAGTTCAGGAATAAAGTTCTTTAACGCAAAGAATGCAAGAAATCCTCCGGCTACTGTTCCGATTCCGCTGATCAGATATATAATGATCAGACGCCCGGAGTCCTTTGAAATTTTCTTAACGTTAGCTTGCAAAAGTAGCATTGGAATTGCAAGTGGAACAACGTAGTCCCAAACGAAGTCATATGCTGCTGCTTCTGTTGGAATAATTCTTAAGTTTGATAAAATAAGACATCCAATAAGTGCCAGCACGCATCCTGTGATTTTTGAAGCCCATTGGTATTTTTGCTCCAAATAGATTGCTAATGCAGCAACCGCTACCAAAATCGCGAATAGCCCCCAAGTATTTTCCGCACTGATTAAGGTTTTCATGTAATTCACTCCTTTTTTGATATATTATATGAATACTTTCTTAAGACATATGATAACTCTTTAACAGAATAATTGCAAGTATTTTGAACAAAAGTCAATCAAATTAGAAGGAATATTAATGAAAATTGCACAAATAATGCGTTTAAATAAAATGGTAAGTTATATTTCATTGGGAAAGAGTCTAGGTTGTCATTGACTATGTGTTTGTTTTGGAAATTATGTTATTATAAATTTATAATTGATAGAAAATACAATGTTAAAGAAAAGTTGCAGGAGGTGTTAAGTGTGAAAAAGTATACAAAGAGTTATATCGTATGGACTATTTTGCTACTTGTTGTAATTACATATTTTATGTTTGCAAGAGACTTTCATTCTCTAAATGGAAAACTGTTAGAACGGGACAAGGATACGGAATTTGAGAAGGGTTCGGGTATCCGGACGAAGAAACTTTCGGATGTGCAGATACAATCTTTATACAAACTATGTAAAGTCTGGGGATATACAAAATATCATCATCCGGATGTGATTTCAGGAAAGCTTAACTGGGATGCGGAGCTTTTTCGAGTGATGCCAGATATATTGAGAGCAGCGAATCAAGATGGGGCAGATTGTGTTTTGATGGATTGGTTGGAAACATTTCCTGTTGAGGGAGAGCAGGACGAGGGGAAAGAAGAGGATATAGATTGGGAGAAAATTCAAGAAGAAAGCGGAAAACAACTGTTGGATACAACGTGGATTAGTGATTCAGCATTTTTGGGGGAAGAATTAAGTGAGTATCTTTGCAGTATGGCAGACCTGCACATTTCTGACAGAGAAAATGCGTATGCTTCTTTTGAGGAAATAGGGACGGTTTCCTTTGAAAATGAAAAGATGTATGATGCTTCGGATGGAGATATGGGAATGTATCTGTTGGGGCTGTTTCGATTTTGGAATATGTATGAGTATTATTCTCCTAATATAGAGATTACAACGGAAGAGTGGGACAGTGTTCTTTTGGATGCGCTTCCGAAAGTTGCAGATTCGGGTGATTACCGTAGTTACGTGACTGCAATCGCGCAGGTCGTTTCTAAAACCGGAGATGCGCACAGTATGCTCGTGGATCGGAAGCGGTTATTATACTATTATTATGGGCAACGCTTTTTGCCATGTGATATAAAAATCATTGGCGGGGAGGCAGTGGTTACACAAGTTAAGAAAAATGAGAAGGAATTAATGCCAGGGGATATTTTGCTGGAGATTGACGGAATGACATTGGAAGAAAGAATAGAAGAGCAGCGGAACTACCATGCACTTTCTGAGGCGGATAAAATGTTGAATCAAATGAAACATTTACTGCTTGAAACAGAGAAGCGAAAAGCAAAAGTGCGAATATTACGGGGAGAAGAGATAAAAACAGTGCAGGTGAAAACACTGAAAAATCAGTATTCTTATAAAAATCCAATCGAGAATGGAATCCTGCAATCAGAAAACATAGGCTATATTGATCCGTCTGCATTAGAAAAAGGGAATATTGAGAAGTTAATGAAAGATTTTTGTGATACAGAAGGGATCATTATCGATTTAAGGCATTATCCCTCTACGGTAATCACATATCTTTTGGGTGAATATATCATTCCAAAACAAGAGGTGTTTGCCTGTATAGGAATGCCGAACAAGGCAATGCCGGGAGCATTTTATGAGCAGGAGATGGTGGTTGGAAAAGGAGTTTTAAAAGAGATTCAAAATGATAGCAGGACATTTGATTCGTATGAGGGGAAAGTTATTATTTTGATGGATGAAGAAAGTCAGAGTCAAAGTGAATTTGCTATCATGGCATTGCGTCAGGCTCCGAATGCTATTGTTGTAGGAAGTCCCTCCGTTGGAGCGGATGGAAATGTGGTCAAGGTGTCCCTGCCGGGAGAAGTGATTTTCTCTATGACAGGTCTAGGAGTATATACACCGGAAGGTGAGCAGACACAGCGCTGTGGGTTAAAACCAGATATTGAGTGCTGGCAGACAGTAGAGGGGATCAAAGCCGGAAAGGATGAACTGCTGGAAGAGGCGATTAAGCTAATAAAATGAGTTGTACCCGCTTCAAAATAGAAAATAGTTTTTTATGCACAGAAAACTTGGAAAATAGGATTGACAAGAAAACTTGGCGGAGATATAATTGTGACAACAAAACTTGTCAATTTAATATGGAGGTGCTGATATGGAACGAGATGAGATTTTGAAAATGGCACAGAAAGAAAGTGAACATTATGATGAGAGGGAAGTATTTATACAAATGAAAGGGTACAATTATGGGATGGTTGCCTCAGCGATTGTATTTGCTTTTCTCGTGATAATGAAAGCTTTTAGAGGAGAGCCGATGTATGATATTCTTGCAATGTATGAGACAACACTGGCTGGATTTTATATATACAAATATAAAATGGAGAAGAAAAAAAAGGATTTGTTTTTGGCTATATGTTGGGGAATGACAACGATTATCAATTTGTATCTGGCTATTTGGAGGCATTAATATGGATGGCGAATTGATATTGAAAAACAACTTAAAGAATGCTAGAGCTGAGAGAAAACTATCTCAGATGGAGCTTGCAGAGTTAGTTGGAGTGTCACGAAATACGATTAGTTCTATTGAGACAGGTCAGTTTAATCCTACTGCGAAACTAGCATTACTTCTGTGTATTGCTTTAGAAAAAAAGTTTGAAGAACTGTTTTATTTTTAAATTGATGTTTATGAAGAAATGAAAGAGGAGCGCAAGTCAAAGCGCTCCTCTTTTGACTATTCTGTGTAGTTGAAAGGTTCCGCAGATGTTTCCATATTGCAACGAGAAAGTCTGACTGTCTTGAGTTGATAGAACAGTGCGCAAAGACCTGTGACTACAAGTGCTACAAGAACCCATCCAAGACCCAGAGAGTACAGTGGAAGTGCATGGAGCAATTTGCCGGCAAATCCAAAGGAAACTCCAAGATTTTCAAGTGCATATGCAACGCTGAGAATACTTACTGCACCGATGGTGCATGGATAGATATAAGTGATATTTTTTATCCAGCGATGACATAATCCAAGTAAAATCAGAGTGATGGAGACTGGATAAATAGCATCCAACACCGGAACGGAAATGCTTAAAATCATATTTAATCCCTGATTACAGATGATAAAAGAAAATCCCGCAATCAGTAATACCCATTGACGATAAGATAATTTTGTAGTCAATGTCGAAAAATATTGTGAGATGGAAGTGATCAGTCCAACACAGGTTGTCAAGCATGCTAATGTGAAGATTGCTGCCAGTAAAACTGCGCCGGTATCACCAAACAGTTGGTGAACAATGCAGCGGAGTGTCCATGCACCATTTTCCTGGATTGGGAAGACACCTGAGGAACTCATTCCCATATATGCCAGAGATAAGTACACACATGCAAGAATTGTTCCGGCAAAGATTCCGGTCATGACAGTGTATTTCATCACACCTTTTTTCTCTTTCACCCCTAAACTTCTGATTGTAGTTGCAATTACAAGTCCAAAATTTAAGGCTGCAATGGTATCCATTGTAAGATATCCTTCTAAAAATCCTTTCACAAGTGGATTACTGCTATAACTTACTTGAGCAGGATTGACTTTCACGGTGCCTCGGAATAGGAAATTAACAAATACAAAAAACAGTAAAAGTAACAGTGATGGTGTCAAAAATTTTCCGATTCGTTCTACCAGTTTATTTGGAGCTAACGCAAGCCAGCTGGCAGTCAGGAAAAAGACTAAGGAAAAGAGAAACATAAATACAGTCAAATTCGCATTTTCCGGAAGGTATGGTGCAACTGCCATCTCAAACGGGAGAGAAGCCGCACGAGGAATTCCAAGGCCAGGTCCGATAGACAGGTAAATCAAAATAGTAAAGAAAATGGCAAATTTAGGATTAACCTTTTTTGCGAGCTGCTCTAGTCCATCAAATTTTGCAACAACAACAACACCCAGGACAGGCAATGCCACTGCTGTGATCAGGAAGGTCGCAATTGCAAATGGAGTTTTGTCTCCTGCGTTTTGTCCCAAAAATGGAGGGAAAATCAGGTTCCCTGCACCAAAGAAAAGGGAAAACAACATAAAGCTGACGAGTAAAATTTGTTTCTTTTGTAGTTTCATAGATAACCTCCTTAAAATAAAAAAAATCGCCCTAGAAAGGACGATTGAAGACCGTGGTACCACCTTAATTCCTGAGAAAATCTCAGCTCATATCCGCATCATCTAATGCGTCTCACCTGTAACGTGGCTTTACTCCGGCGCTCCTACTTTGTTTCAGTTTGCTTCTCAAGGATGATTTCATCTGTCAGGTTCATTGGCAACTCGCACCACCCGTTACCTCTCTGGAAAATCCGCTGAAGACTACTTGTTCCTATCAAATGAATTTGAAATATTTTTCTGTATTATAGGACAAGCTGAGAGAAATTGCAAGAGATTTTTTGAAAAAAGTAGAAAAAGTGGAAAAATATATTTGCTGATACGGGAGAGGGGAAAGGGAAATTTGAAAATAGTATGGTTTTAAGAGGTTAATAAATAGAAAATAACAATAGGTGTACAGATTTTTGTACATCTACTTTTTTATAATACAAACATAAGAAAATGTCAGAAAATTATATCATATGGCAGGGAAAGGAATAAAAGATAATGAGAGTTGTGAGTATGCAAAGTAAAGCAAAAGTCTATCACCGCGAGGAATGTAGATATGCAAAAAAGATTCTTCCTAAAAATAGAATGCAGTTAAGCAGTGAGGCGGCGGAAAAAGCGGGGTATCATATTTGTCCGTACTGTGATGGAATGGATGCATTGTTTCGCATGAAGAAGGAACAGATTTTAAAATATGCAAGAAAGAATCATATGGAGGTAGATTTGTTGAATCATGTTCTGTATGTACGAACAGATGTTGGATGTTGGAAAATGATTTATAGTATGAGCGAACAGAGGTTTTTACTTTATCATAAAAATTATATGCAGGGAGTGCTCTCGCTTGATGAGGTTGAAGAAGGAGCTTATCATAGGCAAAGAGATGTTCCTTTTTCAAAAAGTATAGAAAAATATCTTTTTTATATAAGCAAACATGATGCAGCCCGGAAAATAGAGATGATAGATTATAGATTGCTTCCTAATAGAACAAAAAAGGAGAAGCGATATTTTGCCAGCGCGAGGGCAAGGAGTAACAGAAGATCTCAAAGGCGCTTGGAGGAATTATTTACAATGATTGAGCAGGGAGCATAAGGAAAAAGATAAACAGATCGGACTTTAGGGCAAGAAAATTATGTTATAATAATACCAATGAGTTTTGAGACTTGTTTGGGAGGAAATGTGTTATGGGAGTGTATGAGACGAAGCTTAGAACGCTATATGTAATGCGGATTTTAGCAGAAAATACAGATCAAGATCATATTTTGAATGCTACAGATATTTGTAAGCTTTTGGAGCAGCAGTATCAAATTCACGCCGATCGGAGAACGATTTACGGAGAAATAGAAGCGTTGAGAATGTTTGGGGTAGATATTATACAGCAAAAAGGAAAAGCATCTGGATATTATATTGGGGAAAGAAGCTTTGAATTTCCAGAGCTGAAATTACTTGTAGACTCTGTTCAGTCTTCTAAATTTATTACAGAGAAAAAATCAAGAGAACTTATTTTTAAGTTGGAGAAACTTTGCAGTACGTTTCAGGCAGAACAGTTGGCAAAACAAGTAACTATTTTAAACCGATTGAAGACTGAAAATGAAGAGATTTATTACAGTGTAGATAAAATTCATTCCGCGATATATAACAACAAGAAGATTCAATTTCAGTATGCAGAGTGGACGCCAAAAAAGGAATTGAGATTTAGAAAGAATGGGATGTTTTACAAAATTAGTCCTTGGGTACTTACTTGGGATGATGAAAAGTATTACTTAATTGCATTCGATGATGTGGCGGGGAAAGTAAAGCATTACAGAGTCGATAAGATGAAGCATTTGGATATTTGTGAGGAAGACCGGGAAGGTCAAAAACAATTTGAAAAATTTGATCCATCTGAACTGACAAAGAAAACATTTGGTATGTATGGAGGAATGGAAATAGGAGTAAAACTCTTATGTCAAAATAGTTTGGCAGGAGTGATATTGGACAGATTCGGGAAGGATGTCTGGATGAGAACTGTCGATGAAAATCAATTTATAGTACATGTAAATGTGGTAGTCAGCCCTCAGTTTTTTGGATGGATTACGGGAATAGGGGCTCATATGAAAATTGTGGAGCCCATGGAAGTGAGGGAGGCATACAGAAAATATTTGGAGACGATATTAGAAGGATATAGGGTGTAGATTAAAATTCATATTTGTAAAAAGTAAAAGGTGATAATAAATTTACAAAAAATCAAAAAGATGAAAGGAATTCAAAAATTATGCAATATATAGCACACATAGATCAGGATAGAATTCAGTCAGTCAAGGAACATTTAGAAGGGACGGCAAAGATTTCTGGAGAGTTTGCGGGGAAATTTGGGAAACAAGACTGGGGCTACTGTAATGGGATACTACATGATATTGGAAAGTATTCTGTGGATTTTCTGAAAAGGATTACAGGGGAAAGCAATCAGCGGGTGGATCACTCTACAGCAGGAGCGAGAGTTTGCAGGGAGAAAGGCGGAAAGTACAGTTTTTTAGAATATTGCATTGCGGGGCATCATGCCGGACTTCCGGATTATGGCAGTAATTATGATAATGCAGGCGATCCTACTTTAATGGGGAGAAGAAAGAAAAAGATCAGTGACTATCAGGCATATCAGAAAGAAATTGATATTCCAGAAATCGTAACGGATCCATTTGATTTCAAGAAGACCGTGAATCCAGATTTTTCTATGAGTGTTTTTATAAGAATGCTTTATTCTTGTTTGGTCGATGCTGATTTTTTAGATACAGAAGCATTTATGAGTCGTGGGCAAAAAGTAAGAAATTCTGGAGAGCCGATGGAAGCACTTCTTGAGAAATTGGAAAAGCATGTTTCGGAATGGTTGAAAAATCAAGAGATGGATACAGTAAATGGAAGAAGAACAGAAATTTTAAAGCATTGTTTAGCAGAAGGTAAATCTGAAAAAGGGCTGTTTCGCTTGACAGTTCCGACTGGCGGCGGAAAGACAATAGCTTCCTTGGCCTTTGCGTTACGTCATGCGGTGGAAAATCAAATGGATCGGGTGATTTACGTCATTCCATATACAAGTATTATTGAACAGAATGCGAAAGTGTTCAGAGAAATTTTAGGAGATGAAAATGTGTTGGAAAATCATTGTAATGTTGATTACGAAAGTTCGGAAGAACTTAAGCCAATGCAGCTTGCAGCTGAAAACTGGGACAAACCGGTTGTTGTCACAACAAACGTACAGTTTTTTGAATCACTATTTGCAAATAAGTCTTCCAAATGCAGAAAATTACATAATATTGCAAACAGTGTAATTATTTTTGATGAAGCGCAGATGTTGCCGAATGATTACCTAAAACCTTGTATCGCAATGATAGAAGAACTTCTCAGTAATTATAGAACCAGTGTTGTTTTATGTACAGCAACTCAGCCGGCTTTAAAATCATTTTTTCAGGGAAATGTTTCAGCAACAGAGTTGTGTCCTAGAATGGATGAACAATTTCAATTTTTTAAGAGGACATTGTTTGAAAATATCGGAACAGTAACGGAAGATTGTTTGATAAACAAGTTAAGAGGGGAATATCAGGCGCTTTGTATTGTTAATACGAAAAAGAGAGCGCAAAATATTTATCAAGAGTTAAAAGAAGAGGGGGTATACCATTTATCTACAAGTATGTATCCGAAACATAGAAAGCAGGTTTTGGAAAAAATAAGAGAAAGACTTAGGGAAGATAAAAAGTGTATTCTCATTTCCACCAGCCTCGTAGAAGCAGGGGTAGATCTTGATTTTCAGTCAGTTTATCGAGAATTGGCAGGAGTGGATTCCATGATACAGGCGGCAGGACGATGCAACAGAGAAGGGCATCGCAAGGTGGAAGAAAGTAAAGTATTTATTTTTAGATTTGAAGAAAAAGAGAGTGTTTTAGGACAACGACAGCAGATCGATGTGGCAAAAAGTCTGATAGCGGATGGAAGAGATCTCTCAGACAGAGAGACCATTACAAGATATTTTGAAATGTTGTATCATATCAGGGGAGAAAGTCTGGATAAGAAAAAAATCATGGATGAGTTTACGAATAAGAAAATAAAATATCGGTTTGCAAAAGTCGGGAAGGATTTTCGGTTGATTGAACAAAATACAAAAACAATTTTTATAAATTGTGAGCAGGATGCAGATGAGATTCTTCGCGAATTAAAAGAAAAAGGATTTACCAGATCGGGAATGCGAAAGGCGAGTCAATATTGTATTACGGTATATGATCAGACCTTTGACAAGATGCACGGTGCCGGCATGCTGAAACCGGTAGCGGAAAATATGGAAGATTTTTATGAATTGGCAGATGAGAGTAGGTATACAGAAGAGATGGGTTTGAAGTTAGAAATTGATAATGGTATGGCATTGTTTCTTTAAAGAATTATGAAATAGAAGAAAAAATGGAAGAAGCAGTGAATATGCAGAACTTTGAGGAGTTCTATCATAAATACTGCTTCTTTTGTAGTAGTTAAAGCTACTATTAATATTTCAATCCACAGATGAATCTGACAGAATAAGTATATCATATAGCATTTGTAGACTCAATGAGTACATTTTTGGAAGTGTTAAAATACTTCTAATGAAATATTTCATTAAAAGTATTTTAACAAAATATATTTTAAGGTTGCTTGGTGAGAAAAAATGTGATATATTGACAATAGAATGGATGAAATAATCAGAATAATGAAGCTAAGTGGATTGAAGAAGTATGTGAATGATTTTATATCATGGAAGTAATAAGATAATAGAATTATCTAAGGTTTATAGGATGTGAGGTGGAATATGGCAAGAAAAAATAACAATCACCTGTTTTTTACATGTAGTTTGATTGAATATATTGGAAGAAAAGTGAAAAGAACACGAAAGCAGGTAGTAGATTTTCTTGGAGAGGAACGGATTGAGAGAATTTATGAGTATGCAGATGTGTTTCATTGTGAGCCAATTGAGAAGGTGGCGGATGAATTTATAGAGGAAAGTCAGATAACATCGGGAAATTTTGACAATGAGGAGGCGTGTAAGTACTTAGTTCCTGATTACTGGAATATAGGAGAAGTATATGAGCGTTTAATCGAAGATTCCTATGGCGATGAGGAAATTATAAAGGGAATTTGGGAGGTGTATCATTCATGGATCGATGAGCATATTTCAGATTATAATACAGACTTTTATTATCAGCCGCGAGACTATATTGCAGCGTGCTATGAGGAAGGAGTGATCTTATGATGAGACTGAAAAAAGAGGTGAGAATATGGGAATGGGAGTAAAGGTAAGAGTCTGGGGAGATTATGCATTATTTTCACGTCCTGAGTTAAAAGTAGAACGGTATTCTTATGATGTAATGACTCCCTCAGCGGCGAGAGGAATTTTGGAAGCCATCTACTGGCATCCGGGGCTGCGGTGGATCATTGATAAGATATATGTAAAAAATCCGATTCAGTTTACAAGTGTGCGAAGGAATGAAGTGAAAAGTAAGATTTTAGCCAGTAATGTACTGTCGGCATATAATGGGGGCAAGAAACCTCTTTATATAAGCAGTAAAGAAGAGATCGTTCAGAGAGCGTCTATGATTTTAACGAATGTCGAGTATGTAATCGAAGCACACTTTGAGATGACAGAAAAGGCAAATGAAACAGATAATCCGGGGAAATTTAAGGATATTATGATGAGACGTCTGCGGAAAGGGGAGTGTTATCATATGCCTTATTTTGGGTGTAGAGAGTTTCCGGCAAACTTTGCATTATGTGAGGAAGAGGAAATTAAGACTGCTTTTGACGATGTACCTGAAAAAGATTTTGGATTGATGTTGTTTGATATGGATTATAGCGATAAAGAAAATATCAGTCCAATGTTTTTTCGGGCGGTTATGAAGCGTGGAGTTATAGATTTGCAGAATTGCGAGGTGATACGATGATTTTGCAGGCGCTTGCGAAATATTATGAAAATCTGGCAGAAGAGGAAAAGGTACCTAAGCCGGGATGGTGCAGTGCAAAAGTATCTTATCAGATTGACCTGTCTGAAGAGGGAGATGTAAAGGGAATCATCAGTTTGAAGACAGAGGAAGAGCGGGGAAAGAAAACAGTTCAAGTTCCTCAAGTACTATTAGTACCCGAGATGGTTACAAGATCCTCCGGTGTATCTGCTAATTTTTTGTGTGACAATGCGAAATACTTACTTGGGATCAGTCAGGAAGCAGATGAAAAAAGCAAAAAGAGAGCAAAAGAGTGCTTTGATGCTGCCAGAGAGAGACATCTTTCTATATTGTCTCAGATAAAAAGTACGATGGCAAAGGCAGTATGTCTGTTTTTTGAAAAATGGAATCCTGAGGAAGCAATGGAGCATCCGGAAATCAGAGAAAACTGGGAAGAAATTACAGATGGAAGCAATTTGATTTTTGGAATGGGAATGGATTATGCTCAGGATGATGCAGACGTCAAGAAGGCTTGGGACATTCATAATTCCGGGGAGAGTAAAGATGTTCAGGGAATTTGTCTTGTGATGGGAGAAAGGGCAGAAATAGCAAGAATCCACAGAGGGATTAAAGGAGTCCCGGGCGCACAGTCAAGTGGTGCAGCACTGGTTTCCTTTAATGCACCTGCATTTGAGTCGTATGGAAAGGAGCAAAGCTATAATGCCCCGGTAGGTATGTATGGAGAGTTTGCTTATACAACAGCATTGAATTATTTGCTGTCTGACAGAACGTATTCATTACAGATTGGGGATACGATGGTCGTTTTCTGGGCGGAAAGTGCAGAAACAGATTACCAGGCTGTATTTATGGGATGTATGGATTCTCCTACTGATAATCAGGAGGAATTAAAGAGTCTTTTTAAACGGATACAGTTAGGACAGCCTATAATATATCAGGGGAATGAACTGGATCCGGAACAAAGATTTTATGTTCTTGGATTAGCACCGAATGCGGCAAGATTATCCGTGCGATTTTTCTATGAAAATTCATTTGGAAATATTTTAAAAAATATTTCTGCCCATTATAAGAGGATGGAGTTGATCAGACCGAAATGGGAACAGAAAGAATATCTGAGCGTGAGGGAAATGCTGTTTGAAACAGTTAATAAAAAATCAACCGATAAAAAACCAGTATCAAACATGGCTGCCATGACTTTTCGAGCAATTTTATCCGGTAGTAGATATCCGGAACGCTTGTATTCAGATACCTTGATCCGCATCCGTGCAGAGCAGGACGAAGGCAAACTTAATTGGAGAAGGATTGCTATTATAAAGGCATATTTAATGAGAAATCGTAATTGGGAGGAAGGAGAGGATTATATGGGATTGAATGAAGAAAGCAATGATATTGCGTATGTACTTGGAAGGTTGTTTTTTGTTTTGGAAGCGATACAGATAGAAGCAAATCCGGACATACAGGCGACAATCCGAGACCGATATTACAATTCAGCATGCGGAACACCTGCATCTGTATTTCCTATTTTGATTAAGCTCAAAAATAGTCATTTAAAGAAAATAGGAAGAGAAAAAGACGGAGCAAAAAAATATTATGAAAAACTTTTAGCTGAGCTTATGTGGAAAATAGATTGTCAGAAAGGTTTTCCGAAACGATTATCGTTGGAAGAGCAGGGAATGTTTGCAATCGGCTACTATCATCAGAAACAGAAAAAATATGAAAAAAGGGAGGAAAAATAAATGAGTGAAGTGATTAAAAACAGGTATGAATTTGTAGTTTTATTTGATGTGGAAAATGGGAATCCCAACGGGGATCCAGATGCGGGAAATATGCCGAGAATTGATCCGGAAAGCGGTCTGGGGTTAGTCACAGATGTCTGTTTGAAAAGAAAAATCCGGAATTATATTGAGACGGTTAAAGAAGATGCAGAAGGCTATAAGATTTATATAAAAGACGACGTGCCTCTAAACAGAAGTGACCGTGAGGCATGCGCAAGTGTTGGAGTGGAGGAAACAGAGGAGAAAAAGGTAACAGAATCTTTAAAAAAATTAAAGAAAAATGATGAAAATGTTGATATCAAAATCCGGGATTATATGTGTCAGAACTTTTTTGATATCCGAACATTTGGTGCTGTAATGACAACTTTTGTAAAGGCTGCTTTAAACTGTGGACAGGTAAGAGGACCGGTGCAGCTTGGATTTGCACGAAGCATTGATCCAATTGTTTCTCAGGAAGTTACAATCACGAGAGTAGCGATCACCACGGAAAAAGATGCTGCGAACAAGAGTACTGAAATGGGAAGAAAGAGTGTAGTACCTTATGGACTGTATCGTGTAGAAGGGTATGTATCTGCGAATCTGGCACGGAAAGTGACAGGATTTTCAGAGGAAGATCTTGAATTGCTGTGGGAAGCGATTATTAATATGTTTGAACATGATCATTCTGCCGCAAGAGGAAATATGGCAGTTCGGGAACTGATTGTATTTAAACACAGCAAAGAATTAGGAGATTGTCCAGCTTATAAATTATTTGATTCTGTGGAGGTACGAAAAAAAGAGGAAGTAGAATATCCTAGAAGTTATAGAGATTATATTGTTGAGGTTCATGAGGAAAATATACCAGATTCAGTAGAAATGAAAAGGATGATTTGATGGAATATGCAGAAGATGATTATTTGATGCTGTCAGGTATTCAACATTTCAAATTTTGCAGGAGACAATGGGCACTGATCCATATTGAACAACAGTGGGCTGAGAATGTACATACAGTTATTGGAGAACTGATGCATAAAAAAGCACATGATCCTTATCTTGTAGAAAAAAGGAAAGACTTACTTATAGCCCGTTCCCTTCCGATTGCTTCAAGAAAAATGGGGATTAGTGGAGAATGTGATGTTGTTGAATTTCACAGATGTGAAGATGGAATAAAATTGCATGGGCATAGAGGAAATTTTTCAGTTTATCCGGTAGAATATAAAAAAGGGAAACCTAAACTTACGGAGGAAGATTGTCTGCAGCTGGCAGCTCAGGCGATGTGCCTGGAAGAAATGTTTTCTACGGATATTCCTGAAGGAGCATTATTTTATGGGGAAACGCGGCGGCGTGAAGCTGTGGAGATTACGGAAGATTTACGCCAGGAAGTAAGGAATATGTTTCGAGAAATGCATCAGTATTTTGAAAGAAAATATACTCCGAAAGTAAAATATAGTAAATCGTGTACTGCATGTTCACTCAAGGACATTTGCCTGCCGAAACTCGGAAAGTCAGGTTCAGTAAAGGATTACATTCATCAGATGCTAAAGGAGGATGAGGAATGAAAAAGTTATTGAATACATTATATGTAACCTCTGAGAATAGTTATCTGGCATTGGATGGGGAAAATATTGTTGTTTTGGAAGAAATGACAGAGGTGGGACGCCTGCCTTTGCACAATTTAGAAGGCATTGTTTCCTTTGGGTATAAGGGGACAAGTCCGGCTTTAATGGGAGCATGCGCAGAGAGAAATATCTCTCTGTGCTACATGACTCCTCAAGGAAAATTTCTGGCAAGGGTAACGGGGAAGGTAAAAGGAAATGTAATATTAAGAGAACAGCAGTATGCCAGCTCGAAGAATGGATTAGAAAGCCTTGAGATTGCAAGAAATTGTATTTTAGGGAAAGTGCATAATGCTAGGTGGGTGCTGGAGCGTGCAACACGAGATCATAGCTTGCAAATCAATGTGGAACGAGTAAAGGAAGCATCGGGGTATCTGAAAAATTCTTTAAACTATATTCAGAACAGTCAGTCAAAAGAACAATTGAGAGGATATGAAGGAGAAGCAGCAAGTATTTATTTTGGAGTATTTGACGAGTTGATATTGCAGCAGAAAAAGGACTTTAAATTTCAGGGGAGAAATAAAAGACCACCACTGGACAATGTAAATGCATTATTGTCTTTTGTGTACACCTTACTGACAAACCAGATTACTTCGGCATTGGAAAGTGTTGGCTTGGATCCCTATGTAGGATATCTTCATACAGAACGTCCGGGAAGAGCTTCATTGTCATTAGATTTAATTGAAGAGTTAAGAGCGGTACTGGCGGACAGATTTGTTTTATCATTGATCAATAAGAAAGTAATTACTGGCAAAAATTTTGTGACAAAAGAAAATGGTGCCGTACTGATGACTGATGATTTAAGAAAAAAGCTGTTGGCAGAATGGCAAAACAAAAAGAAAGAAACATTAACACATCCATATCTCAAGGAAAAAATAGAGTGGGGGATGGTTCCTTATGTGCAGGCAATGTTACTGGCGAGATATTTAAGAGGCGACTTAGATAGTTATCCGGTATTTCTTTGGAAATGAGGCGAAAATAGGTATGTTAGTGCTGATTACATATGATGTAAATACAGAAACAGCAGCTGGAAAGAAAAGGTTACGCCAAGTGGCAAAACAATGTGTAAATTATGGTCGGCGAGTGCAAAATTCGGTTTTTGAATGTATTCTGGATAATGCACAGTGTGTGATGCTTAAGGCAAGGTTAACAGATATTATTGATGAAGAAGTAGATAGTTTGAGATTTTACTATTTGGGAAATCAATATAAAACAAAAGTAGAACATATTGGTGTAGATAAAGGAATTGCAGCGGATGGAATACTTATTCTATAAATGAATGTGCGAGTAGTAAGTGAACATAAAAATCCAGAGAGATTCGCACCAGAAAAAATGCACAAAAAGTAATAAATGTTTCTTTTCGTTAAAAAGAAAGAGAGACTTTCTAAGATTTAATTGGGAAATTGATGAAAGAAATTAAAAAATAAAAGTCCTAAATTGGACAAAATTGCTGTCACTCCCTTTGTGGGAGTGTGGATTGAAATCTGGAGGTTTTGCCAAATTCCTGGATTGATATTGTCACTCCCTTTGTGGGAGTGTGGATTGAAATATATCTAAGATACCTGCCACACGACCGTTACTCAGTCACTCCCTTTGTGGGAGTGTGGATTGAAATGGATGACGTTACGATCATGCGTGATGGAAAATGGGTCACTCCCTTTGTGGGAGTGTGGATTGAAATAGTCTGTCGGACGGGAAGGGACAAAGGACATTTCGTCACTCCCTTTGTGGGAGTGTGGATTGAAATTCTCGTCTCCTATTTTCTCTTTGTCAAATTCTCGTCACTCCCTTTGTGGGAGTGTGGATTGAAATTGTACTGAACGCACGGATAACAGGCAATCCAGTGTCACTCCCTTTGTGGGAGTGTGGATTGAAATCTCTGACCGCCGAAGGCTACGAACATCTTAAGACGTCACTCCCTTTGTGGGAGTGTGGATTGAAATTGAATGCTTATATTTTGCTTCCGGTGTATGCAAGTCACTCCCTTTGTGGGAGTGTGGATTGAAATAGGTGGATGGAGATGGACAGCATGATCCCCAGTTTGTCACTCCCTTTGTGGGAGTGTGGATTGAAATTATTTCGATGAAAAAATCAGTATATTACATGATAGTCACTCCCTTTGTGGGAGTGTGGATTGAAATATCCAACAGTGGGTATGAAGGAGACTGGGAAGTGGTCACTCCCTTTGTGGGAGTGTGGATTGAAATGAAACAGCGCAACGGAGAAAACTAAAGGAATTGTCACTCCCTTTGTGGGAGTGTGGATTGAAATATCTGCACGCGGGCGAGTGCGGACGGAAGAACCGTCACTCCCTTTGTGGGAGTGTGGATTGAAATCGGCATATAGCCATTAGAAAATTATCTAAAGGTAACGTCACTCCCTTTGTGGGAGTGTGGATTGAAATAATGAGTTTCTTTGCTCCCTCTTCACTTTTTCCCTGTCACTCCCTTTGTGGGAGTGTGGATTGAAATCTCCTATGCCGTCCTTACCCACATGTAGCAGGTTGTCACTCCCTTTGTGGGAGTGTGGATTGAAATCCAAAAACTTATCAAGCTTGTGTTGCCAAATAAAGTCACTCCCTTTGTGGGAGTGTGGATTGAAATATCATAGCTAAACCACTCATCTTGTTCGTTTATTGTCACTCCCTTTGTGGGAGTGTGGATTGAAATGTTTGTGTTGTTTTGAGCTTGTAAACTCATAATAGTCACTCCCTTTGTGGGAGTGTGGATTGAAATTCATCGTACTCTTTTTTATTTAGTCCGTTGATTGTCGTCACTCCCTTTGTGGGAGTGTGGATTGAAATTCCTCGGTTGGTTTGGAACTAACTGGACTAACGTAGTCACTCCCTTTGTGGGAGTGTGGATTGAAATATTTATGTCCCTTATCATCGTCCAAAGGATAATGTCACTCCCTTTGTGGGAGTGTGGATTGAAATAGGATGATGAAACTAACGCTGAGGCTGTTGATGATTGTCACTCCCTTTGTGGGAGTGTGGATTGAAATGGCAAATCTGCATTCGGAATAACTACTACCGGGATGTCACTCCCTTTGTGGGAGTGTGGATTGAAATTTAATATTCACACGTCCTAGAAAATAATGATCCGTCACTCCCTTTGTGGGAGTGTGGATTGAAATAGATGGAAAGTGGATTGAAAACACGGCAGACATTGTCACTCCCTTTGTGGGAGTGTGGATTGAAATTAGGTTTTTACGAAAGGACGAACGTCACCATAGGCGTCACTCCCTTTGTGGGAGTGTGGATTGAAATGTGTAATTATCCACTGTGCAGACCGTTCTGTTTTCGTCACTCCCTTTGTGGGAGTGTGGATTGAAATCGATAATTTATTTGCCATATCTTTTAAAAAACTGCGTCACTCCCTTTGTGGGAGTGTGGATTGAAATGATTTTGCAAAGAATGATAAGCAGCCAGGATACGTCACTCCCTTTGTGGGAGTGTGGATTGAAATCACAAGGCAAGGAACTCCTTGCTCTGGCAGTATTGTCACTCCCTTTGTGGGAGTGTGGATTGAAATTTCTGGACTTAATCTTTTTGCCACGGGATCCCTCGTCACTCCCTTTGTGGGAGTGTGGATTGAAATAAAAATAAAGTAATCGGTGGAGTGTTCGGACCGCAGTCACTCCCTTTGTGGGAGTGTGGATTGAAATGGAGCAAGCGCAATCTTTATCGAGATAGGAGTTGTCACTCCCTTTGTGGGAGTGTGGATTGAAATCTCCCTCTGTTTCTCCCCATAAGTCCACAAAAAGTCACTCCCTTTGTGGGAGTGTGGATTGAAATTCCCCTCCGCATGCTACAACAGATAATGACATAGTCACTCCCTTTGTGGGAGTGTGGATTGAAATATGGATCCCAGACCACTGTTATATTTTCCACCCTGTCACTCCCTTTGTGGGAGTGTGGATTGAAATTCTGTCGGTCTGGCTTATGGAGACCTGTCAGACGCGTCACTCCCTTTGTGGGAGTGTGGATTGAAATACATATCTCTTTGAAGTTGTCTGGGCTGAAGGAGTCACTCCCTTTGTGGGAGTGTGGATTGAAATTGCTTTTGCTTTGGATGCACAATCGGGGCATCTCCTGTCACTCCCTTTGTGGGAGTGTGGATTGAAATGCAGATACTCGGCATTGGTAGATGCCTGTAATCAGTCACTCCCTTTGTGGGAGTGTGGATTGAAATACGTGAAACATGCCTTTTTAAAAAGAAAGGAGAGTCACTCCCTTCGTGGGAGTGTGGATTGAAATGCAAGAATATGAAAGACTAACGAAAATGGGAAGAGTCACTCCCTTCGTGGGAGTGTGGATTGAAATAACGTAGGCGACATTATACCAATCTACCTAGAAGTCACTCCCTTCGTGGGAGTGTGGATTGAAATCACCGGGTAAGAGTGCGGTAAAATGGAATGCAAGTCACTCCCTTCGTGGGAGTGTGGATTGAAATCGAAGATTGAGACCTGCGTTATATCAAGATTACCATTGTCACTCCCTTCGTGGGAGTGTGGATTGAAATCCCATATAAATAAGTGTCCCAGATCTGGGACGATGTCACTCCCTTCGTGGGAGTGTGGATTGAAATTTGTATGGTCCATCCTGCATTTTTTGCGCCTGAGTCACTCACTTCGTGGGAGTGTGGATTGAAATTGACGTGTTCCATCGCCCGGCTCATACTCTACCGTCACTCCCTTCGTGGGAGTGTGGATTGAAATAACGCCTCTCCTAATAATGCGGCTGATAAAATAGTCACTCCCTTCGTGGGAGTATGGATTGAAATCCAAAAACATGAAATCGGAACACAGGCAAAAGATGTTACTCCCTTCATGAAGTAATAAATGAAATTTTTTGCAATATTTTAGAGAATACAATATCAATAAAATAAATTTCATCATCTGTTACATATAGAAAAAGGAATTTATACTTTTTATTTCCGAAACATTTATTCATATAAATTGTAAGCAATAAAACAAATTGCAAATCCTCCCCCTCTATAGTATCATATTACTCATAACCATTTTTGAAACAAAAGGAGAAATATCATGAGTAATGAAGTTTTAGCAGTCGTTGCAGGTAAGGAGATTACAAATGCGGAATTGGATGCATTTTTACAGAATGCTCCAAGAGAACAGCAGGCATATGTTACAAATCCACAGTTTAGACAGCAGTATTTGGAGCAGCTGATTTCTCTGCACTTATTTGCGCAGGCAGGGGAGGATGCAAAGCTTGAGGAGACTGAGGAATTTGCGAAGATTTTAGAAAATGCGAAGAGAGATATTCTTGCGCAGCTCGCGATGAGAGAGACATTAAAGGATGTAACTGTGACAGATGAGGAAGTGGCAGCTTACTATGAGGAAAATAAGCAGCAGTTTACAAAGGGAGAAACAGTTAGTGCAAAACATATTTTAGTAGATTCAGAAGAAAAGTGTACTTCTGTTCTGGAGTCTATTACAAGTGGAGAGAAAGCATTCGAGGATGCTGCAAAGGAAGTGTCTACCTGCCCATCTGGTGCAAGAGGAGGAGACCTCGGAGAGTTTGGAAAGGGTCAGATGGTCAAAGAATTTGAGGAAGCAGCATTTGCAGCTGAGATTGGTCATGTGGTAGGACCGGTAAAGACACAGTTTGGTTATCATCTGATCAAAGTTGAGAAGAAAAATGAGGCATCTGTGGCAGCATTTGATGAGGTAAAAGAGGCGATTAAGAGAAACTTGATCCAGCAGAAGCAGAATGCAGCATATAATGCAAAAGTGCAGGAACTGAAAGAAAAATATTTACAAAAATAAATGAGTGATACAAAGAATGCCGTAAAAGTGGTCGTAAGAAGCACTTTACGGCATTTTTCATATAGTTCAATTATTTTTACAAACCTGTTTATTTCTATCGGTTATTTTTATGTAGCTATGTAACTTACATTACTCCACTTGCATTACCCGATTCATATTCTTGGGCTGTTGTATTCCCAGCATCTGTTTCATCTTGCGGACGGTTGCATTGTATACAATCCAGATGATTAGGACAAGTACGAATAAGAGTGCCAGGCACACAAGCAGTGAGGCAATTTCCGTGAAAGAAATGGTGCCGTCATTTGCGTACATGATCATGGAAAAGAAGAAGTACATAGCGACCATTCCAATGATGGAAGGGGTAAAGAAGATTTTTCTCGTCTGTGCTTTTACTTCTTTTGTGAGGAATGCAGGGGAGGCGCCGAGCCGTTTCAAATCCTCAAAGACGTAGCGGTTGTTCAGGACGATGGAGATACTTCTTGTATAGCAGATGATCAGCGCTGCCATGACACAGATAATGGTGATAAAGAAGAACAGCATCAGATAAACTGCCGTTGTGCGAACAAAATCAGTGGAGTCCAGCATTTTGAAGGAAGGCATGTATTTCCATCCGAATCGGAAAGTGCTGCCGTCACAGTCTGCATAATCTACTTTTGCATCGGCTGCATACTCAGGTTCATCGAGAAAGTAACTTTTCCCATTGACGGAACGACCATATTTTACAACGCGGTCATAGTTGGATGAGATTGCGTATTTTTCTCCGAGTGCATCCATGAAAACATGGAATAATTTGTCGGCAAATTCGTAGTTGTCTTCTCCGTCAATGTTAAACAGGACTTGATGTTCCGTCCATTCATCGCCTAGACCGACTTCCATCTTTTCATAGTCTGCATCGTTTAGAACATAATAGTTTGAGCGCCCGGAGAACAGACTGTAGTGCAGATAGCCGTCAAAAGTAACTGGAAGTTTTTTCATCGTCGTCATGTTGATGATTTGATCTGCGTCGGAGGTGAGCCAGTAGGTGTCGGTCTCATCCTCATTGGAAACTGCTTTGTATGTTCCGGGTGCAACTTCTGTCTTCTGTCCGGTCAGAAATTCAAAAGCGGAAGCGGTAAGGAAGGTTCCCTCATTGGCAAATTCCTCATAGACAGTGTAGAGTTTTCCGTCGTCCGTAGTTCGCTCTACCGTGGTTGACATGCCGAGAAGGATGGTTGCTTCTTCCTTGTAATCTTTAATCGAGAGGTCATAATCTTTGGCAAGATCTGCAATTTCTTCTTTTCCTGGAACCGGCTGACCGATGGGATAGTGGAAAGAATAATCATATGGAGTGGATTTTACTTGCATCGCCTGACTGGTCTGTAGCGTTGGGATATAGAACAATGCGAAGGCACCGCCTGCCACGAGCAGTGCAATGACCATCATATTATTTACAGTCTGTTTTCCATGAAATTTCATCATACTGCGTGAGATAATCCCTTTGTATGGATGCTTTTTATGGTTTCCGAACCCACGTACCACAATGTGCAAAAGAAACATATACAGACCGATGAAGAGCGGTATGTAAAGGAGGGGTAAAAATGGGGACGAAAAGCGCCGGAATACTACTTGATAAATCGTTGGTCCAAAATATCCGGCGGTTCCTCCGAGGATCATCAGCAAAATACCGACGGAGGCATACCATGGCTTTACATCCCGCACGGGTTCGTTTTTGTGTTCTTCATTCACGACATCCATAATGTTCGTGCGGTAAAGTGTCCGTCTTCCAAGGAGAAATGCAAAAAGTAAAATGATCAGGATAAAGGCTGCCGGAATCAGGAGACAGCGAAAGTCCAGAACCAAACGCATCTCAGTGCTATCTACAACAAGCAGACGGAACAGCTGCCAGATAGACCAGGCAAATGGAATCCCAAGTGAGGTTCCGAGCAGGGAAGCGCTTAAGGAAGTGACAGCAGTGTCCTTGTATAGATGATTTCGAAGTACTTTTTTAGAAGTTCCGAGTGCGAGGAAGATTCCGAGTTCCCTTGACTTCATGCGGAAGAAGATATTTCCGGCATAGATGGTAAAAATTACGCATCCGATGCAGGCGAGGGCGAAGATCATCATTGCCTGTTTTCTGCTGTCACCGCCTTCTGGAAGAACGAGAAGGACAGTCGGCGAAGTCAGGATCGCGGAGTAGGCTGTGATCAGTAAAAGCGCTGTAAAGTTACAGATAAAGTACAGTGTGTAATTTTTTCGGTTCTTTTTTCTTAAGGCAGAAAAAGTATCAGTTAAGGTTTTCATTGTTCTCTTCCTCCTCTTCTAACGTATTCATCTGTTTTAATTCCTCTAAAAGTGCATCGTGAAAAGCATGCTGGGAACTGTTTCGTTCCATATTTTTATAGACAACTCCATCTTTGAGCAGGATGACACGGTCGCAGAAGGAGGCGGAAAAGCTGTCATGAGTCACCATGAAGATGGTTGCTTTCAGAGAAGCTTTTGCCTCCAGGAAAGAATCAATGACAGCGCGGCTGGATTTCGAGTCAAGATTTCCGGTCGGTTCATCTGCGAGGATCAGAAGCGGGGAGTTGATCAGTGCTCTTGCAACTGCGGTCCGCTGCCGTTCTCCACCGGAAATTTCTGCCGGATATTTGCCGGCAATCTGCGCAATACCAAATAAGTTACAGAGCCGGTCTGCCATCGTCTCTTCCTTTCTTCCCACATTTCCTCGGATGATCGCAGGGAGGAGGATGTTCTGCCGTACGGTTAGTCCATCAAGCAGCATAAAATCCTGAAAGACAAATCCTAGTTTTTCGTTTCGGATATGTGCAAGGGCATCTTCCGACAAGCCTTTTAATTCTTTTTGTCCGAGTGTAATCTTTCCCTCCTCAAATGGAATGTAGCAGGAGATGCAGTTTAAAAGGGTGCTTTTCCCGGAGCCGGACGGGCCCATGACAGCGACAAATTCGCCTTGTGCAACGCTGAGACTGACGCCTTTTAACACCTCATAGCTGGTTGCTCCGACCTGATAAGATTTATGAAGATTTTTTACATACAGCATAGAAATACCACCTTTCTGAATTGTTTGAATGAAATCTGTATGGACAGAATCCGGAGTTTATGGAAATTTATGATCCCGGATTGTTCTTTTGTGTTGCTGTTGAAAAAAGTATAGCATGGAAAAGAAGAAGTAAAATTTGGGATGGAAAGAATGGCAGTTCTGATGTAATGTTTGGAGGGGGATGAGGAGAAATGTAAAAAATAGCAGCCGGAATGTAAAGTTTTGTATCCGGAGAGAGAAAAGCAGGAGGCGCAGAGACAAAGATTTATGTTATAATGCATAGGAAAATAGATGTGCCAGGAGATGGGGTGCACAATGGAAATATGTAAATGTCGCATGGAGACAAGGTATTCGGTGTGTGATAGTTCTTAATTCTGTGGACATTGAGGAGGTATAGATCATGTTAAGAATTGGAATCTGTGATGATGAATGCTATGCAAGAGATGCGCTTCGGTTGGAACTTGAGAAACTCTTAGAAGAAACCGAGGAGATTGTCTATGAGTTTTCCGGGGGAGAGACGGCGGTCAGCTGGCTGAAGAAGCACCCGGGGGAGATTGATCTTCTGTTTCTGGATGTGGAGATGAAAGGGGTTAACGGAATCCGGACAGCAGAGCAGATCCGGGAATTTGACACAAGAATCCAGATCGTGTTTGTGACTGGTTTTCGGGATTTTGTGTTTGAGGGGTACCGTGTGCAGGCAGTTGATTATCTTGTAAAGCCTGTGGATGCGGACCGGCTTTCCAGTGTGCTTTCGCGTGTGCGCAGACAGCTGGAGCAGGTGCGGCAGAAGCAGTTTGTCTTTCAGAATGGGGACGGCGTATACAGGCTTTACCAGGATGAAATACAGTATTTTTACAGTGAGAAGAGAAAAGTGGTGGCGGTGACAAGGGAAAAGGAGCTGTCCTTCTATGCCAAACTGGATGAGGTGGAAGCTCGGGTCGGGAAAACTTTCGTGCGGATCCATCAGCGCTACCTTGTCAATGCAGATGCGGTGTCCTATATCGGCGCATCTTCGGTGCGGATCGGAAGCGAGGAACTGCCGATCAGCCGGGCGCTGAAGCAGGATGCGGTTGCAGCGCTTGCGAAAGCCATGATCGGTGGTGATCTCTCATGATAGAAAAAGTGATTCTTTCGATTGCGGAGTATTTCAGGGTGTTTCAGATAATCTGCTCAATCTTTATTGCTTTGGCAGTCAGCTTTACGATCGAACGATTTTTTGTGGTACGCCGACAGTGGTACTGGAAGCTTCTGCTCTTTGGCTGCAGTTGGCTCCTGAGCTCTATGCCGTTTTTTATCGGGGATCTGGTGAACCTCCCTCCGACGGTGCTGATATTTGTGGCGGGAATCCTGCTCGGATGTGAAGGAAGTCTGTTAAAAAAGCTGTCACTTTCCTTTATGATCATCAGCCTGACATCTTCTTTTAGTGTGCTGATAGATAATTATCTATTGTCGGCTGACAGTGGAATACCGACGGAGCAGGAAAGAATCGTCTATCTGTCTGTAAAACTGCTTTTTTACCTGATGATCTATTGCAGTGTGAAAAAATTTGTCCCGAAGAAATCCTATGAGTTGTCCAATCGGCTCTGGAGTCTTTTGGGACTGTTGACGTTGACACCTTTTTGTACCGTTTTGTCGGTTGTGTTGTTTCAGGAGTACAATGGTGAAATTCTTACAGCAAATGCGGCGTTCAATAAGACGATCCTCTGTCTTTGTATCCTTTCATTTGTCGGTCTGATCTGGGCAGTCGTCGTGTTATCCCATCAGTATGAGCTGGAGCAGAGCAGCAGGCTTTTAGAAATGAATCAGCTCTATTATGAATCATTGGAGCGGCAGCAGCTGGAAGTCAGAAAACTGCGGCACGATATGACAAATCATCTTCAGACACTTGCAGGACTTTCCGGGGAGGAACACAAGGCATATCTCGACAAACTTCTGGATCGTCCGGGGATCAAAAGGAATGTACAGTATTGTGAAAATCCGGTGATCAATGCCGTGCTGAGTACAAAGACCGGCAAAATGGAGCTGGAACAGATTGCATTTGCGTATGATCTGCAAGTGCCGTCCAAAATTGACATGGATTCGGTGGATCTCTCGGTGTTGTTTGCAAACAGTCTTGACAATGCGATCGAGGCGTGTGAAAAATTGCCCGGACAAAAAAGAAAAATTTCTCTGCAGGCCAAGAATGAGAAAGGATTGTTTGTGATGAAGATAGAAAACACTGCAAAAAGTGAAGGAAAAATTTCGGAAAAGGCTGCGCCGGGCCTCCTTCCGCAGACGACGAAGAAAGATCGGAAGCTGCACGGATATGGGTTGAAGAGCATTCAGGAGATCGTACAGAGATATGGGGGAAGCATGGAAATTACAAAAGAAGAGGAGAGGTTTGTGCTGTTTCTGTATATTCCGGTGATGATATAGCGCCCGGGATGGAACTTTATTTGCCCCAAAAGCTGTGCGGCAGACTTATCTTGGATCTGCAGACCGCACTCCCTGCGAGATAAAAAGAAGGACTGGTCGACTTATCCCTCTTTCTGTGATATGATAATCCTTGTATTAACAATCACAGAAAGGGGGATTTTCATGGAAAATATGTCTGAGGACAGAGGAAAAAATATGGCGAAAAAGCCGTCAGATCATATATGTATCGGGCTGCTGGCCCATGTAGATGCAGGGAAGACAACATTGTCGGAAAGTATGCTCTATCTGAGTGGAAGAATCCGGCAGCAGGGAAGAGTGGACCATGGGAATGCCTACCTGGATACTTATGAGCTGGAGCGGGAACGGGGAATTACGATTTTTTCAAAGCAGGCAGAGCTTGTATCCGGAGAACTTCAGATCACGCTTTTGGATACACCGGGACATGTGGATTTTTCGGCGGAAATGGAGCGGACACTCCGGGTGCTTGATTATGCAATCCTTGTGATCAATGGGGCGGACGGTGTGCAAGGACATACGGAGACGTTGTGGAAGCTTTTAAAGCAGTATCGGATCCCGGTGTTTTTGTTCGTCAATAAAATGGACCAGAATGGTACAGATGCAAAAAAACTGCTGAAGGAACTTCGGGCGAAGCTCTCCGGAAGCTGTATCCGATTTGGGGAAGCGGAAGATTCGGAGGAATTTCTGGAAAATGTGGCGATGGCAGAGGAGCAGGTGCTGGAAAGCTATCTGGAACATGGCACGATCGACCGAGAAGAGATTTCCAGACTGATCGGGGAGCGGAAACTATTTCCGTGCTATTTTGGCTCCGCGTTAAAAAATGCCGGGGTGGAGGAATTGCTTGGCGGTCTGGAACGATATACCGAAGAAAAGACTTATCCGGATGTATTTGGCGCAAAAGTCTATAAAATTGCGCGGGATCCGCAGGGGAACCGTCTGACATATCTGAAAGTGACCGGGGGTGTATTAAAAGTCCGGGATCTGATACGATATCAGGATGTGGAGGAGAAGGTTAGCCAGATCCGGATTTATTCCGGTGAGAAATATGATGCGGTTCAGGAAGTGCGTGCAGGGCGTGTGTGTGCGGTGACCGGCCTTACGAAAACGTATCCGGGAGAAGGACTTGGGGTAGAGCCGCCATCGGAAGGGCCGGTGCTGACTCCGGTTTTAAATTATCAGCTGATACTCCCGGAAGGATGCGATACCCACGGAATGCTGCTCAAGCTTCGCCAGCTGGAGGAAGAAGATCCGGAGCTTCATATCGTGTGGAATGAGGAACTTGGGGAAATTCATGCGCAGCTGATGGGGGAAGTACAGACAGAGATTTTACAAAGTATGATCCGGGAACGATTTCAGACAGAAGTCACGTTTGGACCGGGAAATATTGTATATAAGGAGACGATCAAACGTCCGGCGGAAGGTGTCGGGCATTTTGAGCCGCTGCGCCATTATGCGGAAGTACATCTGCTTCTAGAACCAGGAGAATCGGGAAGTGGACTTGTGTTTGCGGCAGACTGCAGTGAGGATGTCCTTGACCGAAACTGGCAGCGGCTGATCTTAACACATTTGGCCGAAAAAGAGCATAGGGGTGTGCTGACTGGATCTGCGATCACAGATATGAAGATTACGCTTGTTGCAGGCAGGGCACATCTGAAGCATACAGAAGGAGGAGATTTCCGTCAGGCAACTTACCGTGCGGTTCGCCAAGGGTTAAAATCGACAGAAAGTGTGCTTTTGGAACCGTACTATGAATTTCGGATGGAGATCCCGGCTGAATTTGTCGGAAGAGCACTGACAGATATTCAGAGAATGGCAGGAGAATTTCAGACACCGGATACAGAGGGAGACTTTGCGGTGATCACCGGGAGCGCTCCGGTATCTGAGATGAGGGATTATCAGCTGGAAGTGACAAGTTACACGAAAGGAAGAGGACGACTGTTCTGTACTTTAAAGGGATATGCACCTTGCCACAATGCAGAGGAAGTGATAGAGCAGATCGGATATGATTCCGAGGGAGATCTGGACAATCCGACCGGATCCGTTTTCTGTGCGCATGGAGCAGGTTTTCATGTCAGCTGGGATCAAGTGCCGGATCATATGCATTTGGAATATGTGTGGACACCTGAGGCAGAAAAAGAGAAATCGGCAATTGAGGCTAAGAAAGGTCAGGGAAGCGTACAGAGTGGAAGAGTTTCGAGTAGTTTTTCAAGAAGTGTTGAAGAGGATAAAGAACTAGAGGAAATTTTCCTTCGTACCTATGGAAAAATAGAGAGAAAACGTCCGATTGCTGAGCGGCGAGTAGAGAGCCCGGAGGAAAGACAAAAGCGGATTCGAAAGGATCAGATGGAAGAATATCTGCTTGTAGATGGATACAATGTGATTTTTGCGTGGGAAGATCTAAAAGAGCTTGCAAAAGTCAATATCGAAGGGGCGAGAAATAAACTGATGGATGTGTTGTGCAACTATCAGGGATTCAAGAAATGTAATCTGATTCTTGTGTTTGATGCATACAAGGTGCAAGGGCAGGAATTAGGGGTTCAGAAATACCATAACATCTATGTCGTGTATACGAAAGAAGCGGAGACTGCAGACCAGTATATTGAAAAAGTTGTTCATGAGATTGGAAGAAAATACCATGTAACGGTTGCTACTTCGGATAATGTAGAGCAGGTTGTGACACTGGGACAAGGTGGAAAGCTGTTATCTGCCCGGGAGCTTCGGACAGAGGTGGAAGAAGTGCAGCGCCAGATAAGAGAAGAATATCTGAATCGTCCGCAGAAGGGGAAAAACTATCTGTTTGATTATCTCGATGAAGAGATTTCCGGTCAAATGGAAGAGGTACGACTTGGGAAAAAAGAGCTAAAGGATGTCTGGGGAGAGTGAAGATGCAGATAGAATTACGATATCTGAGTGAAAAAGATAAGAAAGAGATCTGTGGATGGAAATATGATGGAAAATATGCGATGTATAATCTTTCTGATCATGAACAAATGAGAAGAGAACAGTGTGGATTTTTCAATCCCGAGAAGGAAGAGGAATATTGCGGGACATGGGAAGATGGAGAATTGGTCGGATTTGTCCATGTATGTCCCGGGATTCAGAAGATTACGATAGGACTTGGTGTGCGCCCGGAGCTTTGCGGAAAGCATTATGGAACAACTATATTAAAGTTGGTTTGCGAAGAGGTTGAAAAGCAGTATCCGGGTAGGTGGCTTTGCCTGTATGTCAGAAGTTGGAATCAAAGAGCCATTAAATGTTATCAAAATGTAGGATTTTGTATAGAAGGAACGGAATTTGAGATGTCAACACCAGCAGGGAAAGGAATGTTTTACCGGATGGTCAGAAGATACTGAAGCCTTTTTTATGGGTGTAAGGGTATTGGTGGTTAGTAATAATGTTTTTTAAGAGTTACAAGATTATGAAAATAAGATGATATAGGAATATAAAAACGCGAAAGTGATAATCCAATGAAAATTAAATTGATATAATTGGTTATCACTTTCGTATTTTTCTTTTGAAAAAGATTTGGCTGTAATTGTCTGTAAATCAGAGATGCAGAGACATCCATGTGGCCTTACGGAACTAAAAAAAGTATGTTTTATAACATTTCTTCCAGTGTCTGATAAAGCGATAGGGAGTTCATTTCGTCGATTGTAAATTCTTTTGCAAAAGCGATGATTCCATCTTGAATCTCCTGGCGGCTGTAATTGTGATCCGATAAGAAATTATCGGTATATTCGTTAATATGCGAATAGAACGTCAGTCCCATCAGCAGATAGTCTTTGCTGTCAGGTTCGACATTTGCGTATAGAAGGTTCTCGGCTTCGTTGATTTTTCCGCCGTCTGCGAGGGAAAGGATCCGTGCGAAAATATCATCGCATGGGGTGTAAAGCCCATCAGAGGGCAGTTCATAGACAGTATCTGACTTCCCAGTAATTAGTTTGATGAAGAAGCTGACGATACTTTTGATCATCCGCATAATATAATCTTGCTCAAATTCCATAGAGACCTCTCCTTATTTCTGAAGCATAGTTTCGGTGTGATGTAGTGTTACGGTTGTAAGCATATCAGGCTGGACTTTGCCAACGGTGTTGTACAATTTCAATCAGTCAAGAAAATCTGTGTCATCATCGAACTGTTTGGCAAGCTTTTTCTGGCGATACTTTGTGAAAGTTCCCATTAGAAACAAAACTACAAACATCAAAAAGAAAATACTGATGGCAAACAGGGCGCAAATGGACAGTACATGTTCAGAGCCGTTGCATGCGAGACCTGCGCCGAGTAAAAAGGTAAAAATCAGTGTTCCAATTAGGCTAGCACTAAGATAAGTCTTTATACATGGTGTAGAGTCATATCCCCAAAGCCCTTTCTTCACACAGCCGATCACAACGATCAGACATCCGACCAGAAATGAAATATTTTCTCCGGCAATCTGCTTTGGACCTGCCCCGAGAAAAAGTGATTGCACCAGAAGTGACAGAAGGAGTACGCCCCACATAATCCAGAATCCAGTGCGTTCTACTTTCATCATTTCCAGTTCCTGACGTTCGTCAATAATTTTCTTCATAGCTACTCAACCTCCCAAAATAAATCGTCTAATGTTTTGCCCAAAGCCTTGCAGATTCGGATACATAGTTTCAGCGAAGGATTGAAATCTCCGGCCTCAATCATACCGATCGTCTGTCTGGTCACATCGGTCATCTCTGCAAGCTGGACTTGCGAAAGCCCTTGTTCCATGCGGGCAATCTTTAGTTTCATATTTTTCATATACGGTTAAGAATCTCCCTTCCAGCCAGTAGATGCAATGCATGCTGCTGACTTGATTTCTGTCTTCTTGTCTTCAGTATATGAAATATATAAAAGTATGTCAAGTATATATTGCATTTTGTGTAATATAGTTTGCATACAGGGCGCCGTAAAAGTATTATTTTGAAAACAAAAGAAGACAGAAACATTGTAAAGCAAATACGAAAAGTCTTGCTTTGCTCAGTTTCTGTCTTCTGTATCAAATTTGCAAAGGTATCTGTCTGACTAGCAGATTAATTCCGCCTGTCAAATCCATGGATCCAGTCTGCTTTAAAATAGTAGATGATAAATAAAATCGAACTTAATGTCCAGGTGATCGGGTATGCCCAGAAGATGACTTTGATATCTGGGATGATCCGGACAGCGACGGTAATGTAAGATACACGGATTATGCACCAGCAGATCAGCATAACGAACATCGGTATCGTAGATTTTCCAGCCCCGCGGAGGATTCCGGCAATACAGTGCGAAAATGCGAGGAGGAAGTAGAACAAAGTAATGGTACGTGCCTGTGCGGTTCCAAAAGCTACCACTTGTGGATCATTGTTAAATGCGGCAATAAGGTATGGAGCGGTAAAGAAGATAATGATTCCGACAATCTCTGCCATAGTAATGGAACAGAGCACACCTAATTTTGCGCCTTTTTTTGCACGCTCGTACTGTCTGGCGCCGAGGTTCTGGCTGATAAAGGTAGTCAGAGACAGTGCAAAGCATGTGATCGGCAGGAAGCCAAATCCCTCGATCTTTGAGTAAGCACCGCAGCCGGCAACTGCCATTTTTCCAAAGGAGTTGATGTTGGACTGCACGATGACATTTGCGAAAGAAATGATCGAGTTCTGGAAGCCAGAAGGAAGTCCGTTAGAAATAATCAGCTTTAGCATTGGAAAGTCAAAGCGGATTTTCTTTAGGTCGATTTGATAATCTTCTTTGCAGCGCATCAGATGGATCAGGCAGAGGATTGCACTTAAAAACTGTGAAAGAATTGTGGCGACGGCTGCGGATCCCACACCAAATCTGAACACACCGATAAAAAGCAAATCTAGAACTACATTTGTCACAGAGGAAATGATCAGGTAGATCAAAGGATGTCTGCTGTCACCGACAGACTGAAGGATTCCAACAAAAATATTATAGAGTACAAACGCAATGGATCCGAGGAAGTAGATGCGGAAATACAGCACTGAATTTTTTAATACATCTGCGGGAGTCCCCATCCACCTAAGAAAAGTAGGTGTCATGATCAGTCCGATGGCAGTCAAAAGAATTCCTGCCACAATTCCAAAAGCAACGGTTGTGTGAATGGCATCCTGTACTTTTTCCTTTTCGCGTGCGCCAAAGTATCTGGCAATGACGACGCCGGCACCAAGTGAGATACCATTGAAAAAGCCGACCATTAGAAAAATGAGACTTCCGGAAGAACTGACAGCGGCAAGGGCATCACTTCCAAGGAAGTTTCCAACGATCAGGGAGTCGGCGGTGTTATAAAGCTGCTGGAAGAGGTTCCCAAGGAACAGCGGAATGGCAAATAGGATCATCCGTTTCCAAATGGGCCCCTCAGTCATTAAAGTAGACTTTGTTTTCGTATTCATAATTCAGATCTCTCCATTCCCAAAATAATATCTTTTCTTATTATAGCATGCCTTCCGATCAGTGAACAAAAAAGTTGTATGAATGAGAAAAATATATTATAATACACAATAATTTACAACGATTGTGGAAAGAGCCAGACGAGAGAAAGACATTTACAGAGGAGGAAGAAAATATCTCGAAAGAAAGGGTACAGAGAATGGAAAAAAAAGGGATTATTTTTGATTTAGACGGAACGATTTTGGATTCGATGCATATCTGGGAAGAAATTGATAAGAATTTTCTTGGAAAAAGAGGACTGGAAGTTCCGGAAGATTATTTGAGAAGTATTGCGCCTCTTGGGTTTGAACGGGCGGCAGTCTATACCATTGAACGGTTTGGATTTTTAGAAACACCTGAGCAGATCATTGAAGAATGGTATCAGATGGCGACAGATGCTTATGCAAATCAAGTACAGCTAAAGCCGTCAGCAGAGGAATATCTTCGTTATCTGAAAAAACGGGGGATCAAGATTGGAATTGCAACATCCTGTGAACCGCAGATGTTTTTGCCGGCATTGGAGCGAAATGGAATTTTGGATCTGTTTGAGTCCTACACAACTGTGCGAGAAGTACCGAGGGGAAAAGAGTTTCCGGATATTTATGAGAGACAGGCTGAAAAGATGGGACTTTTGCCGGAAGAATGTGCAGTATTTGAAGATATTCTAAAAGCGGTACAAGGGGCGAATGCAGGAGGATTTTATACGGTAGGTGTGTACGATGCACATTCAAAAGATGAATGGGAAGAAATCCAAAGGCACGCAGACAGCTTTATTTACAGCTATAAGGAGTTGATCAGATGAAGAAGATTATTTTAGCTTCCGGTTCGCCGAGACGCAGAGAGCTGCTTGCGCAGATCGGATATACATTTGAGGTTGTGACAAGCGAAAAAGAAGAGGTATATCAAAGCACGGAACCGCAGGAAATCGTAAAGGAACTGGCGCTTTTAAAAGCGAAGGACGTGGCGGAGAAGACTGCATCGGATAGAGAAGAAGATTGTGGTCGGATAATCATCGGTGCAGATACTGTTGTGGCGCATGAAGGGAAGATTTTAGGAAAGCCAAAAGATAAGGAAGATGCAGCGCGCATGCTGGAAGCGCTTCAGGGGGATGCCCATGATGTCTATACCGGAGTAGCTGTGATCTGCTATGACAAGGAGGGGCAAGAAGAAGTCATTTCCCATGCGGTACAGACAAAAGTATATGTAGATGTAATGACAGAGGAGGAGATTCAGTCCTATATTGCGACTGGGGAACCAATGGATAAAGCGGGCGCATACGGAATACAAGGAAGGTTTGCAGCACATATTGCAAAGATTGACGGGGATTACTATAATGTGGTCGGACTTCCGGTGTCTTATATTTATAAAGTGCTTCGGGAAAAAATCTGATTATTAGACATGGAAAAAGCCTTTGTTTTTGCGATTTGAAGGAAATTATAGGGGAAAAAGCAGGAAAAAATAAAAAAACATAGGAATGTAGAAGAAAATCTTTTACATTCTCTTTGTTTTATATTATAATACTGTTGCAATATGCAGAGATGCCGGATTTATGATTCTGACATCCTGTGCAGGAAGCAAGTAAATTAAAGAAATAGATTTGGAGAGTGCAAAAGATGGAACGTAAAGTAGGTACTATATCAAGAGGAATCCGCTGCCCGATCATCAGAGAAGGCGACAACCTCGCAAATATTGTAGTAGAAAGTGTATTAGATGCAGCAACAAGCGAAGGCTTTGAGTTAAGAGACAGAGACGTCATCTCCCTGACAGAGTCAATCGTTGCAAGAGCACAGGGAAACTACGCTTCTGTTGAGGCAATCGCAAGTGATGTAAGAGAAAAATTAGGCGGCGAGACAATCGGTGTTATTTTCCCGATCTTATCCAGAAACCGTTTTGCGATCTGCTTAAAAGGAATTGCGATGGGCGCAAAGAAAGTAGTTCTTATGCTGAGCTATCCGAGTGATGAAGTTGGAAATCAGCTTGTATCTTTAGACAAGCTGGATGAAGCAGGAATCAATCCATACAGCGATGTACTTACTTTGGAGAAATACAGAGAACTGTTCGGAGAGAATAAGCATGAATTTACAGGTGTAGATTATGTAGAATATTACGGACAGCTGATCAGAGAAGCAGGTGCAGAAGTAGAGATTATCTTTGCAAACAATCCGAGAACAATCTTAGATTATACAAAGAATGTAATGACTTGTGATATCCACACAAGAGCAAGAACAAAACGTATTCTCAAAGCAGCAGGTGCAGAGCGTGTATGCGGAATGGACGACATCCTGACAGCGCCGGTAGATGGAAGCGGATGCAATGAGAGATATGGTCTGTTAGGCTCTAACAAGTCTACAGAAGGCATGATCAAGTTATTCCCAAGAGAGTGCCGTGACCTTGTAGATGAGATTCAAAAACAGATCTTAGACAAGACAGGAAAACATGTGGAAGTAATGGTATACGGAGATGGAGCATTTAAAGATCCTCAGGGAAAAATCTGGGAATTAGCTGATCCGGTTGTATCTCCGGCATTCACAGACGGACTTCGCGGAACTCCGAACGAAGTAAAATTAAAATACCTTGCAGATAACGATTTCAAAGATTTAAGCGGAGAAGCTTTAAAAGAAGCAATTTCCAAGAGAATCAAAGAAAAGAGTGACAATCTTGTCGGAGATATGGCTTCTCAGGGAACGACACCGAGACAGCTTACAGATTTGATTGGTTCCCTCTGTGACCTTACAAGTGGTTCTGGAGACAAAGGAACACCGGTTGTGTTAGTGCAGGGATACTTTGATAATTACACAAACTAGTGTAAAAAGCAGAAACGATACAGCAGTAAGAACTGTTAAAAGTTTATAAAGACTGGAAATGAGGCATTGTCGATGATCAGAAGATCATTTGGCAATGCCTTTTTCAAATAGTTCAAAAAATGCAATATTTTGTATAAAAAAGCACAAGAAAATGTGAAAGAAAGGTGATACGATACAGTTAGATGAAACAGCAAAGGGAGGAAAAGAACTATGGAAATTAAAAAAGAGAATATGGAGTGGCTTGCAGAAGCGATGCACTATGTAAAGAGCAAAGTGAATGAGAATCTGCCAAAGTATTCAACAGTTTTTCCGACATCAAGTTCCGAAAACCTGATTTATGGAGAAATGGGAAATAAAGATTGGACAGAAGGATTTTGGACAGGGATTTTGTGGCTTTTGTATGAAGACACAAACGAGGAAAAGTATCTTTCTGCATTGGAGACATTGCTCCGCACATTTCAAGAAAGATTAGATCAGAACATTGGTTTAAATACACATGATATTGGATTCTTATACTCTTTATCCACACTTGCGGGTTACAAAATTACAGGAAATGAAAAGGCACTGGAACTCTCGGTGCGCGCTGCAGATCGTCTTATGGAACGATACAGTGCAAAGGCTCAGATTATTCAGGCATGGGGAAATTTGGAAGATCCAAAAGAAAAAGGAAGAATGATCATTGATTGTTTGATGAATTTATCATTATTATACAATATCAGTGAGATTACCGGAGAAAAGAAATATAAAGAAGCAGCAGAACATCATGCAAAACAGGCTCAAAAGTATTTAGTTAGAGAAGATTATTCTACTTACCATACATATTATATGAATGTAGATACAGGAGAACCGATCAAAGGAGTGACAGCCCAAGGGTATTCCGATAATTCAGCATGGGCGAGAGGACAGGCATGGGGCGTTTATGGATTTGCGCTCAGCTATGCACATACGGGGGACAAGACATTTTTGGAAACCGCTTCTCGGATCGCAGATTATTATCTTGAAAGATTGCCGGAAGATTTTGTCCCATATTGGGATTTATATTTTCAGGAGGGAGATGAATACAGAGATAGCTCTTCAGCAGGAATTCTTGCATGTGGACTTTTGGAATTAAGTAAGCACCTTCCGGTCTTAGATCCAAGAAAGAAAGAATATGAGGAAACGGCAGTTCAAATTGTGAAGTCACTGTTTGAAAATTATACAACGGAGAAAGATCTTTCAAACGGGATTATCAAACATGGAGTATATGCAATTCCATTCCATGTTGGAGTCGATGAATGTTGTATCTGGGGAGACTATTTTTATGTGGAAGCATTAATGCGTTTAAGAAATGTCTGGAATATGTATTGGTAAGGGAGAAGAAAATGAAAGAAAAGAACATGTTTTCTCTTGAGGGAAAAGTTGCACTCATTACAGGGGGCGCCTATGGAATCGGATTTGCAATCGCTGCTGCGTTTGCTGAGGCAGGAGCAAAAATCGTGTTTAACTGTTTGCAGCAGGAACATTTGGAGAAAGCGATAGAAGAATATCAGGCAAGAGGAATTTGTGCAAAAGGATACCTTTGTGATGTCACAGATGAAGCACAGGTAGCAGATATGGTCGCAAAGATTGAAGCGGAAATAGGAGTCATTGATATCCTTGTAAATAATGCGGGAATCATCAAGAGGATTCCCATGTGTGAGATGTCTGCGGAGGAATTCCGGCAGGTAGTAGATGTAGATTTGAATGCACCGTTTATTGTGTCTAAGGCAGTGATTCCATCCATGATCAAGAAAGGACATGGAAAGATCATCAATATCTGTTCGATGATGAGTGAACTGGGAAGAGAGACTGTATCTGCGTATGCGGCAGCCAAAGGTGGATTGAAAATGCTCACAAAGAACATTGCTTCAGAATACGGCGAGTACAATATCCAGTGTAATGGAATCGGGCCGGGATATATTGCGACACCACAGACGGCACCGCTTCGTGAAGTGCAGCCAGATGGAACAAGGCATCCGTTTGACCAGTTTATCATTTCGAAAACACCGGCAGCCAGATGGGGCAATCCGGAAGATCTTGCAGGTCCGGCAGTCTTTCTGGCATCGGAAGCATCAGATTTTGTAAATGGACATATTTTGTATGTGGACGGAGGAATTCTCGCCTACATCGGAAAACAGCCATAAGGCAATAAGGAGGAAGAATATGAAAATAGCATTAATTAATGAAAATAGCCAGGCAGCAAAGAATGAGATGATTCTGCATGCGTTGGAAAAAGTAGCATCCGAAAAAGGGTTTTCGGTAGACAATTACGGGATGTATTCTGCAGAAGACGAGTGTCAGTTGACGTATGTGCAGGTTGGGATTCTTGCAGCAGTTTTATTAAATGCAGGGGCGGCGGACTATGTGATCACCGGATGCGGAACTGGTGAAGGAGCTATGCTTGCATGCAATTCTTTTCCAGGTGTGATTTGTGGACATGTAGAAGATGCATTAGATGCTTATACATTTGCACAGATCAATGACGGAAATGCAATTGCAATCCCATTTGCAAAAGGATTTGGATGGGGTGGAGAACTGAATCTGGAGTATATCTTTGAAAAACTATTCGCAGAAGAGAGTGGACAAGGATATCCAAGAGAGCGTGCAGTTCCGGAACAGAGAAATAAGAGGATTTTGGATGAAGTAAAAAAAGTGACTTACAAAGATCTGCCTACAATCTTAAAAGAACTTGATCGTGATCTTGTGAGAGGTGCATTGCAGGGGGAAAGATTTGAGGAACTTTTCTTTGCGAATTGCAAATGTGAAACGCTGGCAGAATGTGTGAGAGAAATTTTGAAGGAAGATTAAGATGTTAAAAGTAACAATAAAAAATGCCGAGGGACAGGAAATATTAAGTAAAGAGGGAGAGCAGGAAATTGCATTTCTCTGTGAACGAACTTATGAAGAGGGAGATCGTATTGTAGTGGAAAGCAGTGAGAAAAACTGTTTTCTCTGGCTGCAAGTAGATGAGGTGCTTGGGCGTTCAATGATTTATCTGAAAGATGCAATGGAATATATCATTCCATTTGGTGAGAAGCGATTAAATAAATCACCAAAGGCATTTTGCGGATCAGAACATTTTATTTGGCTAAAACGTGCCAAAGAGTTTGAGAGAAAAACTTACCGAAATCTGGCGCTGAATGTCAACGATCAGTCATGTAGTACAACTTGTTATCCACATGTATCTGCAAATGTAGAAACGAGAGGAGAAGCTATCTTTGCAGCAGTCAATGTAGTTGACGGAGTGACTGCAAATGAAGGACATTGGAAGTGGCCGTTTCAATCGTGGGGAATTAATCGTCGTGAGGATGCAGCGATCAAGATTGACTTTGGAAGAGAAGTGGAGATCGATCGGATCATTCTTTATACGAGAGCAGATTTTCCGCATGATAGTTGGTGGGAGCAGGCTACAATCCGTTATTCGGATGGAAGCACAGAGAAAATTTCGATGAAGAAGAGCATACTTCCACATGAATTTATGATTGAAAAAAGGAAAGTGAGCTGGATAGAACTGTGCGATCTGATCAAAGCAGACGATCCATCGCCATTTCCGGCGCTGACACAGATTGAAGTGTACGGAAACGACTTGTAAGTGAAGAAAATTTCAAAAAAGTTACCACATCCTTTAGGATTGCGGTAACTTTTTTCTGTGTGCGCCTTGCGGCGCACGTCGCTAATGGATGAAAGTTCCTAATCCGCCCTAGTAGTGGGAAGGATACAGCCAAGACCAAGGGTGTCCTATT